>NZ_JCBCUX010000004.1:0-564603 GCF_059862645.1 Pseudomonas sp. MF08831 | reverse complement strand
TAGAGGACTACATACACTACTACAATCATTCGCGAATCAGGCTGAAGCTAAGTGGCCTGAGCCCTGTGGAATACAGGACTCAAGCACGGCGGGCATAGAAGGCGTCCAACATTTCGGGGTCAGATCATATTTACGCGGACACCATCGTCCTTAATGCTGGAGTTCGGAAGGTGAGTTGGCCGGACGGATACGTTGCATCAGGGGAGGGTGGCGGTGAAGTATCTTTCTCTGAAAGATAGCTCTCTGTCGACTGCTATGTGATCCGAAGGTACTGCGATGAGGACGGTAGGCGCACTGCTTCCATTGCTACTGGCTTGCAGCTCTCTTTCTAGGTTTGGTCGTCTTCAGGGACATCGACGAAGGTGATTTGAGATTTCCTGGCACTCTGAAAACAACAAGGTGACGCACAATGCTGCTGTTTGTGGGGAGGACGGAATCGTACCAGATACACTCCTCCAGGCTGGGCGGTGGACCCTTGCGATCCACAATCTCCAAGACGCCCAGAAAGCCAAGTTTCACGTTCGTATTTTGGTAGCTAGCGGCTTGATCGCAGTAGGTTCTCGCAGCCGCTCGGTCCAGATGTCCATGATGGCGCTTCATCTCGATGACGAGCCTATGGCCACCGAATCCGGCATAGAGATCCGCCCGCCCTGTTGCAACACCTTCTACTTCGTCCAGGATTTCACAGCTTCGATAGTTGCCAGACAGCCACTGCCAAAGATCTTGCTGCAGCTGGAACTCTGTTGCCGCTGGATCACGTAGATACTTACCTCGATCACGTAGCTCCTTGGTTCCCCCATCCTGACGGGTTTTGCAGAAGAGGACAATTTGAGCAAGGAGTTCGTTGAAATGGATCCGGACCTCCCCTGAATAGTCTTGACAGGCCTCTAGGTGGGATGTGAGCCCCTTGAGTAGTCGCTGGACCACCGGGTTGCTGAAATCATTCGATACGTCGTACCGATCATTCAGCGCTGTTTCGATGCGATGCAATGCGTCGGAAGACCACTCGGGCGGAAGTTCAGGGCTTCTGAGCAACTGCTGAAGCATCGGATAGCTTTCGTTAGGCGACGGCTTTCCCAATTCGACATTATTGACCTCCAGTTGCGCAATGCGAGCACGAAGGATGCGTGCGGTATCCTTGTGTCCTGGCTCCCAGTCGGGCTCAGCGAGAAGATCGTCAAGAAGGGCTAGCTGCCCGCGCTCCCGTACGAAGCTGGCTTCTATCCGGGGGCGCAAAAGCTGGCCTAGTCCACCTTTGGTTTCGAAGGTGCGGTCAGCATCAAAGACCGCTAGCAGGTTTTCGATGATGGCACTCGCCTTTAGCCAGCTTGGACGTGTTAAGTCTCTGCATGCTTGCTGCACTGATCTCATCAATCGTACCCATTGGATTTCTCGATCCGCTCGAGGCATGAGCCAATCTGGAAGGTGCTGATTACCTAGAGCGAGTCTCCGGTCTTGAACGGCTCTGGTTAGGGACTCAGCGCGCTCATTCATGAACTCCGCTGGTGCACCTGTAGAGAATCCTCGAATGATGTCTACGACTGCCGCATATGCCGCAGCATCAGCTCGGTCCTCGTCCACTGCCTGGGCGTCTCGCAAAAGAGCCTTAGTGATTTCTAGATGCTGGTTGATCTCCTCAAGGGAGCCAGCATCCAGAGCCTTGGATAGGCTCACCAGTGCAAGTTCAAAGGCTGCCTCACCCTCTGCATCCTCGATCTTGCGCAACTCGTTCAAGGTGACTACTAGCTCTGGCTCTTGCCAGGCGTACAGGGCGACGCCAGCTAGTTTTGCCGCATGCTGCGCATACAGGTTGTTCGCGTTGGATTTGATGCAGGCCAGGATCTTGAGCGGTATGAACTTTGAGATGCTGGATGCCAGAGCCAGGCGGAACAATGCTTCAAGCGCGTAAGCGGCTATCAGCTCCTGTTTTTTTGTGGTCTGAGATTCGATGCGTTGTTCCAGTACGCTAGCAAGTCGGGTGCTGATACGCTGGCGGAGGGGGGGGCTGCAGATGACGATGTCTGCCGCTGAACGTATGGCGCAAGGATCCTGACACTCCGCGAATCCTTGAAGCAGCAGCTTGTCAATGTCAGCCGACTCATCTGGGAGCGCGCTGTTTGCAAACTCTGCGAGCACATCAAGATACGGCGACTCCACCAACGACTGCGCTTGTGCCATCAAGGCTGCCATCCCTCCCAGCGACGCAATCGTCAGTGGCGTCGCGGATTGCAGGTGCTGCTCTATGGCACCCAGCAAGCAAGGCTGCTGGTTACCAGACATAGCCGCCTTCCGGAGCCACACGACACTGCTTTTCCCCAAGCGCCTTGAGTACGGCAGGCGCGTTCGCACTCGCAATGAAAATCTGCAGGCCCTGCGTTTCGTTGGCTACTCGCCGAAGTTCGGTCAGAAGCTTTGCCAGATCATTCTCACTGGTTTCCTCGGAGCCGGGTGAGTCGATGATCAGCAGGCCAGGGTGGCGCCCGACGCCCAGATTCTGGCCGACGCGTAACAACGCGATGGCTGTAGCAATGCGCAGCCTGAGACGTTCACCGGGAGTCAGCCTGCTGAACGCTGATTTCTGATTGCCTTTGCGTACTGCCATCTTCGCGTCGGAGCCAAGCTCAATAGATTCAAGCCCGAGCGCACCGAATTCGTTTGCCAGGCGAAGTATCTCCTGATTGAGTTTATCCATTAGATCGACCTTGCCTTCATCAAAGGCTTTCTTCGCCTCTTTCAGGGCAACATCAATCAACCCTGCATCCTCGGGTGGTTGTGGCGACGGGGTCGGGTCGCTGTGTGCGTGCATTTCCCCCTCTAGCCGTGCGACGAGAAGTTCAGCCTCCCGCTGTTGCTGATAACTTTTGCTCGTACTTGCACTTGCTAGCGTTTCTTGGGCAAGGGAAAAATTTCGCGACGCAGTCTTGGTCTTGGCTTCGAGATCCCGATGTATTGCCTTCGCCGCTTGATAAGCGGCTTGCGAAGCGACTGTACGGGCCTCTGCTTCGTCCAGCAGCTCTGAACTGTCGTCTTGTCCGTCTTGGCTGATGGGCTCTGAGCACAACGAGCAACTCTGCTCAACGCTCTCCCGCTTGATCCGTGCCTTGGGCACGGCTTTCTCGCAGCGAGGACAGCTGCTCGGCTGCAGGCCGGTGAAGAAAGCTGCAGTCACTAGATTTTCTCGCAGGTCGCGGAGTGCTCGCTGGTCGCCATCTGCTACCCCCCTGAGTGCCGCTAGCTCAACTGCTGCGCCGAGCGTTGCCTGCTCCAGTTGGAGTGTCTGGTTGGAAAGCTCCCTGGCATTTACAGTCAACCTGTCAAGGGACTCTGCAGTTATGCCTGTACTATTGAGCAACGCTAGGTCACGGCGGGCTTGCTCAAGTTGGACCGTGATTCGACCTCTCGATTCTTTACCCTGTTCGTTTCGGGCGGAGTGAGTGCGACTTGCATATGCCAACTGCTGCTCTATTTCCTTCTTGGCAGTGCCTGCTTGCATGACAGTGCTTGCCCATGGCAAGCCAATGTAGAGTTGGAGCATGCGTGCCGGCAGCCCTGCCATCAGGACGTCACCCAGCAGTGCCTTGTGATCCCCTCCAAAGTAGAGTGCCCCAGACAAGGCTGGCCATCCATGAGAGACGGTGCTGCCGCCTTCATCGTTATTCTTGCGGGATGGAATTGACTGAAGATCAAAAGCGCTCATCATGAATCGTGACATGGCAGCAGCAAATCCTTCATCGCTGCTAAATCGGTCAATGACTTCGGGCATGCCATTGGGGCGAATAACCTTGAGCACTCCATTGGGTCTTTTATCATTGACGTCAAACTCGACGATGTGATGACGATCATCAAGGTTGAAGCTGAGCTGGACCCATGAAAGCCAACTGCGCACGTCCTCCTGTAGGTCCTTGGCATCACCGCGCAAGCACCATAGGATGACCTCGAGGACACTCGATTTACCCACCAGATTGGACTTTCCTAAGCTGCCATGGCTGGTGACGGCCCAGACACCCGAGCTCAAGTCTGCCCAGGTGAAGTCGATGGGGCCGCTGACCTTTCCCACCTTCTGGCCCTTGAATGCAATTCCGGATACGGTCATCTTGGGCGTGGGCCTTACAGGCCGATCTACATAAACACCGCGCCGCTGAAGGCGGGATTCTGCCTCTGTTACCGACAATCCGGTGTCATTGGCGACCGTTTCAAGCCAACTCATGGTCATGCGGCATTTCCTTGCAAAAGAGCTTCCAAACGTTGTCGTACGCGATCTGTGATAGGCGCGATGATGTGCTTGAGTGCGGTGTCGGCGTACTCGGCCTGAAGGTACTGGCGGTCTTTCAGTGCCTTACCTCCCGCGCCACCGGCTATCCGGGCTACCACGCAGGCCCTATCTCTGTACCAGGCGATCTCCTCAGCCATTTCCGACAGCTCGTTCATGGCATATCTACCTTTAAGCGTCAGCAGGTAGATATGCTCTTGTACCTTGCCGGGAGAGCCTTGACGTTTGATCCTGATAAACTCGGCAGCGCGCAGAATCGATAGTGCGTTGTCTAACGGTTCAAAAGCACCAAAGCGATAGCGGATCATCGGGACACGACGCAGATCGGGCTCTCGGGAATCAAGTATTTTTTGCGCCAGAACTAATGATGCCGGATCGCCTCCAGCTTCAAACTCCGTGAGCAATTCGTTGGCAAGATAGTCGGGATTTCGCATCCAGAAATCCAAGGCCTGAAGACGAGACTGAGCACGCAACGTTGCGACGACATCGGTTCCCCAAGATTGATTGATGACGTCTGTGGAGCCAGCATCAATGCAAGCGAGAAGTCGTACAGCGCTCTGACGATCGCTGGCTATGGGAATAGAACTCAACGGACGGTGCCCCCCATTACGTCGTGCGCTTCAATGCGCAGATGAATTCTTAATTAAGCAGTGCTGATGAATGGCACATTAGCATCATTTTGTAAGAGTCTGTCAGAATGGCAGGACTGAATTGCATTTTCTGAGTGGGCGCCCCTATAGCTGCAACTACGGGGCATTCCGAGCGATCTCTTGAGTTATGGTAACTATTGAGGCGAAAAAATGGATGTTCATTGGAGCGCAAAACATACGTGCCCACGCTGTGGTCAGGAGTTCCCATTTCCCGCCCTAAAAGCTTGGGGACAGCACAAATCAGAGTGTATGGCGTCATCGAAGCCTGCGGTCCCCAAGAGGAAGCCCACGAAAGCGAAGTACTAGTTCCTAATAAGCCCATTGCTCATGGCTTTAGGGTGCATCATGTGTGGCGTGTTGCGTGTAGACGCAACCAATGTGGTCTATGAACGAACTCACAGATTGATTGGGGCAGTAAAGGAGCAAGAACGCCCCATCATCGTTCTGACGGGGCTATTCCAGTTAGCAGGTTATCGCTCGACTCGGCTCAGGTAGCTTTCGGCAGGTTTATCACCGTCCACTGAGCGACAAGCGTGTACCCAGATATCAAGAGGACCTGCAACGTCTTCTAGAGCTTTGCGACCCTTCGACGTAACGACGAGCGCGACTCCTTCTCCCCAGAATTGATCTTGATCAACATCCAGCGAGGCGCCATCACGCCACCAGATTAGTTTCGCAACGCATTCGCCGACCTGATCAATGTAGTTCATCCAATTGTCTGGATCATGTTGCCACTCCAGACGCTGCAGCCACTCAGGGCACAGCACCAAGAAATGCTCTGGATAACTAGGTATGCGACTGATCGACACCCTACGGACAATAGTCGGAGATGGCTCTTCAGGCGCCCACACTCCTTCAATCCACAGGGCGCCGGGAAGTGAGTAGCCCGTACTCGCCCTGCGTTCCTTGTCGGCAAAGAACGGCGCTCTTGCCCTTGTCATTTCAAGGTTGCGTCTCACAAAACGGCAGTAAAAATGAGATATCTCGGCAATGACAGAGTCGCCGTTATCCATCAGCGGCGAAAGGTCGAGTTCAGTCTCATCCAGCCACTGCATCTCCCCCGAATGCCATCCTGCGTCATGGTGCGCGAAAGGACGTGGCATGAAGGCTGGTCGCACCGTCGGACCAATGAGCGGTGGCGTGTCGGCTTGATAGTTCATGCCATAGAGCAAATTGGGGATGGCGGGAGCCCCCACTTGTCCTGCCAGACGAAGCTCTCCCGCAACATGGCGAAGCGCTCTGAGCGCTGCGAGCATATGCGGTCTAAAGAAGGTGATCTTCATGTCCACTTTAGACAGCCCGGATTGCAAGCGTGTTGTCTCGGATTGGCCAAATGCCTCCAGCCCACCCCATGACTCGATCAGGAAGTAGCAGCGATGGCGGATGGTTGCCATTGAGATGCCGGTTCGGGCCAGGTCATCGACTTGAGAGGTGAGTGCAGCTGTCCATCCGAGTGGGTCGTTCACACGCATCGCCCCGGACGAGGGGTCGGTCAGAAACGAGGGTTCGAGTTCACCCTTGCTGGCAGGCATCTGCAAACGATAGAAAAATGGTAGCTCCTGTCGTGTCATTGCCCAGGCATTTCCCCAACGATCCAGAAGACAACCTGCAAAGACCGCCACTACGTAGTCCGGATCATTTACCAACGGCGAAATCCGCTCGGCCCAATCCGTCGCAGTAGCGTGCGTGTCGCGCAGAAGTAGCTGAAGCGCCTCCGCTGGCTCATCCGCGTTGCCTTCCAATAGGGCGTCTACCAGTAAATGAAAGGCCGCCCTGCCTTGAGGTGCCCTCGATAGCTGCAGGGCACCAGCGCGGGCAAGATTTGTCAGTTCAATGGCAGAAAGGGAAAAGGACCATTGGAACAGCGCCGCAATCAGTGCTTCATCAGATTCAGGGGCCTGCGTTGGAAGGTTAATCTGAGCGAGCGAATGCTCTCTGGTCGTTGCAAGTTGTTCGGCAAGAAGCTCCCACACTGCTGCCCAATTTGGCGTTGCGCAGATAGTCGACAGCACATCCTTACTGTCAAACAGGATCGGGGATGAATTGTCCGGCGCGGTAATGAGTTCCTCGAGCAAGTCTGCGTAGGCTTCTTTATGCACCTTTGATCCATCAAGCTCAATGAGTGCTCGAAAGTACTTTAGCTTCGCTGCGCCTCTCCAGTAGCTCCAGCCAGGGCGACCATCGTCATGGCTCTGGCTATCATTCACCAGACGCCTAGCCAGTGTCTTGTCATCTTCGGCAAGCGCTCGTTCGATCAGTGAGAAGCGGGCATGACTGTCGCGTTGGATGGAGGGCCAGCGTTCAAAAATAGCAGTCGCTTCTTCCAGTGTTGCGGTATCCAAGAGGCGCGAGAATGCGCGGGCAGAGTCGTAGCTCGGAGCTTTGTCGCGGCTAAGCTCATCATCAAGGAGGCTCAATGAGCCAATGTCATCGTACTTTCCTGGCGTGCCCCTATCATGAGGTATGGGTGTCTCAGCTTGCCAACGACGCAGTGCATCATGGGCACGCTCGTTGTTGATTCCCATTTGCTTCAGCGCCGCGACAAGGCGCTGAAGCAACCTGACTCGTGCTGCGCTCGTGCTGTGAATCTCAACACCATCCAGCAGGGTTCCAACAACCGCGGAAAGGTCTGTTTCTGGAGCAATGGCAACGACTTGGCTGACGAACTCGCCAGTTTGATCCTCCCGGTAGTACGGTTCAGTGTAGAAAGGAAGGGCAAGTGATCGCCAAGTGACCGCGCATGACGCGGCCAATTCTGGATTTCGTCGGACTACTCCGATCATCAGCGCATTGATAGCGCGATCCCAGCTCAAAAGCCCCTCTGAGGTGAGTACTTTGGCGGCGCGATACCCGAGTGCAGAATCGCACAACGCCGCCTCTGACAGCGCTCTGGAGGCCAAACGATGAGCGGCATCACGGCCCTCCGTCAGGGTCATGCCAGCAAGCTGTTTTAGCATAAGGACTACACGCTGCGCGCGACCAGCAGGATCCTGATGGTTGGCGCATTCTAGAAGATCTCCCCACAAAGAGTATTGTGGATCTTTTTTGGCCGGCAGGGCATAGCCAAGCGTGTTGGTATGCAGCTGTTGCAACAGTTCGCGGGCGCGTTCGGTGTTGCCCATCTCAGCGAACAGTTTTGCCAGGCCTGCGATCAGATCGATGTGTTCTTCAGGGGTATTACCGTGGATCACACCCAAAAGGTCTTCCAGTCGATCGAAGGCTGCTTGCATATCGCCATTGCTGTGAAAAATCTCTTCAATCGCCGCTCTTCGGGAAGGAATGTTCTGCTTGGCGGTCCCCTTTCTATTGGCAAATGACGAGTCAAACAGTTGCACCACTGCTTTGAATTCTTGCTCGCCACACATTGAGGCGATCCGAATCATCATCCGGCTCAAGATCGGATCAATGTTGTTCAGTTGATGGGTCGCATAGAATTCACTAGAACTCGCCGCGCGAGCATTGTCGAGAAAGCCAAGCAGAGCTTGAGTCGCCTGAATGACTTCACCTGGCGTGATTTCATGACCTGTAAGTGCTCGACCCAGCAGCATGCCAATTGTGTTGGCATGGTGCTGCAGTGGTCTCAGTACCGGACTCTTCGACTTTGCGGTATTGGTAACGGGTAGCCTAAGTGCTGAGGCGAGTGCTGCGTGCTGTATGACTGCATGGGTGATGTTCTCCGCATTATGCTCCCCGATGGCGTCATCCATTAATGCGATGGATGGAGTTTCCAGTCCTTCAAAAATCGTGGTGGACACTGTTTCGTTACCGAGGCGTAGGGCGAGGGTCGCCAATTGCCTACGCATGCCACTAGCAATGCCTGGGAAGCTTGGATGTGTATGCGCTGCGTCGACAAATGTGTGTGCTCTATCAAGTTCTCGGTGATCGTATGCGCGTAGGCCGGCTTCGATCAACAGGTAGGGCAGTTCAGAGTCACTGACACCAAGCTGCCTTGCCGTGAGCGATGGGTCGCTATCAGGATCGGCGAGCATGGCCGAACGGGCGACGTTGCAGCGAAGTGTGGTGATGTCCTCAACGTCCAGCCCGTGTCCGCCTTCGGTGGCGGTCAACTTCGCCAAACATGTCTCTATCTGTTCCGCGTCCCGAAAGTGGAAGACCCGCTGTGCCCACTCTTCCAAATCTGAGTGAATAGGGGACGGCTGTGAATCCTTGGAGAAGGGGTCAATCTTATTGAATAGAGCCTTGGCACTATCGATTTCGCCCGCTACAAGAAGCACATCAATAGCCTTGTAGTGGTCGCCGATTTGTCCCTCTGCCATCGTTCGGACTCCATCAATATCGCCGAGCGCCTGCAGCGCATCGACAACTGCAGGGGCGTACTCAATTGCGGAGCAGCGGCGTTCCATTTCATCTCGTGCGAGCAGCAGACGAAAGACCGCAGATGCGTCTGGCTCGTGCTTGGCACAAATCAATGCCAGGCGAATGTCACCTTGGATCTCAGTCGCTGGGCGTGAATCTGCCAGTTGATGCCTGAATCGGCGCGGCTGTGCCAGCCTGAGTACGTCCTGGTGTAGCTCGGCGCGTGCCAGGTACCTCAACTCGAGCCAGCGTTGCGGGTTATCGGATTCTGCAAAGCGGGCGAGCTCCGCCAGCTTGCAATAGATGGATGGTGCATAGTCTGGGTCAAGTTTCCCAAAGCGAAGTTTGGGTTGTTCCAGTACAAACAGGCGGAAGCTATTGTGGAACACACTCCAGCCGTGAGTGGTCTGGCTGAGTAGATGGCTCGTCGATCTCAATGCCGTTTCTACAGCGTGCTCTGACGTGGCTACTGCCAGCAATTCGGGTGGGATTGGACCTTCAGCACGTGCAATAAAATCGATGACCTTTCTCGCGTCTGCATCATCGGAAATTTCGCGCCATGCCGCCTTGTAGACACGCTCAATGTCGCCTTCAAAGCTGAAGGCCCCGTTTAACAGTGCTTCCCGACGAGCTACGTCTGCTTGACGCAGAGCTTCTATCAAGTACCGCGCTACTAGAGGGTGTCCCTGGCAAAGCTCATAGATGCTAGGTCGGGGCACGGCTTTGTCCAACCCAAGCTTCAGTGCCATCTCGCTGACGGCTTCTGGTGAGAGCGGTGCGATCTGAATATTACGATCCGCCAGGGAGGCTTGTTCCCGAACCTGATGCTTCAGGCTAGTCAGTTCCAGTCGCTGGGTTCCGAGTAGGATCAATACGCCAGCTGGCAACGCCTCTGGGAGTGGCAGCTCTGCCAGCAGTGAGCGAGCAGGGTGCTCTTCTCGGGGGATGTGATCCAATCCATCGACGATGATCAGTGTGCGGATGCCTTCATCGCGATAACGGTCTCCAGCTTGGCGCAGCAGTTGCTCAAGCTCTAGCTGTCGCTCTTGAAGGGTGTTGTTGCGGGCCAAGCGTCCCGCCAAGCCACTTTGCCTAAGCTGAGTGTTGAGATCGTCGAGGAAGTTATCGGCTTCGGCGCGGCCAATGCCTTGGCCTTCGCCAGGCATGTAGGCAAGGTATCGCACCAGCTGCAGCGTCGGCCCGCCACTGAGTGCCGATTGGAGTAGGGTGGACTTACCAGCTCCTGGAGGGCCGACAAGGGCCAGGTATCCGTGGTCCAGTCGGTCAATGCATTCGAGAAGTTGTTGTTCGGTTTTGCGATTACGCTGAACGTGCTCGCCAATAGGGAACTGGTGGGGGCGGTGCACGATGAAGCGATCCTTCCAGCCAAGTTCTGCAAGCAGCTCGGCGCGGCTCCAACGATCCTTATTGCGCCGATCGGCGACCAAGTCGGGGAGCTTTGAGGCAATTTGCTGGACTAGCTTTAACGACTCTGACGACAGGCGATGGCGCAAGATGAAGTCAGCGGCTGATCCCGTTAGAAAATGGACTGCATGTAGGAACGTCTCGAAATCCGCGACAGGGAGTTTCGACGCCGCCGCAAGCTTGTCAATGAAGGGCTGCCAGCGGGTGGCTTTCCATTCGGATAAGGTGCGGCTGTGGTAAAGCTCGAACTCTCGCAAGAAAGCAGCGCTGTGATCGTCCTTGTCGCTTAACAAGTGATCATTGGTGGTGGGTATGTCGTTGGTAACGAAGCGAACTTCTGTCAAGGCCTCACCATGGGATTGGCGCAGACTCGTCCATGCGGTCACCAGCTTCAGCAACATGCCTTCTGCGCCAAGCAGCAGGGCTTCAATCTGGAAAGCTTTGGGGAACGTGGAGGTCTTGAATTGGTGACCAACTGCCTTTCCCGGAAGGCCTAGTACGAGATCGTCAGCAATACCTGCGCTACGATCAGCTAGACCAACCCAATTCAACTGGTCTTTATCTAACGCGGCATAGATGGCTGCTGCGCCGGATTGATACTGTTGAACGAATCCGCGTTGCGCGTTGCGTTCGCCCTCTCCTGAGGTCATGGTGTTGGTTGACTCTCTCATTATGCCTCTCAACTATCCGTACTGTCCGTGATGACGGACGTTGTTCAATCCATGAGGTAAAGCAATCCGGGGTCTTGAGTGCGCGGGCACACTGTGGGGACAGTGTGACGACCTAGGAGTGATCATATCAACTCGGCTTCATATGAAAACGCGTTACCCTGACAGCCCACTGGATCGTTACCAATCGGTGGTAGTAGTTGTTTCAATAAGAGGGTCTGCGCGTTATCGCGGGGTTTGCTGCATCGGTTTGCGACGTGCTTAGAGATAATGGCGGGACTTCAGTCGAGCTGCAGGGAATCTTGCGAAACAACAGTCTGCACGTAGCAAGCTGGTTATGAACCGTTCAGGTGTGCTCCAGCTTGAGGTCGCACGCTATGCAGGCGCTTCTGTCCCAAACGTCCCGGACGAATACAGTCCGAGTGGAGCGGAAAGGTCTGACAGGGTGGGGTTTTCGGTGTTCACTGCATCCAATCCATCATCGAACGCTATGAGCCGCCGGGGAGCGGCAAGAGAGCGGTTCAGTGGCGAGTGCACCCCAGAGTCGATTCTGCGTGTCGAGCTCCAATGGGATGCTACGGAAATTTAAGCTTTTTCGACCTTAAGAAAAGGATTGTCGGCAGGCATCGTTTCGAACAGCAGTTCCGGCTTTTCTAGCAAATAACCTTTGAGTCTTGCTTTCTTCCGAGGACCTTCGACCTGACAGATCCAGATGTTCAAGCCATCGTCCCGTTTCCTGTGGACCTTCAGTTTTTCGAACTGCTTCTGCACCCAACGCCATTCTTCAATCTCTTGATCGGATTCCTGTGAGATACCAGGAAACTCCCGCGCGTAGCGTTGGAAGAGACCTGGTGTGACCAATAGCACGGTGCCGCTCACCGTGTGGATTTTAGCCTTGCTGTCGTTGATGATCAGCTTGTGGTTCTGGATGCCTTCCTTGACCCAATTCAGGAAAGCCTGACCTGGGTTGTCCAAAGGGGGGGCTGAGACTTCGAGAGCATTTTCTGACGGCGTATCACGCACCTCGGCTTCTCCCATTTCGAACATATCCAGCAACGTTCCGAGGTAGTCGGCATCTTCCATCGCCATTGGATCTTCCATCGATTGTTTTTGATGCGATCCTGTTCCGCCTGCCTTGGGTGCTGGTGATGATACTGGTGCGTCAGTCGGGTGCTCATCGACTGCAACGCTCACCATTCCGCGGAAAGCCTCAGGCCGCTCTTCGCTCCCCCAAATCAACGCCGGTTGAAGGCGCAGAAAGGTAAAGCTCTGCTGCCAGTTTCCCTGCGCGACAATAGCGGTCCAGATGGCTTTGCCTTCCGGGGTCGACTCGACCAGCCCATGCGATTGCAGCTCGTCGAACACAGCGATGTTGGATGAGGGAATGCCCTCAATCGATTGCGACAGCAGATAGGCTCGCAGCTTGTCCGTGACCGTCTTGCTGACCAGCCACAGTGTGTCTTGAGTCAACCAACCCGCGGCACCCGGCTGGTTGAGTTTCAGCTCGTGCTGAACCAGATGACGCAGTCCGCTGATCAAGTGATGTTGCAGCGAATGAATCGGCGCTTGTAGCGCCTTGCTTGGGTTGCCGCCAATGTTCTGTGTGGTGGAGACTCGGTCGGCTTGAATCACCAGTTCGCCCAGCACACCAGCATGTTCATACTGACCGGCCAGGACATACAGCAGACTGGCCCACAGCGACGGAAATCCACTGAGCCAGTCCAGGATCGGGCGGTCGAGAATTTGGGTATAGAGCAAGCCTGCGGCGGCACCGTGCAGGTGGTAGTCACGACCTTTGATGTAACGAAAACGGTAGGGCTGATCCAGGGGACCCTGCCAAGGATGCCAAAGCCGGCCATCCTGGCATTCGACCTGCAGGTCCACGGCGATCTTGCCGATGTCATGGAGCAGGGCGCCATAGGCGATGCCAGCGGACCAAGCGTCGGTCTGAGCGGCCTGGTCTTCGGGCGCGGCGCCAGTGGGAAGCAGATACGACTGACGCAGTTTCAAACTGCAAGCGACCAGCTCCAGGCCATGGTCGAGCATGCCGCCGAGATACGCATGGTGGTGCGTCTCGCTGGCCGGGAGTTGCTGGACCTGTTCGGCGTAGCGACGGATCGGATTTAAGTAGAGCTGGGCGAATTGGGCGTGGGAGAGGGCGGTGTACTGCCAGATGCGATCGAGCAACTGGCGGCGGTGCTCCGCGGCTAACAAGCTGTGGACCGACTCGATGGGCAGGTAACCGTCGGCGACGTTGACGGTCGGTGGTGGAGGAGGCTTCTGCTTTTTGTGGCGAAACAGACTGAGCATCGTGACCTCCGGGAAGTGACAGGGTCAGTGGCCCTTTAGCCTTTTCGGATAGGGCTCTTACCCTTGAATCCCCATTCCCTTCCAACCCTTACCTGTCCTTTTGGCTCGTGTCCCTTTGTGCCGCAATCGGAATATTGATACGGCTGGGCATCATTTTGTTGGAGGGCTGGTACGGAAAAGACAAGAGTCGGTACACTGCGGTGCGAATTTTCTCGGGGCTTGCCATGAATCTGACTGACGCCACGCTGGTGCTGCTCCTTGCGGCACGTATCCATGGGACAGACGAAGCCGTCAGGGCCTCGGCGAGGAGCGTGGTCAAGAAGTTGCCACGCAGTAAGCGCGATCTGATCTACAAGGTGATCGACAGCCGGAGACCACTCGAGCTGGTGGATTTTCTGGCGCAGAACCTGGATGCGGAATGACAGGCTGCTGGTGTGCGCGCCTCTCTTGTTCTTTGCGCCAGAGTCCCGCGGCATGGAGCCTTTCTTCTGAGCATAAAAAAGGGCCCAACTCGTGTCAGGCCCTTTGAAGCGTTTGCAACGGTGAGGTATCGATTAAGCTCCATCGTTCATGCAAGGCGAGTCATCCATGACCGCTTGCTTCAGTTGCTGCTCCAAGTCGAGTACATACTCCGATGCGCTTCGGGCGTGACCACTGGCGCGAAAGATCGCGCGCTTGTCTGCCTTGAGCAGACCGAGCCAGGAGTCGATGTAGCCCTCGTGCCGAAGCTCTCCCTGTATACCGGAGTAGGCACATAAAAACGCCGCGCCCATTTCCGCGATCAACTCCTCAAACGCGTAGCCTGGCGAGCCAAACGGACAGACTGACGTCACGCCTTCGCGCTGCAACCGAGTGCGATGCCCGGTCCAGTGCGTCAGCTCGTGAAGTGCGGTGGCGTAATACCCACCTTCATCGTGAAATTGCGCTTTTGTCGGCAGTTGGATGAGATCCCTGATCGGGTGGTAAAAGGCTTCGTCGGCAGATCGATGAACGATTTTCGCCCCGGAACTGAGCAGCAGATTTTCCGCAACGCTGTTGGCCAGGAAGGGATCGGTCGGTTCTGTCTCGAGCAGGGTTTCATTGAGCGTTTCGAGCCCCTCTGTTTGCTCGATGTTGAATAGAAAATGCGTCCTGAGAATGCCAAAGTTAGCGACCTTGGGCTGACCGTGTTCATCGAGTACGGGTTGGCCTGACTCGGTCTGTTCCTCGCGCTCCATCGGCTTGTAGAGTACCGCCAGGGTGCTGTGCTCACCCTTACGGATGTGCCCACCGGCCTTTCTGGCTTGGTTGAAGGTCAGCCAACGATCTTGAGTGAATCCCTGCAACCTGGCTTCGGCCCAGAGCAGTGGCAAGTTGATACCCGAATAGGGACGAAGCGTGATGGCGTTGATGGGGTAGGGTTGATGATTGCCGACGTAAGCTGAGCCACTTGAGGACCAGGGTTTGATCCAGGGAGCAACGCCTTGGTCTAACGCGGTAACGATTTTGTCAGTCACGTCTTGGTAGATATCGCGCATGGCATGTTCCTCAACAACGGAGGAACGCCTTGCCCGTCGGGGAGGGTTCCCCGGTGGGTGATGGGTTGGATTGATGCAGGTCTTGCAAGCGCTCCGACTGTGGATGTGGGTGCCGAGTACGGCCATATGCACTTAGCGCTGATGCTCTTCTGCGAGCGCTATCAGTAAGGCGTTAGGCTGGTCTGGCTCGAGGAGCAGGCTAAGGTTTAGTTGCAGCAACGGGTTTTGGCGTGGATGACCGGTTGACGCGATGTGGGCTACCTCGAACAGCACATAGGGCTCGTGTGGATGGGCCAGGTGAGCCTCGAAGGCTGCGCGCAATACGTTGCTCAGGCGATCGACCTGCAGCTTCTCAGGATGACCTGAGCGCTCGAGCAGTACTGCGCGTTGCCACGCGCCAGGCGTGAACACAATGGGTAACTGTAGGGTGTTCAGTGCTTCCGGCGTAAGTGGGTCGGACATGGTGTGCCTCCGTTGAAAACGCGAAGAAACCTGCCCGTGCGGGAGAGAATTTCCCCGCGGTGGGTTGAAGAAAAACAAGAAGGTTTGCCTGGCGAGCGGAGCTCGGAAGACGCTCAAAAGAGCAGTAGGCGTTCATCACCGTAGAAACGGTGACCGTGCGAGCCACCGAACGCTCATCGCACTTGGGGAAGAACCATCACCGAAGTGACGTAGCCTTGAAGGTTCTGGCTGCCTGGGAAGGTGCTGTCGATAACAGCGATCCGTACCTTGTATTTAGCGTAGCGATTTATACGGGTCAACCTCCGAAGAAAAGCTGTGCCCTGATGTTCGTCTTCTATCTTCCAGTGAAGATTTTTTGGCTGGGCAAGCTGATAAACGGTCAAGCACGGACAGTTTTCAGTAGTAGGCTGTTACTCCTGTCTCAATCATGAAAACGCTCAGAAGAGGGCGAGAACATGCCGACTCAGAACCCTGTTCAGAATTCACGTGCCCTCCGCTGGGCGTACGCCTGTGGCATGTCGGTAAAGCGTGGTTATCGCAAATTGAAAGCGTTTGAGTCCCACCTGGCGGAGCGTGCGGTGACGGCAGGTATGCCTGCGGGTAAATTACTCGTTCGCGGGAGCTTTCTGATTGCCAAGCTGGCATTGATCGGAGGTTTGCTCCTTGTCAGCGTTTGGCTGGTTACTTTTTTTATGATGATGTTGGCTGTCATCACTTTGATATGGTTCAGGGCTTTTGTTGGTTCCGATCATCAAGAGGAAAGTCCAGGGCCAGACTACTTGGGTGCTGATCTCTACATTGGTGACTTCGATGACAATGGGCATTATATAGGCGACAGCAAGTCATCTAATTGAGCGCTTAGTAGCCCCCAATATTTGATCCGTACCTTTGCTCGCTGAATCACTTGCGGCTTTGCTACCGTTCGCCAACATGCCTTGAATCCCGTTGCCGACTGAATATCCTGCCCAGCTCATGGCCCCTAGAAACAGCATCGGTAGCACGATGAACATCGCCCCCATCACATACTCGATCACCTGTGCCGTGACGGTTCCCTCCATGAAGCCGGATGTGGGCAGCGATAACAGCACTTGATTGGAAGCCGAAACTTGGTTGTACAAGGTGTCGAGCATGCTGGAGTCGACCCAGCGGGCTAGTTCCCACCAGAAGCTCAGCATGTGCAAGGTGAACAGCGCAAACGTCACCGTCATGACGGTCTTCAACTGGTAGGTACTGACCAACAGAATCAGCGGCAAGCTGATGATGACACCCATGATCAGGAAAGCCTGCACCATCGGTAGAGCGGCGCGTAACGCATTCATCGCCGGGAAGTTGCTGAAGGAGCCAAGGGCTAGCCCGGTATTGGTGGCGAGATTATTGAGCCCCTGATTGATCGACCCGCCGCGAGCACTGGAGCCATAGTCCTGGTAGACCTGTCCGGGCGACATGGACATCGATTGCTGGCGCGGGCTGACCAGTTCGCGCAGGGTGGCATCCTCGATCTCGTTGCTCGAACGGCCAGTCAACCAACCTTTCAGCTGAGTCAGCAGCGAAGGATCGACTTGCTGGATCAAACGTTCGCGCAAGCCAACACCGCTATCGCTCCACCACTGCTTGCAGGTGGGATAGCCCGCGCCATTCTCCAGCCGAGGTAAGGAAACATCTCGGCTTTCGTCATACGGCCAGCTGACTCGCGGTGTGCGTGAACGATCCGTATCGTAGTAACCGGGTGTGTCAAAAAAATAGTTTGAGCCGATCCAGGACGCGTCATAACTTTGTGCCTTGTCCAACTGCGGACGGTTGGTGAATAGCCGAGAACGGGAATAACCATAGCAATCGCGAGTGAAGTCGGCAACTTCCTGCAGCAGTACCTGACTGTCGATGCGCGAGCTGTCGATCTCCATGCGCATTTGTCGGATATCCGGTGCGCAGGGGATGGAGGCGGTGGCCGCCGCGGTTACCCCTTTGCTCAAGGCATGCACCAGAAACCACCAGATCGGTACGTTGGCGGAGCGTTCGCCGATAGTATTGAAGGTGGTCCCCCAGGCGGTTTCCGTCGGTTTGGCGACACTCACGCCGCAGCGCTGACTCGCCGCATCATCGAACGCCATTGAGGCGAGGCTCAGCGGAAAGACGGGCGCGCAACCGAACAAGACGACGATATAGGCCAGCCACAACCGGTTCTCGATCCGCGGCACCGAGAGCAGTCCCTTGTTGCCTTCATCCGCGCCTTGCTGACGGGCAGACAACCATTCCTGCAAGATAATTGCGCCAAAGGGCGCGGCGAATAGCCCGGTGTCGGACAGGACACTCCAGAGGCCGTTGTTGATGATCCAGGCCAGCAGAGAGAGGTAAAACTCCAGGTAGCTGTTGGTGCTCATGAGCATGGTGGTGACCTCACAGTCGGGTGAGTTCGACGCAGGTAAAGAGCACGAGCCCTAACGCTCCAATGCGTTTCACGCGCAGTCGATGCTGTGGTCGATGTCGGTAGCGCCGAAGCAGATCCCACCAGAGCGCAAAGAGGGCGGCGTAGAGCAGGGCGCGCCACCACCGCAGATAAGGTCGTGCCGATTCGAATGCCTGCTGCCAGACCTCGAAACTACCCAGCGCAGTGCGGCCGATCCAGGCGACCAGTGCGGCGGTCAGGATCATCACCGCGGCAATCCTCAGACCTGAAAGCAGAGTGAATAGCGGTGAGCGTTTCATGGCTCACTTGCGCCTAGCGTCAGCATCATTGAGTCGGCCCGGCTCAGGGTCGCCTTGCTCGACGGTACGCGAAGCATCGGCACCACCCGCATGTCGATCGAGCACCAGGCTGGCGGTATTGGTTGCGAGCATCTGCCGGACCTGCAGCTCGGTTTGTAGCAGACGTATTTCGCGCTCCAGGGCGTCGATATTTTTCGTCAAGGCGGTCTGGGCCGGCTCGGCTGAAGCGATGTTCGGTTCGTGACTGCCTGCCAGCAGGGTGCGCAGTAGCAGCAACGCTTTGTCGAGCACGCTGGACAAGGCCGTTTCACTGGCCAGGCGTCGCGCCAGCAGATCCTGGTCGGGATCGTCGCGCAAGGCTTCGATCACGCCACGGGTCACTGGAAGTATTGGGCTTGAGGCTTTAGCCAGATTGTCAGGGGTAGGCGACAGTGAACCGGACAGCAGCCCTTGCAGGGCCTTGAGGCGTTCGCTGTAGGCCTCCTGGATCAGCGGCGTCAATCCGCTGCCAGCGGCAGCACGCAGGGTTTCGCAGCTGTCGCAGGTCGCGACTTCGCTCTCGCCCAACACCCGAACGGCCCATTCGGATTCCTCCTGGGGCGAAGCCCATGTCTGGCAAATGGCTCCACCCAAACAGTCGCTGCTACTGATCGACGTACTGTCAGCCACCGTCCGGTTATGCAGCAAGTTGTAGCCCGCGCGCACTACGTCGGAGGTCACCCGAATGGGTGTCTGCCCATTCCCACCAGCCTTCGAACCGCCGACCCAGGACACCCCATTGTTGCCGTTTTGGGACTCGGTATTTTTCACCGTGGCCACTGCATCACCGCCGGTTTGCTCCAGATTACTCTGCATCTCCTGGTTCTTGGCCAGCGCACCCCAGCCGGCTTGGCCGACCTTGTCCGCCATTTTCTCGGCCATGGCTTGGCAGGTCAGTTTGGAGCGATCGAAGTCGATACGGCCCTGCATCACCCCGTTGCTCAACAACTCATAAAGGCCGGGGTTGGCGCGCTGGATGATCAACGCTGGCAGCGACATCACCGCTTGGGTCGCGTTCTGCACAACGCTGCCCATGATCTGCTGGAAACCCTCAGTGGCACCGTTCAGCTGGTTTTGCAGGGTATTGGTGAGGCTCATGTTTCCGCACATCATGTTCGCTCGCCAGGACCCGCCGACACCGAGACCACTGGGTCGGTAGAGCGAGCTCGGTGAGCCGACTGCCGAGCCGCCACCAATGGTGTACATCACCCGGTCGTCGAGCACTTCGCCGTGAGTACCCAGGCGGTAATCGCCCTCGGCGGCGTGGGCATGCGTGGCAATGGAGAGCAGTCCGCAGAGCAACAGACTCATCGGGCCCAGCCATGGTCGTGCGAGAAGCCGACTCATGAAACACCACCTTCGAAGTCGATGCTGAACAGGAAGGTCTGTCCCTCACGTTTGCAACAGCTATAGGGGCGCCACAGCGCCCAGGCGTAGCCGCCATCAGCGCTCTGCACCGGATCGCTGGGGAAGATGGCACACGTGGGCTGAATCTGGGGGGAGAGCAACTGCCATTTGTGGGTTGAAGCATCGTTTTCAACGATCGGACCCGGCGGCCAGTAGCCGTCGCGTGGTGCGGGTGTGAGCGGCAAGTACACATGTGGTTGCCCGTTACGGGTGATGACATCGCCGGCCCGTTGCGCCATCACCGCGGCCGCCTTGAAATCGTCGGGCTGTACCAGAAAACCCTGCCGGGGATAGACGTTGCCCCACATGTTTCCCAAGGCCTGCCGACCGATTTCACGGATCCCCGGCATGAGCGACTCGGGGTAAAGACTTTCCGGTATGCCATGGCGCCAGGCCAGCGAGTCCAGGGTGCTCAGGTAGTAGGGCATGAACGCAGTAGCGCCGCTGGCGCAGGCGTAGCCGGAATGCGAGGCCAGTTGAGTGGCGGCCCAGCCACCTGGATGACCGATGCCATCAACGTTTTTGAAGCGAGGCAGGTTGTCGCGGTGGCTGTTCGGCGTGATCAGGTTGCCGCCACCTTCCGCACCGCCAATGGGAGAGGAGAGGGTGGCCATCTCGGACCATGGATTATTGCCCGTAGTGGCGTAGCTCGAGACCACCAGCTCAGGAATGAAATGACGCACCTTGGTCGAGGTTTTGACTTTGCAGCCGAAGGGCGTGCAGAGCAGCCAGAAACAAATGCCGACGACCCTGTAGGCGAGGCAATTTGGCGACAACACCGAGGACGTGATGCTGCCGGTATCCAGCGCCACGCTTGGCCCGCACGCCAGCAGGAGGCTCAGTGCCAAAGGTCGTAACTTCTGGGGCGCAATTGATGGGCATACGACAGGCATGATCCAGGCTCTTTGGGCTAATGGCCTGGACACGTTCGATGATTGAACGTACACCGTCAGTGATAAAGCTGAAGCTGGCGTTGTCGGTTTACAAGGATTTGCAGGGCGACGAGGTAGCTATTCGATGCTCAATGCACGGCGAAGGGTGTCTGACTCAGTGAGGAGCTGATCCGTCGTGATTTCGAGAATATTGGCGAGTTTGCACAGGACCATCAGCGACGGATTGCCCGTGCATCGTTCGATTTGACTGACGTAGGTGCGATCCACCTCGGCCATGAGCGCAAGTTGCTCTTGGGTAAGGTTTTTCACGCGTCGCATCAAGCGGATGTTTTCCGCCAGATGCAGACGAAGCTGTTCGTAGTCTTGAGTCATGCGCGCAAATTGCGCCTTGAGGGACTCTCAATCCACGGGATATAGTCTACATTGGCATATCTAGGCTATTTGATGCTCATGCCTGTTATCGAGCTTTCATTTGGCTTCGTTAGGATTTTCGAGGCTGTACTCCGCGTCTAACAATAAATCAGAAATCTAGGGTGTGTATGGACGAAAACTACATTTCAATTCCTGCGGCGGATGGTTGCCCAAGTCTTCTGACACCATGGAGCAACGAGTTTGCCTCGATGATCGAACGTGGCGTGCAATGTGCTCAGGCTTGGCTTGATACGCCCGGCGAGATTCCCCTGTGGTGGGAGCTGGCGCAAACCCGCAAGACCTTTCCTGTCGGTGACTGCCAGGATGCCTTCGAAGCCGGATTCTTGTTGAGGATTCAGCAGCGGCTCCGGGGCGTACCGCAATAACCGATCACTCGCTTTAGAGCGAGAGGCCTGAATAGATTCCCCTATGCGAGTTCTATTCCTCGCGCTCTATCGATCAGTTCCGCTACCCGATACGCCGCTTCCAACTCAGAGCAGCCGTTCTCCTGCATCAGTGTCCAGCGCTCGGCTTTTTCCTCGGGCTCCGTCATGGCCAGGGCGAGATAAAGACTTGGCGGCACGGCCCGAAACAGCGTTTCGAGCTTCTTCGATAGCACGACCCCCTCAGTGTATTTTCCCGGCTCCTTGCTGGCGGAGAGCAACAAGGCTTTCTGTGCCGGCGTGAGTTTCTTGAACCGTGCGATTTCTTCGATTTCCGCGGGCGGCATGTTCAAACAAATCCACCATTCGATCATGTTGAGCATGGTCTGCGCGGCCGTGGGGAAGTCGGCCAGGTTCTGTGTGGCGAGCCAGAACCAGGCACCGAGTTTGCGCCACATCTTCGTGCCCTTGACCACGAATGGCGCCAGCAGCGGGTTCTTGGTGATGATATGGCCCTCGTCGGTGACCATGACGATCGGTCGACCCAGGTACTGGTCGCGCTCGGCAAGGTTGTTCACGGTGTTCATCAGGCTGATGTAGCTAATGGACATCTGGGCTTCGTAGCCTTCGCGAGCATAGGTGGCCAGGTCGACAATGGTCACATCGCTCTCGGGCCAAGGCGTGCCCTCGCGATCGAACAGTTCCCCTTCGAAACCCTGGCAAAACAGGTCGATGGACTCGCCCATTTCCTGGGCACGCTCACGACGCTTCTCCGGCAAGTGCGTGTCAGCGGCGACGTGCAGCAAGGCGTCGCGCACGTCACGGGTCAGTACCTGGCGACCCGCCGCGACACACGTTTGCGCCGCATCCAGGATGCATTCGCGGATCAAGCTACGATCGGCTCGACTCAGGCGGGCTTCTTCCTTGGCCTCGCCACCGGTGATCATCAGGCGAGCGGTGATTTCCAATTCGCCGAGAACATCGCGCTGGTCTTCGCGACTGGCTACCGCCTCATCGTCCAGCTCATCGATCGACAGACTCGCCACCTGATCCGGCTGCTCGACCAGGCGCCAGGCATCGGCGAACGGGGCGAGACTGACCGAGGCGCCAGGTTTCAATTGGACCTTGTTGACCGACAGGCCCTGTGTCGCGAAGTAGTCGCCCTGCAAACCGAATGAGTTGCCGGCCTCGACGATATACAGGCGAGGGCGGTACACGGCCATGACCTGCATCAACAGGGTGACCAGGGTGGCCGACTTGCCGGCACCGGTGGGGCCGAACAACAGCAGATGACCGTTCATGGCCCGGTCCAGACGTGACAACGGATCAAAACTCAACGGCGAGCCACCACGATTGAACAGGGTTATGCCCGGGTGGCCGGTGCCCGTGCTGCGGCCCCACACCGGAACCAGATTCGCCAGGTGCTGGGCGAACATCAGGCGGGTGTACCAGTTGCGCGTGTCGCAGGCCGGGTTGTACGCCATTGGCAACCAGCGCAGGTAGCTGTTGCAGGCGGCGACCTCGTCGCCTTCACGTACTGGTTGCAGCCCCGCACCCAGCAGCGCGCTGGCCAGGCTGACCGAGCGCTGGTGCAACTGCTGTTCATCGTGACCGCGCACGTAGAACGCCAGGGTGCCACGGTACAGCTTGTGCTGGCGGCCGATGATCGCGCGAGCCTCTTCGACATCCTGGCGGGTTTGGGTCGAGGCCAGGTTTTCACCGATGGCTTTGCGCGCTAGGCGGTTCAACTGCTCTTCGAGCACATCCTGCGGTTTGACCACCAGGGTCAGGCTCATCACCGTACCTTCGGGTAACTGGTCGAACAGCGCATTCACCGCGTCACCCTTGCGGGTTTCGCCAGTGAGTTGGCCAATCAGTGGCGCCCGCCGCAGTTTGTCCACCACCATCACCCGATGGGGTTGATCGTCGAAAAACCAGAATCCGTGCGGCACATCCGAACGCGGCTCATTGAAGAACAACCGCTCGGCGAAATCGTGATCGAAGGGCAGTTCCAGCGACTCATCGTTGCCCGACTCCGGGTAGGCCACGCGGCGATAGAACTCCTCGGGCGATTCATCGGTGAGCTTGGGGGTTGGATTGAACCAGGGCACTAACCAGGCATATAGGCCTCGGCCATCGACTCGTGTCGATTGCACCCCGCACGCCTGCAACGAAGCACCGATACGTTCGCAAGCCTGTTGCAGGGATTGCACCGGGCTGAGTCCCGTCTCCTCATCGCCAGACCCGAGCCAGCGATAAACCACCAGGCGCACCCGGCGGTTGTTGCCACGCCAGGGCAGGCGCGTCACCACCTTGTCCTCAAACAGCCCACCCGGCTTGGCGATGGCCTTCAGATGACGGCGGCTGAGTTGCAAATACGCCTCGGTGAAGACGGTGCCTCGCGCGCTGTCCTGAATATAGCTAGTGAGCCGATTGAGGTAGGGGGAGAAGTCGTTGTCGTCCTGACAGAAAAACTGCGCCACCCACGGCGCTTGGTCCAGCTCGTCAAAGCTATCCTGCAGGGCATCCTCGAGGGCATCGCGGGCGGCCATCAACCAATCGGGTTCGCGCCCTTCAGTGCCAATGGGCAGCAACTCGAACACGGCACCCACCGAGCGGTTGTCATCCAGTAGAAAACACTGCTCGGTGTCGAGGTATTCGACCCATGGCAGGTGATCGGTGAAGCTGGGGTTATGCGCATAGAGTGCAGCTTCATCGGCCAAGGTGGCGCGAGGGCGCAATGGGTGGCGCCAGGCTTTCCATGCAGAAGTGCGGTTGCCCGCATCGCCGGCACGCACTACAAGTCTTCCTGACGTTCACCGGGTAATGCGTACTGCACCCGTTGGTAGAACGGAAAGACGGTCGAGTAACCCGGAACCGGAGCCTGCTCGGTACCACTCAAATGCGGATACACGTACAGCACCAGATCGGGATTGGGCAGGCGCGGGAACAGGTTGCGGATCTCGTTCGCCGCTGTGCGCGTGTACGGTTCCTGGAGAGCCGCGGAGACATCTGCCTGAGCCAGCGGGCGGCGTAACTGCTGTCGAGCATCCAGCAGTTGCTGCTGAGTGCCTTGCGAACCGGCGCCGTTCCAGATATCCATCATGGTTTGCTCGCCATGGGGCAGCAGCGTGTCTTTGTCGGTGGAACACCCCGTCAGGACCCAGCAGAGCGAGCTAATCCAGGTCAGGCAGAGAAGCATGGTCTTTTTCATGGCGAACGCTCCGGCCCTTGGGCTCGTAGTCGATGGTGATCTCATGGTCGAGGTGCAGTGCGACCTGTGCTGCAGGTGGTACGTACACGGCAGCAAAGGCTTCGCCATACAGTTTGTTCACCCACTCGCGGATGTCGCTGACCCCACCACTGAGAATTGAATTCAGTGCGCTATTGCCACTGCTGCTGGTGACTCCGAGCGTACTGCCGCCCGAACTGATCACACTACTGTTGTTCCGCTCATCCTCGAGCAGCGCTGCGACACCGGCACCGGCGGCAGTGATCAGGCTCTGGCTGCCGAGGTATTGCTGGGCGTTCGAGCGGCGCTCGCCAGCGATGCAAGGAATGCCGTACGGATCGGACAGGTAACCGAGCCCGCCACGTATCTTGTCGGTGTTCGAGTTCTTGTTGGTGGAGGCATTGCGGCTGGCTACTGCTTTCGGCTGCGGCACTGTGCGGATGGTGCCATCGGTAAACACAAAGGTGATTGACTCGACCTGTCCGCGTACGCAAGACAGGGTCCAGTCACCGGACGCCGTGCCGCTCATTACGGCACCCGCAACGTCCGGCAGGTCGATGCCGTTGGCTGTTAGGTTCTCGGGGCCGACCAGCACCTTGAAGGGATAGGGATCATTCACGGTGCCGTCTACCGGGACTCGGCCGATCAACGCGGTCATGGCGACCGAGCCCATCAGCGTGGCGTTTTCGGGAATGGTGTAGACCGGTTTCGCGTCTTCGGAACGATCAACGGATCGCGTGAGGTCACGCTCACCCTGGGTGACTGCACGTAGCTGTTTCTGGCTGCGATCATTCGCGTTATCGTTCAAGCCTTCCAGTGAGTTGAAGGCGGTAGGCAGACTCAGTGCGGAAGAGATCTTGGTTTTGCCTCGGGCGTTGGTGGGCGGAGCATCCGAGGGCTCAATCCACTGCAGCGCATCATTGGCAGAATGCTGCCCGTCGAACTGAGCTCCGTCGCCCGGCTCAAGCCCCAATCCTATTGGCATATCCTTGCCTTTGCCGGTCAGCCCCGACAACTGGTCCTGCAATTGCGTCAGCAGACCGCGAGCCTGACGACTGTCTTGTTCCGCTTTGAGCCGGGCCTCGTTGGCTTGTCGGCGACCTTCGTCGACCTGCTGGGTCACGCTGCCAAGCGCCGTCTGGATACGCGAATCGACACTGTTTTCCCGCTCGCGCAGGCGGTTGTTCTCCGTCAACAGCGACTCGTTGTGTTTCTTCAACCCGAGCATGTCGCTACGCATGGCCTTCACCTGGCCGACCAGGGTGGCGACCGTGTCGCGCGGGGTATCGCCCGCAATGCCGAGCGACTTGGCTTGCTCGGCGGATAACTGAATATTGCCCTGATCAACCGGGTGCTCTGGAGAGGGCGTGCTGCCACCCGCGACCCAGCTTTTCAGGATGATCACCACCACGGCCAGCAGCGCAGCCGGTACCAGCCATTTGAGCAAGGCGTTAGCCTTCATCATCAGCACCTCGCGCAACGGGCGGAAGCAGCACGGCGTGTTCGAGGCCAGCACCACGGGTGACGAGGTAGGCAATCGTGGTGTCTTCCGCACTGCCGACCGGCCCGAGAAAAGCATGCTGGAAGGCTGCGGCGAACAGCTTGGCCTGAAGCCGGCGCGGATCGAGTTGCACCGTCTCTGAACCACGATTGCGCAACTTCACCGCTGTCACCCAGTAATCACCGAGTCGCCAGGTGGCGATGGGTGTGCTGGAAACGTTTTCGCTCGGCAGCAGGGTTGGCAGTTCGCTGCGCAGCTTGAGCGGTAGGCGGCGTACGCCGGGCAGGGATTCTACGGTGCGCAGCGGCGCGTACAGGCTCTGTGCGGCATAGCGCGTTAAAGCGACCGGGATCGGCGTGCGTGCTGGAACAGGGACAGTGCTAGATTCTGCCTCGGCAGCCTGCGCCGGAGCATTCTTAAGAATACGCACGGGCTCCAGCGGTTGATCGCCAGGTGTGGCCGCGATGTCCAGGAGGATGACCTCGCCCGTCGCGACCGATTGCAGTTGCAGGCGGGTCGGTGCAATGGCGTCCGACGCGCGCAGGTACAACGTGCCGCCGGTTGATTGCACGCGCAGCTTGCCCGTCAGGGTTGAGGGCACACCGACTCGAACATCTTCATCGATAAAGACCACCCGCTCTTGATTGATCACCAGAGGGACCGCGAGGGGAAGGCGTTCCCAGTGCATCAGCTCGACGGCCTGCACTGCAGCTTCCCATAATATTAGTGCGACGGTGAGCCCCAGGGTAGAAATCCGCTTCATGGCTCACCTCCAGGCAGGGCGATTTTTTGCGGCGTGCCCTGATAACAATCCAGTGCCAGCCCCCACTTATTGCGTTCGGGATCCAGGTCAAAACGCACCACGCGTAATGGATAACGCACCACCACTCGTTTCACCGGTTCGGCGGCGTAATACTCATCGGCGTTGAGGTCGAGCTTGACCAGCCAGCTGTCGCGATCGAGTTGCTTGACCCTGAGTTCCGGATCTTCGCTGTAGCCTCGGCCCAGAATTTCGTAGACGCCACGCACCCGCTGGCGCAACTCGCCAGCGGCCTTGCGGTACTCGTAGTCGCCATCGAGGAAGGCTTTGCAGGAGGGTGTCAGGTAGGACTGCAAGCCATAGATGGCGCGGCGATAGTCCTGCTCGCCATCTGAGGGCCAGCGGTTGAGCTGGCCAAAGATGTACAGGGCAAAGGCATAGACATTCTCTGAGGGGATATCCCACCACTTGCGCGTGCTGCCCGAGCGCAGATCTGGGGGGACATGCACGGTCAGATCGGTCGGTGCCGAACGCCAGCCGTACCAGAGCCCGGCACAGACCAGGGCAAGGATCATTACCGCCAGACGCAGGCTGAAGATATGCGCCTGTTGGGCATCGACCTTGTTTCGAAATCGGCTCATGGCTGCCACCGGGACAGGGCAGGGCGCAGTCGACGCGAACGGCGAACCGTCCAGGCGCCGGAGTGGAGAATCAAACTTCCGCGCCCCAGGTGCCAACGGCTGGCGAGTACCCATTCGAGTTTGCGGTACAACCAGGTCTCGGGGCGAGCCCGTTTGGCCCGGCGCAGTAGCGTGCCACCGGCAAATAGCACCAGCGCCATGCCTGCGATCATGCCGGTCGGCGCTACGGCAATGGAAGCGGTGGCAATCGCTAGAGGAACGCCCAGCAGTAGGCCAATGACGGCGCCGGTGCCGAGTGCTACCCACATCTCATCATTGGTCAACCCGCGCAATACGGCGGGATCACGATTGAGTCGCTCTGGGAGAAAGACCAAGGTGCCGTCGGCCAGGCGTTCGATAGTGTCGTTCATGCCAACCTCACAGAATCGCGGCCGCCTTGGTCAAAAACCAGATGATGATCACCACCAACAGGGCACCGATGCCGACTACAGCACCCAAGTCCTTCCAGGTCTTGCGCTGGTTCTGCACGTCGGCATAGACGGTCAGCGAATGCCAGGCCACACCGAGAAAGGCGAGCAGGGCGATCAGCAGACCCAGCAGGATGCCGCCGTCGTAGGCGTAGTTTTTGATCGTCTCGATCAAACCAGATCCTTCGCCACGCGAAGGGGCTTCCATGGTCGGGAGTTCGGCAAAAGCCAGGCTTGGACCGAGCACCAGCAACAGACCGATCAAGCGCAGGTTCGCACGATCACGCAGGTTGTTTTTCAGGGGGACAAGGCACTTGAGCATGACGGCGATCTCCTGGTTTAGGAAAGGGTGAAGAACATCAGAACCAACAACGCGAGCAACACGCGTGCAGTGCTGCCACCGAACAAGCCGAAGCGCACACTGCCTGTCGCCCATCCCCGGTAAGCCGTCCACATCACCCAGGTACACCAAAGCAAAGCCAGGACGAGAACCAGGGACAGCCACAGTGTCGAACTGCTTTGCGCCGAAAAGCCGGAGGCGTTTTGAAAAGCGGAGCTCTGAGCGTCAGTCATGCTCATGGCGACGGCTCCGCGGGCAGTGCGTCCAGACGGTAATCGCCGACCAATTCAGTAGCATCGCGGGGTTGAGCGCGAGAGGGGGACATATAGCCCTGCACCCCCTGGCGAATACGTTGGATGTCCTTAGACAGACGGAGATAGTCGAAGCGATAGCGCTCGACTGGTTCAGCCGTGCTGGCTGCCTCAGCTCGTGTCGCAAGGCGTTCGATGGTGTCGAGTTGCCGCTGGATAAGGCTGAGTTGATCCTGCTCATGAGCCGAGGCGGCATAGCTGCTGCCGTGAACGATAGCCAGCGAGAGTAGTAAGCAGCGAAAGACGGTAGTCGGCATGATGCTGTCCCATATGGAGCTGGGAGCAGAATCAAGTCAAAGGTCGAATTATTCCGTAAGAAACCTGAGGTCTAATGAATCGCTTTTTCTGGGGAGGTACTGGAGATGTTTACTTACAGCTATGTGGTCCTTCGATCTTTGATGGAGGGAGTGGTTGAGGCTCTAGGGAAATTCCACTCTCGATGAGCTTCGTTGATGACGATATCGTCACAACCCATTTTCCGTGAACAGCACGGCACGCGGGCCTGTAAGCTATTCAGGAGGCCCGCTGCCAACTCTCTCAGGATCGTCCGCGATTCGTCACCACTCCTGACAGAGAACCCCATGACTGCACCCATCCGCCGCGCAACATCTCTTCGCCCAGGGCAATTCAAACACCTGATCCGCGTTGCATCCGTTACTGGCCGTCTGCCAGAGCGTGACGTGATGCTTTTGTGGCTCACACACACACCACTGGGATTCGCGTCACCGAACTGGCCTTACTGGAGGTCGCAGACGTGCTGTACCCCAGCGGAGCCATCAAGCCCGAGGTGTATCTACGAGCAGACATCACAAAGGGTTGCCGACCGCGCAATGTGTACCTGACACATGCTCGATGCCTTGCGGCCCTGGACGGCTGGACGGCTGGATCGCGGTTCGCTTGCGACGACGCTGGGGCCTTTCCGGCGCTGACGAATACCGGGGCCTGCGCCCAGGTTCAAAGCTGGTTACCACACACAAGGGCCAAGCCTTTGAGCTGGCATTCAAGCACCGCGAGTTGAACAGTGGGTCGGAGGTGTACCGGGCCTGTGATTCACTCCAGCAGGCGATCAGCCGGCTCTACCGGCAGACCGGTATCAAGCAGGGGGCATCGCACAGCGGCAGACGCTCACTCGCGGCAAAGGTGTTGGCCGCGACAGGCGACGTTGAGACCGTACAAACCATTCTTGGCCATTCCTGCCTCGATCACAGCAAGCCGTATCTGAGCGTTGACCAGCTTGTTATCCGTAGGGCATTTGAGCTTGCGCTGTAGACGACTATCGCTAGCGTTAGAGTCTGGCGCCTGATTGGGGGCATTCACTTTCGCGATATTTTTTAAGCGAATAGTCTTGTGGACCCAATCCTCATCCTATCGCTTTCCAATAAACGAGCCGCCAAATAGATGGCTTTTGGCCGCATGGCTGATTAACATCGGGATGCCTCGCCTGCTTGCTGGTGCAGCCGCCTCACAGCACTGAACCAAGTTTGACAGACGCCAGCCATCTCTCTTCGGAGGTTGTTGTCCGGGTCGCGACCAAGATCGCCGTTAAGGCTTCGCGGTCTCCCGAAGGTAAAGGGCACCGCTCGACTGCTGCGTCAATAACCGTAACTCTGTCTGTACGTTGGGGTCACCAGACGGTTAGCAGCTTTATTTTCAGCGCGGTGTTCGATGTTCAGCCGCATGGCGCGCGCTTGACCGCGAAACCCAAAAAGGTACGATTTGCACCTTGGCGGGGCCTTCGGAGGACAATATGCGGTCGTGCAAAAACGTGCCAACCTGGCGCATGGCGCGAGCTTAACCGCGAGGCCCAAAAAGCTACGATTTATCGTATTTTGACGGAATCTTTGGGGGTAATCATGCGTTTATGCAAAAACGTGCCAGCTTGGCGCTCGCCGCATCACGGAGTTTCGTGACTGCGATCAGCCTCGCCTGCTTGCTGGTGCAGCCGCCTCACAGCACTGAACCAAGTTTGACAGACGCCAGCCATCTCTCTTCGGAGGTTGTTGTCCGGGTCGCGACCAAGATCGCCGTTAAGGCTTCGCGGTCTCCCGAAGGTTGAAGGTCCCCTGTAGCAGTTGGGTGAGAGTTCACTGGTGTCTCCCAACAAACAAGGAGTTTTTGTGGCCTCGTCGCTTTACCGTAGAATCTACAGCGGGGATTCGTTGTATTCGGCCTGGAGGAAGGTCAAAGAAAGCGCCTTTTCTTCATCATCCGAAACTATCCGAAACGAAGCCAAGGATTTCGAGAGCCAACTCCCCAAGTCGCTTTCCGACATCCAGCGCGCGCTATCCAAGAAGACCTTTACCTTCCAAAAGCAGACCGGCGTGGCAAAAACCAAAGCCAACGGAAATTCTCGCCCGATTGTGCTTTCACCTATACCCAACCGGATCGTCCAGCGGGCTCTACTCGACGCCTTATCCCGTATTAAGTTCGTGAAAGAAACGCTGGCTACCCCTACGAGCTATGGGGGCATAAAAAACAAACGGGTCTCGATGGCGATAGCCGACGCCAAAGCAGCCATTGCCAAAGGAGCCGCCTACCATATCAGGTCAGATATCGCCGAGTTCTTCACTAGAATTGACAAGGCCCGTGTGATGAGACTCGTGGCCCCTCACATCAAATGCGCAGACACAGTTGCTTTATTTCAAGCAGCTATCACCACAGAGCTTGCGAACATTGACGTGCTTCGGCGACAGGGTCTCGATGAGATTTTCCCCATTGGGGTGGAGGGTGTAGCCCAGGGATCTCCCCTGTCGCCACTCATAGCCAATTTGTACCTCCACGACTTCGACAAAACCATCAACGATGGTGAGGTCACTTGCCTTCGGTACATCGATGACTTCCTGATCCTCGGGAAGGACATGGGCTGTGTGGACCGTGCTTTTAGCAAAGCACAGACTGAGCTCAAAAAGCTCTCACTTGAAGCATACCGGCCCTTAGCAACAAGCGACAAAGCTTCAAGGGGCCTTACAGCTAAAGGATTCGATTTCTTGGGCTGCTTCGTTTCGGCAGGATTGGTCCAGCCATCTACAGCTACGAGGGAGCGATTCAAGAAACGGATCAAATCCGATTTAGACGCATCGATACGCATGATGAAATTCAGTGTCGAAGCTGGAGATATATCCCCAAAGGGGTCCTACTCTGGCGCGCTACAGAATCTCGACCGAGTAATCCTGGGTTGGGGAAAGGCCTTTTCCTTCTGCAGCAATGGCCAGTGGATAAAGAGCCTGGATGACTACATCACAAGTACATTGGCGCAGTATGAAATAGAGAAAGCGAATCTCTTTCAAAAAACAAATGGCACGGCTCAGCGTAGGATGTTGGGGGTAAGGCTGCTTGCAGCGGTCCACTCGGAGCGCCCTGAGCCAGCGCAGGGCATTTGAAATTGCCTAATGCAGGGCCGTAAATCTCACCGGTGACAACATCCTTGGCATGAGCTTGCGGCTTTGCAGCGTGATTTGCAGCGTCAGGTCTAGGAAAATCGACCATGCCGACCACCAACACCCCGTTTGTGCTGTATGTGTACCGCTGCACCGTTTGTGGCAATGCAGGCACGTTGCATCTGCCTGAATCAGCGCCCGAGGTGACAACAGCCTGCTCCGCGTGCGGTGCCGAAGTACGGGTCGAATGGGACGGCGGCGTAGAGCTGACCACCAACGAACCCGAATGACGGAAAATCCCGCGACACTTCATCTTGTGTCGCCGGCAGCTGCGATCGACACCACATCTAGTGGTACAGAGGAAAAACCCCTGATCGACTACTGAGACCCTTGAGGACCTGAACTTATGCTCCAGCCCACGGTAACAGATGAAATCGTCTCGGCCTTAGCGACGAACGACATACCTGGCCGCAGATTCAAGGCGATTTTCGATTACCTCCTTGAGCAAGGCCTCAAGCCGGAAGGTAAGTCGAATTCCGGAACGCTGGTGTTCCAGCATCGCGATACGGATGGCAACTTTATCGACGTGCTCGCTTTCCGCCGCAAGCTCGAGGATGTTCTTTCGTTCCCGCGCTCGTACTGGGGCAGCCGTTCAGATCGACGCGAGGCGCTGTGCAAACCGTTCGATTATTCAGAAAGTCCTTCGGTGGCGACTGGGGTGGTGGGCTATACAAATTACTCAAGCGGGCAGCTTGCGATCAAGTCGATCACCCAGGAGCGCGTCATGGCTGTTTGCGTCGCCGTGTGCAGCGATCTGAAAAGAGGTGATGAAGCATCGGCCACGGCAGTTGCCCTATTGAGTGAGTGATGCTGGATAACCTGATGATTCCGGCTGTTGCAGCAGGTGTCAGCGCCGCCGTGTACTTCACCTTCGGCAAGTGCGCCGGGAAGTAGGAAAAGGACCATGAACATTGAGACTATGGCAGCAGCCGTCGCGAAATGGGCCAGCTCCGAGCCGCTAATTCGAAAGGCGTATCTCTTTGGCAGCCGAGTTCGTGGCGCGCATAAGCCAGACAGCGATCTGGATGTTGCGGTCGAGATTTTCACCTTGCAGGGCGATAGCAGTCCATTTACTACCTGGACCTGTGAAGCGCAGCGCCTCAAGGCCTCGATAGCTGGAGTTGTTCCTGTGATCATCGATCTTGATTGGTATGGGGGTGAGGTAGAGACGCCCCGCATCCATCAGGCTTTAGAGCAGTCAAGTGTCGTGGTCTATAACGTTGAAAATTCCACCTCAACCATCCCGACCAACTGATCAGGGAAAATCTAACCATGGCACAATTTCCACGCCCGATTTACGTCGATACGCGCAGCAACGTCATGATCGGTGGGAAAAGCTCAGAACAGACTGAAGCTGACCTCGCTGCGGGGGTTGCCCGTGTGGGTGGGTTCTTTCGTGAGCCAAGCTACTTTGAATCCTACTTGCACGCCGCACAGGCGCTGATCGACAAGGGAAGGGCTGACGGGAATCTTGATGACTTGGGCATGCCGGCGTTCTACCTACAGCGTCACACTTTGGAACTGCTCTTGAAGTCGGTGCTGAGTTGGCTCCATAGCATTGATGATCTAAAGAAACGGATACTCAATGTTAATTTTCAGCCAGACCTCGACGCACGCGATAAGAACGTGAATAAGCACAGTCACCGAAAGCTTCTAGATATGGTGCTAGCTGCGGCCAAGGAGCTTGAGTTGCCGGAGCCGCCTTCAGAGCTGGAGACTCTCGTGGAGAGGTTCACGAGTTTTGAACAGACAGGTACGTGGGCTCGCTACAGCTCATCCCGAATGCGCGGGCATGAGAAAGTCCAGCATCTTGAAAACGAAGTAGTGATCCCACTTGTAGATCTACAGTCATCCCTGGCAGATCTGGCAGCAAGGGTGATTTCTAGAGACCTGGATGCACACAGCTACGAAAACGTTCTCGTCGACGAATGGGACTACCTGAACCAGCAGGTAGAAAACATGCGATCGTGCAACTGATGTAGACCGCCAATTTTCATTTCCGTGATCGAGGGAATGCGCAATGAATATAGGCTTCAGAGCTGTATCGTTAACGGTTATTGCAATGCTTTCACCTTGCGCCATTTCAGCTGCTGAACTGGCTCCTGGCGTACTTGATGCCCAATGGTTGGTGAAAAACTGCGGTTCAATTCCCCAAGGCTCAAGCAAACCTAGTGGTATCGGAGCTGCTGCGGAAGCTGGAGCCTGTATTGGATATCTCGGTGCGCTTGCAGAAACAGCACCGCTTCTGAACCGTGTTGTGCCTGCAAATGCTCAAGTGTGTACGCAAGGTCAGGTCAAACCTGCTGCCCTGGCACAGGTCGTCCTTGACTACATCAAAAGGCGACCCGCCGTAGCAGGTGATCCACGTCTTGTGGTCTCACTGGCTGCTCTTTCTGAAAAATATCCGTGCCGATAGGACAGTTCGCAATGCGTGAGGTAACGGAAAAAAGGACAACAGATATGGAAGATGTTCGGGCAGTCGAGTTGTACGCTGAGTTCCGAAGGAGCTACCAGACAAAACGGGTAACCATCTCTGTTTCGAGCCCTGACTTAGCTGACGATCTGACGATGCCCGCATTCCCGATGATGTTCCACCAGGCTGTCTCAGACCCTCTCCGGGAAATGTCGAGAAGCACGAATGACTTCCAGCGTTGGATCAACATGCTCGCGGCCTGGGAGCCGATATACGAAGCCTGCAATCAAGATGAAAAGCTGAGCATTCTAGGCGAACACATTGCGCCCATCTCCGCTCTGGTACTGGGCGCCCCACAAGCTCTACGGGGCCGTATGATATTTGCGGCTGCAACCGGATGTGGTCATGCAAATTATCACCTGTCAGGTACTCGGCCTGATCTGCAATGGAATGGCTCTGGCCATCTGACAATGAGTGTTGCGTCGCGGATTGGCCAGCCATGGGCGAAATGGCGGCAATTGGCCCCAATCCTGGGCGAGTTGGGTAGAGGCTCAATCTCCGAAGACACGGATGACTACCGTAATCAACGGGAACATGGCCATCCCCGCAACATTGGAATGGGACTTACGGCTTCCGTATCCGTGACGGAGGATGCTGGCGGCCGAAGCTGGGGTTTCGGTTCCAAGGAAGCAATACCGCTTGAAACGGTCATTAATGTCGCAGTGGGTCAACATGCAGTTGTCGTCAGGGCCTACGAAGCGCTCTGCGACCTTGCACATGAACAATTCGAGGCCCTGATGGTGTTTGACCGAACCAACACCGCCACGTAGCAGCACAAGAACGACCTTGGCAAACACAACTGAATCCACGGAAAAGCCGCTCCACCGCCAGCCCGCCAATGCGCGGGCTAAGCCCGTAGGAGGGGACCACTTTCGCGTCCACGTTTACAAGGGGATCAGCATTATGAGCACTGCTACCTGCCGCATCTGCGGGCTTCTTTATGTGTCGTCTTTGGTAGAGGATCAAAAAACTCACGCTGCTATTCATAAAAAGCTAGCAAGCGGTTCACAGCCGCAGAAGGTTCGGGACTTTTCCAAAGCCTTTGGCTGGGCGGTAGCTCATAACGATGGCGGTCTTGAGCGAATGAAAGATCAGCATGACCCTGAACTCGGTAAGCTGGTAGTCGCATTTTCTTGGTGGAGTCGCGCTCTTTCGAATGGTGTCCAGGTGAAGGACTTTGACAGTTACATGGAGGCTCACCTTGCATTTGCCGATTCACTCGTCAGTGGTATAGACGTGGATAAAACCAGCGCAGCGATCAAAAAATGGGAAATGTTCGCAGGCTGATCACCAGCTAGAGGAAACCACGGCTATGACCATGCGCACATATGAATACTTTGCTTGCCCCAACGGCCACCAGGGCGAAGAGAAAACCACCGAGAACGATCAGCCATATTCGAAGTGCTGGGAGAGTATTTCGATCAAGGGCCTCAGAAACGGGCCATATGGCAGCTATTTATGCGAAGTGTGCGGGTTGCTGATGTCTCGCGTCCCGAAGCCATCCGCATAGGAAACGACCATGCCATTCCCAAAGATCCACCAGCACAATTCACACGTCACGGCCGATCCGATCATGTCGGACTATGTTCGCGAGCAGTAGCAACGGCTTCATATCGAATGGCTTACTCATGTTCGACCACCAATGTAAGTCGATAACAGGTCGATAAGGCCGAGTCCCAACTCGTAGCTGATTTGCACTCGGGCATCCTGATCTAGGCGTCGGTCGAGTTGGTAGCAACGGCCACCGTTGATGGGCGCAAGATGATGAGTGCTCTGTTCATAGCGTTCGCACGCATAGGCGGCCCGAAGCTCGTGGAAGCCTTTGAGGTTGTGCGAATGGAGCATCTCTCGTGCGGGGCGGACGATTTGCCGTTGTAAATCGACATAGCTTTCGTTCGGTGCAAGCAGATTGCGGCTACCGTTGGGTGAAACCTGTTCGGCAAATTTCAGCGCGTCACGAATAGGATCATTTACCGTAATCCAACGAAGCGCCGACGCACGTGAGCGGCCACCTTGGATGCCATCTCGGATGTTGATTTTGCCGTAGTGTTCGGTCTCATGTTTTAGGCGCGGTAGGTCGGCCAAAATGGCCTCGCGCAAGCGCATGCCGGTGGCTCGCGCCAACTGAACGATGGCCGCCGCGCGTGGCATTTGGTGTTCGCAGAGCACGTCGACGATCGGCTTCACCTGCTCATGGTCTTGGCCTTGCGGCGTCGAGCGACGAACACTGGTACGCCGCATTCCCAAGGCCTTACTCGGGCTCGGCACCGCCACAGACTGATCGCCGCGAAGCGCCGCCATAGTCCGGTTCACGCTGGACAACCGGTTTTGCGCGGTGGCGATGCCGATAGCGCCTTGTTCAACTAGTTGGCGCAGATGCCCTGCGTAGTCCAGCAAGGTCTGCCGATCTATCTGTCGCGCATCGTTAAACCCCGGCCCATCCTCCGAACGACACCAGCGGACAAACGCCTGCCAGCGATCACTGTGCGCCTTGACCGTGGCGTAATGCCCACCACCAAAAAGATCGCGCAAGGCTTGCGGTCCGGCATAACTCAGTTGTCGGCCATAGCCAAAATTGCGCCCATCTCGTCTACCAACCAATGCCATGATCAAACTCCTCTCGAAGCCAAACACCTGTGAGGGTTGTCCACTAACGCGAGACTGGCGGCTCCTTACGACCGGGAGCTTGGGCCTCTCAAGAGCTGGCCTCCTGAACACTTCCGCAGATAAGCATTCGTGTCGCACTCAGAGATATTTTTTGAATGTCGCCGTCGTGATGGCCATGGCGACCCCGAGCATCACGGCGCAAGGCAGAAGTACCGCCATTGGGTTGAGCGAAAAGGGTTGGGACAGGTAAAGAATCCAGGGCACGATCAGCAGTGGGATGACCGCTCGCTTGGCCCGATGATAGACAAAGCTGCTTTCGCGCCCAGCGCCGAATTTCCGCAGGTCGCGGCGCATCAAACCATCGATGAAGCCGGTGAACATGGCCAGCAGAAGCAGGGGGGTCGCCAAGACCAGAATGGTCAGACGCACCACGAAAGTGAAAGTGACATACACCGCCGCCAGTACAAAATCCTCGATGCTCACATACAGCTGATTGAGCCCGCTCCAGAAGCGGTTGTCCTGGCTAGACGCCCGCGCCTGCTGGGCGAAATCCGTAAAACCGGTCTTGACCAGTAACCACTGCTGGAGGAAATCCAGCCACTGGACAATCGTCTGTCCAGGCTGTTGGATAATCAGTGAGGATGTGAAGTGCTCACTGAGCCAGCCCAGTTCGCTGCTCAGCATCGCCTGACTGTGTCGCCGGCCTTGATCACCCCAGAACAGCAGCAGACCGGCCCACTCGATCAGAATCGAGAACAGCAATGAGGCGATCAGCAAACCGATGACGTGCAGGACCAGGTTAATCGCCGAGACGATTAGCCCTGGGCGCTGGATGGGTTGCGGTGGAGGGTTCTGAGCTGAAGTCATCCTTCTTGACTCCGCGAGATGCACTGCAGGGCTGACGGTGTCATGGGGCCTCCTGAGCAGGAACACTTGCATCCACCGCTGAAGAAGTGCGTGGAGGCGTAACCCGATCTGGATCGAAGTCGAGCGTCGGGCCGCCACCGCTTGCGCTCCACCATTGTCTCGCCTGCTCGTTGTAGGTCGCCCGCATCCGCTGAGTGAGTTCCTGCAGGTCCTTGGGCATGGCATCGTCGTTGGAGGGTTTTGGCAACGGCATGCGGACTTTCCAGAGCTGGCCACCGGCCTGGAAGGAGAACATCTGTCCCTTGGGTAGACTGACGATATGCGCTGGCTCGATCAGCGGCACACTGGTGCTGCTGACACGGTCCTGCGAGGAGGAGGTGAAATCCGTGTTGGCTTCAGGATCGGAGGTGTCGGTGGCGCCGGACACCAGGGTCTTGGTCAGCACGTTAACCTTGGGCAACTGCTGGGTGAGCAGTTCAGCAGTGGCGGTTTCGCGCACCCGCAGCATCTGCAGGGTGTTGAAGTTGCCAATAACCTGGCCAGCTTTGGCGCGGTTGCCGATTCGCGCTTCGATATCGCTGAGGGTCTGGGTGTAGGCCGTCACCTGGATGCCGGCCCCGCCGCCCTTGTTGATCAGCGGGATGAATTCATCGCCCATCAACTCGTTGAACTCATCGGCGTGCAGGTTGATCGGTAGCTTGTCGGCGCTGCTGCCAGCGGTAGGCAAGCCATGGTCGATGCCGTGTTTGTAGATGTGTCCGGCGACCGAGACCAGATCGGCGAACATGGAGTTGCCCACGGCAGCGGCGACCTCGGCATCGGTCAGTGCATCCAGGCCGACGTAGACGATGCCGCGCTTACGGATGATCTGTATCCAATCGAAGATCGGTCGTGGGTCATTCAGGTCGGTGTAGTTGGGGGCCAGCAGTTGAGAGGTCTTGCCGGTGGTGAGTTTCTCCAGCAGCGGCAGTAGGGAGGCAACGATTTTGTCGAAGTAAGTACGGTCATATCGCACCGCCGAACGCAGTCCATCCAGTACCGGATCAAATACCCGCTTCACCGCCAGGTACTGCTCGATCGCCACCACGCGCTTTTCGCGCCCGATCATATGCCGGGGAATGTTTTTCTCGGTGAGTTTGCCTTCAAACTGGACGATCACTTCCCACGCCTTCGGGTCAGTTTTGGCGAAAAACTGCTGGGCGTATTCGATGAACAGTGCGTCGATGTTGACCACATGCCGTTGGATCTGCAGGTAGTCTGGACGTCGGCCTAGCTCGATCAGCGCTCGGGCGATGATGTTGACGAAACGCCAGGCGAACTCGCGAAAAGCCGCAGAGTTACCTTCACCGCTAAGCTGCCCGGCGATGCGTGACGCCACTTCCGAGATACGACCGAAACGTCCCACGGCGTTGTAGCGGGCCGAGATTTCTGGCCAGCCCAGATGGAAGACATAAAACTCCTTCTCCCGACCGGCACGTTTGGCTTCGACGTACATCCGTTTGAGCAGGTCGGCATCGCCCTTCGGATCGAAGACAATCACTACCTCGTGTTCAACGCGGTGTATGTCCTGGGTGATGTACACCTCGGCGAGTCGCGTTTTGCCGACACGGGTCGTGCCCAGCACCAGGGTGTGTCCGACCCGTTCGCCCAGCGTCAGGCTGACTTCCGTTTCGTTGGGTTCGACCCCATGCAACAGCGGCGAACCACCGACCGGGGGCAAAGGCCGCAACGGATTGAAGGCGCTGTCCCAGGCCGTGACACGCGCCAGTGACGAGAGCGGAAACGGTGCATGCTCCAGGCGGCGTTCGAGTTCACGTGCCAGCCGGTAACAGGTCGGTTGGTCGACATAGTGGGCGACCGCCGGATCCTGGGCTTCGACCAGGCGCTGGGTGTGCAGGTGTGTCCAGCGAAAGCCGCGCCCCATAAACAAACGCTTACGGCTGACTGGAATCTGTCGGCTGGTCAGTTCGTAGCGGGGCAGCCGACGGATATTGCGCCGATAACGCAGCACCTCCCAGGCTTGTCGCAGCCGGATCAGGCCGAACAGGGCATAGGCCAGCGCCGCAACCAGACCGATCTCGGGTGACAGGGCCACAGCCCAGGGCGAGTACACGCACAACACCGTGGCAGCGATGCAGATCGCTACGGTGTACAGCTCCACCGCTGGCCGGAGCTTGGACTCCATCGCATGCTCGGCCATGACCTGGACTCACTGTTCCAGTGAGGTGGCAGTGATCAAGACGGGATAGTGCTCAATCTGCAGGCGGGTGGCGATGTCGTTGCCGTTGACCGGCAGGATGGTAATGCCCGGAGCGGCTGCTCGAATCCGGGCCAGGGCTTCATTATCGGCCACTTCGACGGCGAGGCCAGCCGCGCCCATTTCCTGCAGTTCAGTCGCGCGTTGACGCAACCAAGCCAGCGACTGGGGATCGTCACCGACCAGGACAAATGGCCGCAAACCAGGCATGCTCAGGGCGCGAGACATGATCTGGCCGGGGCTCAAGTGAAAGCTGCGGACGGGCAGTATCCAGGCTTCATCGGCAAACGTGGACAGGTCCGCATGCATGACCCGATCAGGCTGGATCTTGTTGTTTATTGGCGGCCTGGAAACTTGAAAATGGGGCCGGGTGACGTCGCTCGGCTGATCCTCGGCAACGCTCAGTTCCGGCTGGGCGAAAGGTGCCAAGAGCAGGATGAGATAGCAGGTAAGGGATATTCGCTTCATGGTGGTGTGCCTTGTTCGAAGGAAACCAGCAACCGTTCGAGTTGCCGGGAAAAACCTGCGCGGTAACGCGCGGCGGGCGCTCCTCCTGCCGGGCGGTGATAGCGTCCGGCAGCTGACACCCAATCACCGGTGGCGGCGTGATGCTCCTGCAACAGCGCGGCGGTTACGGCGAGATTTCGGTAGGGATCGAGGGCTTCGCAGGGACTGGAAAAACGTTGCCCGTGGTAACCCAGGTTGGTTTGTCCAAGACCGACATCGACCCGCTTGGCGTCATGCAGGGCGAGCGCCTGAAGCAAGGCGTGACAGGCGGCCTGGCGAGTGGCGAAGTGGTAGGGTGTTCCGGCGATGTTCAGGGTCCAAGGCCAGGGCAGCAGTCGACCACGGACGCGGATACCACTCTCCTGCAGGGCAATCGCGAACAGCACCGTAGAAGGGATGTCGGCGTCATGCGCCGCCAATTGGTAGGCAGGAGGCGGAAGTTCGTCAGCCTGGACGGCGAGCATTGTCAGCAGGAGCGCAATACCACTCAGTCGAGGCGTTGCCATTGTCCATTCACCTGTTGAAATGTGGCAGGCAATGGCCCCGGGGCACCCAGGTTGAACCAGCGACCACGGTCATGGTTCAAGGTGATCTGCCGGCGTTGGACCTTGACCGGATCGATGTCCGCTTGCCGAGCCCAGCGACGGACGCGTTCATCCTCGCCTTGGCTGCCCACCAGGTAGATATCGAACGCCGTGTCGCTGCTTTGCAGACGCTGCGCTTCGTCGGTGCACGTCTGGCAGTGGTCCTCCACAAACAGGGCCTGGCGCGACATGACCGATGAGCTGGCAGGGGGTGGGGACGCCATGCCCTGGATCGGCAGCAGCCCGGGAAACAGCTTGGTCCAGGCCGCGGTGTAAGCGTTTTGGTAAGCCAACTCGCGCTCGGCGCGTTTGGCTTCCAGCACTATCTGTAATTCGGCATAGCGCTGGCGCTCTTGGTCGGTCTGGGCTTCGACCCCGAGTGCGGTCAACGGATCGAGGTTCGGGCTCCAGAAACCGCGCGGGCCGGCTTGGATCTGTTCGAAGCGCGTCCACTCCTGCTCCGTCAGACCCCAGCTCGTCGCCTGTTCAGAGTCAGAGCGCCCCAGGGGAGCGGACTGCGTGTCCTGGATCCGTGACTGTGTCGCGACGGGGTTGCCCACCGCAGCGCCCATGGCCAGTAGCGAAGCGAGACAGACAACGGTGGGCAGTAGCGCTCTGTTCATGATCACTACTCAAGGGAGGTGCACGGTCTGATCTGGCTGAGCGGCCACCGCGAAGATGGCTGAGTTCGGCTCCAGCACTTTCAGGTGCCAAGTTCCGAGATGCTCGCCGCTATGCAGCAGCCGGACATCCGTGAGCGAGCGACTGTCATGAGGTGCGATCGCCAGAAAGCGCTCACCACCGCGGGACTCGACACTCAATACTGAAAACGGTGGCGAGAGCGGGGTGGGTTTGGGGCGAGCGGTCTTTTTCGGTTTGGTCGCAGAAGGCGTCAGCGGTGGGGGGGATGGCTGGGTCTTGTGCTCCAGGAGCTGCTGCTCGACCTGTTCAAGGCGTGGGCGCAGCGCTGTCAGGTCTGCCTGGGTGGCGCGGGCTGCCAGACCATCACGCAGTTCCTGTATCTCTTGCGCCCACTGATCCAACATCGGATCGAGGGTCTTGACCTGTTGCTCACCAGTATCGACCATCTGCTTCAGGTCTTTCAGCGCGTACTGCAGCTTCTCCTGGGCATCCTTGAGTGCGCTTGAATCATGTTGCAGGGTGTCCAGGGTTTGTAGGTGTTGGGTGTTCGTGCTCTGCAGTTCGGCCACGCGTTGATACTGGTTATACAAACCACCGCTCAGGCCGGCGACCGCCAAGCAAAGCAGCCCAATGATGAGGGTTTGAAACGTCGAGGCTCTCATGGGCGTGCCTCCAACAGATGGGGCGAGACGGGTGTGATCAGCGCGCCGCCGGCCTCCGTTTTCTGCTGTTCGAAGCAGACCGAACGGCTGACTTCGTCGGTCGTGAGTTGCCAGGCGGGGCCAGCGAGCACTTGCAGCGCGCGGCGCAAAGAGATCGGGCCGAGCCGGTAATGGGCCGCGGGCAGGGGCCGAGTAAACAGCACCCTCACCGACGCGGTAACGGGGCAGAGAGCATAGCCCGAGCGCTGCAATACGTACTGCAATGCATCCTGCACTGAAGGGTTCAGGCTGGACGGGATGCTCACGTCAATGATTTGGGCAAGAAGATCGCGTTGTTCCGTGGTGGGCTCGGTGCTAACCAGCGTGTAGCGGCCATAACGAAGCTCTGCCGGATAGCTTTCTTCGGCTATGCCCTTCGAGTGCTGGGCCCGATTGGAGCCACTGTCTATCTCTGGATTGGTCGGCAAAGGATCGGGGATTTGCGCGGTGCAGGCGCTCAACAAACCCAGCAGGCAGACAGGCGTGAAAAAACGCTCCATGGAAGAAACCTCATGTCAGATTCAGTGCAGAACCTGACATGAGGTGAAGGAACGATTCAGTGAGAAAGTTGATTCAAGGTGGGTCGTGTTAACACTGAACACGTTGCTATTCATCGAAAATGGCGAGCCCATCCAAGACGGCAGCGTCGGGGTCGAAGATCAACAATCGCACATCCGCCAATGCCGCCAAATACAGTACGTTGACCAAGGTTTCCGGTGTGCCTGCGTCGAGTTGTTCTTGTCTCAAGCTCGAATAACGATTGCCCTCATTGTTCAACAAGTTATCGTCCGTCCATGGCGTGCCGATCAGTTTGCAACCGATACCGCAGCAATCTGGAAGCGTAAAAAGCTCGAACAAAAGGCCGGTCTGCCGCAGAGCGAAGTTACTGACCCACTCTTTCAGATAAAGCATCGCTGCTTCGGGAAGGTGTGCGGTGCTGATTTCCCAGGCTCGACTGTAGTGTCCCGTTTCGAAGCTTAAGCGATGTACCATGGCTTGTGCCTCTTCCAGGGAGTACAGATCTCCGAGGTGATGCCGCTCGTTGAGCATTTCGCCCGTCACAGCGTAGATTACTTGGCGCACTAGCCCGGTGGACTGGCAGCGTTCATCCAAATCATCCGAAATGGATTGGCCTTCGCTGATCACGGCGAAATCGTCATTGAACAGGCAGGGGAACAGTTGCAGCTCGTCGTCGGGCAGATGGGCCTGTGCGTCGTGCACGGGTCGACAGCAGGGAGGGCAGTCGTCTTCGTAGGTGATCAGTAGCAGCCGTTCGATATGAAGGTTGTCGTAACCGCGAGCAAATGGGTTGGAGGCCGTCAGCAGGGCTGCAGCTTGGTGCGTGGGGTTCATGAAGGATCTCCAGAATGATAATGGACAAGGCGCCCGAAGACGCCTGTGAGGATTAAAGCCAGCCATGTTCGGCAAGAGAAAGTGGACGACCTTCACCCACGATGAAGTGATCCAGTACGCGCACTTCGATCAAGGCCAAGACCTCTTTCAGCCGTGCCGTCAAGACGCGATCCGCCTGGCTGGGTTCTGTACAACCTGAGGGGTGGTTATGAACAAAAATGGCGGCCGCGGCGTTATGCGCGAGGGAACGCTTAACGACTTGGCGGGGATAAACGCTGGCGCCATCAATGCTGCCGTGAAAGAGGACTTCGAACGCCAACACCCGGTGCTGGGCATCGAGAAATATCACACCGAAGACTTCATGCTCTTGTTGCACAAGATGCAGTTTTAGGTATGAAGCCACGGCGTCAGGCGACATCAGGTTAGGGCCGCGGGCGAACAGCCGACGATCCAGAATATGCAGTGCTTCGTCGATCACCTGGTTTTCTTGGACGATACGATCAGCCTCGAAATCCGAGGTCTCAATCAGTGTGAGTTGGGTGCTCATGGTGGTACCTCCGAAGGGAACAATCAGGGGTACACACCCGAGGGGAGTGGTGTCCCCGAGGTGGATATAGAGTTGTGGGCGTTAGCAGGTGACGCGCTGTTTACAGCCGAGTGAATCGGTGGCGTTGACCGTGTAGGTGTGAACCACAACCGTCGCAGGGCAATGGGGAAAAAGCCTTTATTCCCCAGCCAGTTTCGGGATCGAAGTCGGCACTGATGGGCATTAACCGAACCAGTCCACGATGGATACCGGCGATGCGTTTCTCAATTTCATCCGTCGTGTAATAGAGCGATAACGTGCTGTAGTCCTCGTAAGCAGTAGCGAACAGGCAGTCGTCGCAAAGCCAGAACGATTCCATGATGGTTCCCTTGTGCGGATTGAAGAAAAGGCGCTCGAGGGAGCGCCTTGATGGGAACATCGTGGACTGTTCAGGCGGACTGAACGGTACGTGTAGCATCACGGCGAGCCGTGCGGGGAGCGGGTGGAGATTCAGGTTCGACCCGAGCCTCTGTTGGGTTTGCGGTCTCCTCAGCTTCGGTATCAGCCGATGAAGGGGATGGCTCACTGTTTGGCGCTTGCTCAGCAGGTGCTGTTACTTCCTGCCTGACGGGCGCTTTGTATTCGAACGTGCCGTTGACCTTGATCCAGTCAATGAACAGCAAACGACCTTTCAGGCTGGCGCCCGGTTGACCTTGTTTATCGCCTTTCTCGTAGAGAAACGGATCGATCCACAGGTCGCCGATACGGAACGACAGCAAGACCTTTTTCTCGGCTTTGACGGCGCCCATATAGAGACGAATCAAGCGTTCAGCTTCACCCCCAGCGACTTTGCAGTCGAAACGGGTGTACTCCACCGCATCGGTGGCACCGTGCAGGGCTGCGATATCGCAAGCCATGAATGGCTGGCCGCGGCGGACTTGTACTTCACGAACACGGTTGAGATAACCGATACCGACGGTGTGCAGATTGAAGTAAGTGGTCGCTTCTTGGGAGTGGTTGGCGTGGGCCATGGTGTTTCTCCTGTTTCAAGGGAAAACGGCGACGCACAGCCCCTGACGGGGAAGCGAGCCCCCGTCAGGGTGGGTAAGGTGAAGGCGAGCGATGAACGACTCGGCACCGGCAAGCCGATGACGATCAGAACGATGCGTCTGGGGAAATAGCGGTGCAGCAGAGGAGCATCTGCGGTGGTGATCCGCAAGCATAGGGTAGTGGGCATTCATTACCGCTGAAGCGGTAACCGCGCGAGCTTCCGAACGCTGATCGCACTTGGGTAAACCACCACGAACGTGGCGTAGCCTTGAAGGTTCTGGCTACCTGGGCTGGGCTGTCAACGACAGCGAACCACGCCCTTTGTATAAGCCTGTCATAGGGGAGCGTCAAGACGCTGCCACCCGATTTTTTATGGCCGGAATATAGTGGTAGTCACTGGACTGAAGAAAGTGAAGAGTGCGCCTGGCGGGGTGCCAGGCGAAGAAGAGAAAAGCCACCTTTGACGGTCGTACGCAGTCGACAAGCTCCTCGCAAAACTGTATTCACTGCGTCACGCTTCGCCAACCGACCCTTGTCGTGGCCCGGGTCGGAACATGCTGGCACGCATCCGCGCACAAAGGGTGCCCAGTGTTTCCCCGGTGGGCTCCGGAACTGAATACGATCGCTGAAGCGGATGACCGCTATTGCCTGGTAGAGGCAACAGTGGTCATCCGCCACAGTGATCAGGTCGAGCACAAATCAGGAATGAAATTCCGCAGAAAGAGAAGGCTCCGAACTCAAGGAGTTCGACCGACCTGCCCGGAGCGATTCGGTCTTGGGTCGCCGTTGGCGATGATCCTGAGACACTACAGCAGAGAGGGTGGGATCACGTCAAGCCAGTGGGCGATCCCGCATAAGCCACTACATTGAGCACGATGAAAGAGGTTACTTACTGCCGAGATGAGCGGCCAATTGTTCGACGGTTGCCAGGATAAAGGCGCGGTCACTTTCTTTGCCTTGGCCCGTGAAATCGGACAACACTTTATCGACTTAGAGAGGGATCAGCCGCCGTTGATGATGCACTGATCAGCACATCACCCCAATACTCATGCCGATCTACAGTGAAGCGTCATGAGCGACGCGTATCTTTTCTGATCGGCACTGTTCCCTTACAGTCGGGGTAGTGGGAGCATGACCAGAACGGTCCTGATTTGCCCTTTCGTTTGAGCATTGAGGCGTTGCAAATGGGGCAGGTCGGGCCGGCTTCGACCGGTACCGCCAAGGTGAGTGCGCCACAGTGTTCGACCAATTGTGCAATCCAGTTCGCCTGCTTGGCAACGAACGCATCTAGGGTCAGGCGTCCCGCTTCGATTTCGTCCAACGCCTGTTCCCAGATTGCGGTCATACCCGGATCTGCGACTGCTGCTGGTACCGCCTCGATCAGGGTATGGGCCGCGGCGGTGGCCATCAAGGCGCGTTTTTTCTTCAGCAAATAACCGCGATCAATTAACCCTTTGATAATGCCGGCTCGTGTGGCTTCGGTTCCGATACCGGTGGTGTCCCGAAGTTTCTGTTTCAGGCGTGGGTCGTTGACAAGCTTGGCGACGTTTTTCATCGCCTTGATCAGATCACCCTCGGTGAGAGGTTTAGGAGCGGCCGTTTGCATGGATTTGAGTTCGGCATTGTCCACTGCGCACTGCGCTCCCTTTTGCAAGATGGGTAAGACTTGGGATTTGTGACTGGGCTCATCCTCCTCGGTGTTTTCGGAGAGTAAGCTTTTCCAGCCCTGGACCAAGATCAGTTTGCCCACAGCGGTCAATCGTTCTTCGCCACGCGCCAGTTCGACCTGGGTCCGATCAAACTCATGATGCGGAAGAAACTGCACTAGGTAGTGGCTACGGATCAGTTCGTAGACATGGCGTTCTTGTTCGGACATCCGCACCAGGTTTGCCGGTTCGATGGTGGGGATGATGCCGTGGTGCGCAGTGACCTTGGCATTGTTCCATGCGCGGGAGCGCAATGATTGATCGAGGTCCTCGAATGCAGGTCTGAGTGCAGGATCCGTTTTGAGCAGGGCGTCTAGTACCGCGGGAGCCTCGTTGAACATATTCTCTGGCAAATAGCGGCAATCGCTGCGCGGGTAGGTGGTGGCTTTGTGGGTTTCATACAGGGCTTGGGCGATGTTCAGGGTTTCCTGGACGCCGAGCCCCAGCTTACGCGAGCAGACTTCCTGCAACGTGCTTAGGTCGAAGGGCAGGGGCGGCGGTTCTCGGAAGTGCTCAGTATGTAACGAGATTACCGTGGCGGACTTCTCGTCGGTGATTGTTTGGACCGCGTGATGGGCAAGCACTTGTTGTAGGCAACGCCCCGACTCGTCCCGTCCTGAGCATGGCGGTAACCACGCCGCGATGAATCGCTGGCCCATCGACGATAGGTGTACCTCAATGTTCCAGTAAGGTACCGGGACGAAGCCGGCAATCGCACGATCCCGATCGACCACCAGACGTAAGGTGGGTGTCTGGACGCGCCCCACTGACAAAACGCCGTCGTAGCCTGCCCGCCGACCAAGAAGGGTAAACAAACGACTGAGGTTCATGCCGATCAGCCAGTCGGCACGGCTGCGGGCGAGGGCCGAGTGATAGAGCGGGAAGGTCTCCTGACCAGACTTCAGCGAGGAGAGGGCTTTGCGAATCGACGCCTCGTTGAGGGCGGACAACCAGAGGCGCTGAACGGAGCCTGGATACTTGCAGAGCTCCAGCAACTCGCGGGCAATCATCTCACCTTCTCGGTCGGCGTCGGTTGCGATGACAACGGTGGTGGCTTCGCTGAGCAGGCGTTTGATGATTTTGAACTGCGCGGCAGTCTTGGGTTTGACCTCGACCTGCCACTGCACGGGAATGATAGGTAGATGATCCAACGACCAGTTTTTGTACTGAATGCCGTAGGTTTCAGGCGGGGCCGTCTCCAGTAGGTGGCCGATACACCAGGTGACAGTTGTCTCGGGGCCGATTAGGCAACCATCACCACGCCGAGTGGCTCCGAGAACCTTGGCGATGTCACGACCCTGGGAAGGTTTTTCGCAGAGGAAGAGGCGCATATAACTACTCCGGATTGAGTTCGGAGCAGCGTTGTTCGAAGTAGCAGGTGCGAGATATGAGAAACCCGAATGGCAGGTTCCTCATATTAGTCGGTGAGGGCGGCTTTGAATGGGCTGAAGCTGCTACCTTATTGGAGCGTTTGCAACTGGGTGGGGGGCTTCATGAGCCGCGAGCAATGACAGGCCAGGAACTTCGCGCAAAGGCGCAATTTTTATGCCTGAAGTCGTTCAGGCCTTAGGTGATTGCCCTCTGTGTTTCCTGGGTTTCGAGGTCGGCGAGCTGGCCTGCTCAGTATTTTGAGCGGCCGTCGGTTCACTGGAGCGTTCCCGCATGACCACGCTGTGCACCCGGTGAGGCAGGATGCCGACTCGACGGGCCTCGATCTTGAAGGTCACCCGCGCATTGTCTTCGCTGTCCTCCCACTCATCGCGCACCGTACGACCTTCGACCAGTACGCGCATGCCTTTCTGGTACAGGGTGCTCCAGTGTTCAGCCTCACGGTGCCAGAGCTCAACCGGCGCCCAATAGCCGCCCCGATCTTCATAGCTGCCCTCGCGTGGGATGGGGTTGTCAAAGTACACATTCAGCCGTAGCAAACGCCGCGGCTCGTCATTGCCAGAGGCGAACTCCTGGAATTCTGGCGCACTGCCGATGTTGCCTTCGCCGACGAAAAAAGTACTCATCGTGATATCTCCGCTGCGGTTGTGAACTGGCGCAGCAGCCGTTCGGCACTGGCCATTTTGATCGCGCAGGTCGAGGCCTGGCGGTAAAGCGAATGCACCACGCTCATCTGTAGGTTCAGTGCAATGCGCTCGCATTCGAAACGGTGCAATCCTTCGCGCACGACCTGGGACAGGGAGTTGTTGCGGACCTGGCGTTCCCAGACCGCAACCCCCATACGGGCAAAATCACGGGTGCGCCAACGCAAAAAGGTGCTGCCCGCGCTGGTGTTCTGCAGCACCAATCGAATGTCCAGCAGTGAGTAAGGAGGCTGTCCGGCCTGCTGCACCACAGCCACCATCAGGTGACACAACTGCGCCTCGATTTCCCTCGCCACCTGCGCCAGGTGCTCCAATTCCCCCTTACCCTTAAAAGGTTTTAAAAGGCCTTTTAGGGAGGCTGCGTGTTCGAGCTGTCGATAGGAATCCTGTGTCAACGTATCGAAGGGCATTGGGTGAGCCGGATTCATGGGATTCATGCTTCGTCCTCCGGATCATCCACTGTCGTAGGCAGCTCCTCCGCGTCTTCTAACAACGCGTCGGCATCATCCACTGCCGCCGCACCACGGCGAACGATTGGCGGCGCGAACTGGGAGCGGCGATGACCCTCAAGAATGTCCATGGGGGGCAAACCCAGTTTATCGATGGCCGCCAGGGCACGCGCGTTGTTCGCCGCCATGTCATCGCGTGTGACGCCAGCATGCCGATAGCGTTGCGCCTGGCCGAACAGGCTGCGCAATAGATGGGCGCCGTCGTCGATCCAGGCTTCCATGTCGACGCGGCCGATCAAGGCGGTGTGATGGGCCAATAGGGTCCGGCGCACCAGGGTGTCGTAGTCGGTCAGCAGGTAGACCGCCAGAAAACCCAGCTGGCTGCCGATGTACAACGGCAAGGTGACGGGGTGGATGTTGAGGTTGTCGCTCATGTCGATCTGTGTCGGCAGGTCCTGCCTGATTCGATCCAGCTGTTGGGTCAGTTCCAGCATTCCGGTCTTGGCCTGCATCAGCTTTTCTTCGAGTTGCACCATGGCCCAGTCGGCATAGGGATCGTCCTGGGCCGCGGTTTGTTTGATCAGGTTGGTGACACTGATGTAGCCGGCCATGCCCATGATCGAGTGGACGCCTTCGCGTGCGGTCCGACCTTGCCAGATACGGGCGGCGTGGTGGGTGTGCAGGGTCAGGGTGATGCTGCTGCGCAATGAACCCAGGTTGAGTTGATAGTGATCGGCCACGGTGTTGTCCTCGCATTCGCTTGGACGGGAACGTTGCGACAGATGAGGGTCGAGGGCAGCCAAAAAACTGAATGCGGTCTGTTCGGTTTGGTTTAAGAGGGCTAATTATGGAGACGTCAGTAGATTTGATGCCACCGGCATCAAATCTACTGACGTCTACGTTCATCGAAAGAGATGTCCCGGCTTTTCCCTAAGAGTTTCATAGTTTGGTCCGATGTGTTCGTAGAGTGGAACACCATGGATTTGATGCCACTGGCATCAAATCTACTGAGGTCCACCGCGTTTGCCACGCAGTTGGCGCAGCTCATTCAGGCACGCTTGTGCGAGGGCAGACGCGGGTTCGCCCTGTTGTCGAGATGGCCGCGAGGGAGCGGGTGGAGGTGATTCTGCAATGGGTGAAGGTTCGGCCTGACCTGCCCAAGGACGAAAGTCACCTTTCAGTGCGCGCTGGATCAGGCCCATCAGATACGCCGCTGGCTTGCGGATTCCACCGGCCGCACAACGTGCTCCCGCTTCGTTGAGCACCGCCTGCCGATCCGCTGGTTTGAGCTTGTTCAGCGCCACGGCGACGGCCTGACGCTCGCTTGGGCTCAGGTGCAGCGCAGCGGGCCAGTGCAGGTTATCCACCGCTGGGGTCGCGCGCGGTACTGTACAAATACTTTCTTTTAATACAGTACAGGCGGCGTTCGGATTCCGAACGGTGTCTGAAACATTGACGTTCAGGCCCGGTTCGGAATCCGAACGAGGGCCTGCACGATTCCGAACGCGGTGATCTTCCTCCCGTTCGGAATCGTGGAAGGCATCAACGGCTGGCTGATCCAATCCTTGCTGCGTCCAGTGTTCGCCCCAGCTGTCGAGCCGCGTCGGTAACCGATCACGATCGATATTCGTGTCCTGGCGGACTTCCTCCACAACGTGCTGAGCGACAATACGCACCGCCTTCGTCGCATGGCCGAGGGCATGCCCGACCAGCGCCAGGTAATCCTGATCCAGTTCCATGGCTTCGGCGGGGGTTAACGGCTCATCGTGCAGAACATACAGCGAACCTTGAAGACGTCCGCTGAGCTGATCGCGTCCGCGACTCACCAAACTGAGCCAGCGCGTCAACCTGAGCATCGTCAACACCCGAGCAATGGTTTCACGGGAGGCTGACGCACCGTAGGGCACGCTCGACAGGTAAGGCTGCAAATCCTCATAGCGCGGCGTGACCACGCCCTGGCCTTGCAGCATGAGTCGAAACACCTGCCAGGCATTGCGTTCCAACGGCGTCAACCGACTATCCAACAGCAGCCGACGTGGCACGACTTCGTGAGATTGGCCACTAAACAGAAAGCCAGCCTGTAGAGCCTGGTTGGAGGGCTGCTCAGTGGTTGGGCGTGCAGGCCAGCGCTCATGCAGCTGCTTTGTGCATTGCTGCAGGACACGTTGCCAGCGTCCGGAAGGAACAGCATTCATGTTTTGTTGCTGTACTGGTCGATTTGCTGCCAAACGATGGTCAAGCTGATCTGCTGTTCTTCGGCAAGCATCATCATGGCGTCGAGTTTATCCTCGGTGCCGTCCTCTGTTCGTATTTGGCACCAACGTTGCCACAACGCATGCTCCTGCGCTTCGCTCAAATGTTGGGGGCGGCCTTTACGGGTTTCTATTTTGAGTAGACGCCGGCGCATGGCTGTTTCCGAATGCGCCAGGCCGAAGCACTGATACATGATGGTGCTGCTGGCGCCGAGCTTGAGCGCTCGGTTGATCAACCGTTCGTTCTGTTCATCACGTTCAGCTTGTTCGATCAAACGATGCAGCACCGGCGAGTCAATCTTGACCTCAAGCCAAGGGACAGTGGCATGGGCCAGGCGCGATAACGTGGTCGGTGGTAAGGATTGCAGCATGAAGATGTCATCCTCACTCAGTCCAAGTGCCTTGCAGCGTTGCAGGTTGCCCAGGCGTAGTTCGTGCAGTACCTGGGTTAGCATGGCTTGATTGAGCATATTGAAGGACAAGTTCATCTCAGCTCCTCCGGTGAGTTTTTGTCTTCAAAGATGAGTGTTAAGTCGATTAGGCGCCGGGCCAAGCGGATCAGGCGAAACAGTTTGATTAGCATACTGTCAGGCAGTCGCTCCAGACCCACGTCCGTGACTGGTCTATCTGGTAGAGGGAGTTGATAGACCCCCAGCAACAACTGCCCGAACAGTGCGGAGGGGATTTGCTTGCGATCCTCCCAGTTCACCTCGTCTTGAGCCCGTAACAGGGCCAGGAGCATTAGGTGAACGCCCGTCGAGCGAGGCGCTGAAAGATCGAGTCGCTCAATGTTCAGGGCGAAGCCCAAGCCACGCTTTTGATCAATGATGCTCTCGGCATCTCCGGCATAGGCCGCCATTTCTCGAGCCAGTCCAGCAATGGCTAAACGCAGTTGTTCAGGTGTATCCAGCTGTGGTGTGATGATCCAAATGTCGTCGATTGGGCAGGTTTCGACTGGAGACGTCGGCTCGGTGGAGATCTCGCGATCGATTTGCTCACGAATCTGTTGAACGCGTGATAGATGACTGACCGCAGGTGAAGTATTTTTTTCGGGGGCTGTGAGTCGTTCTTCTGAAATTGGCTCTATCTTGCTCTGGGCATCAGTTGATTCGGGGTTAGGGTCGGAGGAGGGCGACTCTGCCGCAGTTTCATGCCCGCTTGGCCGATGGCTGTTTTCTGAAGGCGTGGTGGTGACAGCCCTAGGCGTGGCGACGACCCGTTGGGTATCGCTCAGCTCCAGGGCCAGCATACGGTAGGACTGTCCAAGCAGGTGGCTCATGCGTTCGAGCAATTCGTCCTGGATCTGCTCAAGATCAAAAGATTCAGGATCGCCATCGAAGTAGCTCATGGTCTCTAGCCAGAACTCTGCAAATGAAACGGCAGCGGTTGGATAACGGTTCCAGGCTCGCTCAGCCTGACTACGTAGACCGATCAGGCGCTCTATCTGAGGCTTACCCAATCCGGCATACAGAGTTTGTGGAATGGCAGGCAATAAGTGTTCGAGGGTGTCCATCATACGGCTGATATGCGACTGCGAAATCGGATAGCCTCCAGCGGCAAGACGTCGAGCCAGCTCCCGTTGTGAGAGATCTGCGCCATCGGACTCAAGCATGGTTTTGAGTTTGGCTACTGCCAGCGCCCGTTCGATGAACGTGAGTTGACCGTGCAGGTCGCTTTCCGCCAAATGGCCGAGTAGGGCGGTGATTTCATTGCTCCAAGGTCGGAACAGGCAGTGGATCCGAAAGAAACGCTCGTCGCGAGTTTCCTGCCACAGTTCGCCGAGAATGGCTAAGCGCGTATTACCGCCGTTGCGGATGATGAAAGAGGCTTCACCCGGTCGGCGGGTTATCGGTGGCGGTTGATCCAGCCCGCGTTCACGGATCGACGCCTTGATATCGTCATAAACCGGGTTACGAATGAAGCGTGGGTTGTGTTCGTAGGGACGTAACTGTTCCAGAGTGACCAGCATGGGAGTGTCGATGCCGGGATCGGACAGTCGCTCCAGTCCAGGACCTTGAGTGAAGTGGTCCTGGTGCAGCTTGTCGGTGATTTCCTCCTGACTGAGCTTCTTCATTGGAACCGCCTCGGTTAACGTCGGCTACGTAAATGGTCACCGACCTCGAATTTCACGATTTCGGCAGTCCCTGAACCTTCGAAATGTTGGGAGAGTTCTGCGAGGAAACACACCATGGCCGAGCGCCCCCCTTGCAAACGAAAAGCCACGGTGCAGTACTTCTCGCAAGCCGCGTCGCGTGGTCGAATGGAAGGCTGAACAACGATAGGAAACTGATCCAACATTAGAAAACTCCTTACCAAGCTCTATTGGCTTCAAGGTCGATCAAAAAAAAATCGGTGAAATGCTGATTGGGCGATTTTTTTATCGAGGCTCCGCACACCTCATTACCGAAGAGATCGCTTCACGCCATTCAGGGAATAATTCGATGGCCAGCGCCTGCATGATTTCTAGCGCAGACTGCGAGCGCCGGCGTTTACTCGACGGGCGAGCGTCTATTCGGTGGACCGGTAAGCCTAGGGAGGCGGCATTGAGATACGCCACCCGATCCGGGATTACGGTGTCTAGAACCGAGATCTTGGTAGCCTCTGGGAAATTCTCGCGCAGGCTTCGGATGATCATCCGGGTGTCCAGCCGATTGACGTTCACTTGGTTCAGTAAGAGCCGCAACGGCGGCGGGTCGATGCCTAGATGACGAAACGGTTCGAGCTCACTCAGTAGTTTTAAGGTGCCCCGACGCATTTCGCGGGCAGCGAGCATTTCCGGCGTGATGGGAGAGAGGGCGAGATCGGAGGCCAAGATGGCCATTTCCAGCAGCACACTGCGGGCTCCCTGAGTATCAATCAAAAGCAGGTCATAATTGAGATGCAAATCGTTGAGCAAATTGTGTAGGCGTAGTCGTCCGTCAGGGGCATGTAGCAACAAGGTGCTCAGTCGACCTTGATCGTCATTAGAGAAAATCAGGTCGAGACCGACGACTGCAGTCCTAGAAATTATTCGTTCAGGTATTGTTAGATTGAGTGCAATGAGCTCGTACGCACCTGCCTGCGCTTTCTGGCTCAATGAATAATAACTGGAGAGGGTGGGTTGGCTATCCAGATCCAAGAGCAGAACACGGAGACCAGCATCGGCCAACAGGCCGCCGAGGTTCGCCGCTACTGTAGTTTTGCCTACACCACCCTTGGTGGAAACCACCGAGACCACGTGCATCACCCTCACTCCTGTTGTGAAAGGCGTTCTGCAATCCAGTGTTCGATTTCCAGAGAGTCCCAGCCGACCGCGCGCAGCCCGATACGCTTCGCCCGCGGGAACTTGCCTTCCTTCATCAGGTTGTAAATATGCGCACGTTTGAAGCCGGTTTTTAGTTCAACCTCTTCACGTCGCATGATGTGGCGTTGGGGTTGAGGCGCTTCGGGTTCGGGTACCGATGGGTTGGACATGCTAGTCACTCCTGGCGCCTGTTGGCGCGTGGTGGGAAGTGACTTGGATTGAATCGCACTAGCGCGGCTGAGTCATTGCACTGCAATCAAGCCCATTGCAACGCAATTGACTGGATCAGTTGTTTTTCTTGAGGCTACGATTGGCCACAGCAAACTTTTCATCCAGCGTCCGCTTGCTGAGGCCGGGCACATCTTTGTGACGGGCGACAATGGCGTCGACGATGGCTGCTTGATTCGTGAATACCGAAAGAGGTTTTCCGGCGGGCGAATGGTCCAAAAGAAGGCTGACCAATGCCCCGATCATATTGTGATAGGTCAGTTCACTACGCTCGCTGAGTTGACCATTCGTTTTGGCCAAGGCTTTGAGATCATCTCTTTCAAGTCCAATCGACTGGAGTTCTCCCAAGATTTCTTGAATGTGTTGCTGTTGCGCTTTCAACGCTCTCGATAACTCGTCTCGATCTGCTTTCACTGAAAGAAACGTTCCGAGACTGACCTTTGCAGATGTATCCTCACCGGACTCGAATAAAAAGCTGGGCTTATGGTCGGGATAATGAATTTCCATCCAGCGGCGTAAGTCTGAATGGCGTATGGTCAGCTGATAGGGCTCTACGTAGCTTCCCAAAGGAACAGAAACGCCGAGGCAGCCGTACGGCAGTTCTCCATTGCGTATGGCGTCTAAAATCCTTTCGACAGCGATGTGAAGATTGGGCCATCGGGGAAAGAGGGTTGCAAGGTTCTCAGGACGAGACCAATCCGCGTGCATAATTTGGGCTTCGTAGCGAGTGAGATTGCACCAGCGCAATGCTGCATCTATAGGGCGATAGAAGCTTTTGCTATGCGAATTAAAAACATTAATAGCCATAGCGTGACGGACCTCCATTCCTAATGGATAGGCCTCTCACCGACTATCAATATTCAAACTAGCGATTCATGCTAGCTGTTTCCTCCATCGACCAAATCGGTGAGGTCATTTAATTTCGAGTGCTACCAGAAAGCAATACCCGAGTAGCAATCGATTTTTTACGCGATCCAGAGCCACAATCTCGGTCTCTTAACCAAAAATTCGGGTTCTGATTAGGTATCCTCCACATGACCCAGAGGTGCAGATATCATTAATCAATGATGCAGATTCTTGATGTTTGGAACTTCTTGATCAATTGAACCGCTCTGGATGTTAATAGCTAGGGAAGATTGATTATATTGTGCTCAGGCCCAGAGCCTAATTTCGTAATATTTTCCGCACCCCTGTCATTTACAATGAGCACGCTGCCCTCTCGATATCCGCCAGCACCTTGCGTACCTTCCGGTAGCATTACCATTGGTGTCATCGATACCACCATGCCCGTTTCTAGCACCGTCTCGATATCTTCGCGTAATTCGAGCCCAGCCTCCCGTCCGTAATAGTGGCAAAGGACTCCATTTGAGTGACCGTAACCGAAAGTGCGATAATTGAGCAGATCCGCTTGTAGATAGATTTCATTTAGCTCTGCCGCAATATCGCAGCAACGAACCCCTGGTCTAATTATCTCTTGCCCGCGTTGGTGTACTTTGCAGTTGATTTCCCATATGCGACGCTGCTGGGCATTTGGCTCACCCAAAAAAGCCGTTCGTTCTAATGAAGAAAAATAGCCTGCGATCATCGGAAAACAGTTAACTGAAAGTATATCGCCGGATTTAACTCGACGACTGGTAACGGGATTATGGGCGCCATCAGTATTCAGGCCGGATTGAAACCACGTCCACGTGTCACGAAGCTCACAGTAAGGCATGCGCTTAGCAATTTCCCTGGTCATTGCAGCCGTCCCTGCAAGTGCTACCTCGTATTCAGGCACACCTTCAGATATCGCCTCTAAACAAGCCGCACCTCCTACGTCCGCTACGGCTGCACCAATACGAATCAGCTGGATTTCTTCGGTTGACTTGAACATGCGAATACGGTTGGTGCCAGGCGCGATGCCAATTAGTTCCGCATTGTCAAGAGCGGCTTCTACCTTGCGAAATTTATCGAGGGATAGATGATCGAACTCTACGCCTATACGGCGAGATTTTAATGGGATTGCTTTACGTAGAGCAACAAAATAGTTATCACGCTTCCAGTCTGTATAGACAAGATTATCTCCCCAGCTGCGGCGATAACCTTGGCCTCCATCAATATTGGTCGTGATAAGAATGGAGCTATCGTGCGTTACTACTAATGCGTAGCTACGCCCAAACTCGCAGTAGAGGAAGTCGCCAAAATAGTTTATGTTGTGTATTGAGCTCAATACAATGGCGTCCAAACTGGTGTTGGTCATATGCTGACGTAATAGTTGAAGGCGTCGGGACATTTCCTTCACACTGAAAGTAGACCGTGTTTTAGGTCCATTTTGAAGTGTAATGTAATTAGGCATGCTCATGCCGAGGTTCCTGTCTAGTGAAGGCAGCGCGTAGCATCTCCTTCACGCCCAATAGGAACAAATGACGATTTTTAATTCCGTACTATTAGCAGAGCTTATGGCTCAGGCAGATATCTAGCTACCTAGGTTCAAGCGCCGCTGTGACAGGTGCTGCTCCACCTCGCTCTTAATCCACTTCTTCAGCGCCTGAACCCTAGGGCGGTCTTCATGGATGCTAGGGTGCACTAGCCATACTTGGCCATCTTGCATTACCTCAGGGAACGGCCTGACCAAAGTACCGTTTGCTATCTCTTTGGCACACAGCGAATGCCGCATTAACGCGACCCCCTGGCCATCACAAGCCGCCTGCAACACAAGGTCTGCCCGCGAAAATGAGCAGCCTCCACGGGTATTGATATCGTAGCGGCTGTGCCGGGAGAAAAAAGCGTCCCAGTTGGTGCTGTAGGCAGCGTGAGGCATAGAGTCATGTAACAAGATCGTCTGACACAAATCACCATAATCTTTGATTTCTAATCGTGCCAACAAATCCGCGCTGGCTACTGGATAAACGAGGTCATCGAATAGGTGTAGCTGAGAGAGCTTGGCATTGTCAGTCCAAGCGCAGCTGATTGCCAAGTCGACGCCGTCGCTATTGAAATTAGGGGTACTCAGATCCGCTTCTACCTCCAACTGTATGCCAGGGTAGGCTTGATTGAAGGATGGCATCCGCGGCAGCAACCACTTGCTAGCGAAGGAGGGCATCACGCGCACTTTTAGCGTGCCACTTAGCTCTTCATCTCCAATTTGGTGCAAAGTCGTTCCTAAAAGCCTCAACGCTTGGTCGACTCCGATGTGCAAGCGTTCACCGCGGTGCGTAAGCCTCAAGCCCCTAGGCAGGCGATAAAAAAGCTCATAGCCCAGTTCCTGCTCAAGCGCTTGAATCTTCTGGCTTACAGCGCTTTGTGTAAGGAACAGGTCTTTTGATGCGCGAGTGAAGCTCAAGTGCCGTGCAGCAGCATCGAAGTAGCGCAATCCCTCAAGAGAAGGTAGGGCACGAGACATGACGAGGCTCCAGCAGTTGGGATTTTACCAGTACAAGCATGAGTCATGCCGACATTAGTAAACCTAATGAGTCGACGTTAAAAATAGCCGTTTGTTCATGATTTCGGTTGTGGACATGCTGTGTGAGCGCCAACCGATTCGCCCACTTCTACTCGTAACTCATCGAAAGGATCGCGTCATGAGACCACTGTACTCGCTGCTGACTCCATTGTTAGTTGGCACTTTAGCGTCCTTTGCAGCTGCTGAGGCTAAGGCTGATTTACTTTCTGACATCAAGGGGCGTGGCGAGATTGTCGTCGCAACCGAAGCACGTTATGCGCCTTTTGAGATGATCGAGGACGGTAAAATTGTCGGGTACGGGAAAGACTTGCTCGACGCGATTATGCTTGATTTGCCCGGGGTCAAACTTAAACAATTAGATGTGCCATTTCAGGGCATACTTCCTGGATTATCCAGCAAAAGATTCGACTTCGTTGCCACGTCACTTACTATAACTAAGGCGCGAGCAGAAAGTTTTGCTTTTACCTTGCCTTTTTCCACTGCTAGTGTGGCAGTATTGAAGCGTAAAGGAGACGCTCGGATCAATAGTGCCGAAGATTTGATTGGCATGGTAGTAGGAAGTCAAGCTGGAGCCCCACAAATCGACGTGCTCAAGGAGTATGAGCGGACTGTACTGCAGCCTACGAAGAACTCGGGCGTGAAAGAAATCAAGGCATTTATGGACTATAATGAGGCTTATGCGGCTTTGGCCTCCCGTCGCGTCGATGCAGTCGTTCAATCCCTACCCAATCTCGCGCCTTTAATCAAGGAACGTGGAGATGTATTTGAAATTGTACAGCCTCCCTTCGGACCGCCGACATACTATGCGTGGGCCGGTCGTAAAGATGCTGACAGCGCCTCTCTTGTTAAATTCTTCAGTGACGGTATTGCAAAGCTGAACGCAAGTGGTGAGTTAGCCAAGCTCCAGCGCAAATGGTTCGGCTTCGAAATGCCTCTACCTACTGATGCTGTTCCAGCACCGATAAACTGAATGCAGTAATGCTAGTCGGGAAAATTAGGTATGTTTGATTTAACAGCTACAGCCCACTATTTGCCACAGCTTTTGGCAGGCCTGTTTACCACACTATGGGTATCTTTGACCGCTATTGCGTTAGGGCTGGTGGTGGGCTGGGCTGTTTGCCTTGGTCTGATGGGTGAGCATAGGTGGCTCCGGATGTTCTGCGCTGCTTATGTAAGCTTCTTTCGAGGCACGCCTTTGTTGGTACAGCTTGTTCTAGTATTTTATGCACTGCCTTCTATTGGGATAAGTTTACCTCCACTGGCCGCCGCGATTGTCGCGTTAACTTTGAATAGTGGAGCCTTCCAGGGTGAAATATTGCGCTCCGGTTTCCAGCTTCTGCCATACGGTCAAACTGAGGCGGCCAGAGATCTTGGTCTGTCGCGCTGGCAAGCATTGATTTATATTAAAACACCCCAGGTGTTGAAGGCCATGTTGCCTGCTCTTGTAAACGAAACTATCGATATCATTAAAAATTCCTCATTGATTTCTGCTGTCGCTGTACATGAGCTTATGAGGACAGCTCAAACCCTTGCCTCAACTACCTACCGCCCCATCGAATTCTTTATCGTGACTGGACTGCTTTACTTGGCCCTAACAATGGCGACTGGACGGGTGGGTAACTGGCTGGAAGCTAGGCTAAAAATTGCATAGGAGGTGCCTTTGATTGGCATTGGTCTGTTTGACGAGTACGGTGGCTCAATCCTAGCCGGGATTTGCGTTACGCTGAAAATGAGTATTGGGGGAATTGCGCTGGGGATGGTTTTAGGCCTGGCGTTACAGAGTTTTTACAAGCCTAATAACAAACCAGCTGCCTTTTTATATCAGCTGTATTTAAATGTTTTTCGGGGTACGCCGCTTCTTCTACAATTATTTTTGGTTTTCTATGGGGGACCATACATAGGTATTGACTGGACTGCAGAAACCGTAGGATTGATAGGTCTAGGGTTGTATGGTGCAGCCTATTTTGCAGAGATATTTCGTGCTGGACGTGAGTCAATTCCAAAAGGTCAACTCGAAGCTGCAAGAGATCTGGGACTGACAGGTACCCAGGCATTTCGAGTTGTGCTGTGGCCGCAGATGATGGCTCGGTGCGTACCAGCAGTTGTCGGGCAGACGATAATTCTACTAAAAGAGTCGTCTGTTTTGTCGATTATAACAGTCGCTGAGTTAACTAATGTGGCGATGACAATTGCTGTTCAGAGCTACTCGATGCTGGAACCATATACGATATTGGCGTTGACGTATTGGGCTATTGCCATTGTACTAGCTGGCATTGGCTCCAGAGCTGAGCGTCATTTTAAAAACTATCTGCAGCGCTGAGGTTATGCATGTCCAATTCATACGCTATAGAAATTCGTGATTTGCAAAAAAGCTATGGCCAGCATGAAGTGCTCAAAGGCATTTCACTCACCGTCGCAAAAGGCGAGGTTGTTAGCATCATCGGAGGTTCTGGATCTGGTAAATCAACGTTGCTGAGATGTATAAACTTTCTTGAGGAATATGACGGTGGTGAGGTATTGGTAAATAACCGCCTTATTGGTTACGGAAGCTCTGTTACTGGAGGTTTGTACCAATTACCCGAAAACACAATCCAGAGTTCGCTTCGCAAGGTGTGCATGGTTTTTCAACAGTTCAATTTATGGCCGCATATGCGTGTTCTTGATAATGTTGCCACCCCCCTGAGGCTTGTAAAAAAAATGCCGAAACTTGCGGCATATGCAATGGCGGAGGCCCAGCTTGAAAAGGTCGGTCTCGCTCATAAGGCTTCCAGCTACCCGAGTCAACTCTCCGGAGGTCAACAGCAACGGGTGGCAATAGCCAGAGCGTTGGCGATGGAACCCAGCATTATGCTGTTTGACGAGCCTACCTCAGCTTTAGACCCCGAATTAGTAGGAGAGGTGCTCAATGTCATTAAGGACGTTGCGAGTGAAGGTATGACATTAGTTATCGTGACGCATGAGATGGGATTTGCGGCAAAGGTATCGGATAAAGTCGTCTTTCTCGCTGATGGTCGCGTAGAGGAACAGGGACCTCCTAGCCAAATATTTGGGGCTCCCACCAGCCCTCGCTTACTTCAGTTCCTTACGTCATGGAATGAGCGGCAGAATGGTGGCAGTGTAAATTGAATTGCATTTACATCAATATGGTCTTACTTTGTGATCAAACTATCATTTGATCTCTTTCCAGAAGCATTAGATGCTAAATATTATCTTGTGCGGTGTTGCGTTTAAGCATGGTACTGAGGATGCAGAAAAGTGTCTAAATTCCCTGGCGGTGAGTTGCATATTGTGAAATTTGGATTCTTGCTCTCTGAGGGGTTTGACCTATATTCATTAGCGAATGCTATACAGCCATTACGATCCGCTAATCATGTAGCAGGCTTTCAGCTTTGTGAGTGGCAAATTCTCAGTTTAGAAGGGGGCACGCTTAACGCAAGCAGCGGCATAGCTACCGAGACTACTCGGCTGGACCATGCGCAGTTATTTAATGTGTTGATCCTGTGTACCGCGGAGAATCTACATTCCGATGCGGATTACGATGCTGTCATGCAGCGGCTGGACCATTGGATCACCGAGCCTGTTAATCTGGGGGCCTTCGGCGGTGCGGGCTGGTTGTTGGCAATGAGTGGCGCGCTAAATGGTTTTCGTTGCAGCCTACCTGAAACAGGGTATTCCCAGCACCTCGGTATTTACAAAGACATCAAATTTGTTACCGCGCCATTCTGTGTCGACCGTGGACGCCTGACATGTATTGGCCGCCAAGCTGTTCAAGGGCTCATGTGCGAATTTCTAGCACAAGAGTATGGGCGGTATATTATGTTAGAAGTTGAAAAGAATCTGGCAGTCAAATCAGGCGCAAGTGGTACGATTCCCCAGGTCCGAACTTAATTCCAGATAATCGTTGTGAGCTGGCTTATCGATGTAAATTAAGAGACAGAACCCTGGGTTTTTTTGTGTGGCCGATTCGAAAGTGCTCAACCGTTCGCATATCAATGTTATTTACTTCTCGACCGAAATTATCCATCACCAAGCTTGTTTCGGTAATCTCTCTAGCATCGTGGCCACCCTTGTCCCGAGATTGATCGGGCTAGAATGAAGATCTGCCTCGGCAAGAATGTTATCGTCTATATCATGATATCCGCTGATGAATTGCATCCCTCGCCCATTCTGGAAGCCGGTCTGCACATCTGAGATGTGTTGGGCTACTCGGAACTCAAGCGTTTTTTCGCTCTGATCACCGATAACAGCGCAAATACGCTGCACTTGGCAGACCCCTACAGGCTAGCGGTTAGGCGGCCTGCTCATGTTTGATCCTGTCCGCCCCAGGCGACTACGTAATAATCTGTAGTCTGATGTCGCTCCACAAAGCAGAGTCCTGATGCAGCGCAGCTCGGCGCGCATGGAGTTATTCTCCGGTTGAACCGTTTGTGTCAGTAAATGTTGCATCTCCTTCCCCTATGACCGCTCGCCTCACCCAGAGAAGACCCATGCACTCGAACTCGCTCGCTTCGTTGCGCTGGTCACCTATCGTCAGCATCTAAGCTGCGTTTATGACTCGATATCGACGGTCGAGATCGTCCATGGACATATGTCATCCAAAACATCGCGGTGTGTAGCGCTTTTTGATTAGCCCTGAGTTCCCCTTCGAAAATAGCGGGTCTGGTCAATTACAGGTCGGATTCGCACAAAAAATCCTACTTCGCATCTGTTCGAATGATCTTCAGCGGCCAGCCAGAGTGGCGTCTTACGTCGCTGAATCAACGACAAGGATAAATGACATGCAAATGCCTAAAACCATCCAGATCAAGAACGGCGAAAAAGTGAAATCGACGTTTTCGGTTGAGGAATACGCCAATCGACAGGCCAAATTGCGAGCGTATCTATCGCAAAACAATATTGATGCGGCAGTTTTCACGTCCTATCACAACATAAACTACTACAGCGATTTCCTGTTTTGCTCCTTCGGCCGCCCGTACGCGCTGGTCGTTACCCAAGACAGTGCCGTTACTATCAGCGCCAACATCGATGGCGGTCAGCCTTGGCGCCGCACCGTGGGTACTGAAAACATCGTTTACACCGACTGGCAGCGCGACAATTATTTCGTCGCGATCCAGCAAGCATTGCCGAAAGCTGGACGCATTGGCATCGAATTTGACCATCTGAACCTGCTCAATCGCGACAAACTTGCCAGTCGTTACCCGCAGGCCGAATTGGTGGACATCGGCGCACCTTGTATGCGTATGCGCATGATCAAATCCGCCGAAGAGCATGCAATCATCCGCCATGGTGCCCGCGTGGCAGACATCGGTGGCGCAGCAATCGTGGAAGCCTTGCGTGATCAGGTGCCGGAGTATGAAGTCGCCCTGCATGCTACCCAGGCAATGGTGCGAGAAATTGCCCGCACCTTCCCGGACTCGGAACTGATGGACACCTGGACCTGGTTCCAGTCTGGCATCAACACCGACGGTGCACATAACCCGGTGACCTCGCGCAAGGTTAACAAAGGCGACATCCTGAGCCTCAATTGCTTCCCGATGATCGCTGGTTATTACACTGCGCTGGAACGCACAATGTTCCTGGGCCATTGCTCCGACGAGCATCTGCGTTTGTGGGAAGTGAACGTTAAAGTGCACGAGGCCGGCCTGAAACTAATCAAGCCGGGCATGCGCTGCTGTGATATCGCCCTGCAACTTAACGAGATTTTCCTTGAGCACGATCTTCTGCAATACCGCACTTTCGGCTACGGCCACTCCTTCGGTACGCTGAGCCATTACTATGGCCGCGAAGCTGGGCTGGAACTGCGCGAGGACATCGACACGGTATTAGAGCCGGGGATGGTGGTTTCTATTGAGCCGATGATCATGCTGCCTGAAGGCCTTCCGGGTGCGGGCGGTTACCGCGAACACGACATATTGATCGTCAACGAGCAGGGTGGGGAGAACATCACCAAATTCCCGTATGGCCCGGAACACAACATCATCAAGAAGTGAGATTACGCGCCGCACAGTGAACCTGTGCGGCGTTCTCTTTTATTAGTGGCAAACGTGTAGAAAAAACCGTCCCGGCGGCTGAGTTAAACGGAAAAAGCAACGTATGCACGATAATATCGCGCATCATTTACTGACCCTAAACCCTGCCAAGTAAAACAATAGAGGGTATTTGTCATGTTCTACGTCATGATTCCGGCCACTGGCTCAAACCAAACCAACTTCCATACCGCTTCAGGTAGCGATACAGCGTTGCCTCTTCATTCCGATAATTGCACCTCTACCACCGGAGGTTCGCAATGAGCACCTGAAGCGCAAGTCTGACGCCGATCCTGGACCAGCAGCTTGAACAGGTGTCCGAGCGCAAGGCACTGCGGCGCGCGGCCAGTGCCAGTTTCATGGGCAACTTCGTCGAATGGTTCGACTACGCAGCCTACGGCTATCTGGCAACCGTTATTGCACTGACGTTTTTTCCTCAGACCGACAAGGCGACCGGTCTGCTGGCAACCTTCGCGGTGTTTGCGCTGTCGTTTATCGTCCGACCGCTGGGAGGGCTAGTCTGGGGGCACTTCGGAGACAAATACGGGCGGCGCAGCGCATTGTCATGGTCGATTCTGATCATGTCAGTCTCGACCTTCTGCATCGGTATCCTGCCGACTTACAACCATATTGGTCTGTGGGCATCGGCTCTGTTGTTCCTAATCCGCTTGTTTCAGGGCTTTTCCGCTTCCGGAGAGTACGCCGGTGCATCAGCCTTTCTGGCCGAGTATGCCCCCGAGGGTAAACGCGGTTTGTATACCAGCATCGTGCCTGCGAGCACTGCTGCCGGCTTGTTGTTCGGAGCAGTGTTCGTGGCCGGTCTGCATTCGTGGATGAGCGTTGAGGATCTGCACAGCTGGGGCTGGCGTTTGCCCTTTCTGTTGGCGGCACCGTTCGGTCTAGTCGGGCGTTACATTCGCATGAGTTTGCAAGACACACCCAAATTTCTGGAGATGGAAAAACGCCTCGAGGCCAAGGAATGCGCGACCCACGCTCCAGTTCGCGAACTTTTGACCTTGCACCGGCGTAGCGTGATTACCGGGATCGGTGTGACATGCCTGAATGCGGTGGCGTTCTACCTGTTGCTCAGTTATATGCCGACCTACCTGTCCACCGAGATGGGCATGAGCGAGAGTGATTCGTTCATGGCGTCAACGGTGTCGTTGGCGACCTATATCGGGCTGATTTTCCTGATGGGCAAACTGTCTGATCTGTTCGGACGAAAGACCATGTTGCTGACCGCGTCGGTGCTGTTCCTAGCCCTTACATGGCCGCTGTTTGGCATGCTGAACAACCAGCCGCTGGTCGTCATTCTAATGATCCAGATCGCTTTTGGCGCGATCTTGGCGATGAATGATGGCACCTTGCCGTGCTTCCTCGCCGAGATATTCCCGACCCGCGTGCGTTTCAGCGGTTTTGCCTTTAGCTTCAATATCGCCAATGCGGTTTTCGGCGGCACTGCGCCCTTTATTGCGACCTGGCTGATTCAATTGACCGGTAACAAAATGGCGCCAGCCTGGTATCTACTGGCGGCCGCTGCCGTTGCTTTGATTGCCATGCTCGCCAGTCGCGAGACCGCGCATAAAGCCTTGCAGGATTGACCAGCACCATCACTACCCTGTATAGGCCGAGCATGCTCTGATCGCGTCCTTGAGGTCGCCGTGACGAACAGGCTCGGCTCCTACAATCAATGCACGGCAGCCACTTTTTTTCGTTCACTTATGGGCGATATGCCGAAGAAACGGCTGTAGCATTTGGAGAAGTGCGCTGGGGAGACAAATCCGCAAGCTAGGGCAATGTCGCGCACTTGCGACTCGCTGCGCAATAGCAATTGCCGCGCTCGCGAAAGACGCAGCTCCAGGTAATACTGACTCGGTGTGCGTTGCAGGTGCTTGTGAAATAGGCGTTCCAATTGCCGCACCGATACTTCGTTCAACCGCGCGAGCTCCTCAAGGCTCAATGGCTCATCGAGATTGGCTTCCATGATTGCCACCATCTGGCTGAGCTTAGGTTGGGACGTGCCCAGTTTCTGTCGTAATGGGACGCGTTGCTGTTCCTGTGCGCCCCGTACCCGATCACACAGTAGCAACTCGGCCGCATGTGCTGCGATGTCCCGACCACCGGGTTCGCGGGCAATCAACTGTAGTGTCATGTCCATAGAGGCGACGCCACCGGAGCAGGTGTAGCGATCACGATCGAGCTCGAATAACTGGTTGGAAATAATGATCCCCGGAAAACGCTCCTTCAGGGCTTCGATATCTTCCCAGTGAATCGTGCAGCGATAACCCTTGAGCAAATTAGCGCGCGCCAATAAGTGGCTCCCAGTGCAAATACCACCTAGTGGCACCTGATCATGCGCCAGCTTGCGTAGCCAGTTGAGTAACGGTTGACTGCTGTGATTAGAGACGATCGGGTTTGATCCGACAACAAACAGAATATCTAGTTTTGGTGCATCGGTGATGGTGTAGTCGGGCAGGATGCGCATGCCGTTGCTGGCCGTGACCGGGTCCATGTTCGCTGCGATGATAACCGTGCGGAACATCGGTTGACGCGCCGCCATATTGGCTATGCGCAATGTTTCCACGGCGGAGGCGAAGCCGATAGTGGTGAAATTTGGTATGACCAGAAAACCTACGGTTTTCACTGGCCGTGGTTCATTAGCCGAACGTCCCGCCGCGGGGGGGAGCGCCGCCTGGAGTTTCGCCATTGTTCGCACTCCTCAACTGCATAAGTGACGCGCTTTGCGGCAATATGCCGACGTTCGCAACATCATTTTGTTTCTACGAGGGTTAACCCCGCTTTCAGTCTTAGGATCTTACTCCGAGTGTCCGATCAATAGACAAAGCGATACCTGCTTGCACTCAAGGTTTTCCTTGGGGGTCGATTTGAAGCCGGTCGATCCGACCAAATGGCTACGGAAGGGAATGTCCATCGCATGTATGCAGTTACCGAGCAAATCCCACCGCCAGTAGGGCCAAATATCGAGCAGTGTATACGGAATGCTGCTTCATTCTCACCCTGGCCCATCGCCAATCTATATCGAGACAAAATTTGTGGTTTGGTGCAAAGGCGAGCTTGCTTGGATGCGTCGCTTGCTTCCTGCGGGGGGCACTGATCTAGGTGTCGTCCCCTAGCATTACCTGGAAACACGGAACCTTCCCCCGACGCTGGCCATCGACACGCCGGGTTGCAGGCATTCCTGGACTATCTGGGCTTTAAGGGGTTTGGGCTAAGACGTTCTTCGGCGCATGGGAATCCTGACGATAAGAGTGATGGTGTCCACGTATTTTTAGGTGGAGAACATCGCCCTTTGCTGGGATCGGGTAGGTGACTTTGCCGGACGGTTAGAGCGCCAGTTAAAGCTGGCAGAGGATAGTCGATGAAAGTTCGATACTGGTAAGAAATGGCGAATCAACCAGACCCCGAGTCATGCATGTTGCACCGTGAGGTGCAGGGTGAAGCGTTGACAGGGGAAACCGATGGGCCAGCCATTGAGCCGCGTAATCAGGAATTCGGGATGCCGATGCTGTTAACCGAAGCAGAAGGCAATACGGAGCATGGCGTTATACGCCAGTCATGCTCTGATCCCGCGCGGTCGGAGACCCTGTGCACGTCGGGAAGTCCTTTGCACAGAAACTGGGAGATCTCAGCGGTGCCCGGTGCGCAAGCACCGGGCGGAGGAGGAAAGGCCAAAAGCCGTAACCCTGCTGCCTACGTCGCTGAGAAGTCGGATACGTCCGTAGTACCTGAGAAGCCATCGAACAAGGGGCCAAGCCCTGCGGAGATAGTGGAGGAAAGGGACGTAGCCAAGGGAAACACCGACACGTCCCCCGCGCCCCGGACACAGAGTCGGATCAGTTGCGCGTCGATGGGACTTGAAGGTGTACGTGAAGCAGCCCGAAGGAACAAGGGCATGCAGTTCACGGCATTGCTGCACCACATCACACCGCAGTTATTGGCGCAGAGCTTCTATGCCTTGCGCCGCGATGCAGCGGTGGGCGTGGACGGCATGTCGTGGCGAGAATATGAGGAAGGTCTTCTCCAGCGGGTGACCGATTTGCACGCAAGGCTCCACAGTGGAGCCTATCGGGCAACGCCATCGCGGCGGGTGTACATTCCCAAAGCCGATGGCAGGCAGCGCCCGTTGGGCATTGACTCTTTGGAGGACAAGATTGTACAGCAGGCGGTTATTACCGTTCTGAATGCGATCTATGAAGAGGACTTTCTTGGATTCTCGTATGGGTTTCGACCGGGCCGCAGTCAGCACGATGCGCTGGCTGCGTTAACGGTCGCGCTGAAAAGCCAAAAGGTGAACTGGATACTTGATGCGGATATCACGTCGTTCTTTGATGAGATCGACCATGAATGGATGCTGATGTTTCTGGGACACCGAATTGCAGACCGGCGCTTGCTCGGGCTTATCTGCAAATGGCTTCAAGCGGGCGTTGTGGAGGATGGCCGTAGGGTGGCTGCGACCAAGGGGACGCCCCAAGGCGCAGTGATATCGCCGCTGCTGGCGAATATCTATCTTCACTACGTGCTGGATCTATGGGCAAGGCAGTGGCGCGAGCGCCACGCCCGTGGCGATGTGATTGTCGTGCGCTACGCGGATGACAGTGTGGTGGGGTTCAGGACGAAAGTGCAGGCTCAGCAGTTTCTGGTGCAGTTGCAGGAACGGTTGGCCAGGTTCGGCCTATCGCTCAACGCCTTGAAAACACGACTGATCGAGTTTGGTCGTTTTGCTGTGACGAATCGCAGGAAACGAGGTTTGAGAAAACCGGAGACTTTTGATTTTCTGGGTTTCACCCACTGTTGTAGTGTCAGCCGACGCGGTGACTTCCAAGTACTGCGACTGACTGTCAAAAAGCGTATGCGTGCGACGCTTCTTGCTATCCGTGAGGAGTTGAGTCGCCGGCGTCATGACCTTGTCCGGGTTCAAGGGCAATGGCTCAAACGTGTGGTGAGCGGTTACTTCAATTACCACGCGGTACCGGGGAACCTGATACGTCTTAGCGGTTTTCGTTTGGCGGTATGCCGTCTCTGGCGGCAAGCCCTTAAGCGACGCAGCCAGCGTAATCGGCTTCAATGGTCACGGTACGGACGCCTTGCCGATCTCTACATCCCGAGACCTAGAAATGCACATCCTTACCCTGAGGATCGCTTTGCGTCACATACCCGAGGCAGGAGCCGTATGCGGTAGTTCCGCACGTACGGATCTGTGCGGGGGGCGGCAGGTAACTGCCGTTCCTACCGCGACCGCTCTTCCGCCCCTTCGGGCACACCCGGCGTGAACCGCAACGGTCCGGCGAGTCACCGCAGCCGCCCGGGTGCCACAGCCATGGCCCAGTGGTGCGCATACGGCGCTGGCTCGGCCGCACCAATCGCGGCCGGCGCCACAACCAGCACTCCATAGTACGAGGTACCTGCACCGGGAGCATCGGCAACGGCCGCTGAAGACGGTGCAGTGCTAGCTTGCACGCAAGGGCTGTCTGGCTAAAGAAGGCGATCGGTTAGCAGCCTGATCCGAGCAAGTGAATGCAGGGGAAAAGTCCACCGCATGTATGTTTTAACCTGCCAGGTCACGCCACCAGCTGTGCTTAAACACCAAGCAGTTTAGGCGGTATTTTGCTGGAATTCTCGCCTGGCCCTGCGTCGGACGATATAAAGAGCGATTTTCGGTCTCGCCCAAATATGAGTTTGCGTGGGTGTACTGCTTGCATCCTGCACGGGTGGCTGATCAATGCTCATACCGTTAGCCTAACCCGTTAAAATTCTACCTCACACAAAGCCTTGAGGTCGTGCAGGGACTCGCAATACGTCAGACATCCGTCTCACCTCCGTCACTGGCGTTAGCCCATGCCCATGCCGTTACTTGTCGTAGGGGTTGTCAGAACAATGCCTCAATGGAGCGGGTGATCCTGGTTTGAAAACTGAGGGTATCGGTAGTGGGGGTACAATATCACCAAAGAGACGGAGAGACATCAATCTCGATTTGATGCATCGCTATAAACGGGTTCGCCCAAACGAGCTAAATCGTTGCCTTGCTACAAGCTCAGTCAGAGAAAAGACTTAGTGTTGGGTCGGTGAACTGTCGACAGCCATATTGACGGACTTGAGGGCCCCTGCAAGATTCTCAGCTATATGCTGAGCAAGGTATTTGCTACGCCGGGCTTCGTACCTAAACAGTGCGTTCGCGCTACATAAAAGGGCGTCGTGCATACGCAGCCAAATTAATTGCCTATAAAAATGTGATAGATGCACATTACCTTGTATTCGCTTCGCACGCTTAATTCTTAATTTTCTAGCGTTTGAGAACAGGCCCAGTATTTGCTCCAGCCCTTGCAGGCCTGTCCATCAACGCTTTCGATCTGGAGAAAAAAGACATGAGTGCATCTGGCGATTTTCCGTTAAGCGAAGCCCCGCAATCTGCGCGCAAGGGGCTTCTTTCCATTTCCATGGTTCTGTTCAGTTTCACGTTCTTTACCGGCACAATGTTCGCCGGTGGGAAGCTGGGCATGGCATTTTCGTTCACCGACATGTTATGGATTGCAACCATCGGCAATAGCCTATTGGCACTCTATGCTGCGGCCCTGGCTTTCATTGCTTCGCGTAGTGGCCTTAACACCGTCCTGATGGGACGGTTTTGTTTCGGCGAGGCGGGTAGCAGGCTGTCCGACTTTCTGCTGGGCTTTGCTGAGTTGGGCTGGTACGCCTGGGGCACCGCGACGGCGGCTATTGTTCTGGTAAAAATGCTTGGCTTGTCCGAAGGACTGACGATTCCGTTGATGATCCTGTTCGGCTTTGGTTTCAGCATCACGGCTATCGTGGGCTACAAAGGCCTGGATGTCCTGTCGCGTGTTTCTGTACCGCTGATGTTTATTTTGCTGATCGTTTCCATGTACATCGCCACCCGCGATATTGGAGGCTTTAAGGGGCTGGCGGCTGTCATTCCCCATGAGACCATGACCTTTTCGGCGGCGGTGACGATGGTGTTTGGCACCTTCGCCAGCGGTGCTACTCAGGCGACCAACTGGACCCGGTTGTCGCGTACCGGTCGCGTGGCAATCATCGCCAGTGTCGTGAGCTTTCTGATAGGTAACGGCTTGATGGTGGTCGCCGGAGCTTGGTGTGCAATCGTCTATCAGCAGGCCGATATCGTTGAGGTAATGATCCTTCAAGGCTTGTCCTTCGCAGCAGTCATCATGCTCTGCCTCAACCTCTGGACCATTCAAGGTCCGACCATCTACAACGTCGCCGCTGCGTCTTGCCATCTGCTGCGCAGCGAGCGACGACGCACCATGACGGTTGCTGCCGCGGGTGTCGGTGTGCTGTTGGCCATCGGCGGTATGTACGAAATGCTGATCCCGTTTCTGGTGCTGCTGGGCTCGATCATTCCTCCTGTGGGCGGTGTAATCATGGCTGATTTCTGGTATCGCCACCGTGGTAAATACCCGCTGTTAGCGAATGCCAGCTTGCCTCGCTACAACCTCATGGGCCTGGGCGCCTACGCCGTGGGGGCCCTGGTCGCATACTGCTCGCCCTGGGTCGCTCCGCTGGTGGGTATCGCTGTATCAGCCGTCTGTTATATAGGATTGCTGCAGTTCAGCGGTCGTCGTGTCGCGGTGAGCGCCGCACAGGGGGAGTAGTGAGTTTGACCGTTGAGGAAGTCCTCAAACTGACCGGCCTCGAGGAGCTGAGCGTGCGTGCTGGTGCGGGTCAGCTGCATCGCAGTGTCCGCTGGCCCTATGTGGCTGAGAACGAAGGGATCGCCGAGTGGGTGATGGGGGGCGAGCTGGTGTTTATTACTGGTGTCAATCACACCAGGAACGAGGCTAATCTCCTGAGAGTAGTCGAAGACGGTGTGGATATGGGGATTGCTGGTCTGGTGGTTCTCACCGGGGGAACGTTCATTCAAAGCATCCCCCCAGCGGTTATCGAGCGGGCCGAGGTACTTGGCCTGCCTCTGATTGAGCAGCCCTATCTTCTAAAGATGGTCTTCGTCAGCCACACGATCGGCACGGCGCTGGTGCAGACCGCTCAGGCGCGGCGTTCACGTCATGACATCCTCAGCCAACTGCTGACCGGCGACTACCCGAGCCTGGCTATCGCGCGCCAGCGTGCCGAGCACGTGCAGCTTCCTCTTGAAGGGCCACGTCATCTCGTGGCCTTGCGGCTGTCGTCGGTCAGAGGTCTGTTCGAAAACCATCCCCCGGCCCAGGCTGAGCAATTGTTGCAGCAGACGCAACAGGCACTGCAAGACTACCTGGAAGCCTGGAACCGCCGTTTACCTGAAGCATTGCCGGTAATCCTACAAGGTGATTTGTTCATCGTGCTACTGGCGAACCGTGCACAGCTGCGTGACGATCTTTTGTATCTGCACCGCGAACTCAGCAGTTTGATTGGAACCATGACGGTTTTCATGGGGCTGGCAAACCGGGTCGAGGATTGTGGCCAATACCGTCAGGCCTTAAGCGAGGCGCGTCAAGCGCTAGACGTTGCGGAAAACCTGCGACCGGCCAGCGGCCTCTGCGACTTCAGCGAGCTGGGAGTACTGCGGCTGTTGCAGGGCATAAGCGACCGTACGGTGATTGATCACTTCGTGAAGCAGACCCTCGGCGCCTTGATCGAGCCTACCCGCAAGCACCCGTTCACTCTGATTGAGACCCTGGATGCGTTGCTGCAGGAAAACGGCAATGCCCTCAAGGCCGCCTCCCGGCTGGCGATCCATCGCAACACCATCACCCAACGTATTCAACGCATCGAACAACACAGCGGGCTGTCGCTGGATGACCCTCTATTTCGCATGAATGCCTCGGTCGCGCTGCTGGTATGGCGCATGACCGACGTCAATAGCAAGGAGTAAGTATGAATATCATAAACGCGCGACTGCGCGGTAAAAACGGCCTTTTTCGAATCGAGCTCGATGAGGCGCATATTGCGGCCATTATCCCTCAGACTGATGTGCTTCAAACCATTGACGCAACCGACCTGGATGCCGGACAGAATCTGGTTACCGCACCGTTTGTCGAGCCACACATCCACCTGGACGCCGCGCTCACCGCCGGCGAGCCGAAATGGAATATGAGCGGTACGCTGTTCGAAGGAATTGAACGTTGGGCCGAGCGCAAGGCGCTAGTGACCCATGAGGACACTAAAGTACGTGCGCGCAAGACCATCGACATGTTGGTCGATAACGGTATCCAGCATGTGCGTACCCATGTCGATATCACCGACCCAAGCCTTGCCGCGCTCAAATCCATGCTGGAGGTGCGTGAGGAAACCCGGCACCTCATCGACCTGCAAATCGTTGCGTTCCCTCAAGAGGGTATCGAATCGTTCAAGAATGGCCGTGCTTTGATGACCGAAGCCGTGGCCATGGGTGCTGACGTAGTGGGCGGTATTCCGCATTTTGAAAATACCCGTGAGCAGGGCGAATCCTCGGTGAAGTTTCTGATGGACCTGGCGGAGCGGACGGGGTGCCTGGTAGATGTGCACTGCGATGAGACCGACGATCCACAGTCGCGCTTTCTGGAAGTGCTGGCCGAGGAGGCGAGGGTGCGCGACATGGGTGAGCGGGTAACCGCCAGCCATACGGTGGCGATGGGCTCCTATGACAATGCGTACTGCTACAAGCTGTTTCGATTGCTCAAGCGTTCGCGCATAAATTTTATTTCCTGCCCGACCGAGAGCATCCATTTGCAAGGTCGTTTCGACGGTTATCCCAAGCGTCGCGGCCTGACTCGGGTTGCGGAGATCGACCGGGCTGGCATGAACATCTGCTTCGGTCAGGACTCAATCGTCGATCCATGGTATCCGCTGGGGAATGGCAACATTCTGCGCATTCTGGAAGCGGGTCTGCACATCTGCCATATGCTCGGCTACGAGGACCTGAAGCGTTCTCTGGATCTGATCACCGATAACAGCGCCAAGACGCTGCACCTGGGTGATCGCTACGGGCTTGAGATCGGCCGACCGGCCAATGTATTGATCCTGTCCGCGCCAGACGACTACGAAATGATCCGCAGCCAGGGGCAAGTGCTGATGTCGATCCGCAACGGAAAGGTTCTGATGCAGCGAAGCCCTGCGCGCGTAGAGCGATTCACAGGTTAAGCCACTTTCGCCAGCGAATCATGCTGGCCTTCCCTGGTAACCGCTTGACTTGCTCAGGGAAGGCCGGTGCATTCGACATCGCTTCGGTGCGCTGGTCACCTCTCGCCAGCTTCCTAGACTGCATTGTTGTCTCGGTCTCTTCGACGGCCGGGAACGTCCGTGCCCCCATTTTAATTGATGCGTTTTTCGGCAATAAACCAAGTTGATATACGAATTATCAGAATGAAAAATCACCATTAGACTCGACCACATCGCCGCATTGTTCACGTTGCGAAAAGAGAAAGGAGTTACGTGTTGCATACTCAAAAATCATCCAGGGACACCATAGGCCTACGGCGCGTTGTAGTGACCGGGATGGGCATTGTCTCCTGCCTGGGCAATGACCAGGTGGAGGTTGTGCGGGCATTGCGTGAAGGGCGCTCGGGGATCGGCTTCAATCCGACCTACGCCGAAGCAGGACTGCGTAGCCATGTCAGCGGGCTGCTGAACGTGGATTTGCTGCAGATTGACCGCCGCCAGCGGCGCTTCATGGGCGATGCCGCTGCCTATGCCTATCTGGCGATGCGCGATGCGATTGCGGACGCCGGGCTTGAGCCAGAGCAGGTGTCCAATCCCAGAACGGGCTGCGTGATGGGATCCGGCGGCGGCTCCAGCGAAGATATTGTCCAGGCCAACCAGTTGCTGGAACAGGGCATTCGCAAGGTCGGTCCCTATCGAGTGCCGCGCACCATGACAAGCACTGTCTCGGCTTGTATCGCCAGTTTCTTTGCCATCAAGGGCCTCAACTATTCCATCGCTTCTGCGTGCGCGACCAGTGCTCACTGCATCGGTCACGCCTTTGAGCAGATCCAGTTCGGTAAACAGGATGTCGTATTCGCTGGCGGCGCCGAAGCCGAGCATGTCAGCCAGAGCTGTATGTTCGATGCCATGGGGGCTTTCTCGACTAGCTACAACCGTGTGCCCACCCAGGCGAGTCGGCCATACGATGTTGCACGCGATGGCTTCGTGATAAGCGGTGGGGGTGGCGTGCTGGTTCTTGAAGAACTGGGGCACGCCCTTGAGCGTGGTGCGAAGATCTACGCAGAGGTAATCGGTTATGGCACCGCCTCCGACGGCCAGGACATGGTGTCACCCAGTGGCGACGGAGCACTGCGTTCCATGCAGGCGGCATTGAGCTCCTGTGATGAAACTGTGGATTACCTCAACACCCATGGCACCAGCACCCAGGCGGGCGATTTGGTCGAGTTGCGCGCTGCCTTGCTGGCGTTCGACGGCAACTTGCCTGCGTTCAGTTCTACCAAATCGTTGACCGGTCATGCACTAGGCGCGGCCGGCGTTCATGAAGCGATCTATTCGCTGTTGATGATGCAACACGGGTTTCTCGCCGCGTCCCACAACATTGAGCAACTTGATCCTGAAGTCGAACCGTTGCCAATCATTCGCACTACGCGCCTGAACCAGTCGGTGGATTGCGTGATGAGTAACAGCTTCGGTTTTGGTGGCGCAAACGCCAGCCTTATTTTCAGCAAGCGCGCGTTCCAAGCGTGATCTGAGGAAGCGATTGGAGTGACATCGCAGCGACTTGGTCGGTAAGAGTCGTGTCGTTGCGGGCGGCAACCAAGGTCCGCCAGAGACCAACAGCCCCGCTGTTCTTTTTTTTAGTTAGCTTCTGCCCATCGCTTGTTCCGACAACTGACAGTGAGGTGGATATGACAACTAATTCGCACACGCCCCAGCAACCAGTGGAGTTGAAAAAAGTAGTTTGGGCGGCTTCAATCGGCAACTTTGTCGAATGGTTTGATTTCGCGATCTACGGCTTTCTTGCGACCACGATTGCGCAAATTTTCTTCCCCAGCGGCGACACGACGACGGCGCTGCTCAACACTTTTGCGGTGTTCGCCGTGGCGTTCGCCTTTCGCCCGCTGGGCGGTTTGGTCTTTGGCATGTTGGGGGATCGGCTGGGGCGCCGTCGGGTGTTATCGATGACCATCCTGCTTATGGCAGGTGCAACTACCCTGATCGGTCTTTTGCCGACTTATGCAAGCATTGGCTTGATGGCTCCGGTGCTGTTAACGCTGATTCGCTGTGTACAGGGGTTCTCCGCCGGAGGTGAATACGCCGGCGCGTGTATCTACTTGATCGAGCACGCTCCATCCCACAAACGTGCCCGATACGGCAGTGCCGCACTGGTTTCAACGTTTGCGTCCTTTGCTGCCGCCGCCATCGTTACCTACCTGCTCAACACCTTTCTGAGCGCCGAAGAAATGGCCAGCTACGGTTGGCGTCTACCGTTTCTGATTGCCGCCCCCCTTGGTCTGGTGGGTTTGTATCTGCGCTGGCAGCTGGATGAAACCCCGGCATTCAAGGCCATCGCAGCCACCGAACGCGGTGTCCATGCGCCGCTCAGAGAAACCTTGCGCGACCAGGCCGGCGCGATGTGCTGCCTGGGTGCATTCATCTCGTTGACGGCCTTGTCCTTCTATATCTGCACAACCTACTTTGTAACTTATCTGCAGCTTCAGGGGGGCTTACCCCGGCCTACGGCTTTGTTGATCTCGGTACTCACGCTGGTATTCGCCGCAGGGCTCTGTCCGCTGGCGGGAGCTTACTCGGACTACGTTGGCCGGCGTCGCACCATGTTGACCGCCGCTTTATGGCTACTGGTGACGATATATCCAGCATTTCTGCTGGCCGGTTCAGGGACGTTTGTTGCGAGCCTGATGGGTGCGTGTCTACTCGCGGTCGGCGCGGTGCTTTGCGGTGTCGTCACAGCGGTGCTGTTGTCCGAAGTCTTTCCGACCCACACCCGCTACACGGCCTCTGCCATCACTTACAACATGGCTTACACCGTGTTTGGCGGCACCGCGCCGTTCATGGCCACCTGGTTGATCGAGCAGACCGGTAACTCCATGGCACCGGCTTTCTATCTCGCCGCGATTGCGATCTTTGCCCTCGCCGGAGGTCTTTCCCTGCCGGAAACTTGCGGGCGCGCACTGGATGGGCGCGAGCTCGAATCACAGCCCCGCTTAAAGCCCTTGGCCTGACCGTACAATCATTGAAACGCTTGCAACATAAAAACTAACTGGCGAACTTGCCCCGGACGCCCGGTTTGAGGCATTCGCGATAATGCAGGAGCATCATGACATGGCACGCATTGGCGTAGATGTTGGCGGCACCAATACAGACCTGATTCTGGAAACCACCGAGCTGGATTCCATTGGCCGCAAGATTTTTTCCCATAAAGTTCCTACCACGGTCGAGGACCAGTCCCTGGCAGTCATGCGCGGGATCATGGAGTTATGTGCCAAGGCGAAAATCGGCTTCGACGAAATCAAACAAATTGTCCACGGCACCACTGTCGCAACCAATATTTCCATTGAGCACAACGGCGCTAATGTTGGGATGCTGACCACCAAGGGATTTCGCGACATCCTGCACATTGGCCGCCACAAGCGCCCGTTTAACTTTTCCCTGCATTTCGACGTTCCGTGGCAGAGCGCGCCGCTGGTCCGTCGGCGCAACCGCATCGCGATCAACGAGCGCGTCCTGCCGCCCCATGGCGAAATTCAGACGCCGCTGGACGATGAGGAGGTCCGTAACGCCGCGCTGACGCTCAAGGCTCGCGGCGTCGAGGCGGTGATCATCGGCTTCATGTATTCGTTTCTCGAGCGCAGCCACGAGCTTCGAGCCAAAGCCATTGTTCAGGCGGTAATGCCGCAAGCGTTCGTCTGCTGCTCCAGCGAAGTGGTCGATGTCATGCGCGAATATGAGCGTTTCTCCACTACGGCCATGAATGCCTACGTCGGACCGCGCACCTCAAGCTATCTGACCCATTTATCCACCCAGCTACGAGACAACGGTATTCATGCGGACCTGCGCATCATGCAGTCCAACGGCGGCGTGGCCACCGTGGAAAGCTGCTGCGATCGGCCTGTGAACATTTTGATGTCCGGCCCGGCAGGCGGTGTGATGGGCGGGCATTACTTCGCGGGTCTGGATGGCGAACGGAACATCATTACAGTGGACATCGGTGGAACCTCTGCCGATATTTCGACGCTGGTCGACGGACAGATCAAAATCATGAACCCACGGGACTCTTACGTCTCCGGGCATCCGGTGCTGGTGCCTATGATCGATCTGATCACTATCGGAGCAGGGGGCGGTTCGGTGGCGTTCATTGACGCGGCGGGAGGCTTCCAGGTCGGCCCGCGCTCGGCTGGCTCCAACCCTGGCCCTGCGTGCTACAACCGTGGCGGTGTGGAACCGACGGTAACGGACGCCAACATTGTGCTCGGGCGGCTCGACCCCGATCAGATGCTTGGCGGCGATCTGCAAGTGGACCCGCAACTGTCCTATAAAGCTATCGAAGAGAAAATTGCCAAACCACTGGGCATGGATGTCCATCAAGCCGCGCTGGGCATTCTCAAGATCGTCAATAACAACATGGCCTTGGCGATACGCTCCAATTCCGTCGCCAAAGGGATCGATCCCCGGGATTTCGTACTGATGCCGTTTGGCGGCGCAGGCCCCGTACACGGTCCGGCGCTGGCGGATGAGGTTAACGCTAAGTCGGTGTTGATTCCCCCTGCACCGGGCATCACTGCCGCGGCCGGGCTGTTGACCACCGACCTGCAATACGAAGCGCTGCGGTCGCTGCTGTGCAACCTCAACGATATCAGCGAGCTGAACATGGCGCGCATTGAACAGGCATTGCAGGGGCTGGAGACGGACATCCGCAAACAGCTGGAAAATGATGGTGTGAGCGCAGCTGATATGCAGCTGACCCGCATCGCCGAATGCCGCTATGACGGGCAGGGGTTCGAGTTGCGCTCGCGGATACCCGCTGGGGCAGTTGACCGTGCGGCCATTGCCGAGGTCATGGCGCAGTTCCATCGCGAGCACCAAAAGGACTACGGCTATTGTTTCGACGATGCCACGGTCGAAGTGGTCAGCTTGCGGGTCATCGGTCATTCACAGTCGCAAAAACTGGCCTGGTCGGCGCTGCCGGAAGCTCAGGACAGCGATACCGGTGACGCTTTCCTGTACGAACGAACCACCATTTTCGATGACGGCCAGAGCTTGTCAACGCCGCGATATGACCGCAACAAGTTGCAAGCAGGACAATACATCGAGGGCCCGGCAATGCTCATGCAACACGATTCGACCTCATTGGTGCCGCCAGGCTGGGTCGCGAAAGTGAGCGCACATGGCAACTTGATCATTTCCCGTTCGTAATCTTTGAGGTCCGCGCCATGAGCCAGCAAAAAGTAGATCCGATTACCCTGCAAGTCATCAACGGTGCCTTAAAAACCATCGCCGAAGAAATGGGCCACGTGCTGTACCGCATGTCGTTCTCATCGATCATTCGCGAGTCCCAAGACATGGGCGCAGGTCTGTTCGACACCCGATATCAGACCATCTGTGAGTCCGAATCGACGCCCATGCACATCGGTTCCATCCCGGCGTATCTGCGCGGAATTGAAGCGACCCTGCAAGGCGGCGCTTGGCATGAGGGCGATGTGGTGGTGCATAACCACCCGTACCACGGTTCGAGCCACAGCCCGGATCTGGCCATTATCATTCCGATCTTTCATGAAGGGGAGTTGGTCGGCTTCTCCGGTAACACCGCGCATCACATTGACATTGGTGCGGCGACACCGGGCTTGATCATCGATGTGGGTGATGTGTACGCCGAAGGCATGCTCATGGCAGGTCTGAAGCTGTACGAGAAGGGTGTGCGCAATGAGGCGCTGGTGCAGATGTTCAAGTACAACAGCCGCGCGTCCACGCAGTTGATCCGCGACATCGAAGCCCAAGTGGCCTCTGCGCATTTGGGGGTCAAGCGATTCAAGGAGTTGCTGCAGCGTTACGGTAAGGACTTCACTTTCGATGCGATCAATCAACTGATTGACTACTCGGAAACCATCATGCGCCAGAAGATTCAGGAAATTCCTGACGGCGAATACCGCGCCGAAGGCTTTCTCGACGACGACGGTCGCCATAGAGATCAGCGCTTACCGGTGGTGGTGACGGTGAAGGTGCAGGGCGATTCGGTAATCGTGGACCTGACCGGTTCCGCGGCGCAAACCTTGACTGCGTACAACGTACCCTTCGAGGGCTCGTGCAAGGTCGCGGCATTTGCTGCGTTTCGCAAGATCCTGCTGGATGCCTACACCACGCAAAGCCCGGTACCGTCCAACGAAGGCTCGTTCCGACCGATCAGCGTGCTGGCGCCGTTAGGGACTATTTTCAACCCGATTTTCCCGGCAGCGGCCGAGGCGCGTTTCACCCAGTGCAACCGCATGATTGACCTGATCATCAAGGCCCTGGCGCCGGTACTGCCAGAGCGGATCATTGCCGGCAGTTCGGCGTCGATCTCTTTTGCCGCCTATTCGGGCATCAAACCCAGCGGCGACTATTGGGTGTTCCTGGAGGTCAACGAAGGCGCTTACGGCGGGCGGCCCCGGTCTGATGGTCCCGACGCCATCGACAACCTCATGGCCAATACCCGCAATAACCCGATTGAAGACCTCGGCATGCACCTGCCGATGATTTGTGACCGTTACGAGTTACGCGATGACGTCATGCCCGGCGCCGGAAAATATCGCGGTGGGATCGGCGTGGTGAAAGCGCAACGGGTGTTGACCAACGGGTTCATCACCCATGAAAGCGAACGCCATTACGACGTGCCGTGGGGTATTTTCGGCGGCTGTGAGGGCGTGGTCGGCAAGACTGAAATCTACAATGTGGCAACCCCTGACGATATCGTTTCGATGCCATCGAAGTTCTCCGGCTACGCCTCCCGGGCCGGTGATGTCATGGCGTACTACTCGCCTTGCGGCGGTGGTTACGGCAATCCGCTGGAGCGTAGCGCCGAGCAGGTGCGCGAAGATGTCCTGGATGACTTCTGCAGCCTGGACCAAGCCTATGAAGTCTATGGCGTGGTGCTGGACGAGCAGGTTCAGCTGGATCTAGCCGCCACTGATAAGCGACGAGCACAGCTGACGGCGCAGAACGGCTGACCTTCGATCGGTCCCATTGAGAAGTCCGACAGATCACCCAATGGTTTGTCGGGCTCCAGATAAAGCGTTGAATTCCCTTATTTACCCCTGCACGGCCTGGCCTCCTCAAAAAGGGCCAGCGTCGCCGTGCGCCTCGAACTTACCCAGAGGTATTGTCAATGACTCTGAACACACCCGATATCGCCAGCGATATCCCAGCAGCGGCAAGTCCTGTCTCGGTGTCTCGCCATAATTTGCTGGAGAAGACGATTTTGCCGATAAAGCGCCAGCAGCGTTCGATCGGCACACTGGGGTTCACCTGGATCTGGATTGGGATCGCTTTCATGATTGCCACGTTCCAGTTGGGCGCCACCGGCGTTTCCGGCATGTCGTTGACCCAGGTCGTGCTGATTATCCTGCTTGCCAATTTTGTCCTGGCTTTGTTGATGACCCTGACGGCCGATATTGGCACCGAGCATGGTCTTTCGTTTGCGGTTTACCTGCGCGCGCCTTTCGGTATTTATGGCACGCACATTCCGTCTCTGTTTCGTGGGGTGATTGCGGCAATCTGGTTCGGTATTCAGACGTACCTTGGAGCGCTGGCCCTCAATGGCATCATTGAATACCTGACCGGTTTTGATAACTGGCCGCTGTGGTACGTGATTTTTGCTGTGGTCCAGATCATCAATACCGCCATGGGGATCAAGGCAGTGGAGTTTTTGTCCTCGATTGCCGCGCCGGCAATCATTGCCATTTCGGTCTGGATGTACATGACGCTGGACGTACTGGCGACTACCAAAGGCGTGAATATCTGGACGTTCGTCGGCGACAAACAACTGAGCTGGACGACGCTGTTCCTGGCTAACGTAGCGTTCTGGTCGACACTGGCCATCGATATTCCCAATATCACCCGTTATCTGAAGACGCCATTGGATTCCCGACGGTTTATCAAACGCAACAAGCACGCACTGCTTGCTCAGTTACTTGCACTGCCATTGACCCAGACATGGATTGCCCTGATTGGTGCGGCATCATTTATCGCGGCAGGAGACTGGAATCCGATCAATGTGATTCAAGTGCAGAGCACGGGTATCAGTCTGGTCGTGCTTATGTTGCTGGTGGTTCTGGCGCAATGGTCGACCAATACAGCGGCCAATCTGATTCCGGCAGCGCTGACCTTCGTCAACGCTGGCGCGCCCTACGTTAAGTATCCAGTGGCGGTCGTCATCGCGGGCATCATCGGCACGCTGTCCATGCCTTGGGCGATCCTCGACAACCTCTTTGCATTCCTGTTTTCCTACGGATCCTTTCTGTCGGCTATCGGCGGAATCATGATCGCGGACTACTACCTGCTCAGACGCCGCCACCTGAATGTGCCCGAACTTTATCAAGTGCAAGGACAGTTCTATTACTGGCGTGGGTTCAATCCCGCGGGGTTGCTGGCCTGGAGTCTGGCTAGCGTGCTGGCGTTCTTCTCGGGTGACTGGGCCTTTGTGGTCGGCTTTGTGGTGGGACTGGTGGCCTATTTTGTACTGATGAAGTTCTGGGTGGCTAAACGCTATCCGCAACGTGAACTGCTGACGCCGGACAATGAGTCTTTGCTCGCCACCAGCGTGGGGATGAACTGGAGCTACGACGGCGAAAATGACAGCTTTCACCGTACACCCATCAATCGCCTGGATTAAGCTACGCCGCTAGGCGGTCAGGTCCTGCAACAACGCCCTGAACCTGGCTGCCGTGGGCGTTTCGTATGCGTCGTTCCAGGCGGCGATGGTTTGCACACAGGCATGCTCGTTTTCCAGGGGAATAATGGCTACCCCTTCGCGCTGGATCTTGTAGGCGCATTCCGAATAGATCGACACGCCCATATTAGCGGCCACCAGCCCGAAGATACCGATGCTGGTGGTCGCCTCCTGAATGATGTTCGGCGTAAAGCCAAAGCGTTGGCAGAGCTGAAATGACTGTTCCCGAAACAGGCTCCAGCCGCTGGCCGCGCCGAAGATGAAGCGCTCGTCTTTGAGTTGTTCGACCCTGATGCTGGTGTTGCCAGCCAATGGGTGTCTGGCGGGAAGAATGGCCACCATTCTCTCTTGCGACACAGGCAGGGATTTGATCCCTGGCATCGACACCGGGCCCAAAAGAAATCCTACGTCGATCAGACAATCATCGATGGCTTTGTACTGTTCGTGCGACGGCATGTAGAGCAACTCTACCGTCACGTTCGGATGGAGTTCCTTGAAGCGCTCAAGGATCGCGGGCAGGGCGCCGTTGATTGCAAAATCGTTGTAGGCAACCGTGAGGTGACCAATATCACCCGCCGCTGCGCTACGCGCCAACTCGATTCCGCGCTCTATATGGCGAAATACCTGCTGGCACTCATGGAGAAACAGGCGACCGGCCTCGGTCAGCGCAACCTGTCGGGTGGTGCGCTGGAATAACTGCGCCTCCACTTCTTCTTCCAGAGCTCTAATCAAACGACTTAACGCAGGCTGGGTAATGAACAGCACGTCCGCCGCGCGCTTGAAATGAAGGTGTTCGGCCACGGCGATAAAGGCTTTCATCTGCTTGAGGTCGAAACGGATATTGATGCTCATACTGGTATCAATAATGTCAAATAATGAATTGGATGTTATTTATACCACGGATTACCGTGAGTATCAGGTCAAGGCAATTTCTAATGCCAACCTTCATTACCTAGACTGGAGAGACTCACTATGTCGCAAGAACTGATGATCATGCTTGAACGCGCGTTCGAAGAATCTACCAAGCTCTACAAGGAGCGAGGTTTTCAGCGCCGCATCGGTTTTGGTAAGCACCCGGCGCTGATCAATGTCGATTTGGCCAATGCCTGGACTCGCCCGGGCAACCCGTTCACTTGCGATAAGATCGACGACGAAATTATTCCGGGCGTCCAGCGCCTGATGAAAAAATTTCGCGCCAAGGGCTTTCCGATCGTCCACGTGACAACGTGCTACCAGAATACCGATCGCAATGATCCGAACACCGATATGGGCCAATGGCACAACAAAATTCCAGTGGATGTGGTCAACCAGAGTGACGAAAACCTTTGGGCCATCGACTCGCGTATCGCCCCGATTGAGGGTGAGTTCGTGCTGATCAAGAAGCGCGCCAGTTCGTTCAGTGGAACGTCGCTGGCAGGCTATTTGCGTTCCGCTGGCGTCGACACAATTTTGGTCACCGGTGTCACAGCGTCTGCATGTGTTCGCACGACTTTATGTGACGGCCTGGCTGAAGGTTTTCGTACCATCGCAGTTAAAGAATGTATCGGTGACCGTGTCCCGGGCGCAGTAGCCTGGAACCTGTTCGACATCGACGCAAAATTTGCCGATGTAGAAACTGTCGACACATGCCTGGATTACTTGGCGACTGCGGGCCAGAAGTAATTACGAGAACGTGACTGGGTCCTGTTTGGTTAAACAAACAGCTGACGAAGAAGGGGCCGTGTGTCTATGCGTCACGGCCCTTTTGCCATTTGTTATTTCGGCCATGGTGCGTCTATCCCTTCACCTATGTGCCAGGGCATCCTAGCCGGACTGTAATTGGGGTGGTGCTGCGCAGTACCGACTCGTTAAATCGCTCGATGCAATAACCCCTTCCATGCAGAGCCCAGTAGGGCCAGTGCTGACGTGCGCTACTGCGAATTCAAACATCTGGCATTTGAGTCGATGCCATTTCTATGCAGATAAGTTAACGACCCGTCGCCGAAACTCACATGGGCGAATACGCAATAATTATCCAAATTAGTATTTAGAGGAACTGGTTCTAGTAGTGAGGCGGTCGCCCGTTGGCGACCGCCATTCAGCGTTTTGGCTAATATTTGTCGAACTTGACGGGACCATCGTACGGCGGCATACGCTCCACCCGCAGATTTGTCGAGCCTTGGTCATGTACTTGACTTACATGCGCGGCGATTTCTTCCAGCGTGGCGAACCACACTCCGCCTTTGGCCTGCATGTATTCAATGAAGCGCACCGTCTCATGCCAGCGGGCGAGGCGGCCGCTTACGAAAGGATGCCAGACTGCAACCAGAAGCCCGCCGTATTCCCACATGGCATCGAACTCAGCCTTGTAAACGGAGATAGCCTCCTGGGGTGAACGGATCGGCATGCTGTAGTCGATGTCACTCATGTGTACGTAAGGCGGCCAATCATCCATGGCCCAATGGGTCGGCAACTCGACCAGTTGCCCAGTTTTGCCTTGCAGGATGTATGGGGTATCGTCGCCCATCAACGACGCGTCGTACTTGAAGCCTTCGACAATCAACAGGTCTGTGGTCGCGGGGGAGAAGTTGTACAGCGGGGCGCGGAAACCTCGGGGTTTCTGGCCGGTGTGGCGTTCGATGATGTCGATGGATTTACGCAACCAGAACAGCTCTTCCTCTTCGCTGATTTCGTTGACGTGCTCATGGATGTAGCCATGGTGCCCGATCTCATGACCGTCCTTGACCATCGCCTCGACCGCAGCCGGATATTGCTCGATGCACCAGGCCGGGACGAAGAATGTCTGTTTCAGACCCAGGTCCCGGTAAGACTGCAGGATACGCGGTACGCCGACTTTCGGTCCGTATTGCAGCGTTGAAATGGTGCTGACCCGCTTGTGGCTGTCTGCGGGACGATGCAAGTGCAGGAAGCTGTCGGCGTCCATGTCGAAGGTGATCGCCACGGCGCAGCGCGCACCGTCCGGCCACGCAATAGGGCTCTTGATCATGCTTGCAGGTTTGCTCATGTCGGTACCTGTTGAAAAGCTGAAAGTCGAGGCTAGGTGTTATTTGCCACCGCGCTTGAAGAATTCACCTACAGAGGCCGGAGGCCTGATTTTTCCAGCGAAGATCACCAGTGCGGCAATGGATGCGACGTAAGGCAGCACCACGAACAGCTGATAGGGCACATCCGGATGACCAAATTGCAAACGCAGTTGCAGTGCATCGGCCAGGCCGAACAACAGACAGGCAGCTAGTGCGCCCACTGGATTCCATTTACCTAGAATCAATGCGGCCAAGGCAATGAAGCCTTTGCCCGCGCTCATGTGCTCGGTGAACATGAACACTTGTGACAGCACCAGATAGCAGCCGCCCAGTCCGGCGATCACGCAAGAGCCGACAATGCTTAAGAAACGAATCCGGAACACGTTCAGCCCGGCACTATCGGCAGCTCTTGGATACTCACCGGTGGCGCGCAGGTTCAGGCCCCATGAAGTGCGGAACAGAAGCCACCAGGCAAATGGCACCATGGCGTATAGCAGATAGACCAGAAGATTCTGCTTGAACAGAATATCGCCGACCACCGGGATCGACGCCAGCCCCGGAACAGGCAATGTCGTGAAGCCCGGCAACAATGCCGAAGCACCTTGTTCGCTGAACGCCATGCGTGCAAAGAATGAGGTAATGCCAATGACTAGCATATTAATGGCGATACCCGCGACCATTTGATTGATTGCCAGGCGCACGGTCATGGTTGCCAGAAGCAGTCCGATCAAACCCGCCGCAAGTACTCCACCCAGCAAACCTCCCCACACGCTGTGCATGAAAAAAGCAGCGACAGCCGCACCAAACGCGCCGCCCAAGATGCTGCCTTCCAGTGCCAGATTGAACACCCCGGCACGTTCACACCAGATGCCACCCAATGCCGCGAAAATCAACGGGACGGCGAGGCGCAGCCCGGTGGCAAGAATATCCAGATAACTAGCGTCCATCGGTCAAACCCTCCGCTGTGTTTTTCTGGCTCGGGATGCTGGCCGCTTTCGCCAACGGGTTGTTACGCTTTTGCAGGTTCAGTTTCCAGATCAACCCGGCGGCGACAAAGATCACGATCAGCCCGCGCAATGCTTCAATCGCTGTCACATCCAGGCCGATGGCGCGTTGCATGTACTGCGCACCAGTGCTCAGGCCTGCAAGGAAAAACGCCGAAAATGTCGCCAGCAAAGGATTCAGGCTGGTCATGAAGGCAACCACGATGCCGTCGTAGCCATAGCCGGGGCTGAACAGGTGATACAACCGGTATTTGACCCCGAGTACTTCTATCGCTCCCGCCAAGCCAGCGATGGCTCCATCTGCGATCATGCTGCCGATCAGGTTGCGGTTCACGGACATGCCAGCGTAGCGCGCGGCTTGCGGGCTTTTGCCTACCGCCGTCATGGAAAAGCCGATCGTGGTGTATTTGAAGACGACAAAGGTCAGCAGGCTTAACAGCGCTGCGAACAGCACGCCAATGTGGGTGTCGGTGTCCGACAGCAAAAGGGGCAGCCATAAGTCTTCGCTGATTTCTGCTGAGTAAGGGTAGGGCGCGCCTTCCTGCATCATTGGACCGCCTGCGAAATAGCTGACGATATTGATCGCAACGTAGTTCATCAGCAGCGTCACGATGACTTCATTGATGCCGCGTTTTGCCCTTAGATACCCCGGAATCGCACCCCACAGGCCACCGCCCAGCATGCCTGCCAGCAGGCACAGCAGGCACAGCAGCACATGCAGCATCGCAGGCATCTGTGGCAGATACAGCGCGACGGCTGCCGCTGCCAGGCCACCGATATAGATCTGCCCCTCGGCACCGACAATGAGCAGCCCGCAACGCATGGGAATGATCACCGCAAGCCCGGCGAGCAGCATCGGGCACATTTTGACCAGGGTATTGGCCAGGCCGTGATAGTCGAAAAAGGCTCCCTTAAACAACGCTTGATAAGCCGCCATGGGATTTTTGCCGGCCGCTAGGATGAGCAGCGAACCCAGGGCGAAGGCTGCAAGCACCGCCCAGACCATTCGCAGGCGATGCAGCCAGCGCCAGACTTCATTCATGACAAAACCTCTTGTGAAGCCGTGCTGGTCATCAGTGAACCAATCAGGTCCGCCGTGGCGTCGGCGCGATTCAGTACACCAGTCAGATGACCAGCGCACATCACGCCAATACGATCAGAAATCGCCATGACTTCTTCCAGCTCCGTCGATATGTAAAGCACCGCTTTGCCCGCTTGCCGTTGCTCGCGCACGACCCCTTGCACTGCTTCGATAGCTCCAACATCCAAGCCTTTGCATGGCTGCATGACGATCAGCAGGTCAGGGTCGCATTCGACTTCCCGGGCAAAAATCAGTTTTTGCTGGTTGCCTCCGGAGAGGAATCGCACTTGCTGGTCAACCTAATGCATGCGCACGTCGTATCGGGAGCACCAGTCTTGGGTAATCTCCCGCGCACGTTTTGATTTGAGCAGGGCGAAACGCGAAAACGGTGAGCGTCGGTGATCGCGCAGCATGGCGTTTTCCCACAGCGTGAAATCCAGGACCAGCCCGGTACTGTGGCGATCTTCGGGAACATAGCCGACCCTGAACCGTTTCCGGCGGCTGGCGACATCGTGGCCAAGCATCGACTGGCCGCGCATGCAGACTTCCCCGGACTGCGCATGGCGCATTCCGGCGATCGTATCCGCGAGCTCCGCCTGGCCGTTGCCGTCAACGCCGACGATACCCAGCACTTCCCCCGCTCGGATCTCGAAGCTGACAGCATTCAACGCCTGAATGCCGCGATCATTATTGGCTGACAAAGCCCGGACCTTGAGCACAACCGGACCCTGTACAACCTTGGGAAGCTCGACGGGCTGGGCCAGTTCGCGGCCGACCATCAGCCGGGAAATTTCCTGTGGCGTGCTCTCACTAACCTGCGCGTGTCCGACGACATTGCCCCGGCGCAGTACCGTCACCCGATCATAAACCCGAAACACCTCATCGAGCTTGTGCGTGATGAACAGCATGGTTTTGCCCATTGAGCGCAAGTTCTCCAGAATTTGCAGAAATGCGTCGATCTCGGTAGGGGCCAGAACGCTGGTGGGTTCATCCAGAATGAGCACTTCCACGTCCCGATACAGCGCCTTGAGGATTTCCACCCGCTGATGCATGCCTATCGGCAGTTGCCAGATCAGGCGGTCAGGAGCTACATCCAGGCCGACCTGAGCGCTGAGTTCGATCAGCTTGCGACGGTGATCAGCGAGTTTCAGGCGCAGGCGGCCCGGCAAGCCAAGGATGACATTCTCCAAAACGCTCAGATTATCCACGAGCATGAAATGCTGGTGGATCATGCCAATACCTTCAGACAGGGCCTGACGGGGCGAGTCGATTGACAGCTCCCGACCATCAAGGCGAATCACGCCCGTGTCCGGTTGGTAAAAGCCGTAGAGGATGTTCATCAGTGTGGTTTTACCCGCACCATTTTCACCTAACAGCGCATGGATACTGCCTTTGCTTACTCCCAGAGTGACGTCCTCCAGGGCCGTGAAGTCCCCGAATCGCTTGCCGATTCCCTCCAGTTGTAAATAGCTCATCAGGTTTTTACCGCCACCGCTGCGACTGCTGGCTGGCATTGCGCTGCTTGATGGTCTCGATCAATGCCGCGGCATCGGTCTTGGTCTGCTCAGATACTGCTTTGCCATAGCTACCGAGGCGGAAGGCCTTGGGCGTTTCAAAGCCGTAAACATAAGACTTACCGCCTAGTGACGAACTTTGCGCCTGAGTGAGCACCGTCAGCAGCGCCCCGCGCATATCCAGCACGGCTGATTGCAGCAGGTTATCCGGCCAGTCACTCAAAGCGTCGTAGTAAATGCCGAACCTCTGTTTGTTTTCCTGACGGACTGCTTGCAGGCTGCCAAGTACAGCGTTATCCATGGTCGGGAACACCACATCGGCTTTCTGCCCAATCAGATTCAAGGCCGCTTCTTTGCCTTTGGCCAGGTCATCCCAGTCGTTGGTCCATGCACTCAGGACCTGGCCCTGTGGTCGGGCGGCCTTGAAGCCTTGGACGAAACCGTCGTTGAGGTCGGAGTACGCTTTGATTTTTTGCGCACCGACAAAACCACCCACTCCGCTCAGTGACGTTTTGCCGCCGATATAGCCAATGACATAACCCATGTCCTTCATATCGAACGCCAGCGTCGAGACATTGCCGCCGCTTTTGGTGCCGTTTACAACCAGGAACTGGGTCTTGCTGTTGCGTTTGGCAACCCGGTCCACTGAATCCTGAAACTCGCCCCCATAACCAATCACCACGTCATAGCCGCGTCGGGCATAGTCTGCCAAGGCTTGAGTCTGGTCTGGTTGCGGGACCTTTTCGCTGTAGGCCACTTCGATCTTCAGTGCGTCGCGTGCCTGAATTACACCCTCATAACCGGACTGGTTGAAGGAACGGTCAGTGATGTTGCCGGCTAGCACAATGGCAACTTTCAACGGATCCGCAGCAACTGTCCCCGCGTAGACACACGAGAAGCAGATGGTAGTTATCGCTGCAATGCGAGCGAGCAAGGTGAAGGGAGTCGTGACTCTGGATTGGGTCATACGTTCCCCTGATTATAGTGGCTTACATTAAATTCAAGTTACTTTAATAACGTGAAAGCAATGTTCATGCCTAATTCGCAGACGCGATCTATTGCCATGTAGCACCACAAATCAAAGGTCTTTCGCCAACCTAAGTTGCGCTGGTTTGATGCGTTGGGACGGAGGTTGCACTAATAGAGGACGGGGCAGGATAAATATTCAAGGTGCTTGATTAATATTGCCAGTTATGACGTTGAAGGCACGTCGAGGGCGTTGTGGTCGGATGATTTCCATCTATGCTGACATCGCCTAGAGCACCGCAAATGCAACACCTGTATGAGCTAACGGCGTTGCGAGGCGGCGTGCTGACAATACTTTGCCAACAAGGCTGCGCTCCTGGTTTTCACAGCAGAAGATGCATTTCAGATCAGAGCGGTGCATGTTGTTGGATGTTGGGCGCCGCTGTCAGCGGCGGTGTCGACGAGGCGGACGTTGCCGTGTACCGACAGCAGTTTATTAGAACGTTGCGGGCGTGTTGATCCAAAGTATACGGACGACACTCTTGGTCGAATTGCGATAGCCATGGGGTACGTTGCTGGGGAAGTGAAAGGAATCGCCAGCATTCAGCGTGTAGGTGATCTCGCCGAGAGTCAGGTCGAGGCTGCCCTCGATCACATAACCCATCTCTTCACCCGCATGCTCGATCATGTCGCTGACCATGCCAGGAGAAACGATATGGATATCGCCTTGCAGCAGCCCGCCTTTTTGCAGATGAGTGATGCGTTCCAGATCGATATAGCCTTTCGCGGTGCCTTGTGCGAAACGACTCACTTGTCGACCGCCGGCGCGCAGCACGGGCTCTTCAGACTCCCAGTCTTCAGACGTCAGCTCCGACACGTTGCTGCCGAGCGCGAGTGCCAGGCGGTGCAGCATGGCCAGTGAAGGCGATGCTGCGTCGTTTTCCAGCTTGGAGATCAGGCTTTCGGAGCACTTGGCAGCCTGGGCAACTTGCTTGAGAGTCAGGCCTGCCACCTTGCGCGCATGGCGAAGACGAACGCTCAAGCTCGGCAGGCCATCGGAATGCTGGGATTTGGCTACTGGCGTTTTGCTGGGTGTGGACATGCATCCCTCGAAAAGTTTGTACGAAGTGAGCGACAGGCATCCTAGGGTTACGGAGGCCTGTCGTCTACTGGGATATTGACGATTAGCCGTGAACCGAGAAGGTAACTTCCACCGGGTTAAGGTCATTGATAGGCACGATGTCCTGAGGGCAGGCGGACATCACCACGATAACGTCCATGTCTGCACGGATTTCAACGTAGTCCCCTGCTTTGGATACCGGCGGCAACCATTCAACAGTGTAATCAGGCTTGACCGGAATATTCATCCACAGATTGAAAGGCTGCGGAACTTCATGGGAGCGCAGACCGATAGCCTGCAAGGCCAGACGCATGTTATCCGCGCAGCTGTCGTGATAACCCTCTACTCCCAGGTTGGTGTAGCGGTGCAGATCACACGCAGCCATCAAGGTGTCGTGAATGCCCGGTGAGGTGTCGGTCAGCAGGGTGCCGATCGTGCGGCGACGGTTACTGAACAGCGTGTCGCCAGCTTTGGGAATGATGCTGTTGCAATGCGCGCGAGCATGTTCCATCGACAGGAATTCGCTCATGTCTTCGCTGTTGAACAACCAGGTGTCACATACCTGGGTGCCGTGAGTGTTGACGATTTTGATGACCTGGCCAGCTTTCAGGCGGACGGCGCGGCCACAACGGGCAGGCACTGTGTAGCTTTCGCCCAGGACTGGAGTGCCATCGGCCGAGATCGGTTCTTTCAACGTGGCGTTGATGCCCAGCGAGGAGCCGTTGTCGGGCTGGCAGCAGGCTGGATAGTCATGGCTATGTGTGATGTTGGTCATATGAGTTCCTATGGGTTCAGGGTTGTTCTGCAAGTGCAACCAAGCTCCAGGCCAATGCCTGGGCGCCTGCTTTCAATTGCGCGGGATCTGTGAATTCCTTCGGGTTGTGGCTTATGCCGTCCCGGCTGGGTACAAAAAGCATTGCTGTAGGACAGTGCCCGGCCAAATACATGGCGTCGTGGAAAGCGCCAGAACGTATCGATTGCCAGGCCAGTCCTGTGGCGTCGCAGGCGTTCTCCAACACATTGATGACCTGATGATCGAACGCGGTCGGGCTGTGGCTGAACAGGCTGGTCAGTTCGGCGTCGGCAGGCAGGCAGGCACTCAGGGCGTTATCGAAGGAGTCGAGAACCGCTGGATCGGCGTGGCGGAAGTCGATGCTGAAGGTTGCTTCGCCGGCAATCGTATTGATTGCATTGGGCGAGACGCTCCAGCGGCCGAATGTCAGGCGCTTGTCGTCACCGGCGAGTTGTTCGGCCAGTGCGTCAATGCGGCCCAGGGATTCCATGGCGAGCAACAACGCATCGCGCCGCATGTGAGTCGGCGTGGTTCCTGCATGTGCCGAAGCACCTTTGCAGCGCACTTGATACCAGCGCACGCCCTGAATACCGGAAACCACTCCTAGCGGGACATTGGCTTGCTCCAATACCGGGCCTTGCTCAATGTGCAACTCGACAAAGGCGTGTGTGGCGATTTTTTCGCGCAGTGGCAGGTCGGCAAAGCGCAGGGCGTGAGCGTCCAGTGCCTCTCCGACCGAGATACCCGCAACGTCAAGGTTGTTTCGATAGGTCTGCAGCCGTGCCGGGTCCACGTAGGCGCTGGAGCCCATCGCTCCCGGACTGAAGCGGCTGCCTTCTTCGTTGGTCCAGACCACCACTTCGATTGGGCGGCGGGTGCTGACGTTGAGTTCTGCCAACGCATACAGGCATTCAAGCCCGGCCATTACCCCGTAACAGCCGTCAAGCTTGCCGCCTGTGGGTTGGGTGTCGACGTGGCTGCCGGTCATCACTGGCGGTAAGTCCTCACGGCCTTCGCGGCGGATGAACAGGTTGGCACCGGCGTCGGTCCACACTTTGCAGTCAAGTTTTCGGGCTTCGTCAATCAGCCAGGCGCGGGCCTGGAGGTCTTCTTCGGACAACGCCTGCCGGTTCATTCCGCCATCGATGCCGGGCCCGAAGGTTGCCAGGGTCTCCAACAAACGCTGCAATCGTTCCGATGAAACGGCTTGCATCACTTGATCGGCAATCATGGGGTCACCTGCACGCGTGGAGTGAGGCTGCGGTCAAACCAGGGGCTGAGAAACTGCTGTAAGCGTTCCGTCTTTGGTGCCTGGAACAGTGCCTGCGGAGTACCGGTTTCAATTATTTTTCCTGCTTCCATAAACACCACCTGACTGGAAATCTGTGCGGCGAAACTCATTTCATGGGTCACCATCACCATGGTCATGCCATCGTTCGCAAGGCTGCGAATGACTTGCAGCACTTCCTCGACGAGTTCCGGGTCCAGCGCCGAGGTCGGTTCGTCGAGTAGCATCAGCCGCGGTTTTACTGCCAGGGCCCGGGCAATGCCGACGCGTTGCTGTTGTCCGCCGGAGAGGCGAGCCGGGTACGCATCCGCCTTGGCGCTCAAGCCGACCCGTGCCAATGCCTGATCAGCCAGGCTGCGGGCCTGCTCCTTGGCGATTTTCTTGCCGAGTACCAGGGGCGCCATGACGTTCTCGCGCACGGTCATGTGGGGCCACAAATTGAATTGCTGGAACACCATGGACAGTGGGTTGCGCACCTCATCGATCTTGGCTTTGCTGTCGCGGTCGGTTTCACGCCTGCCCGAGCCGCTGTAGCCCAGCAGTTGACCATCGATCCAGATCTCACCTTCGTCATAGCGTTCAAGGAAGTTCATGCAGCGCAGGGCGGTGGTTTTTCCGGAGCCTGAAGGTCCGATCAGCGATACGATTTCTCCGGCCTGCACGCGCAGGTCAAACCCACTGAGCACGCGGTTCGAGCCATAGGATTTACCAACACCACGCAAGTTAAGAAGCGGTAGGGTAGTCATCTGTTCAGCCTCGTAGATGGCGTGTCATGCGCCGCCCCAGTGCGCTGGCGACAGCGGCGACCGTTGAGGTCAGCAGCCAGTAGCTCAACACCAGCAGGGCGTACGGCAATACGTAGGAAAAGGTGGTGGATACGATGCGTCCGGCTGTCATGGTCAGTTCTGGCACAGTAATAATCGAAGTGACGGCGCTTTCCTTGATGGTCAGGATCACCTGATTGCCCAGTAGCGGGAGGGCGAATGCCAGCGCTTGCGGCGCTTGTATGTGCCAGAACACACGGCTGCGTGAAATACCATGCACCCGCGCCGCTTCCACTTGACCGTTGGGCACGCTTGCCCAGGCAGAACGGAACAGTTCGGCAAAGTAAGCAGCACTGTATATGGCCAGCGACAGGATGCTTGCCTCAACGGCTTCCAGCCGCAGACCGATGACGGGCAGCCCGAAATAAATAATCGCGAGTTGGGCGAGAAAAGGTGTCCCGCGGATCAGCCACACGTAAACGCGATAGATCGCTAGAAATCCTGGGACCGCCATGCGCAAGGCGTTGAGCCCAAATCCCAGCAGTAAGCCCATCGCAGCGGCAGTAAGGCTAATACCTAGCGTGACCAGCAGTGCATTGGCAAAATCTGGCAGATAACTCAATAATTCTTGCATCACTTGAGCTCCTTCCAGCGACGTTCCAGCAGGCTGCCGAGCACGCTCAACAGGCTTGTCAGCGCGAGATAAAACAAGCCCGCCACCAGATACACCTCAAGCGGGCGGTAAGTCTGTGAAACCAGTTGCTGGCTGACGCGCATCAAATCAGTGATGGAGATGACCGAAACCACCGCTGAAACCTTGATCACATCGATCAACTCGGAGATCAGCGCGGGTGAGGTGAGGCGCAACACCTGTGGCAGTTGGATATGAAACAGCGTTTTGTATTTGCCGATGGCAAACACGGCCGCCGCTTCCATCTGTCCCTTGGGGATTGCGGCGAAACCGCTGCTCAATATCTGCGACTGATAAGCCGCCGTATTCAGTGCAAGTGCCGTAGCAGCAGCCACCATTGGTGGCACATCCAGACCCAGGGCCGATGGGAGATAAAACAGAAGCAGCAGCTGCGCCAGCATTGGCGTACCGCGAAAGAAACTGACATACACCCTGGTGAATGCTCTGCCGGCACGGCTGCGACCATTGGCAATTAGATGAATTACTACGCCGAGAATGAAACCCAGCAGCATGCCGATGGCGCACAACCACAATGTGGTTATTGCACCGTCGATCAAGGCAGGCCAATAGAGCGCGAGACGGCTGCTGAAATCATTCATCATCAGCGGCTCAGATGCTCGGTACTGGCATGGCATCGGCAGGCAAGTCCATGGTGAAACCGAACCACTTATCCTGCAGCGTCTTTAAGGTGCCATCTTTCGCTGCGCGGGCAATGCCCTCGCTAAATAGCTTCACCAGGCTTGCGCTGTCAGCATCCTTGCGACCGACCCAGCCGAAATACGTCACTGGACCCGCCATCTCCGGCAGCGTTGTGAAAAGCCCCGGACGGGCTTTCATCAACGGGCCTAAGTTGGAAAGCGACTGTGCCACGCCATCGAGACGACCATTGGCCAAATCCGCATAAGCCTCATCGAAGCTCACATACTCTTTGATCTGCTTGAGGCCCGGTTGGCCCTGAGCTTTGAGCTTGGTATCCAGTGCTTGTAGCACTGCCAACTGCCCGGAACCTACTTGAGAGCCAATCACCCGGCCGTTCAAGTCAGTCAACGCCTTGATATTGGTGTCGTCGGCGCGCTTGAGCAGTGCAACGGTGGACTCGGCAATAGGGGCGGTAAAAGCGAATTGCTCGAAACGCGCCTTATTGACTGTCACCGATGTCACAACGAAGTCGAATTTGCGGGTATCCAGGCCAGGCAAAATCCCTTGAAACGGTAGATCGAGCTGGCGCACCTTGACGCCGGGCAAGTCAGCATCCAGTACGTAATGCATCAGGTCTGCGCCATAGCCGACAATCTTGCCATTCTCGACCGATTCGAACGGCGCAAAACGCGCCTCGGTGGCAACGACTATCTCGTTTTTCTGCTTGATGCGCTGCAGCAAATCGTCTGCGTGCGCTAGAGAAATACTGCACAGCGTGACGAGCGACAGCGACAGCGCCTTTAGAGTGAAACGCGTCATTGGTATTCCCCTTGAAGTACTTAAATTTATATTCAAGTAGCTTGAATAATATTACAAAAGCATGATTCGTGCCAGGAGTTAGCTCGAGGGAATTGGGGCGTAGGACAGGATAGAAAGACGGGGAAGTGCGCTAATTGCGTGCGATAGCCGGTGGTGCGCATTGATGTGGTGCGTGGTGTGTGAATGGTATCTGTAGTGCTTGGATGTGCCGGCGCTGCTCGGTTGCTTGTTCGTGGGGCGGGGGGGGAGAAACGCAGTGCTTACATATGCCCTAACGAGTAACTATTCAGAGCTCGAAAGCAGTCGGTCACGAATGGCAGCTTTGGTCAGCTTGACCGCCTTGGCACGCTTTGCAGGGGTGGCGAGAGCCGGAAGTTTGAACTCTGAGACGGCAGGCTACGATTGCGAGGCATTCGATTGAAACCGAACGCATGATCATTGATCTACAATAATTAGCACGGAACGGCCGCAATTGGCCGATTTCTGGCTTTAGTCAACTGCTTTACGTAGAGCCGCTGCAACGGTAATGGGCAATGCTACATCTGGCTGGGATCAGTTGACCACTACATAGCGACTGGGTTCCGGCTCCGAGGTTTTGACGTTACCAAGACGTATCAGGTGCTCGCGAACGTCAAGCTGGTCCAAAGTAATCTAGTCGGGCCATTCAGAGAGTCGCTGAGCATCGTAATTCCCAACTTGAAATAATGAGTACATAATTAAGTCCATCAGCAGTATGCTGAGCTACAGAAAGCTGAAGCTTTCAATGATTTAGAGGATGAGTTATGATCCCGTCCGCTGCGCCATATTCGGTCACCTGGAACGCTGAACGCCAGGTCACCACAGGAAGCCCGCTCATCGAGCGGGCTTTTTGCTGTCTGGGGTGTGCGAAACCTCAAAAAACGCCGCCGATCATTTCCGATGATCGGCGGCGTTTTTTATTGGCCGGTTAGCAATCCCAGCGCGTGGTAACCATGACATTGCGTGGTTCGCCTTACCCGGCGCAATTATAGAAACCGATGTCGGTGCAGTAGGACTTGTCGAAGCTGTGGTTGACGTTCAGCGTCGCCGAAATGTCTTTGGTGATCTGGTAGCGCGTCATCAGGTCCACCGGCCAGTAAGCGTCCTGGGAAAACGCTCATAGTTGCCGTGGGGGCTGTTGTGGATGTCCTGCCAGCCCGGCGCCAGTTTGCCGGTCATTTGCAGTTCATAACCCTTGCTCACCGCCTTGGTGCCTTTGCAGGCATAGTGGGTTGGGGGCAGCGTCTGGTTGTTGTAATCGTCGTCGGACACTGAGCGATTGTTTTCGTGGATTTCAAAATAGGCCGCGCTGGCGTTCAGGCGTCCGTCGAAGAAATCTGCCTTGAGGCCCAGCTCGTAGTTCTGGCGCAATTTGTTTCGCGGTCGCGGTTGTAGCTTTTCTGGGGCATGAAGAGGTCGGTGTAGCTGGCGTACACCGAGTAGGTTTCGTTGCGGTCGTGGATCGCGCCAATGTACGGTACGAAGCGCCCGGTAACCGCAATAGACTCGCGTTTGCGGGTCAGAGGCCCGGTTTTCCGGGGGCGTGCGCTGCGTTTATGAAAATATTTCAAATAAAGTGCATTTAAATCAAGACATTGCAGATTTTTGGTGTATGATGCCGCCCACACCGAAAGTGAAGGGTGATTAGCTCAGCTGGGAGAGCATCTGCCTTACAAGCAGAGGGTCGGCGGTTCGATCCCGTCATCACCCACCATTCGCTTCAACGTGTTACGCGCAGCGGTAGTTCAGTCGGTTAGAATACCGGCCTGTCACGCCGGGGGTCGCGGGTTCGAGTCCCGTCCGCTGCGCCATATTCGGTCACCTGGAACGCTGAACGCCAGGTCACCACAGGAAGCCCGCTCATTGAGCGGGCTTTTTTTTGCCTGCGATTCAGCTCGGCGATTCAACGGCGGGTGCCGTGGGGATCGGCGCGACCTCGCGTCGGCTCAGAAACGCGAACACCACCGCCGCCGTGAGCAGGGTGAGCCCCGCCAACCCTTGCAGCAAGGTGTTGAAGCCTGCGAGGTAGGCCGTGCGCAGCCCTGCCAGTGGCAGGGTCGCACTGGCGTGTCGGGCATCGCCCATGACCAACTGCTGGGCAATCACCGACACGTCCTGCGCAGTGCCGGCTTGCAGATGACGCGCGACCAACGCACTCAATACCGCCAGGGTGATTGCCAGCGCCACACCTTCACTGGCGACGCGGGTGGTATTGAAAATCCCTGCCGCCATCCCCGCGCGTTCTTTGGGCACCACGCTGATCGCCAGGCCGTCCATCAACCCCCAGGGCAACCCGGTGCCGATGCCGATAACCAGCATCGCGGCGACGGTCTGCACGGGGTGGCCGACGTTGACCAGGCTCAACCCGTACAGGCCTGCCGCCGCAATCAGCAGGCCGATAGCGCACAGCAGTCCCGCCGACAGCCAGCGCGTGAGGCTTGCCGCGATAATCGGCACCACCAGCATCGGCGCCGACAACGCCAGCATCATCAACCCCGCGTCAAACGCGCTGGCACCCTCCACACCGATAAACCGCAGCGGCAGTAGCACGATCAACACGATGTAGCAGTAACAGGTGCCGATCGGCAGCAACTGCACGCCGATAAAGCGGGGAAAACGAAACAACTCCAGCGCCAGCATCGGTTGGCTGGCGCGATGTTCCACGAGGATGAACACCAGCAAAAACACGGCTGCTGACGCGAGCAGGGCATGGATCGTCGATGAGGCCCAACCGTGTTCGGGGGCCAGGATGACCGCCGTCGTCAAGGTCACCAGCATGGCCGAAAACGTCAGTACGCCGGCCAGGTCCAGGCGCAGCGCCTGCGGGTCGCGGCTCTCGCGCATTTTGGGGGCGGCGAACAACAGCGACAGGCCCGCCAGCAACGCCGTGGTGAGGAATACCGCGCGCCAACCCCACTGTTCAATCAGCAGCCCCGACACCAGGGGGCCGAATGCCAACCCCGCGCCAAACGTACTGCCCAGCAGGCTGAAGGCTCGGGTGCGCGCATGCCCGTCAAACTCCTGCGCCAGTGCCGCGCAGCCGCTGGCCAGCGCAGTGGCTGCCGCAATCCCTTGCATGCCGCGCAATATATCCAGCCACACAATGCCCGGGGCCACGGCCAGCAGCAGTGACACCAGGGTAAACAGCAACATGCCCGACAAAAACAACCGCTTGCGCCCATAGCGGTCGGCCAGGGTGCCAGCGGCCATCAACAGGCTGCCGAAACTGAGCATGAACGCGTTGGTAATCCAGGCCAATTGCGCAGGATGAGCCGCAAATGCCTCACCGATAAACGGCGTGGCCACGGCGCCGCCGGTGAAACTCATGGGTAATACCAGCGCCGCGAGGCAAATCGCCGCCAGAATGGCATAGCTGCCAGGCGCGGATTCAGTGGTTGCGTTCATGGGCGTTCCCGTCGGTCTATAAAGATAAAGACTCTAATCAGGATGTAATCGCAGATAAACAGGTCTACATTCCGCTCAAAGCGGACTAAAAGGATGCAATGATGTGACGGACAATCTCAGCGGTGTGATCGCCTTCGTGAAAACCGCAGAAGCCCTGAGCTTTGTAGGCGCGGCGCGTACGCTGGGGATTTCCGCTTCGGCGGTGGGCAAAAATGTCGCCAGGCTTGAGGCCGAGCTTAATGTGCGGCTGCTGCACCGCAGTACCCGCAAGGTCAGCCTCACGGCTGAAGGGCAGATGTTCTACGAGCGCAGCCGCAAAATCCTCGATGACCTGCACGACGCCCGCGCGATGCTTTCGCATGCCATGCAGGCACCGCGCGGCAAGCTGCGCGTGAGCCTGCCCACCATCGGCTATCGCTTCCTCTTTCCGCACATGCTCGCCTTCAGAAAAGCCTACCCGGAGATCGAGCTGGAACTGGACTTCAACGACCACCTGGTGGATGTGATCGAGGAGGGGTTCGACGTCGTGATCCGCAGCGGCGGGTTGGCCGATTCGACACTGATGGCGCGCAAGCTTGGGCCTTTTCGCTTTGTGCTGTGTGCGTCGCCCAAGTACCTGCAGGCCAATGGCCGACCCCAAACCCTCAGTGATCTTGAACACCACCAGTGCCTGCGTTATCGGTTTGCGACCACTGGCAAAATCATGGATTGGACCTTGTCCGCCAACCCCGCGATGACCCAGTTGCGCCTGCCCACGGCGCTGACCTTGAACAACATGGAAGCCATGCTCAGGGCCGCCGTCGATGGCCATGGCATTGCCTATGTGCCGGACTTCCTGGCCCGTGAGGCGCTGGCCCAGGCACAGCTGGACACCGTGTTGGACGGGCACTCCGATGACCAGGGCCAATTCTGGGCGCTGTGGCCTTCCAGCCGGCACCTCTCGCCCAAGATCCGCGTGTTTGTGGACTTTGCCGCTGAGCGTCTGTTTACAAACCCATCAACCGGTACCCCACCTGCAACTCGGTAATAAAGTGCTGCGGCTGCGCCGGGTCCGCCTCCAGTTTTTGCCGCAAATGCGCCATGTGCACGCGCAAATAATGGGGACGGTCGATGTAATCCAGGCCCCACACTTCCAGCAATAATTGCCGGTGCGTCAACACCCGGCTTTGGCCACGAAGCATTGCACAGAGCAGGCGGTATTCGATGGGCGTGAGGTGCACCGGTTGCCCCTGGCGCCACACTTCATGCGTCGACAGGTCCACGGCAATGTCGCCAAACGCCACTTTGCTGGTGGCCGCCGCGGTACCCGTTTGCCCGTGCCGGCGCAGCTGTGCGCGGATGCGTGCGAGCAGCTCGGGCACGCCAAAGGGCTTGGTCAGGTAGTCATCGGCACCGGCATCCAGGGCGGCGACTTTTTCTTCCTCGCGATCACGTGCCGACAGCACCAGAATCGGCACCGCCAGCCAGCCGCGCAATTCGCTGATCAGCTGTTTGCCGTCTCCATCCGGCAGGCCGAGGTCGACGATCACCAGGTCCGGCTGGCGGCTGGCGGCATGGATCAGCGCGCGTTTGACGCTGTCGGCCTCGAACACCTGAAACCCTTCGTCTTGGAGGGCGATCCCGACGAAGCGGCGGATGTTGGCCTCGTCTTCCACAATCAAAATGCGTGCAGTGCTCATAGGGTTTCCATAAGCGGCGGGGTGCCCGCCGGTAACGTGATAGTGAAGTGCATGCCGCCCACCTGACCGGGGTTGGCTTCGATGCGCCCGCCATGGGCCTCGACGATACGTTTGGCCAGCGCCAGGCCCAGGCCGATGCCGGCGACGGACGACTCCTGCTGGCCGCGCGCGAAGGGTTCGAACAGATTCGCTGGTGCTTTGCCTGGGCCGTTGTCGCTGACATGCAGCACGATGCTGCCCGCAGTCGAGCAGGCTGCAACGGTGATCAGCGTGCCCGGCGGCGTGTACTTGGCGGCGTTGTCGAGCAGATTGACCAGCACCCGCTCGATCAACAGTGCGTCGATGTCCACCAGTGGCAAGTGCGGGTCCAGCGCAGTGAGCACGCGGTGGTGCGCCAGCGGCTCACGCAGCTGGCGCAACGCGCTGCCGACGACTTCTTCCAGCGAATGCCATTGCCGGTTCAGGCGCACGCCGCGTTCCTGCATGCGGGCCATGTCCAGCAGGTTTTCGATCAGGCGCTGCATCGAGGTGGCCTGTTCATGAATGCCATTGAGCAACTCGGTCAGCGGCCCCGGTGGGGCGTGGGGCAGGGCGGTGTCGGCGGCGCCGATCAGTGTGGTCAGGGGCGTGCGCAGGTCGTGGGAAATGGCCGCGAGCAAGGTGTTGCGCATTTTCTCGCCTTCCATCTGCACCAGCGTGCTTTGCGCCACTTCGACGAAGTGCACGCGTTCCAGTGCAATTGCCAATTGGCTCATGCAGGCTTCCAGCAGGCGGCGTTCCTGCGGATCGCTCAGGCGTTCGCTCTGGGCCAGTTCCAGCACCAGCACACCGCGCACGCGCATCGGGGCCTTGAGCGGCAAATAGCAGCCGTTGGCCGCCGACAACGTGTCGGTGCCATGGCCGGCCGCCTGGCCGTGGTCGTAAGTCCATTGGGCGATGCTGTCGTCAATCGGCAGCCCGCTCGCGCTGACGCTGTGCACGCCATCGGCGGCGTCCGGCAGCGCCAGGCCGACCCGCGCTTCAAACACGCCACTGAACGTGCGCAGGGCCACTTCGCTGATTTGCTCCACCGTCAACGCGGCCGACAGGTCGCGGGCCAGCCGCGCCAGGGAGGTGGCGCGTCGCTCGCGGGCGGCGGCGGTGCGGGCCTCGTGGCGCAAGCGCGCGGTGAGTTGCCCGGTGATCAGGGCGATGCCGAGCATCAGCGCAAAGGTGAAGAAATACTGGGTGTCATTGACGGTGAACGAGTAACGCGGCTGCACAAAAAAGAAGTCAAAGCACAGCACCGCGAGCATCGCCGCCCACACGCCGGGGCCGCGCCCAAACCGCAGGGCCACCAGCACCACCGTCAGCAAAAACAGCATGACCACGTTGGCCAGGTCAAACACCTGCAGCAGCAGGGCGGCGACCGCAGTGGCGGCGAAACACGCCAGGGTTGCCCACAGATACGCCAGCCGGGTGCCCGCCGCCGGCACGGTTTTTTCGACGACCGGCGGCTTGCCCGGCAGCAGCCCGTGGGCAATCACGATCTGATCGATCTGCGGGTGGTGCCGGCTGATCCGGTCGCTGACCGATTGATGCCAGAACCGCCAGGCCCGGCGCGGATGATGGCCCAGCACCAGGCGATTCGCGTTGTGCTCGCGGGCGCAGGCGGCCAGCGCCTCGGCCACGTCCATGCCCGGCAGTGTGGCGGTGTCGGCACCGAATTCGGCCGCCAGCGCCAAGGTTTTCATCGCCGTCAGGTAGCGCCTGGCGCCACGCCCTTGATGCGCGGCCACGTGCACCACGATCCAGTCGGCTTCGAGTTTTTGCGCCAGCCGCGCAGCTTCGCGCACCAGGCGCTCGTCGCCGGCATCGCCCGCCACGCCGACCAGCAGGCGCTCGCGGGCCGGCCATACGGTACTGATCGAACGCTCGCGACGGTACACGCGCATTTGTGTGTCGACCCGATCCGCCGTGCGCCGCAGCGCCAGTTCGCGCAACGCCAGCAGGTTGCCCTTGCGGAAAAAATGCCGCGACGCGCGCTCGGCCTGCGGGCCCAGGTACACCTTGCCGTCCTTGAGGCGTTGCAGCAGATCGTCGGGCGGCAGGTCGATCACCACCACTTCGTGGGCGTTATCGAACACGTGATCCGGCACGGTTTCGCGCACGCGAATGCCGATGATGCCGCTGACCAAATCATTCAGGCTTTCCAGGTGCTGGACGTTCAGCGTGGTCCACACGTCGATACCGGCGCTGAGCAACTCTTCAATGTCTTGCCAGCGTTTGGGGTGGCGCGAACCGGGTACGTTGCTGTGGGCCAATTCGTCCACCAGTACCACGGCGGGATGCCGGCGCAGGGCCGCGTCGAGGTCGAATTCGCTGAGCGCGAACTCGCGGTGCAACAGGGCGGCGCGGGGCAGTTGTTCCAAGCCTTGGAGCCACTGGGCGGTCTCCGCGCGACCGTGGGTTTCTATCACGCCAGCGAGCAGGTCGCGGCCCAGCGCAACTTCGCGTTGCGCCGCCGCGAGCATCGCGCAGGTTTTGCCCACGCCGGCATTGGAGCCAAAGTAGATACGCAATTTGCCGCGCAAGGCGGCCTGTTCTTCCAGCTGTACCCGTGCCAATAAGGCGTCGGGGTCGGGGCGGTCATCGTTTAATGCGGGCATATTCTTCCTGGTGAATACAGTGCTGTTACCTGTGGGAGCGGGCTTGCTCGCGAATGCGGAGGGTCAGTCACACATGCACTGACTGACCCTCCGCATTCGCGAGCAAGCCCGCTCCCACATTGGTTTGGCGGTGCTACACGAGACCCAACCCGCTAAGCAGCATGTCGATCAACTTGATCCCGGCAAACGGCACCAGCACACCGCCCAGCCCGTAGATCAGCAAGTTGCGGTTAAGCAGCGCCGCCGCACCAATCGCCCGGTAAGTCACCCCGCGCAAGGCCAAGGGAATCAGCGCGACAATGATCAACGCGTTAAAAATCACCGCGCTGAGAATCGCCGAGTTGGGGCTGCTCAGGTGCATCACGTTCAATGCGCCGAGCTGTGGGTAGGTGGCGACAAACGCCGCCGGGATGATTGCGAAGTACTTCGCCACGTCATTCGCCACGCTGAAGGTGGTGAGGGCGCCGCGGGTCATCAGCATCTGTTTGCCCACCTCGACTACTTCGATCAGCTTGGTCGGGTTGCTGTCGAGGTCGACCATGTTGCCGGCCTCTTTGGCGGCCTGGGTGCCGCTGTTCATCGCCACCGCCACGTCGGCCTGGGCCAGTGCCGGCGCGTCGTTGGTGCCGTCGCCGGTCATGGCCACGAGCTTGCCCTGGGCCTGGTAGTCGCGGATCAATTGCAGCTTGTCTTCCGGGCGGGCCTCGGCGAGGAAGTCATCCACGCCGGCTTCCACCGCAATCGCGGCGGCGGTCAGGCGGTTGTCGCCGGTGATCATCACGGTCTTGATGCCCATGCGCCGCAGCTCGGCGAAGCGCTCCTTGATGCCGCCTTTGACCACGTCTTTAAGCTCCACCACGCCCAGCGCCTTGGCGCCGTCGCACACCACCAACGGCGTGCTGCCGCGTCGCGACACTTCATCGACCTTGGCCTGCAATGCTGCCGGGAAACTCCCACCCAGCGCTTCGATATGGCTGCGAATCGCATCCGCCGCGCCCTTGCGAATCGCACGGCCTTCGGGCAAGTCCACACCGCTCATGCGCGTTTGCGCCGTGAAGTGTACAAAGCTTGCACCCAGGGCGTTGATGTCGCGCGCGCGGATGTCGAATTTCTGCTTGGCCAGCACCACGATGCTGCGGCCTTCCGGGGTTTCGTCGGCCAGGGACGCCAGTTGCGCAGCGTCCGCCAGCTCGGCTTCCTTCACACCCGGCGCCGGCAAGAAGCTGCTGGCCTGGCGGTTGCCCAGGGTGATGGTGCCGGTCTTGTCCAGCAGCAACACGTCGACATCGCCCGCGGCTTCGACCGCCCGGCCCGAGGTGGCGATGACGTTCGCCGACATCATCCGGCTCATGCCCGCCACGCCGATGGCCGAAAGCAGGCCGCCGATGGTGGTGGGGATCAGGCACACCAGCAAGGCCACCAGCACCGTGGCGCTGATCACACTGCCGCTGCCGCTCATGGCCACGGCGAAGATCGAATACGGGCTCAGTGTGGCGATCACCAGCAGGAACAACAGGGTCAGGCCCACCAGCAAAATCGTCAGCGCAACTTCGTTGGGCGTCTTCTGGCGCTTGGCCGATTCAACCATCGAGATCATGCGGTCCAGGAACGATTCGCCGGGGTTGACGCTGATGCGCACCACCAGCCAATCCGACAGCACCCGCGTGCCGCCGGTGACCGAGGAAAAGTCGCCACCGGCCTCGCGAATCACCGGTGCCGATTCGCCGGTGATCGCGCTTTCATCCACCGAGGCCACGCCTTCGATCACCACGCCGTCCAGCGGCACCAGGTCGCCGGCTTCGATCAGCACCACGTTGTCTTTGCGCAGCAGGCTGGCTTCCAGCGGTAGCCAGGCGGCGCCGTGGCGCGGTTGCTGCAACAACTTGGCCAGGGTCTGGCGTTTCATGCCGCGCAGGCTGGCGGCCTGGGCGCGGCTGCGGCCTTCGGCCAAGGCTTCGGCGAAGTTGGCGAACAGCACGGTGAACCACAGCCACAAGGTGATGCTGAGGATGAAACCGCTGGGCGCTTCACCCTTGCCGCCCAGGGACTGGAACCACAGCAGGGTGGTGAGAATGCTGCCCAGGTACACCACAAACATCACCGGGTTTTTCCATTGCGCCTGAGGCAGCAATTTCTTCAACGCATCGACGCCGGCAGTGAGCACGATGCGTCGATCAAACAGAGGTAAACGAGCATTTTTCATGAGGGCAATCTCTTACTCACTGACCGCAATAGAGGGCTGATGTGCATCCAGCGCCAAGTTGAGTTGCAGCACATTCACCCGTGGCTCGCCGAGCAGGCCGAGGGTGCGTGCGGCGGTGTGGTCGTTGAGCAGTTGCAGCAGGTCGGCCTCGGGGATATGGCGCAAGCGCGCTACCCGTGCCAGTTGCAGCCGGGCGTTGGCCACCGAGATATGCGGGTCGAGGCCCGAGGCGGAAGCCGTGACCGCGTCCACCGGCACCGGGGCGTCGGCCGGCAGGCCGTTGTCCTGGCGATAGGCCTTGGCGCGTGCGGCGACCTGGTCCAGCAGTTTCTGGCTGGTCGGGCCCAGGTTGCTCGCGCCGCTGGAACCGGCGTTGTAGGGCTGCGACACGCTTTTACTCGGGTCTTGCGGGTCGGCGCCGAGGGTCATGCTCGGGCGGCCCTGGAAGTACTCAGGCTTGGTGAAGTTTTGGCCGATCAACGCTGAGCCGATCACCAGGCCGTCGCGTTCAATCAGCGAGCCACTGGCCTGATACGGGAACAACAGTTGCGCGGCCACGGTGGTGAAAGCGGGGTACGCCAGGCCGGTCAGCAGCATGAAAAACACTGCCGACACCAGCACCGGACGCAGCAGCCCTTTGAATATCGATTGAGTCGTCATCAACATGTCCTTAGTTGTACGTCTGGCCGGACAGCAACTGCAGTTGCTCCACCAGCGGGCCGAGCGCGAGCGCCGGCAAGAAGGTCAGGCCACCGACCACCAGCACCACGAACACCACCAGCAGCATGAACAGCGGGGTCGCGGTGGGGATGGTCCCGGCACCGGCCGGTACGGTCTTTTTCATCGCCAGCGAACCGGCCACGGCGAGCATCGGCAGCATGGTGAAGAAGCGCCCGATCAACATCGCAAGCCCAATGGTGGTATTGAAAAAGGGTGTGTTGGCGTTCAGCCCGGCAAACGCCGAACCGTTGTTGGCGGTGCCCGAGGTGTAGGCGTAGAGCACCTCGCTGAACCCGTGCGGGCCGAGGTTGTTGAGGCTGGCCATGGTGTCCGGCCACAGGGCGGCGAGGGCGGTGAAACCAAGAATGCTGATGGGGTGCGCGAGCACCGAGAGCATCACCAGTTTCATCTCGCGGGCCTCGATTTTCTTGCCGAGGAATTCCGGGCTGCGCCCAATCATCATGCCCACCAGAAACACCGTCAACAGCGCGTACTGGATCAGGTTGATAAAGCCCACGCCGTCGCCGCCGAACACACAGTTGAGCATCATCTGCGCCAACGGCACGAAGCCACCCATGGGCGTCAGCGAGTCGTGCATGGCATTGACCGAACCCGTGGTGGCCGCGGTGGTGGTGGCGATAAACAGGCTGCTGTCGGCGATGCCGAAACGCAGCTCCTTGCCTTCCATGTTGCCGCCGCTTTGCTCGATCGATAGCGTCTGGTTGGCGCCGGCCTGGGTCAGCAACGGGTTGCCGGTTTGCTCGGCGCCGTACACCAGCGCGAGGAAGCCGATGAACATCACCAGGAAGGTGCCGAAAAACACCCAGCCCTGACGGCGTTGCAGCAGCATGCTGCCAAAGGTGTAGGTCAGTGCCGACGGGATCAGCAGCATGCTGAGGATGTGCAGGATGTTGGTCAGCGGCGTCGGGTTCTCGAACGGGTGCGCGGCATTCATGCTGAAGAAGCCGCCGCCGTTGGTGCCGATGTGCTTGATCGATTCAAAGCTGGCGACCGCGCCGACGATCAGCTGTTGCTGCGCGCCTTCCAGGGTGGTCGCCAAGGCTTGTGAGGCGAAGGTTTGTGGCATGCCTTGCCACACATACACCAGCGCCATGGCCACACACAGCGGCAGCATCACCCGGTACAGGGTGCGAGTGAAGTCGACCCAGAAGTTGCCGATGTCGGCCGAGCTTGAGCGGCTCAATCCGCGAATAAACCCTGCGGCCGCGACCACGCCGGACGTGGCGCCGACAAACATCAGAAAGGTGATGACGGCCATCTGGCTGAAGTTCGACAGGCTGGTTTCACCCGAGTACGCCTGCCAGTTGGTGTTGGTAATAAAGGACGCGGCGGTGTTGAACGCCAGGTCCGGGGTTTGCGCGGCCAGCCCCAGCGGGTTGATCGGCATTAGCGCCTGCAATCGCAGGACGATATAGCCGAGCAGCATCATCGCCGCGTTCGACAGCAGCAGCGCTGAGCCATAGCGGGCCCAGCCCATGGTCTCCAGCGGGTTGATGCCCAGCAGGCGATAGGTAAAACGTTCCGGCAGGGCGTGGCCGGTCCCGGTAAACACCCGGGTCAGCCACTTGCCCATCAGCACGGCGAGCCCGGTCATCAACCCCAGGACCAGCGCAAATTCCAGCAGAGTGCTTAGCATGTCGTGGCTCCGTTCAAAGCTTGCCCATGGCGACAATGGCCATGGCAGTCGCAACAAAAAACATCAGGGAGAGGCCGATAAACATCACGTCGTACATGGCGGACTCCCTAGAACTTTTCAGCGCGGATGAGGGCGTAGCCCAGGTAAGCGAACAGGCCCACGGCACATAAGCCGCTGGCGACATAAATGAAGGTCAGTGTGAGCACGGTGTAACTCCCCTTGTTGAAGAAGCGGGGGAGGTTATGCGCTTGGGTATTAAGCCCGGGCACTGATTACAGGGGGCGGTATTAAGACGGTATATAGATGGGTTTTGGCTGGACGAACGAAAACAAGGGATAGCCCGGTGCCGGGGTATCCCTTGAAAAACTGGGGTTCTGCTGATTTCAGTGATCAGCTTATTTGGCTTTCTTTTTCTTTTCGCCGCGGGTGGCGAGGTGCTCGAAGCAAAACGCGGCGGTGCCGAAGAGCGCAATCATTGACAGGACGACCATGCCTAAAGTTGAACTTTCCACGATGACTTCCTACGGGTTTTGGGGGTAGGACGTGACGGTAGAGCGTGGGGGGTTAGTTGCTCAATAGGGACGACGTAATCGTTATGGGGAAGTTGGAATTTATACGGGTTCTTTACGGGCTGGTGGGGGGGAGTACATATCCGTTGCTGCGGTAACGGCGGCTTGGGGTTCCGCTCTTACAGCGGGTCACTTTTGGCAAACGCCCCAAAAGTAACCAAAAGGTCTTTGCCCCACCACTCGGCCCCTCGCTTAGGCTCGGTGTGCCCTCACTCCGGCTTGAATCCGTGGGCCGCCGTGACGGGCCATCCATGGCCCAACACGGCTAACCCGGCGTCCTGCCGGGTTACCCACGGATTCAAGCCTGCGTTCGGCCAGCGTGGTTGACGGGGCCTGGCAGATCAAAGTCAAAAGCAAGATCAAGAGCAGAGCACGGCGGCCTAGTAGCCGACCTGAGTGGTAGAAGCAAAAGCAGGGCAGAAGCACAGCAACAGCACAGCAACACACTTCTATCTGATGCACAGAGATCCAAATGTGGGAGCGGGCTTGCTCGCGAAGGCGGTGTGTCAGCTACACATGAATTGACTGACCCACCGCCTTCGCGAGCAAGCCCGCTCCCACAGTTTGACCGAGTCCAGCCGCCAGCACCGCACTGCTTGGCTTTTCTGTGGGAGCTGGCTTGCCTGCGATGCAGGCACCTCGGTCTATCAGGCACACCCAGTCGATGCCATCGCAGGCAAGCCAGCTCCCACATTTGATTGAGTTCAGCCTCCAAGATCAGGTCGGCTGTCAGGCCGCCTCGCCTTCGTTTTTGATCTAACCACTCAGGTCGGCTACCAGGCCGCCGTGCTCTGCTTTTGATCTTGATCTGCTTTTGACTTTGATCTTAGGCGCCCCGTTAAACCACGCTGGCCGAACGCAGGTAGTACGGAGCGGGTAAACCGGCAGGACGCCGGTTTAGCCGCGACGGGGCAGGGACGGCCCGTCGCGGCGGCCCGCTCCGTAGTACCGGAGTGAGGGCACACCAAGCCCAAGCGAGGGGCCGAGTGGTGGGGCAAGAGCCCTTTGGTTACTTTGGGGCTTTTCCAAAGTGACCCGCCGTAAGGGCGGAACCCAAAGCAGCCATCACCCAAACAACGGATATTCACACTAACCCGCAGCCCAAAAAAAAGGCGCGACCCCCATCAGAGATCGCGCCTTCTTTATCAGCCGCAGCCTAGTAGCCTATCAACTACCCAGCGCCTTGGACGCCAACCAGAACAACCCGGCCGACAAGCCCACCGTCGCCGGCAAGGTCAACACCCAAGCCATCAGAATGGTCTTCACCGTACCACCCTGCAGGCCGCTTTTATTGGCAACCATGGTCCCGGCAACACCGGACGACAACACATGGGTAGTCGAAACCGGCAGGCTAAAGATGTTGGCCAGGCCAATCATGCTCGCCGTGGTGATCTGCGCCGACATGCCCTGGGCATACGTCATGCCCTGCTTGCCGATCTTCTCGCCGATGGTCAGCACCACACGCTTCCAACCCACCATCGTGCCCAGGCCCAAGGCCAGTGCCACCGCCAGGATCACCCAGAACGGCGCGTACTCGGTCGTGGCAGTCAGGTCTTTACGCAGCTTGTCCAGGTCGGACTTCTCACGCGCATCCAGGCCCGGCAGCTTGCCGACTTTCTTCGCGGTGTCGTCCAGGCACAGCAGGTAGCGGCGCACTTCGATACGGTGCTCGGAGGTCAGCGAGTGGTAGTCCGAGACACCTTTCAAAGTGTCCATCAGCGCGCTGATGGTGGGCTCGGTCTGCTGCGGGTTGCACTGGAACTTGCCCGGCAGGTCATCCTTCACGCTTTTGCCCAGTGCCAGGAACTCGCCGAGGGTGGCGTTGTTACGCTGGTAGAACTGGCTCAAGTGCACGGTGGCGTCACGGGTGCGCTCGATCTGGTAGGTGGTGCTGCCCAGGTCGAGTACGAACTGCGCCGGCACGATACCGATCAGCACCAGCATGATCAGGCCGATACCTTTCTGACCATCGTTGGAGCCGTGCACAAAGCTCACGGCCATCGCGGAAATCACCAGCACCAGGCGGTTCCAGAACGGCGGGTGTTTCTTGTCGTCGAGCTTGCGGCGCTGGTCCGGGGTCTTGTGCATCTTCGACAGCGGGCGCCACCATTTCAGGCCAAGCAGCACCAGGGCTGCGACCAGGAAACCGGCCATCGGCGAGAACACCAGCGATGCGCCGATATCGATCGCTTTCTGCCAGTTCACACCGTCAGCCAGCGGAATATCGTTGATCAGGGCATTGGCCAGGCCGACACCCAGGATCGAGCCGATCAGGGTGTGGGAACTGGAGGCCGGGATACCGAAGTACCAGGTGCCCAGGTTCCAGGTGATCGCCGCTGCGAGCAAAGAGAAGACCATAGCCAGACCATGGCCAGTGTTCACATTGATCAGCAACTCCACCGGCAGCAAATGCACGATGGCGTACGCGACACCGACACCACCGAGCAACACGCCGAGGAAGTTGAACACCCCGGAGAAGAACACGGCCAGGTGCGGCGGCATGGCTTTGGTATAGATGACTGTGGCCACCGCGTTAGCGGTGTCATGAAAGCCATTGATGAACTCGAAGGCGAGGACAAAGGCCAGGGCGAGCAACAGGCTCACTAGAACCCACGCATCCAGTCCGCTGAATAAATCGATCATGAAGGTTTTCTGACCCGGTCGTAAGGGGGCGCGATTATGCCAGAAAACCTCAGTAATCGATGCACTAGCTGCTCATCGGTAACAATCTTCATTGAAAAAAAACCGGGCAGGGGTGCGCATCCCAGGGTTTTCGGGGCTTTGGCAAGTCTTTGATTTATAAAGCGCAGGGTCGAAAAAGCGGGATTTTTTGACCGAATTGTCACATTTGAAACATTTGTACGAAATTTCGTTCAAGGCTGTAGGAGCCTGATTAAATCAGGTTGCCCGCCGCTGGCAATGCGCCAGCGGCGGTGGCAAAACCTTGAAGCTCAAATCGAAGCGCTTATGGCTCTTCGGTTTTGAGTTCCTGTTCAATCTTTTGGATTTCCTGGGCAAATGCCTGATCGAGCAAACTGGCTCGTTTGCGCCAGGGCTTGCGCTCGGGCTCAGGCTGGGCGGCGTAGGTGGTGATTTCCCCGCCGTAAACGTCCTTGTAACGTTGCTCCTGGCGCTCAAGTTCCGCGCGCAGTTCGTCTTTCGTCACAGTGTTACCTAAATGAGTTGAGTGTATTGAATGTGCAGCGCCACGCTTGAAAGTCGTCCTCGGTCTGTTTCAAGTTGAACAGGCGAACTGTTCAAGTTTGAAAGAAGGCACCAGGGGCAAAACGTTTAAGCGGATACGTGTGACCGGCGATGCTGGAACGCTGCAAAGCCTGGCGAGCTCCAATCCCGATTATTGTTATCGGGCCGACCTCTGCACAGGTTGCATTATAGCGGCGTATTTGAATAACACTATCGGCGTGAAGTTAAAAAGCGTCAACGTTGCGTGAGGGTTTTGTTACATACAGGTGTCAGTCTTTTCTAAAAACCCGTGTTGACGTTCTGCACTTTTACAAATGTCGGATGGCTGTTTAAACGTGAGCGATCCCTTCGGCGCATCCGTTAAGTGTGCTCGTTCGTTGAACGCCATTGCGGGACCAGCAAATTGCGATAATCGCATGATCGTCCGATAATCGCCCAAAGTTGCTGGCCCCGCCTTGTGCATTCTGGCCAGCGCGGCTTGTAATAGCGGCCAACCCTCCCAGCGGTTGAAAATAAGAGAAAGGACCCTGAAATGAACGATCAATTGCGCAACTCCTTCGCGTCAGTGGCGCCGCCGATCGTGGCGTCCCCGGCCAAGCGCATCCAGGCGTTTACCGGTGATCCGGACTTCATGACTTCCCTGGCCCGTGGCCTGGCCGTGGTGCAGGCCTTCCAGGAGCGCAAGCGCCACCTGACCATCGCCCAGATCAGCCACCGCACCGAAATCCCCCGCGCCGCGGTGCGTCGTTGCCTGCACACGTTGATCAAGCTCGGCTACGCCACCACCGACGGGCGGACCTATTCACTGTTGCCCAAAGTCTTGACCCTGGGGCACGCCTATTTATCCTCTACGCCACTGGCGGTGTCGGCCCAGCCTTATCTTGATCGCATGAGCGAGCAACTGCATGAAGCCTGCAACATGGCGACGCTGGAGGGCGACGACATCCTCTATATCGCCCGGTCCGCCACCACCCAGCGCCTGATTTCCGTGGACTTGTCGGTGGGCGGGCGCTTGCCGGCGTACTGCACGTCCATGGGCCGCATTCTGCTCGCGGCACTCGACGATGCCTCGCTGCAGGACTACCTCGACCACGCCGACCTGCAAACCAAGACCAGCCGCACCCTGACCACCGCCGACGCGTTGTTCGAATGCCTGCAGCAAGTACGCCAGCAGGGCTGGTGCATTGTCGATCAGGAGTTGGAGCAAGGCCTGCGTTCAATCGCCGTGCCGGTGTACGACGCGTCCGGCCAAGTGTTGGCCGCGCTCAACGTGAGTACTCACGCCGGTCGGGTCAGCCGCAGCGAGCTGGAGCAGCGTTTCCTGCCGAGCATGCTCAGCGCGAGCCGTGAGCTGAGTGCGCAACTGTTTGCCTAAGTGTTCGATGACCGCACAGATCCCGGCTTGATCAATTGACGGTGTTTCCCCTGGCTTATTAATGTGCGGCAGCGCTGTCAGCGCCGCCCCAATAATAATGACGACCTCAGGTCGTTCGCCCGCCCATCGGTGTGGAAATAACAATAATGAATCAGCCCTCTGTCGGTACTAACCTGGACGTGCAGTCCTTTATCAATGCCCAGCCGTTGTCACGCTACCAATGGCGCGTGGTGATCCTGTGTTTCCTGATTGTCTTCCTCGACGGGCTCGACACCGCCGCCATGGGCTTTATCGCGCCCGCCCTTTCGCAGGACTGGGGCATCGACCGCGCCAGCCTCGGCCCGGTGATGAGCGCCGCATTGATCGGCATGGTGTTCGGCGCGCTGGTCTCCGGCCCGTTGGCCGACCGCTTCGGGCGCAAAGTGGTGCTGGTGAGCGCGGTGCTGGTGTTTGGCGCGTTCAGCCTGGCCTCGGCCTACAGCACTCACGTCGACCAGTTGCTGGTGTTGCGTTTCCTCACCGGGCTGGGCCTGGGCGCGGGGATGCCGAATGCCACCACGCTGCTCTCCGAGTACACGCCCGAGCGTCACAAGTCGTTGCTGGTCACCAGCATGTTCTGTGGGTTCAACCTGGGCATGGCCGGTGGCGGATTTATCTCGGCCAAGCTGATTCCAGCGTTCGGCTGGCACAGCTTGCTGATGATTGGCGGCATCCTGCCGTTGATCCTGGCGGTGGTGCTGTTGGTGTGGTTGCCGGAATCGGCGCGCTACCTCGTGGTGCGCAATCGTGGCACCGACAAGGTGCGCAAAACCTTGTCACCCATCGAGCCCAACCTCGTCGCCCGCGCCACCAGCTTCAGCGTGCCCGAGCAAAAAACCGTCAAGGCGCGCAACGTGTTCGCGGTGATCTTCTCCGGCACTTACAGCGCTGGCACCTTGTTGCTGTGGCTCACCTACTTTATGGGCCTGGTGATCGTGTACCTGCTGACCAGTTGGCTGCCGACCCTGATGCGCGACAGCGGCGCCAGCATGGAACAGGCTGCGTTTATCGGCGCGCTCTTCCAGTTTGGTGGCGTGTTGAGTGCGGTCGGCGTGGGCTGGGCGATGGACCGGTTCAATCCGCACAAGGTCATCGGCACTTTCTATCTGCTGGCCGGGGTGTTCGCCTACGCGGTAGGGCAGAGCCTGGGCAATATCACGCTGCTGGCCACCTTGGTGCTGGTTGCCGGGATGTGCGTCAACGGTGCGCAGTCGGCGATGCCGTCACTGGCCGCACGCTTCTACCCGACCCAAGGCCGCGCTACCGGCGTGTCGTGGATGCTCGGCATCGGCCGCTTTGGCGCGATTCTCGGTGCGTGGATGGGCGCGACGTTGCTGGGGTTGGGCTGGAACTTCGAGCAGGTGCTGACGGCGCTGGTGATTCCGGCGGCATTGGCCACGGCGGCCGTGTTGATCAAGGGCATGGTCAGCCATGCGGACGCGACCTGAGGCTTTACCGATCTTGTGGCTGCCGGCGCCTCTGTGGGAGCTGGCTTGCCTGCGATTGCATCAACTCAGTTCACCTGCCGAACCGAGTCGTTTGCATCGCAGGCAAGCCAGCTCCCACATGGACTAAGCCCAGTTGAGTTTCAGTGTTTCGTACAAAAGATTAGCTAGACAACAATCCGTTCGATAATCGAACGCTGAGTCGATTATCGGATTGTTCGACCCCTTTCCCCGGCTTAATCTTCAGGCACTTGGGCGCCACCTCAGCGCCTTTTCGATCAACACCGGGAGCCCTAACCCCATGGCTGAAATCCTTGCGCTGCGCGACGCGGTGAAGCACTTCGTGAATGACGGCGACACCGTCGCGCTGGAAGGCTTCACCCACCTGATCCCTACGGCGGCGGGTCATGAAATCATTCGTCAGGGCAAGAAAGACCTGACGCTGGTGCGTATGACGCCTGACTTGATCTACGACCAGTTGATCGGGGCCGGCTGCGCCCGCAAGTTGATTTTCTCCTGGGGCGGCAACCCCGGCGTAGGCTCCCTGCATCGCCTGCGCGACGCGGTCGAGAAGCAATGGCCGCAACCGCTGGAGATCGAAGAACACAGCCACGCCGACCTGGCCAATGCCTACGTCGCCGGTGCATCCGGCCTGCCATTTGCGGTGCTGCGCGCCTACGCCGGTTCTGACTTGCCCAAGGTCAATCCGCTGATCAAAACCGTGACCTGCCCGTTCACCGGCGAAGTGCTGGCGGCGGTGCCGTCGGTTCGCCCGGACGTCACCGTGATCCATGCACAGAAGGCTGACCGCAAGGGCAACGTGTTGCTCTGGGGCATTCTCGGTGTGCAGAAAGAAGCGGCCCTGGCGGCCAAGCGCTGCATCGTCACCGTCGAAGAGATCGTTGACGACCTGAATGCGCCGATGAACAGCTGCGTGCTGCCGACCTGGGCGTTGACGGCGGTGTGTCATGTACCCGGTGGCGCGCATCCGTCCTACGCCCACGGCTACAACGAGCGTGATAACCGCTTCTATCAGGCGTGGGACCCGGTCGCTCGTGATCGTGGGACCTTTACCGCCTGGATCGACGAATACATCCACGGCACTGCCGACTTCCGTGAATTCCAGGCCAAGCTGGCCACCGCGCAGGAGGCCAAGTGATGGCTTACTCCACCAATGAAATGATGACCGTCGCCGCCGCGCGTCGCCTCAAGAACGGCTCGGTGTGCTTCGTCGGCATCGGCTTGCCTTCCAAGGCCGCCAACCTGGCGCGCCTGACCTCATCGCCCGACGTGGTGTTGATCTACGAATCGGGCCCGATTGGCGCCAAGCCCAGCGTCTTGCCGCTGTCCATCGGCGACGGCGAACTGGCAGAAACCGCTGACACCGTGGTGCCGACCGGCGAGATTTTCCGCTACTGGCTGCAAGGCGGGCGCATCGACGTCGGTTTTCTTGGCGCGGCCCAGGTCGACCGATTCGGCAATATCAACACCACCGTGGTCGGCGACTACCACCAGCCCAAAGTGCGCCTGCCGGGTGCCGGTGGCGCGCCGGAGATTGCCGGCTCGGCCAAGAGCGTGCTGATCATCCTCAAGCAGTCGGCGCGTTCGTTTGTCGACAAGCTGGACTTCATCACCTCCGTCGGCCATGGCGAAGGCGGCGACTCACGCAAGCGCCTGGGTCTGCCAGGCGCCGGCCCTGTAGGGATTATTACCGACCTGTGCATCATGGAGCCGGAAGAGGGCAGCCATGAATTTGTGGTCACCGCGCTGCACCCCGGCGTCACCCGCGAACAAGTGATCGCGGCCACCGGTTGGGCGATTCGGTTTGCCGATCAGGTGAGCACCACCGACGCACCGACGGACATCGAACTCAAGGCCCTGCGTGATCTCGAAGCCCGCACTGCCGCCGCCCATGGCCAAGCGCCAGGAGAAGCCTGATGCGTGACGTGTTTATCTGTGATGCCATTCGCACGCCCATCGGCCGCTTTGGCGGTGGTTTGTCCACGGTGCGTGCCGATGACCTGGCGGCCTTGCCGATCAAGGCCCTGATCGAGCGCAACCCCCAGGTGGAGTGGGCGGCGGTGGATGAAGTGTTCCTCGGTTGTGCCAATCAGGCCGGCGAGGACAACCGCAACGTCGCGCGCATGGCCCTGCTGTTGGCGGGCCTGCCGCAGAGCATTCCCGGCGTGACCCTCAACCGTTTGTGCGCCTCGGGCATGGACGCGATCGGCACGGCATTCCGTGCCATCGCCAGCGGCGAAATGGAGCTGGCGATTGCCGGCGGCGTTGAGTCGATGTCCCGCGCACCGTTCGTGATGGGCAAGGCTGATGCGGCGTTTTCACGCAACATGAAGCTTGAAGACACCACCATCGGCTGGCGTTTTATCAACCCATTGATGAAGGCCCAATACGGTGTGGACGCGATGCCGCAGACCGCCGATAACGTCGCCGACGACTACAACGTGTCCCGCGCCGACCAGGACGCTTTTGCCCTGCGCAGCCAGCAACGTACCGCCGCTGCGCAAGCCGCCGGGTTTTTCGCCGAAGAAATCGTGCCGGTGCGCGTCGCGCATAAAAAAGGCGAGACCGTGGTCGAGCAGGATGAGCATCCACGGGACACAACTCTGGAGGCCCTGGCCAAACTCAAGCCAGTCAATGGCCCGGACAAGACCGTCACCGCCGGCAACGCCTCGGGCGTGAATGACGGTGCGGCGGCGCTGATTCTGGCCTCGGCCGAGGCCGTGAAAAAACATGGCCTCACCGCCCGCGCCCGTGTGTTGGGCATGGCCAGTGCCGGTGTGGCACCGCGCGTGATGGGCATCGGCCCGGTGCCGGCGGTGCGCAAACTGGTGGAGCGCCTTGGTCTGGCGGTTACCGACTTTGATGTCATTGAGCTCAACGAAGCCTTCGCCAGCCAGGGCCTGGCAGTGCTGCGTGAGTTGGGCATCGCCGACGACGCCCCGCAGGTGAACCCGAACGGCGGCGCCATCGCCCTCGGCCACCCGCTGGGCATGAGCGGCGCGCGGTTGGTGTTGACGGCGTTGCACCAATTGGAAAAAACCGGCGGCCGCAAAGGCCTGGCCACTATGTGTGTGGGCGTCGGCCAAGGTTTGGCCCTGGCGATTGAACGCGTCTAATAAAAGAGGATGGCTCCATGAGTGACAAGCCCGGATACCGGCGCCCGCAAGCGGGCACTCAACCCGATTATCTGCACCCGGCCTACCAGTCGACGAACTTGCGTTCGCCGTCTCAGCCGTTGGTGTTTCTGCCGCATTCCTTGTCGGAGATCACCGGCCCGAGCATCGGCGCCGAACGCGTCAATGAGAAGGACAACGACCTGACTGCCCAGCACGAGGGCGAGCCTCAGGGCGAGCGCATCATCATTCATGGCCGCGTGCTGGATGAAAACGGCCTGCCGGTGCCGGGCATTCTGGTGGAGATCTGGCAAGCCAACGCTGCCGGTCGCTACAACCACAAGCGTGACCTGCATGACGCGCCACTGGACCCGAACTTCACCGGCACCGGCCGCACCGTCACTGACGCGCAGGGCTGGTACCAGTTCCAGACCATCAAGCCCGGCGCCTACCCGTGGGGCAACCACCACAACGCGTGGCGCCCGGCGCATATCCATTTTTCGCTGTTTGGCCCCAGCGTGCTGACGCGCTTGGTCACGCAGATGTACTTCCCCGGTGACCCGCTGCTGGAATACGACCCGATCTACAACTGCGTGCCGGACACCTCGGCCAAGCAGCGCTTGATCGCCAGCTTCGACCTGGAAAAAACCATTCCTTCCTATGCCCTCGGCTACCGCTGGGACATCGTCCTGCGCGGCCGCGACGCCACGCCGATGGAGAAATGAGATGAGCCTTTACGCGACCACGTCCCACACCGTCGGGCCGTATTACCACATTGGCCTGACCTGGCTGAACCGCGAAGACCTGACCGTGCCGGCCACCCTTGGCGAACGCGTGGCGATCAGTGGGCAAGTGGTGGACGGCAACGGTGATGTCGTCAACGACGCCATGCTTGAAGTCTGGCAGGCCAATGCTGCGGGCAAATACGATCACCCGGAAGATGAACAGGCCAAAGCCGTCGATCCCAACTTCGAAGGCTTTGGCCGAGTGCCGGTGGATGCCCAAGGGCGCTTTCGCTTTACCACGATCAAGCCGGGCAGCGTGCCGGGGCTTGCGGGTACGACCCAGGCGCCGCACCTGGTGGTGCTGGTATTTGCGCGTGGGCTGGTGAAGCACTTGCTGACACGGATTTATTTTGACGGTGAAGCGTTGAATGGCGATGACCCGTTGCTGGCGTGTGTGCCGGCTGAGCGTCGCGGCACCCTGATTGCCAAGGCGGATGCGGGCGGTGTGTATCAGTGGAATGTGATTTTGCAGGGCACAGACAAGGAAACGGTGTTCTTCGATTACTGAGGTGGCCTGAAACCTGTCGCAGGTAAGCCTGCTCCCACTTTTGAAGGTGTCCCCAATCAAAATGTGGGAGCGGGCCTGCCCGCGATGAGGCTCTTGCTGGCGACAAGTATCCAAAAGTCTGCTTGCGGAACATGGTTGTTGCAAAGTATGTCTAGGCTATAACCGTTCCCACTGAGTGAAAAAAACATGACAACAAAAACGATTCACTACACCGGAGAAGAACGCAGCAAACGGATTTTTGCAATTGTCGGGGCCTCGTCCGGCAACCTTGTCGAATGGTTCGACTTCTACGTTTATGCCTTCTGCGCCATCTATTTTGCCCCAGCATTTTTTCCGTCGGAGAGCCCCACCGTACAACTGCTCAGCACCGCCGGTGTGTTCGCTGCCGGCTTCTTGATGCGCCCTATTGGCAGCTGGGTGTTCGGCAGTCTGGCCGACAAGCACGGCCGCAAGAATTCGATGATGATCGCGGTGCTGATGATGTGCGCCGGCTCGCTGGTTATTGCGTTTTTGCCGACCTACAAAGACATCGGCATCTGGGCGCCGATCCTGTTGTTGGTGGCCCGCCTGTTTCAAGGCTTATCGGTGGGCGGCGAGTACGGCACCACCGCCACCTACATGAGTGAGGTCGCCCTCAAGGGCCAGCGCGGGTTCTTTGCCTCGTTTCAGTACGTGACCTTGATCGGCGGGCAATTGCTCGCGGTACTGGTGGTGGTGATCCTGCAGCAATTTCTCAGTGAAGACGAACTGCGCGCCTGGGGCTGGCGGATTCCGTTTGTGGTCGGTGCCGTCGCGGCGCTCATCTCTTTGCTGCTGCGCCGTACCTTGAAAGAGACCACCACCAAGGAAATGCGCGAACACAAGGACGCCGGCAGCATCACCGCGCTGCTGCGCAATCACACCGCGGCCTTTATCACGGTGCTGGGCTACACCGCCGGCGGCTCGCTGATTTTTTACACGTTCACCACGTACATGCAGAAGTACCTGGTGAACACGGCCGGGATGCATGCCAAGACCGCCAGTTACATCATGACCGGCGCGCTGTTCCTCTACATGTGCATGCAGCCGCTGTTCGGGATGCTGGCGGACAAGATCGGCCGACGCAATTCCATGCTGTGGTTCGGCGCCCTGGGCACGCTGTGCACTGTGCCGATCCTGCTGACCCTGAAAACCGTCAGCAGCCCGTTCCTGGCCTTTGTGCTGATCACCCTGGCCCTGGCGATTGTCAGCTTCTATACCTCCATCAGCGGCCTGGTCAAAGCCGAAATGTTCCCGCCCCAGGTACGTGCATTGGGCGTAGGCCTGGCGTACGCGGTGGCCAACGCGATTTTTGGCGGCTCGGCTGAAGTGGTCGCGCTGGGCCTGAAATCCATGGGCATGGAGAACGGCTTCTATTGGTACGTCACCGTGATGATGGCGATTGCTTTCCTGTTCAGCCTGCGCCTGCCCAAGCAGGCGGCGTATCTGCACCACGATCTGTAAGGAAGAGTTATGACACTGCGCACGAGCAATCAACTGTTCGACGCCTACTTCAGCGCTGACAGCATGGCCGACGTGTTCTGCGACCAGGGGCGTTTGCAGGGCATGCTGGACTTCGAAGCCGCGCTGGCGCGCGCCGAGGCCCAGGTCGGGTTGATTCCCCAGGCCGCCGTCGCGCCGATTGCCCAGGCGTGCCTGGCGTCTTTGTACGATGTGGATGCGCTCGGCGTGGCGATTGCCACGGCGGGCAATTCGGCGATTCCGTTGGTGAAAGCGCTGGGCACATTGGTCGCCAGTGAAGACGCCGGCGCCGAACGTTATGTGCATCTGGGCGCGACCAGCCAGGATGTGATGGACACCGGCCTGGTCCTGCAACTGCGGCGCGCGCTGGCGTTGATCGACACTGACCTGGCGCAATTGGGCGAGACCCTTGCCGTGCAGGCCCAGCGTTATGCGCGCGTGCCATTGGCCGGGCGCACCTGGTTGCAGCATGCGACACCGGTGACCCTGGGCATGAAAATCGCCGGTTGGCTGGGGGCGGTGACGCGCAGTCGTCAGCGTCTTGCCGAGCTCAAACCGCGCCTGCTGGTGCTGCAGTTTGGCGGCGCGTCCGGCACGCTGGCGGCGCTGGGTGAGCAGGCAATGCCGGTGGCCGAAGCCTTGGCTGCGCAGTTGCAATTGAATTTACCCGAGCAACCCTGGCACACCCACCGTGACCGGCTGGTGGAGTTCGCCAGTGTGCTTGGCCTGATCGCCGGCAGCCTGGGCAAAATGGGGCGTGATATCAGTCTGTTGATGCAGACCGAAGCGGCGGAAGTGTTCGAACCTTCGGCGCCCGGCAAAGGTGGTTCATCGACCATGCCGCACAAGCGCAACCCGGTGGGCGCCGCCGTACTCATCAGCACCGCGACCCGCGTGCCGGGCCTGGTGGCGACGATGTTGAGCGCCATGCCTCAGGAACACGAGCGCAGCCTTGGCCTGTGGCATGCCGAATGGGAAACCCTGCCGGACATTTGCCGGTTGGTGTCCGGCGCACTGAAGCAGGCGCTGCTGGTGGCCGACGGGCTGGAGGTCGACCCTGAGCGCATGGCGCGCAATCTTGAGTTGACCCAGGGCCTGGTGCTGGCCGAAGCCGTCAGCAGCGTGCTTGCCCAACGCCTGGGCCGGGAAACCGCACACCATCTGCTGGAGCAATGCTGCAAACGCGCCGTTGCCGACGGGCGCCCTCTGCGTGCAGTGCTGGCGGACGAACCGCAGGTTACCGCCGAGTTGTCAGCCGCTGAACTGGACCGCCTGCTCGACCCGGCCCACTACCTTGGCCAGGCGCACACGTGGGTCACCCGCGCGGTGACCGATCATTTTGCCTTGACCGTGTAAGGAGACCGCTGTGCCATTTGTACAACTCGCCGAGGGCGAACTGCATTACCAACTGGACGGCCCGCTCGACGCGCCGGTGCTGGTGCTGTCCAACTCCCTGGGCACCGACCTGCATATGTGGGACATCCAGATTCCGGCCTTCACCGAGCATTTTCGCGTGGTGCGTTTCGACACCCGTGGCCACGGCAAGTCCTTGGTCACCGAGGGGCCGTACAGCATTGAGCAACTGGGCCACGACGTGATCGCGCTGTTGGATGCGCTGCAGATCCAGCGTGCGCATTTTTGCGGGCTGTCCATGGGCGGCCTGATCGGTCAGTGGCTGGGCATCCACGCCGGAGACCGTTTGCAGCGGCTGGTGGTGTGTAACACCGCGGCCAAGATCGGCACGCCGGATGTGTGGAACCCACGTATCGAGATGGTTCTGCGCGATGGCCCGGCCGCCATGGTGGCGCTGCGTGACGCGTCTATCGCCCGCTGGTTCACCGCCGATTTCGCCGCCGCCAACCCGCACCAGGCCAGGCAGATTACCGACATGCTCGCTGCCACGTCGCCCGAGGGTTACGCCGCCAATTGCGCCGCCGTGCGCGATGCGGATTTTCGCGAACAGTTGGCATCGATCAAAGTGCCGACCCTGGTGATTGCCGGGACCGAGGATGCGGTGACACCGCCGGCCGGTGGCCACTTTATCCAGCACCACGTGAAGGGCGCCGAGTACGCCGAGTTCTATGCGGCCCACCTGTCCAACGTCCAGGCCGGGGCTGATTTCAGTCAACGGGTGCTGACGTTCTTGCTGGCTGAATAAACCGGGTGACGAGCGCTTGCCGCCGCCACCGGTGATCGAGCCGAGATCCAATTGAACCAGGAGCTTTTTTGTGGACGAGAAACACCGTTACGCCGACGGCCTGCAGGTGCGCCGCGAAGTGTTGGGCGACGCACATGTCGACCGCAGCCTGAATGCCCTGACCGAATTCAACAGCGAGTTCCAGGAAATGATCACCCGCCACGCCTGGGGTGATATCTGGACCCGCCCCGGCCTGCCGCGGCACACCCGCAGCCTGATCACCATCGCCATGCTGATCGGCATGAACCGCAGTGAAGAATTGAAACTGCACCTGCGCGCCGCTGCCAGCAACGGCGTGACCCGCGCCGAGATCAAGGAAGTGCTGATGCAGAGCGCGATCTATTGTGGGATTCCGGCGGCGAATGCGACCTTCCATCTCGCCGAGTCGGTATGGGATGAACTCGGCGTGGAATCGCGCCAGGATTGATTTAAAACACGGTCAAAAAGGTGGGAGCGGGCTTGCTCGCGAATGCGCTGGATCAGTTAAAGATAAATTGACTGACCCACCGCATTCGCGAGCAAGCCCGCTCCCACATTGGTTTCAGTGGGAATCCGCATCCCATATCCAGTTCCACACTCCCGGCAGGTGCACCCCTTCATTCACATCCTTGACCGTGCGTGCCAGTGCCGCGCGTTCCAGCGTGGCGCGGTCGGTGTAGAACGGCTCGGCCGCAGTCTTCATGCCGTTGATCCGAGCGCTGTCCATCAGGATCTGCAAGTACTCCTGCAGGTGCCGCGCGGTGTAGCGGTTGATGTCATGGAAGGTCACGACCACCGGTATCACGCCGTCCACTGTCGGTAACTCGCCCAGCGCGATTCGCTCGCGCACCACCGACAGCTGCCGATACAAATTCGCTCGGCGCCGTGGGCTGCCGTTGAAGCCCCAGATCTTGCCGTCATTGGCACTCAGGTCTGTCAGCAATACGTGCATGCCGTGGCGCTGGTAGGCGGCGAAGGTGCGCTTGTCGTAGTTCCAGAAGGGCGGACGTACCAGCGCGGGTGAGGCGCCGGTGATGGCGGCGATATCGGCCGCGCCCTGGCTGAGGGTGCTTTCAAGCTCGGCGTCGCTCAACCAGCGGTGGTTGGTGTGAAACCCGGTGGCGGTGTGGAAGGCCAGCACGTGGCCCGCCGCGTATTCACGCACCATGGTCTTGCGGCCTCGCGGGCTGCCGCCTGAGCGAGAGGCTTCGGTCTGCAGGAAGAACACCGCCTTGATGCCCGGCAATACCGGGTTATTCGCCAGGTCAGCCACCACAGAGCGGCTGGGGTTGTTGTAGCCCGAGGCGCTGGGGCCGTCATCAAAGGTCAACAGGAAACGGATCGGCGCCTGGGCTTGCAGGCGCTGCTCGGTCTGCGGCGTCAGCGCGATAGGCGCGCCGATGCAGCCGCTGAGCAGAATCGACAGAATGACAATCAGGTATTTCATGGCGGCCTGGGTTCAGAGCTGGTCATCCGTGTCGTTGAGTCCCTGTGCCGGGTGATGGGCGCGTGCACGATACAGCATGAGCGCGGCTGCCAGCAGCGGTAAATCGTGCCGCTTGTCTTGAAGGGGCGGGCTGTCTTCACGCGTAAGGGGTTCGGGTCTTCGCCGCCATTGCCGCGCCCGCGTGAGTTGCGCAGGCGCCGGTGGCCGTCAGTCGAGGCAGTGGCGGTGAACGTTCCCGCTCCCATTGAGGCAACTTGCTGAAAAGCAGCCGCGATCAATCAAGTCGCGGCTGCCATTCGCCCTGACAGACGCTTACAGCAGGCTGATCGGGTAACTGACGATCAAGCGGTTCTCGTCGAACTCATTGTTGCTGTAGTCGCGGCGCATGCTGGAGTTGCGCCAACGTACGTTCAAATCCTTGAGGGCGCCGCTTTGCACGGTGTAGCCCAGTTCGCTCTCGCGGCCCCACTCCTTGCCGTCGGTGATGGCGCCTGTGTGCACGTTGCTGCCGCTGATATAGCGATTCATCAGGGTCAGGCCCGGCAGGCCGAGGACGACAAAGTTGAAATCGTGGCGCACCTGCCAGGACTTTTCCTGGGCGTTGTCGTAGCTGGCGTTATAGCTGTCGTTGGCCAGGGTGCCGCCGCTGGTACCGTTGACGCGCATCCACGCGCTGTTGCCGGTGAGTTTTTGCAGGCCGACGTAGAAGGTGTTGCCGCCGTAACGCGCGGAAAACAGGCCGGACCAGGTCTTGTTGTCCAGGTCACCCGCGCGGGCGCTGCCGTCATCCTTGCCGTAGAAGAACCCGAGGTTGGCCCCCAGGGTCCAGTCACCCACGGGCTGGCTGTGGATCAGGTTGACGTACTGCTGGCGGTAGATGTCCTTGAGCTGGGCATTCCACACACCGATCTGGGTGCGTTTGTCGTTGAACGCATATTCGCCGCCCTGGAAGTTGAAGCGGTCGGAGGTGAAGGCGGTTTTACCGAACATCGACATGTCCGTCATGCTGCTGTCATCGCGTGGGCTGTTGGCGCGGAACTGACCGCCGTAAAGCGTAAGGCCGTCGATTTCCCTGGAGGTGATCTGCCCGCCGCGCAGGGTTTGCGGCAGTGAACGGCCATCGTCGGAGCGCAGGATCGGCAGCACCGGCATCCACTCGCCGACCTTCAATTCGGTCTTGGAAAGCCGCGCTTTGAACGCCACTCCCAGGCGCCCGAAGTTATCGGCCGGGCGGCCGTCGTGGTCCAGCGGCAACAGCTGGGTGCCACCGGTGCCGCGCCCGCCATCGAGCTTTTGTGAGTACAGGCCCAGCACATCCACGCCGAAACCCAACGTGCCCTGGGTGAAGCCGGAGCGGGCGTCGAGAATGAAACTTTGCGTCCATTCCTGCGCGCCGCCCTGGGCTTTGGTTGGGTTGGTGTAATTGCGGTTGAAGAAGAAATTGCGCAGGTTGAGGTTGGCGCTGGCGTCTTCGAGAAAGCCGTGTTCTTCAGCGACGACGGGGAGGGCAAGACTGGCGACAGCGGTCGCCAGCCACAGCTGGCGCGGGTGCAAAGTGCTCATGGTGTTGGACCTGTTGTTATTGGGGTTATGCAGGTGCCGGCCATGTTGCTTGGCGGTGTGGGCGCGATGAAAGTGGGGCAGGGCGGGTTGTGGGCGATGATCGAACGCAAGTTGACGGGCATCCCTGCATGGGCTGCCCGCCCTTGTGACGGTTACAGTCGAGATTCAACCAGGCGGGTCAATGGGAAGGCTGGCAGGTATAGCTGGCACGCGAGCGTCAGTACCACCATGACCACCAGGAACACCAGTTGCCAGGGGCTCCAGTAACTCCAATGCAAGCCGCTGATCCACGGCCATTTGGCATTGAAGGATTCGTCGACCGAGCCCATGCGCCGGTGGCTGAACAAGTGGATCAGGACCATGCCCAGGTACGTCACTATGCCCATCAGCCCGAGCAAAAAGCCGAACATCAACAGCATCCCCACTTGCGGAATACCGTGGCGCAGTACCAACCAGTATTGGCGGGGGTTGAAGCGTTGGGGCAACAGCCTCTCGCTCAGCCATAAGTCGGCAACGAGCAAACGCGAGGTGATGGCGGCCCAGCCCTGAGTGAGGCGCATGGCGACGACGGTCGGCAGGAAGGTCATCAACATGAACATGAAGAGTTCGAGCGGCACCGGCCCTTTTTTCAGGTGAATGGAGGCCACGCACGTAGCAATGGCCAGCCCGCCCCACACTCTGCCCCAGGTTTGTTCGGAGACCGGGCGCGGCAAAAATTTTCGCCAAAAAAATACATCGGGTTGCGGCAGGCGTTCCAGTAACGACGGGTAGCGCCAGGCAAACTTTTGCGACAGTTGCTGGCACGCGTTCCACTGGTCATCCCCAAACTGGGACATCAAACGGTGCTGTTCGGCGGTCGGCATCCGCGTCAGCAGCACGCGTGCGGGCAAGGTGTCGGGTGCGTTGCGCGGGCCGTTTTGGGCTTTTTCCAGCAGGGTGTCGTAGAAACTCTCCTGCTCGCAGCGTTCAACCAGGCCCCGCCACATCCACTCGGGCTCGGGGTGCATGCCTTTCTGGTCATCCCAGCCAAAGACCTGGCAGACGCGCTCAAACAACGGCACGCTCCACGTGGTGTCGTGGAGCAGTTGCAGGACGATGCGCTGCCATTGTTGTTGCAGGTCGAACACGCGCAGCCAGGGTTGCTGGTTGTAGGTTTTGAGCTGGTTGATGAACTCGCGCTCGGCCTTTTGCTCCAGCTGTTCCTGCAGCGCCTGGCGATAAGCCTGCAGCAGTTCGCCGCTTAGCGCCTCATGTTGCCAGGGGCTCATCGCCACACGCTGCCAGGGCGTCAGCCATTCCAAGTGCTGCACCGCCCAGGCGGCAATTGCCGCACGCTCGCCGGGGGCATCGAAACACTGGCGTAGCAGAGCTGCCTGGAAGGCATCGGCGCAGAGTTGATGCTGTGCCTGTTCCCAGCGCTCATCGAGGGTGTGAGCGCCCAGCCCGTTGATCAGCGCTTGCGCGCGCGTCTGCTCGGGCGGCAGGTCGAAGAGGGCAGGGCTGACAGGGCGAGTATCGTCAAACTCCGCGTATTCATGCGGGTTGCCGTCGGCCAGTTCGGCCACGGGCGCGTCGATGACTTCGACCTCTTCGTCCTCTTGCTCGGCCCGCCAGCGCGCGATATGCAGCGCTTGTTCATAGGCTTCGCGCAGGCGCTGGAAACCCTCGGCGTCATCGTCCGGGCGGCAGCTTTTGAGCAGCCGCGCGTAAGTGCGCTTGATGGTGCGCTCGTCGGCGTCGTCCGCCAGTTGCAACACTGCCCAACAGTCCATGTCGTTCTCCCTCAGCGCCAGAACCCGTTGTCGAGTTGCTCTAGTTGACGGGTGAGTTCGCTGCGGGCCTCACGGATGCGGCGTTCGTCCTGGGTGTCGAGCACTTGCTGGAACTGCGCGGCCCAGTGCCCGAGCTGCTCGCGCAACTCGCCGAGGTTTTCCTGGTAGAGCCGTTCGAGGCGGGCGGTCAGCACGGTGTTGACCTGCTGGTCGCGCGGGTGAATCTTCAACAGCGCCAGGGCTTGCAGACGTTGCTGGATCTCCTGCGGGCTGAGCACGCCGGGGTTGTTCTCGATCACCAGTGAGTGCTGCTCGCCGGTCAGCGGGATGTTCACCTGGGCTTCGAGCAAGCCGTTGTTGTCGTAGGTGAAGCGCACGTCCAGCGAGACCTCGCCGGCCTTGCGCTTGGGCACGGGAATTTCCAGCTGGCCCAGTTCGATGTTGTCTTTCACCAGACGGCTTTCGCCCTGGTAGATTTTCAACAGCACGCGGCTCTGGTCGTCGTGGAGGGTGACCACACTCTTGACCCGGCTGACCGGCACGCTGCTGTTGCGCTCGATCAGCGGCAGGTAATGCCCGCTTTCGATATGGCCGCCATATTGGTTCGAGGTTTCGATGCCCAGGGTGTAGGGGCAGACGTCGGTCAGCACGATCTCTTCCAGCGCTGCCGAACGGGCCTTGAGCGCTGCCTGAATCGCCGCGCCGTGAGCGACCACCTGGTCCGGATCGAGGCTGATGGACGGGAAGCGTCCGAACAAGCCGGCGGCCAGTTTGCGCACCAGCGGCATGCGCGTGGTGCCGCCGACCAGCAGGATTTCATCCAGATCGCCGACCCGAATCCGTGCGTCACGCAGGGCGCGCTCAATCGGCGCTCGCAGGCGTTCCAGCAAGGGCGTGTAGAGCTTGGCGAGTTCAGCCTGGGTGATGGTTGTGACCCATTGCTGGCCGTCAACGCGCAGGGCGAACTCGGCGCTGTCGTCCTGGCCCAAGGCTTTGCGCACGCGCTCGGCTTCGCGGCGCAGGGCTTGCAGCACGGTGCTGGTGGGCGGGAAGCCCTGGGCGTTGCGCTGGCTGTCGACAAAGTGTTCGAGCAATAAGGTGTCGAAATCTTCGCCGCCCAGGAAGTTGTCGCCGGCGCTGGCGCGCACTTCCATCACGCCGTCGAACAGCTCGATGATCGACACGTCGAAGGTGCCGCCGCCGAGGTCGAACACCAGGAACGAGGTTTCCTTGTCACGCTGGTGCAGGCCGTAAGCCAGGGCAGCGGCGGTGGGTTCGTTGATGAGTTTTTCAACGTTGAGCCCGGCCAGTTCACCGGCGATGCGCGTGGCCTTGCGCTGGCCGTCGCTGAAGTAGGCGGGCACGCTGATCACGGCTTCAGTGACGCTTTGGCCGTAGGTGCGCTCGATGTCTTCTTTCAGGCTTTTGAGCACCAGCGCCGAGAGTTCTTCGGGGCGGAACGAGCGGTCGCCCAGGCGCACTTCGGTGGCACTGCCCATGTAGCGCTTGAACAGCGAGGTGGTCAGGTGCGGGTGGGTGTGCAGGCGTTCCTTGGCGGCTTGGCCCACCAGGATACGGCCTTGGTCATCCAGGCCGACCACACTCGGGGTCAGCAACTGGCCAAGGGCATTGGGCACCATTTCGGCAGCGTCACCGCGCCAGACAGCGGCCAGGCTGTTGGTTGTGCCCAGGTCGATTCCTACGATCATTACGACAAGCTCCCTTTGTGGTCTGTAAGAATCTGTAACCAATTTTACCCTGAAAGGTTCCGCAGAAAGCAAGGTGCGAGACTTGATACGGGTCGCCGTGTGGGGTCGGGAATGCGCGGGGCCTGCCAGATCAAAATAAAAAGCACAGTACAGTGGGCTTGAGTTGGCAGAGGTAAAAGCACAGCAAAAACAAAGCAGTAGAGGACCTCCTGAGGTGATGAGGTCCAAATGTGGGAGCGGGCTTGCTCGCGAATGCGGTGTGTCAGTCAGCTCATTTTTAACTGACCCACCGCCTTCGCGAGCAAGCCCGCTCCCACAATTTAACCGAGTTCAGCTCCCCCTTTAGGTCGACTGGCACACCGCTTCTGTTTTGCTTTTCTGTGGGAGCTGGCTTGCCTGCGATAGCGGCGGGTCAGTCAGTACAGGTGTGGCTGACACACCGCTATCGCAGGCAAGCCAGCTCCCACCTTTGATTCACGGTGCTTAATGAAGCGGCAAAAAAAACCGCTTCCGGTAAGGGAAGCGGTTTTATTTACAGCAGCACGATCAGAACAACTTCAGTGCCGGTGCTTCTTCTTTCACAGGCTCGTTCTTCGCGGTCTGCTCGTTCCAGCCACCACCGAGGGCTTTGTACAGGTTGACCTCGCTGTTGAGCTGCGCCAGACGGTCGGTGATCAGCGATTGCTGGGCACTGAACAGTTGGCGCTGGGCGTCGAGGAACGTCAGGTTGCTGTCGACACCAATGCGGTAGCGACGCTCGGCCAGGCGGTAGTAATCCTGGTTGGCCGCGACGAAGCCACGCTGGGCGTCCAGTTGCTGCTTGTAAGTCGCGCGCGCGGCGAGGCCGTCGGAGACTTCCTGGAAGCCAGTCTGGATGGCCTTCTCGTAGTTGGCCACGTTGATCTCTTTCTGGATCTTCGAGTAGTCCAGGCTTGCGCGCAGGCTACCGGCGTTGAAGATCGGGATGTTGATCTGCGGCGCAAACGACCAGGTGCCCGAACCGCCTTTGAACAGGCCGCCCAAAGTTGGGCTGGCAGTACCGGCACTGGCGGTGAGGCTGATGCTCGGGAAGAACGCTGCACGCGCCGCGCCGATGTTGGCGTTGGCGGCCTTGAGGTTGTACTCGGCCTGCACAATGTCGGGACGACGTTGCAGCAGGTCCGATGGCAACCCGGCTGGCACTTCGCTGAGCAGGTCATCCGACAGCGGCTTGCTGGCGATATTGGCCGGCAAACCGGTGCCAAGCAGCAGGGTCAGGCTGTTTTCGTCCTGGGCCACCTGGCGTGTATAGCGCGCCAGTTGCACCCGCGCGTTTTCCACCGAGGTGCGCGCCTGGCTGAGGTCGAGGGCCGAGGCCACGCCGACTTCGTTGCTGCGCGAGGTCAGCTTGTAGCTCTGCTCGAAGGCACCGAGGGTGTCCTGGGTCAGCTTGAGCAGTTCCTTGTCGGCCTGCCAGGTCAGGTAGGCGTTGGCCACACTGGCCACCAGGCTGATCTGGGTGCTGCGCCGCGCTTCTTCAGTGGCGAAGTACTTTTGCAGTGCTTCTTCGCTGAGGCTGCGCACGCGGCCGAACAGGTCCAGCTCATACGAGCTGATGCCGAGGCCGGCCGAGTACTGGCTGGTGATGCCCGCTTCGCCGGTCTGCGACAACTTGGCCGGGGTGCGTGTGCGGCTGCCGCTGCCAGTGGCCGAGATGGCCGGGAACAGGTCGGCGCGCTGGATCTGGTACTGCGCCGCATAGGCATCGATGTTCAGGGCCGCGACACGCAGGTCACGGTTGTTGACCAGCGCGGTCTGGATCAGTTGCTGCAGGGCCGGGTCATGGAAAAACTGCTTCCAGCCCTGCTCGGCAGCGGCCTGGCCCGGCGCCTGGGCCGACGAATACGCCGGCCCCTGCGGGTACTGCGCTGCGACCGGCGCTTCAGGGCGCTGGTAGTCAGGTATCAGCGAGCAGCCACTGAGCACGAATGCCGTGACGGCTAGGGAAAGTAGCGACTTGCTCATTGGCCAGCCTCTTTAGGAGTTTCAGTAGTGTCCGTCTTTTTGTTGCGCTCGCCAGCAGACGACACGGTTGCAAAGAACAGTGGCACCCAGAAGATCGCCAGGACGGTGGCGGTGATCATACCGCCAATTACGCCGGTACCGATCGCGTGCTGGCTGCCTGAGCCTGCGCCCGAGGAGATGGCCAGCGGCAATACGCCGAGCATGAACGCCATGGACGTCATGATGATCGGACGCAGACGCATACGAGAGGCTTCGATGGCCGACTCGACAATACCTTTGCCCTGCTCGTGAAGCTCTTTGGCGAATTCCACGATCAGGATGGCGTTTTTCGCTGCCAGACCCACCGTCACCAGCAAGCCCACCTGGAAGAACACGTCGTTGGACAGGCCGCGCAGACTGGTGGCGATCAATGCACCGATCACACCCAGTGGCACCACCAGGATCACCGCGATTGGAATCGACCAGCTTTCGTACAGCGCTGCCAGACAGAGGAACACCACCAGCAGCGACAGGGCGTACAGCGCAGGTGCCTGGGAGCCGGACAGACGTTCTTCATACGACAGGCCGGTCCACGAGTAACCGATACCGGACGGCAGATCCTTGGCGATGCGCTCGACTTCCGCCATCGCGTCACCGGTACTGTAGCCAGGCGCTGGAGTCCCGAGGATTTCCATTGCCGCTACACCGTTGTAGCGCGAGAGCTTCGGCGAACCGTAGATCCACTTGCCCGACGAGATGGCCGACAGTGGCACCATCTTCCCGGAGGTGCTGCGCACGTACCACTTATCCAGGTCTTCCGGAGACATGCGGCTGGCCGCGTCACCCTGCACATACACCTTCTTCACACGACCACGGTCGATGAAGTCGTTGATGTAGCTACCCCCCAGGGCAATGGCCAGGGTCTGCTGGATGTCCGACAGGCTGATGCCTTGGGCGCTGGCTTTTTCGTCGTCGACCGACAGCTCGTATTGCGGCTCGTCGTTCACGCCGTTGGGGCGCACGCCCGCCAGGATCTTGCTTTGTGCCGCCGCACCCAGGAACTGGTTGCGCGCATCCATCAGCTTCTGGTGGCCAACGCCGCCCTGGTCTTGCAGGAACACGTCGAAACCGGTGGCGTTACCCAGCTCCAGTACAGACGGTGGAACGACGGCATACACCATGGCGTCCTTGAACGTCTGCGAGAAGTAGCCTTGGGCGCGCTTGGCAATCTCGAACACCGAGGTGGATGAGTCACGCTCGTCCCACGACTTGAGCATGACGAACGCCAGGCCAGAGCTCTGGCCACGACCGGCAAAGTTGAAGCCGTTCACGGTGAACACCGATTGAACGCCTTTGCCTTCGCCTGGCTCGCCTTCCTTGTTGTTGAGCAAGTAGGCGCGCATATCGTCGATGACTTTTTGCGTGCGTTCGGCCGAAGAGCCAACCGGCGTCTGCACCTGGGCAAAGATCACACCCTGGTCTTCGTCGGGCAGGAACGCGCTTGGAATGCGGGTGAACATCCAGATCATGCCGGCCAGGATCAGCGCATACACCAGGAATGCCGGGAGCTTGTGCTTGATCATGTTGCCCACGCCGCGCTCGTAGCTCAGTACGCCACGGTCGAAGGTGCGGTTGAACCAGCCGAAGAAACCACGCTTGGGTTGGCCGTGCTTTTCCGGATCGATCGGCTTGAGCATGGTGGCGCACAAGGCCGGGGTGAAGATCAGCGCAACCAGTACCGACAGCGCCATCGCCGAAACAATCGTGATGGAGAACTGCCGGTAGATCACACCGGTGGAGCCCCCGAAGAATGCCATTGGCAGCAGTACCGCCGACAGTACCAGCGCGATACCGACCAGGGCGCCCTGGATCTGGCCCATGGACTTGATCGTCGCCTCCTTGGGCGACAGGTGTTCCTCGGCCATTACCCGCTCGACGTTTTCCACCACAACGATGGCGTCGTCCACCAGCAAGCCGATGGCCAGGATCATGCCGAACATGGTCAGGGTATTGATGGTAAAACCGAACGCTGCGAGGATCCCGAAGGTGCCCAGCAATACCACCGGTACGGTCATGGTGGTGATGATGGTGGCGCGGAAGTTCTGCAGGAACAGGAACATCACCAGGAACACCAGCACGATCGCTTCGACCAGGGTGTGAACCACACCGGAAATCGATTCGGTCACAACCGGCGTGGTGTCATACGGCACCACCGCCTTCATGCCAGGCGGGAAGAACGGTTCCAGGGACGCAACCGTGGCACGGATCGCCTTGGCGGTGTCCAGTGCGTTGGCACCGGCGGCCAGTTTGAGCGCCATACCCGAGGCCGGCTTGCCGTTGAACTGCGCGCTGATGCTGTAGTTCTGGCCACCCAGTTCGATACGGGCAACGTCACCCAGGCGAACTTGCGAGCCGTCGGCATTGACCTTCATCAGGATCTTGCCGAACTCTTCGGCCGATTGCAGACGTGTCTTGCCGATGATGGTGGCGTTCAGCTGAGTGCCGGGCAGGGCAGGCAGGCCGCCCAATTGACCGGTGGCCACCTGGACGTTCTGCGCCTGAATGGCGTTGCTGACATCCACCGGCGTCAGCTGGTAGTTGTTCAACTTGGCCGGGTCGAGCCAGATACGCATGGCGTACTGCGAACCGAACACCTGGAAGTCACCCACACCGGCGGTACGGGAGATCGGGTCCTGGATGTTCGACACGATGTAGTTGGACAAGTCGTCCTTGGTCATGCTGCCGTCTTCCGACACCAGACCGATCACCATCAGGAAGTTCTTCACCGACTTGGTCACGCGGATACCCTGCTGCTGTACTTCTTGCGGCAGCAGTGGGGTCGCCAGGTTCAGCTTGTTCTGCACCTGAACCTGGGCGATGTCCGGGTTGGTACCCTGGTTGAACGTCGCGGTGATGGTCATGCTGCCGTCGGAGTTACTGTCCGAGGCGACATAACGCAGGTTGTCGATACCGTTGAGCTGTTGCTCGATGACCTGCACCACGGTGTCCTGCACGGTTTGTGCGGACGCGCCTGGGTAGGTCACCTGGATGTCGATGGCGGTCGGCGCAATGGCCGGGTATTGGTTGATGGGCAACTTCAGGATCGACAGTGCCCCGACCAGCATGATCACCAGGGCAATTACCCAGGCGAAAATGGGACGGTCGATAAAAAATTTCGACATGGATTACTCCCCTTTACCAGCATCGGCAGCAGGCGCTGCGGCAGTGCCGGCGGGTTTGGCGTTGTCTGCGTCCTTGACCTTGACTTCGATGCCCGGCTTGATGAATTGCAGGCCTTCGGTGATCACGCGGTCACCGGCGTCCAGGCCTTTTTCCACCAGCCAGTAGGCGCCGGCAGTACGGTTGGCGACCAGCTGACGTTGCTCGACCTTGTTGTCCTTGTTCACGATCAGCGCAGTCGGGATGCCCTTGAGGTCACGGGTCACGCCTTGCTGCGGGGCCAGAATGGCCTTGCTGTTCACACCAGCTTGCAGCTGGGCGTGGACGAACATGCCCGGCAGCAGGGTGTGATCAGGGTTCGGGAACACGGCGCGCAGGGTCACGGAACCGGTGGTCTGGTCGACCGACACTTCAGAGAATTCCAGCTTGCCGTCCTGGCCATAGGCACTGCCATCTTCCAGGGTCAGCTTGACCTTGGCGGCATTTTCGCCGGCTTTTTCCAGCTGGCCGCTTTCCAGGTCACGGCGCAGTTTCAGCATTTCAGCCGAAGACTGCGTGACGTCGACGTAGATCGGGTCCAGTTGCTGGATGACGGCCATGGCATCGGCCTGGCCATTGCTGACCAGTGCGCCTTCGGTGACCGAAGAACGGCCAATACGCCCGGAGATCGGCGCGAACACTTTGGTGTAGCGCACGTTGATCTGGGCGGTTTGAACGTTTGCTTCGGCAGTCATGCGGTTGGCGACGGCCGTGTCGTATTCCTGGCGGCTGACGGCTTGCTCATCGACCAACTGCTTGTAGCGGTCGGTGATGGACTTGGTCTGGGTCAGGCTGGCTTGTGCGCTTTTCAGGGTCGCGTCATACACCGACGGGTCGATCTGGTAGAGCTGTTGCCCTTCCTTCACGTCGGCGCCTTCCTTGAACAGGCGCTTGAGAATGATGCCGTTGACCTGAGGCCGAACTTCCGCAATGCGGAAGGCGGTGGTACGCCCCGGCAATTCGGAGGTCAGGGTAAAGGCTTGCGGTTGAATGGTGACCACGCCGACCTGAGGGGTTTGAGCGGGCGGAGCCGCTTCTTCCTTTTTACATCCGCTGAGCAGCGATGCCAGGGCGACGGCAGTGACCAGAGCGGTAACAGCTGGCTTAAGTTGCATGAAGATCCTCGGGTCAGGCGCGCAGAATGCGCACAAGAAGTGTGGAAGGGTAAAAAACAAGCTGTGAGTAGATAAGTAGCTTGCTACGCAATATACTTACGTTCATGGTTGTTTGTAAACTCTTGACAGGCTTCGCGGAATGTTGACAAAGCATGTCCAAAAGCCTCGATTTTAGTACGTTCGGCGCCCATGACGGTGTCGTCCCACAATTATTCAGATGATCGTTACCGCCTATTAAAGCTGCGTTACCGATAGTCCCAAGTGTTCTGATTGAGGTTTTACTGCCATGGTTCGTCGCACCAAAGAGGAAGCTCAGGAAACGCGCAGCCAGATTCTCGAAGCCGCTGAACAGGCCTTTTACGAGCGCGGCGTTGCGCGCACGACGCTCGCGGACATCGCGGCGCTGGCCGGTGTGACGCGCGGTGCCATCTACTGGCATTTCAGCAACAAGTCCGATTTGCTCCAGGCATTGCTGGACACGCTGCACGAACCCTTGGACGAACTGGCCCGGGCGAGTGAAAGCGAGGATGAAGTCGACCCGCTTGGCTGTATGCGCAAGCTGCTGATTCATTTGTTTCATCAGGTGGCCCTGGACCCGAAAACCCGGCGCATCAATGAGATTTTGTTTCATAAGTGCGAGTTCACCGATGAAATGTGTGACATGCGTCGCCAGCGCCAGACCCATAGCCTGGAATGCAACCTGCGTATCGGCCTGACATTGCGTAACGCGGTCCATCGCGGGCAGCTTCCGGAAAATCTCGACACCACCCGTGGTGCGGTGTGCATGCATGCCTACATCAATGGGCTGATCGGCCAATGGCTTCTGGTGCCCGACAGCTTTCAATTGCATCAAGAGGCTGAGCGCTGGGTTGATGCAGGGCTGGACATGCTGCGCCTGAGCCCCAGCCTGCGCAATTAAGACAAAATGCGTAATTGCGTCCAGTTGTGTCAACAGTAAAGACGAGAGACAGTCAATCGTCCTTGCGCCTGAAGGGTGGGGTGACTTTATATACGGGCTGGCGGCCGGTTGATAGGTAGCCGCCTAAGTATTTTGTAGCAATATTGTTGCAAGCCTGTGAAGGAATGTTTCCAAAGCTGGCGCAAATCAAGATGGTGTGGCGGCTTGTGTGGGAGCCGGGCTTGCCCGCAATGCAGACACCTCGGTCCGCCAGAGGCACCACAACGCTGCTATCGCAGGCAAGCCAGCTCCCACATTCAGATCTCTGAGTATTCCAGCGTGCAGTAAAAAGCCCCGGTTCCTGCGAACCGGGGCTTTTTGCGTTTCAGACGATCAAAGCGCCAGGGTTGGGTAGTCGATGTAGCCGACCGGGCCCTTGGCGTAGAAGGTTTCCGGGTGCGCTTCGTTCAGCGGCGCGTCGGCCTTCAGGCGGGCCGGCAGGTCCGGGTTGGCAATAAACGGTACGCCGAAGGCCACCGCGTCTGCCTTGCCCGAGGCCAGCCAGGCGTTGGCGCTGTCCTTGGTGAAGCGTTCGTTGGCAATGTACGGGCCACCGAAGGCTTTTTTCAGTTGTGGACCGAGGCTGTCGCCGGCTTCTTTTTCGCGCGAGCAGATGAACGCGATGCCACGCTTGCCCAGTTCACTGGCGACGTAGGTGAAGGTTTCGGCCAGGTTGTCGTCGCCCATGTCATGGGAGTCGGCACGCGGTGCCAGGTGCACACCCACGCGGCCGGCGCCCCAGACGTCGATGGCGGCGTCGGTCACTTCCAGCAGCAGGCGCGCACGGTTTTCCAGGGAGCCGCCGTAGTTGTCGGTGCGCTGGTTGGTGCTGCTTTGCAGGAATTGGTCGAGCAGGTAACCGTTGGCGCCGTGGATTTCCACGCCGTCAAAGCCTGCGGCCTTGGCGTTTTCGGCGCCGACGCGGTAAGCGTCGACGATATCGGCGATTTCAGCGGTTTCCAGCGCGCGTGGCGTCGGGTAGTCGGCCAGCGGACGCACCAGGCTAACGTGGCCCTTGGGCTGGATCGCGCTCGGTGCCACCGGGGTTTCGCCGTTCAGGTACGACTCGTGGGAAATGCGGCCGACGTGCCACAGTTGCAGGAAGATCTTGCCGCCCGCGCCGTGCACGGCCTTGGTCACATTGGCCCAGCCGCGTACCTGGTCGTTGGACCAGATGCCCGGGGTGTCCGGGTAGCCCACGCCCAGCGGCGTCACGGAGGTGGCTTCGCTGAGGATCAGCCCGGCAGACGCGCGTTGCACGTAGTACTCGGCCATCAGCGCGTTGGGTACGCGGCCTTCATCGGCACGGCAGCGGGTCAGCGGCGCCATGATGATGCGGTTGGACAATTGCAGGTCGCCCAGTTTGATCGGATCGAAAATAGTCGTCATGGGATAACACCCTTCTCTTTAAGTGGATTGATCAGTTGGTCGCAGGGGCCAGGTCGGCATCGCCGCTCTGACGGAAAGTAATCAGGGTCACCAGCAGGGCCAGGATCGCCAGGGCCGCAGCCGCCAACGGCACGCTGGTCAGGCCGAAACCGTGGGCAATCACACTGCCGCCGACCCAGGCGCCGAGGGCGTTGCCGATGTTGAAGGCGCCGATATTCAGGGTGGACACCAGGTTCGGTGCGGCCTTGCCGAAAGTCACCACGTTGATCTGCAGCGCCGGCACGGCGGCGAACGAGGCGGTGGCCCACAGGAACAGGGTGATCTCGGTCGGGATCACCGCGACGCTGGTCCAGGTCAGTACCGTGGACACCACCGCCATGCTGATGAACACACCGATCAAGGTGGCCGCCAGGCGTTTGTCCGCCAGCTTGCCGCCGATGATGTTGCCCACGGTGAGGCCCAGGCCGATCAGCAACAGGGTCCAGGTCACGCCTTTGGGCGACACGCCGGTGACGTCGCCCAGCAGCGGCGCGACGTAGGTGAAGAGGGTGAACATGGAGGCGGCGAACAGCGCGGTCATGGTCAGCGACAACCAGATGCCGGCACCTTTGAGGGCGGCCAGTTCGGCGCGCATGTCGAGTTTTTCTTCGTCACGCTTGGCCGGCAGAAAGCGGATCAGGCCGATCAGCGCCACAACGCCGATCACCGTCACGGCCCAAAAGGTCGAGCGCCAGCCGGCTTCCTGGCCCAGCGCGGTACCCAGCGGCACGCCGAGCACATTGGCCAGGGTCAAGCCGGTGAACATCAAGGCCACTGCCGAAGCGCGCTTGTTGGCCGGCACCAGGTTGGCGGCGACCACTGAACCGATACCAAAGAACGCACCGTGGCACAGCGCGGTGACCACACGGGCAAACATCAGCACGTTGTAGTCACTGGCCAGGGCGCAGAGCAGGTTGCCAATGATAAAGATGCCCATCAACGCGACCAGGGCAGCCTTGCGCGGCAGCTTGGCGGTGGCCAGTGCCATGAAGGGTGCGCCGATGGCCACGCCCAAGGCGTAGCCGGTGACCAGCCAGCCGGCGCCGGGAATCGACACGCCAAGGTCCGCCGCCACATCGGGCAGCAAGCCCATGATGACGAACTCGGTGGTGCCGATGGCGAAGGCGCTCAGGGCCAGTATGAGTAGCGAGAGGGGCATTTGCGTTTCCTTGTTACAGCGCCGGTGCGCTGAGTTCTGTAATAAGCGCCGTGAGAAAGGCTTGGATCACTTCCTCATTGCGTCTGAAAAAGTGCCACTGCCCGGCCTTCTGGCTGCTGATCAAACCCGCCCGTTGCAAGGTTGCCAGGTGGGCCGACACGGTCGACTGGGACAAGCCGCAGCGCTGGTCGATCTGCCCGGCGCAGATGCCGTATTCGTGGTTGTGCAATTGCTCGGGGAACTGCACTTTCGGGTCTTTCAGCCAGGTGAGGATGTCTCGTCGTACTGGGTGCGCCAGGGCTTTTATTATTTCGTCGAGGTCGATGGACATGGCAGATGCTCGTTTTCGTAAAACGTTATATCGCGATGAGGCGAACTTTAAATCGTTACATCCCGATACACCAATATGCTTTTGGTCTTAAGACCGGCTATTTCGGTATATCGGGTTATAACGATACATGGAGGGCAGTGGTAGACTGCGCGCCATGAATTATCTCGCACATCTGCACCTGGGCGGCCAACTTCCTGCGCAATTGCTGGGCAGCCTCTATGGCGACTTCGTCAAAGGCCGCCTGCAGGGCCAGTTCAGCCCGCAAATCGAGGCGGCGATCCAGTTGCATCGCTCCATCGATCGCTTCACCGACAGCCACCCCTTGGTAGGCGAGGCGTTGTCACGCTTCAGCCTGACCCGCAAGCGCTACGCCGGGATTGTCCTGGATGTGTTTTTCGATCACTGCCTGGCGCGGGACTGGGCGCTGTATGCCGACCAGCCGCTGGAGCGCTTCACGGCGCAGGTGTACCGCGTGCTGGCGGCCGAGCCGCAGTTGCCGGGACGGCTGGCGCAGATCGCACCCTATATGGCGGCGGATGATTGGTTGGGTTCGTACCGCGAGTTCGCGGTGATGGAGCAGGTGTTGCGCGGGATCTCACGGCGTTTGACCCAGCCCGAGGAATTGAGGCATGCCATGCAGGAGTTGCGGGTGTTGTATGAGCCGTTGAGTGAGGACTTTCGGGTGTTCTATCCCGAGTTGCAGGAATTTGCACGAGCCCATCTGACCACTGAGCTCTAAAACATGTGGGAGCTGGCTTGCCTGCGATAGCGGTGTGTCAGCAACAGATGCATTCATAGGTAGATCGCAATCGCAGGCAAGCCAGCTCCCACATGTTGAACTGTGTTCAGTTCATCTCAAGCTGCGAACGCCGGTCGAGCATCCACTCGCTCAGCCTCCGGCAACGGCCCAAACAACGCCTTCTGCACCGCCTGCTGCGCCTGGAATGCCAGCGCTGCGCGTTCCTGCCCAGCACACGCAATCGGCTGCAGCACATGAATCTCGACATCGCCCTGGTCGTTGGAAAACAGGCGCATCAGGTGCGAGAGTAAATCGTCGTCACCAATAAACGGTGCCAGCGGGTCCACTTGCCCATCACGCAGATAACGAATGGCCACCGGTTGCAGCGACACATCGGCTTCAATCGCACTGGCCAGCAACCGCCCGTGGAAAGTGCGCAGGCTGCGCCCGTCGGTCGTAGTGCCTTCGGGGAACATCAGCAGCGGGTGCTGTTGCGCCAGGTGACGGGTCATCTGCTTGCGGATCAATTGGCTGTCGCCCGAACCCCGGCGGATAAACAAGCTGCCGGCTTTGGCCGCCAACCAGCCAGCCACCGGCCAGGTGCGCACTTCGGCCTTGGACAAAAAGGACATCGGCGCCACAGCGCCCAGCAGTGGGATATCGGTCCAAGACACGTGATTGCTCACCCACAGCATCGGCGTTTTTGGCAACTCACCGTGCACCGTCACGCGAAAGGGCAGGGCATGGGTCAGCCGCGCCATAAAGAATCGCGACCAGCGCTGGCGGCGCACCATCGAGTTGGCCACGCCCAAACGCTCGAACACGCCAAACACGCTGGCCATGCTCAGCCCCAGTGCGACCACCAGCAGCACCCGGGCGATGCGCCCGTACACGCGCAGGCGGGCCATCACATGGCCGCCTTGAAGTGGCGAGCATAACGTGGGCACAGCTCGTCACGCTTGAGCAGGATGAACACGTCGGCCACCTGGAAATCTTCATCCCAGCACGGCTCCCCGCAGATCTTCGCACCCAGGCGCATGTAGGCCTTGAGCAGTGGCGGCATTTCGGCGATCACGTTGGACGGCAGGTCCAGTGCCGGCAGTGGCTTTTTCGGCTCGGCGCGCAGGTGTTCGTTGCACAGGTAGCGTTCGCGCAGGCGCTGCATGATCGCGTGGGCCTGGATGCCGCCGTCGTGCATCGGGATGCTCGCGCAGCCCATCAAGTAGCTGTAGCCGCCCTGGTTCAAGACTTCCGCCAACTCGCCCCACAACACGGCAATGGTGCCGCCGTTGCGGTAGGCCGGGTCGACGCAGGTGCGACCGATTTCCAGGATCGGGCCTTGCAGGTGCAGCAAGCCGTGCAGGCTGAATTCTTCTTCGCTGTAGAACCGGCCCAGGGTGCTGGCGGCCTGGTGGTCGAGCAAACGGGTGGTGGCGACCAATCGACCGCTGTTCAAATCCCGCACGCCGATGTGGCTGCAGTGAACATCATAGTCATCCATGTCCAGACCCAGTTCCGCGCCTTTCAGCTTGGCGTTGAACTCGCCGCTGAACACGTTGAACCGCAGGGCCTGGGCTTCCTGCAACGCCTTGGCGCCAATCAGGCGTTCGGCTTGCAGGCGGCGTTCATTGCCGGTGTCGCTGATGCGGGCGATCTGAGTCATGGCGAATCTCCGAGTGCCAGCCACGTTCCGGCCGGTCGACTTGTTTGTCCAAACTCAGGCTATGTAGGCTCGGTGTCAGCGCCATGAAGTTACGGTGACGCTTAGATGACAGCCGTTGATGTCGCCAATCTGTCATGCGCCTGGGCTAGGCTCGCGGGCTCGAATGCCCCCTTGAGTTCGCGTCCATGGTCCGAGGCTTGTTGTGCGTTGCCCTGCTGTTCGTCACCGTTGCCGCCCACGCCGACACCTGGCCTGACAAGGACTGGGCCCAAGGCACAGCACTCACCGGCCCCGCTGTCGATGCGCTGACTGCCTATGCGTTCCCAACCCGTGACGACGCCACCCGCCAAGGCATTCGCACCGACGCGCTGCTGGTGATCCGTGACGGCGAAATCATCTACGAACGCTACGCCGCACCCACTACCGCGAGCACGCCGCACCTGACCTGGTCGATCAGCAAAAGCCTGATGGCTACCGTGCTCGGCGTGGCCTATGGCGAAAATCGCTTCAAACTTAGCGACCCCGCCGCACGCTTCTACCCGCCGATGAAGCAGCACCCCAAGGTGACGATGGCCGACCTGCTGCACTGGGCCTCGGGCCTGGACTGGCAGGAAGATTACGAATACGCGCCGTTGAAATCCTCGGTGGTGGCGATGCTCTACACCCGTGGCCGCGCCGACATGGCCGAGTTTGCCGCCGACACCGAGGCCGCAGCGGCACCGGGTCAAGCCTTCCGCTACTCCAGCGGCGACAGCAACATCCTCTCCGCCACCCTCAAAGGCATGCTCGGCCACAAGGCCTATATGAGTTACCCGTGGGACGCGCTGTTCAAGCCGCTGGGCATTCACAACGCCACCTGGGAAACCGACGCAGACGAAACCTTCGTCGCGTCCTCTTATGCCTACCTCACCGCCCGCGACCTGGCGCGCATTGGCCTGCTGATGGCGCGCGATGGGCGCTGGGGCGCGCAGCAATTGCTGCCTGAAGAGTGGGTCGCCTTCAACCGCCAACCCTTCGACAACTACAAAGTCGGCCAGGACGAAGCCGTACCCGGCGGCCAGTGGTGGCTGAACCGCGAAGTACAAGGCGCGCCCCGCCCGTGGCCCGACGCTCCGGCCGACACCTTCGCCGCCCTCGGCCACTGGGGCCAGGCGCTGTTTGTGATGCCCGATGAACACCTGGTGATCGTGCGCTACGGCGACGACCGCGACGGCAGCTACCGCCACAACGAATTGCTCAAACGCGTGCTCGCGGCGGTGCAACCATGATTCGTCGTCACCCGTTCATCAGCCTGTTTCTACTGTTGTTGCTCGCGTTGCTGGGCTGGGTCTGGCATGAGCGCGTCAACCTGCAAGCCTTCCCCGACATCATCGCGGCGTACACCGCCAAGGAATATTGCTCGTGCCGGTATGTGGAGAACAATCCGGCCGAGTATTGCCTCGGGTATGTGAAGCAGTACGTGCCGACCAGCGCGTTCAACGACAACCCGGAGCGCAGTGAAGTGACGGCCAGTGGGTTGGGGCGCACGCATACGGCGCGCTGGATAGGTGATCGCCAAGGCTGCCGCCTGAATCCCTGACACACCCCAAATTCCCTGTGGGAGCTGGCTTGCCTGCGAAGACGGCGGCACAGGCGACAGAAATGTTGACGGACCTGTCGCTATCGCAGGCAAGCCAGCTCCCACCTTGATCGGCTTTGTCAGTTACATTGCGCCCGGCACCCGGCACAGTTAAGGTTCGTCCAGGTTTTTTGCCTCACGAGTCTTTATGTTCAACGTCAAACCCCTGGCCTTCACGCTGCTGACGGCTGCAGCTCTGCCTGCCCATGCCGACTGGTATCTGGATAACGAATCCTCACGCCTGTCGTTCGTCACCACCAAAAACACCGAAATTGCAGAAGTGCATCGCTTTCTGGTGTTGCACGGCAAGGTCGACAGCCAGGGCGCGGCCCAGTTGGAAGTGGAGGTGGAGTCGATCAATAGCGGCATCCCGCTGCGCGATGAGCGCATGCGCAATGACCTGTTCGACATCAAGACCTTCCCCGAAGCGCTGATCACTGCGCAAATCAACCTGCAACCCATCAACGATTTGGCCCCCGGCGCGCAGCTGGAATTGCGCCTGCCGTTGAGTGTGACGTTGCACGGCAAGACTCAGACCTACAGCGCCGAACTGCTGGCCACGCGCCTGGATGACCGGCGCTTTCAGGTGGTGACCCTGGAGCCGGTGGTGTTGCATGCCGAAGACTTTGACCTGGCGCCGGGCGTGGCGACCTTGCGCAAAGCGGCGGGGCTCAAGTCGATCAGTTTGTCGGTGCCGGTGGGTGCGGTACTGATTTTTACGGCGCGCTGACGTGAGCGGCGCAGTCTTCCCGTGGCGCAGCGCCAACCGTTTCGAGTTGCTGATCGACGGCCCGCGTTTCTTTCCGCAGATGCTGGCGGGCATTGCCCGCGCTGAGCGGCAAGTCGAGTTGGAGTTGTACCTGGTGGAAGCCGGCGCCTGCGCCGACGCCATGGTCCAGGCGCTGGTACTCGCCGCCGAGCGCGGCGTGCGGGTGCGCTGTTTGTTTGATGATTACGGCAGCCTGGCGTTTACCCTGAGTTTGCGTAAGCGCCTGACCGACGCGGGCGTGGAGCTGCGGTTCTACAATCGCCTGAGCTGGCGGCGCTGGATGCGCAATCTGTACCGCGACCACCGCAAGCTGTTGCTGATTGACCAGAGCATTGCCGTGGTCGGCGGCACCGGCGTGACCGATGAATTCTGGACGCCAGGGCAAGACACGGCCGAATGGCATGAAGTGATGGTGCAAATCAGCGGCCCGTTGGTGCTGGACTGGCAAGCGCTGTTCGAGCGGCAATGGCACGCCAATGCCGCTCGCCGTGAATGGAAGCCCGCTACCCATTTTGGTTTGCCGCGCCTGCCCAAGGTGCCGGCCACCGGGCCAGGCCTGGGGCGCGTCGCCTATGCCGACGCGCGTCAGCACCGCGATATCCTGCAGTCGCTGATCCGCGCCTTGAACAGTGGCCAGCAAAGAATCTGGCTGGCCACGCCGTATTTTCTGCCGACCTGGAGTGTGCGCCGTGCCTTGCGCCGCGCGGCCGGGCGTGGGGTGGATGTGCGTTTGCTGCTCACCGGCCCGCGCACCGATCACCCCTCCGTGCGCTACGCCGGGCACCGTTATTACCCGCGTTTGTTGCGCGCCGGTGTGCAGATTTTCGAATACCAGCCGTGCTTCCTGCACCTGAAAATGGTGCTGGTGGACGATTGGGTGAGCATCGGCTCGTGCAATTTCGACCACTGGAATTTGCGCTTCAACCTGGAAGCCAACCTGGAAGCGCTGGACCCGCTGTTGACGCTGGCCGTGGCTGACAGTTTCGAACGCGATTTTGCCAAGAGCCAGGCCGTGAGCCTGGAAGCATGGAAGTCGCGGCCGTTGTGGCGGCGGGTCAAGCAGCGGGTGTGGGGCTGGATTGATCGGTTGGTGGTGAATCTGTTGGATCGGCGGGGGTAGGGCGCCCCCGCCGTTGCTGACTAAAACTGCAATGTGTACTGCGCCGTAAGGCTTTGGTCGCGTGTGCGCTCACCGCGCTGTTGGCTGAAGCCGAAGTCCAAGGTGCTGTCGCGGCTCAGGCGCGCGGTGGCGCCCAGTTCCAGGCGGGTGCTGAGGCGATCCAACGGCGCGCCGCTGACGCTCATCACGCGGCCGCCGTCCCAGGCGGCCTGAGTGGTCGGTTGCAGGTCGCCGCTTGCATGGGTATAGGCCAGGCCGCCACGCAGGCTCAGCCATGACGGGCCGATCTGCGCCTTGCCCAGGTCGAGGTTGACCCGCACACCGCCGGTGGTCAGGTTGACGTTTTCCTTCGAGCGTTTGCCCTTCAGTGCGGCCATGCTGCCGCGCTCTTTGAAGCCTTCGCTGCGCTGTTGCACATTGGCCAGTTGCAGATACGGCTGCCAGTTCCAGAAGTCATGGCTGAACCTGTAGTTGGCCTCGGCAAACGTCTGCACGGTGCGGCTGGCGTATGTGGCGGTCAGGCGGTTGTCTACGCCGGGGAAGCTGACGCGGCGTTTTGTTTCGATCTCATGTTGCGCATAGGCGATGCCGCCATACACGCCGAACGCGTCCCATGTGTGGCCGGCGTGCAGGGCCAATTGGTAGGTGTCGACGCTGGCTTTGCCTCGCGAACCGGCCTTCACATCCGTGCGGCCGCTGCCGGCGACCACGCCCACGCGAGTGCCTTGCTCCAGCGTGTGATCGAACCCCAACAGCAGGCCCGTGCTGTTGTGGTGAGTGCGCGTGGTGTTGCTGTTGCCTGCGAGTTGGCCGGATTGACGCGGCAGTTGCACCCAGATGCCTTGGTTGTTGGCGTCGAGTGCGGCGTCGCGGCTGTCTTGCGCCAGGCGCTGACGGTCGAGCGCGGCCTGGCGCACGACACGGCTGTTTTCAATCAGCACCGCTTGGGTGCTGGCATGCAGTTCGCCGCTCAACTGGTCCAGGGCTGAAGGTGCTTGCTCGGGAAACAGCGCGGTCAGGCGTTGCAGCAGCGGCGAGGGTTGGGTTTCAGCATCCGCAGCATGGGCGACGGCGCGTTGGTTAGCAGTCTGCGCCGCTGACGCCAGTGACTGACCGCGGCCAAACTCCACCAGCAAGTTATTGCCTTGCTTGACCTGGGAAACGCTGAGGAAAGGTGAGAACTCGCGGCGGTCTACCGAGGTAAATTCGCCATTCAACGCACCTTGGGCTTGAAGGATGCTGTAACGCTGGCCCAGGTAATAGTGGTTGGGTTGCGCACTCAGGTACAACGAGCCGCCGTTGATGGACGCCTGCTTTTGGACCTGCAATGTGGCCGGGGCTGTCTGGCTGGTCAGCCCGGTCATCAGGGTGGAGCCGGCTGCTTGTCGGTAGTCGCCCTCGACGGCCAGTGAACCATTCAGGCGCAGCAGACCGCCTTCGAGGTTAACGTCACCTTTGAGGGTATTGGTGGCGTCCAGCTCCAGCACACCCTCTTTGAGCGTGACGCCGGCAAAGCTGTTGTTGCCGCTCAGGCGCAGCCAGCCGATGCCGGTTTTTTCCAGGTGCCCCGGGCCGCTGATGTCGTTGCGCCAGTCGTCCCAGGCGCCGCCTTGCCAGACCCTGGCGCCGCCGGCGGGGCGGTCCATGTTCACCACGGTGTCGACCCGCAGTTGGCCAGGGCCATCGATGGCTTTTTTCAGGTTCATGAGGCCCCAGCCATAGACGTCGTCTACCCCAGGCTCACCCAGGTCGGTGGCGGTGGTCAGCAACACGTCGCGGATTTGCGGGTTGTCGAGGTAGGGGAAGCGTTCCATCAGCAGGGCTAGGCCGCCGGTCACGTGCGGGGCGGCGATGGAGGTGCCGGAGGCGGTCAGGTAGTTGAACGCAGGATTGTCGCCGGTCACCTTGAAACCATCGACTTCGCCGTCGGCGTCATGGTGGTTTTCGGTGGTGATCGAACCCGACACCCAGGCTGAGGTGATATCCGTTCCGGGTGCGGCCAGGCACCAGTCTTTGCTGAAGCCGCAACGGTAGGAGCGGTCGCTCAATGTCAGGCTTTGATCGAGGTTGACCACGGTCAGCCAATAAGGCTCCAGCGCCTTGATTGCGCGGGGCAGGCTCGAATGGACGCCGGTAAACGGTGCTGTTTGGGGCGAGGCGTTGGCCGTGTCGGTATTGCCCGCTGCCCAAACCTGCAGCATGCCGTATTTGATCGCACCCTCGGCTGTGGCCTTGAGCTCTTGATATTGATTTATCTCGGCCAGGAAGGCGTCGAGTTCTGCCTCACCCGCCAGGGGCGTAGGTGTGCCCCAGCTGTGATTGACCACGCGTACCTGCTGTTCGTGCAGTTGCGCGTAGGCCCTGCTCACGGCTGCAGGCGTTACGTTGGTGACGCTGAAAGGGCTTAAACCAGGCCCGCCCAGGTAGCTGTTGCTGAATTTGCGCACGGCACTCATGTGCGCGCCGTAGGCCACACCCTGCACGCCAGAGCCATCACGGTTGGCGACTATTTTGCCGGCCACGTGCGTGCCGTGAGCGTTGTAGTGAGTGCTTACATTTTTCAGATAGTTATCAAGTTCTTCGCGGGTGATGTCGCCATTGGCAATGGCCTCCTCCAGGCCGAGCAAGGCTTCGGGAGGCAGCGAGTCGATGACATTCACCGCTGAACGTTCACCCTCGCTGAAAAAGCAGCCATCAGCCAGCACTGTCTCACTCATGCAGCCAGGGTCGGCCAGGCGCACGCCGGAATGGGGCTTGCCGGCAAATTCAGGGTGGCGCACATCGGTTCCAGAATCGTAAACCCCCACCCGCACCCCTGTGCCGCTCAACCCCCTGGCGTAGGCGTGGTCGGCACCGATTGCACCCAGCCCCCAGTCTTTGTTGAACTCTTGACTGTGCCAACTGGCTGCATCGTGCAACCGGCCTTGTTCGATGTAGCTGGCTGCGTGGGCCGCCAGGCTCGACAGGCATCCGAGCACACAGAGGGCGATCGCCGCTGGCTTGAATGATGATTGAGCGGGCGCCTGCGTTGCGGGTGCTCGAACGTTTTTCGGGGGCGACATGGTCCACACACCTGCACAGTTATTTCGGGTCAATAGCGTGCGTGAGTAGGCCGGGCGCCTGATGTAGGACTTGGCTTGAAGCGGGGAGGGAACGCTGACTTTTTACTGACTGAGACGGGGAAGGGCGCAAGCCCCCTCTCCAACGAAGAGGGGGCTGCAGGTATTACAGCAATTCGAACGTCTGCTGCTGCACATCCTGGGAATCCAGCCCGATCTGCACATTGAACTGGCCCGGTTCCGCGGCGAACTTGAGCTGGGTGTTGTAGAACTTCAAGTCTTCTTCGGTGATGGTGAAGTGCAGCGTGCGCTCTTCACCGGCCTTGAGCATGACCTTCTGGAAGTTCTTCAGCTCTTTCACCGGGCGGATCATCGAGCCGGCCACGTCCTGGATATACAGCTGCACCACGGTTTCGCCGTCGACCTTGCCGGTGTTTTTCAGCGTGACGCTGGCGTCGAGCTTGCCGGTCTTGTTCAGCGTCGTGGACGACAGCGCCATGTCGGACAGGCTGAACGTGGTGTAGCTCAGGCCATAGCCAAACGGGAACAGCGGCCCGGTGACGTCATCGAAGTATTGCGAGGTGTAGTTGCCCGGCTTGCCCGGCGTGAAGGGCCGGCCAATGCTCAGGTGGTTGTAGTAGGTCGGAATCTGCCCCACCGAACGTGGGAAGGTGATCGGCAGCTTGCCCGACGGGTTGTAGTCACCGAACAGCACGTCGGCAATCGCGTTGCCGCCTTCGGTGCCGGCGAACCAGGTTTCGAGGATCGCGTCGGCTTGTTGGTTCTCGTCAAGAATCGACAGTGGGCGGCCGTTCATCAGCACCAGCACCAACGGTTTGCCCGTGGCTTTGAGGGCCTTGATCAAGTCGCGCTGGCTTTGCGGAATGTTCAAATCGGTGCGGCTCGAGGACTCGTGGGACATGCCACGCGACTCGCCTACGGCCGCGACCACCACGTCAGCATCCTTCGCCGCTTTCACCGCTTCGTCGATCAGTACTTGGGCTGGGCGGGTGTCATCCACCACTTCCGGCGCATCGAAGTTGAGGAAGTTGAGGTAGTCGACCACGGCCTTGTCGTTGGTGATGTTGGCGCCACGCGCGTAGATCACTTTGCCTTTTTCGCCGATCACGGCATTGATGCCGTCGAGCAGGGTTACCGATTGTTCAGGCTTACCGGCGGCAGCCCAGCTGCCCATCATGTCGATAGGGGCCTTGGCCAGCGGGCCGACCAGCGCGATGGTCGCGGACTTTTTCAGCGGCAGGGTGTCGTTCTGGTTTTTCAGCAGCACCAGGCTGCGGCGCGCGATATCACGGGCGTCGGCGCGGTGCAGGCGGCTCTCGGCATAGGTGTCGGCCGGGTCATCCTCGGCCTTGCCGATGCGCAGGTACGGGTCGTTGAACAGGCCCATGTCGTACTTGGCACCGAGCACTTCGCGCACGGCGTTGTCGATGTCGCTCTGTTCGATTTCGCCGGACTTGAGCAACCCCGGCAGTTCCTTGCCATACAGCGAGTCGTTCATGCTCATGTCGATGCCGGCCTTGATCGCCAGCTTGGCGGCTTCACGCCCGTCCTTGGCCACGCCGTGCTTGATCAGCTCGAAGATCGCGCCGTGGTCACTGACGGCCAGGCCTTTGAAGCCCCAGTCCTTGCGCAGCAAGTCGTTCATCAGCCAGGTGTTGGCGGTGGCGGGCACGCCGTTGATCGAGTTCAACGCCACCATCACGCTGCCGGAACCGGCCTTGATTGCCGCGTGGTACGGCGGCAGGTAGTCCTGGTACATCTTGACCGGGCTCATGTCGACCACGTTGTAGTCGCGACCGCCTTCTACCGCGCCATACAGGGCGAAGTGCTTGACGCTGGCCATGATGCTGTCGGCATTGGCGGGGCTGGCGCCCTGGAAGGCCTTGACCATGACCTCGGCAATGCGCGAGACCAGGTAGGTGTCTTCGCCGAAGCCTTCGGATGTACGGCCCCAGCGTGGGTCGCGGGAGATGTCGACCATCGGCGCAAAGGTGATGTCGAGGCTGTCGGCAGCGGCTTCCTGGGCGGCGATGCGCCCGGAGCGGCCGATGGCGTCCATGTCCCAGCTGGAGGCCAGGGCCAAACTGATCGGGAAGATTGTGCGGTGGCCGTGGATCACGTCATAGGCGAAGAACATCGGGATCTTCAACCGGCTGCGCATGGCCGCGTCCTGCATCGGACGGTTTTCCGGGCGGGTGATCGAGTTGAAGGTGCCGCCGATACGGCCGGCGGCGATTTCCTTGCGGATCAGCTCGCGGGGCATTTCGGGGCCGATGCTGATCAGGCGCAATTGGCCGATCTTTTCATCCAGGGTCATCTGCTTGAGCAGGTCGCTGACAAAGGCGTCCTTGTCTTTAAGCGCAGCAGGCTTTGTTTCTGCCCAGACGGGGTGAGTGGCCAGAGTGGCAACAAGGCCTAGCAAACACAGCTTCTTCATGAATATCCTTTTTCGGCTACTGCACAGCGAAAATGCGCCGCTCTGCCAAAATGTGGGGAACATATGTTGTTGTTCGAGTGTTATTGCAGTAAATGCACGACACTTGTGAACTCTTATTCGCGCTGGGCATCTTTTTAGCTGATTGGCTCAATGCAATCCAGTGGTGGCGGCGGATTATGCCCCAAGCGCGTGGTTTAAAGGGTTAGTCGTCAACTTCCATCAAGTTTGAGCAGGAGAAACACCATGCAAGCAGCACAAGGTTACCGCTGGGGCTTGAAAGCCGCCGCTTTGCTATTGATCAGCACAGTGCTGAGCGGTTGCGGCATCAACACCATTCCGACCCTGGATGAACAGGCCAAGGCGGCCTGGGGCCAGGTGCAGAACCAGTACCAGCGCCGCGCCGACCTGATCCCCAACCTGGTGGAAGTGGTCAAGGGTTACGCAGCGCATGAGCAAGATACCCTCACCGCCGTGATCGAAGCGCGGGCCAAGGCCACCTCGATTCAGGTGGATGCCAGCACCCTCGACAATCCGGAAAAACTCAAGCAGTTCCAGCAAGCCCAGGATGGTTTGAGCGGCGCCCTCAGCCGTTTGATGGTGGTGTCCGAGCGCTACCCGGACCTCAAAGCCAACCAGAACTTCCTGGCCCTGCAATCGCAACTTGAAGGCACAGAAAACCGCATTGCCGTGGCTCGCCGTGACTTTATCCAGGCCGTGCAGGCTTACAACACCGAAATCCGTACCTTCCCTGGCCGCCTGTGGCACAGCGTGATGTACAGCGACTTGCCGATCCGCGCCACGTTTGAAGCCACCAGCGCCGATGCCGATAAAGCGCCACAAGTGAAGTTCAAATAAGGCTTCTCTGAGGTGTCGATGCGTTTATTACGGATAGGCTTGGCGCTGTGGTTGCTGGCCTGCGTGGGTGCCGCCCAGGCGGCATTGACGTTCCCGGCCTTGACCGGACGGGTGGTGGACAGCGCCCAGATGATCGACCCGGCAACCCGCGCGCAGATCACCCAGCAGTTGCAGGCGCTGGAGCAAACCTCGGGCGACCAGATCGTGGTGGTCACCGTGCCCGACCTGCAAGGCGTGCCCATTGAAGACTACGGTTACCAATTGGGTCGCGAGTGGGGCATCGGGCAGAAGGGCAAGGACAACGGCGCGCTGTTGATCGTCGCCCGTGATGAGCACAAGTTGCGCATCGAAGTCGGCTATGGCCTCGAAGGTGTGCTGACCGATGCGCAGTCGTGGGTGATCATCAACCAGGTGATCGCGCCCAAGTTCAAGGCGGGCAATTACAGCCAGGGCATCAGCGACGGTGTGGCGGCGATGGTGCAAGTGGTGGGTGGCGAGCCGCTGGCCGTGCCGGCGCATGTGGCCGATGCGAATTTCGCCAAGAACAACCCGGGGTTTTCCATCGGCTTGTTTATCTTGCTGATTGGCGTGCTGTGGTTGTGCAATCGCCTGGGCCTGCCGGTTGGCGCTATTCTGCTGGCGATTCTCAGCAGCAGCGGGCGCGGCGGCGGTGGCGGGGGCGGCGGTGGTGGCTTCAGAGGCGGCGGCGGTGGTTTTGGCGGTGGCGGGGCCTCGGGTGGCTGGTAATGACGATAACTAGAAAGGGGCATCTACAACCATGGCACTACTGAGTGAACACGAGCAACGCCAGGTCGCTGAGGCGATCGCTCGGGTCGAAAAAACCACCGATGCCGAACTGGTCACCGTGCTGGCGGCGCGTGCCGATGATTACGCTTATATCCCGTTGCTCTGGGCCAGTCTGATCGCCTTGGTGGTCCCCGGCGTGGTGCATTACTTGTCGGGCTACCTGACCATGTACACCTTGCTGCTGGCACAGTGGGCAACGTTTATCGTGTTGTGCCTGGTGTTTCGCCTGCCGAAAGTCACCACGCGTCTGATCCCGCGCTCGGTACGGCATTGGCGCGCGTCCAACCTGGCGCGCCGCCAGTTCCTGGAGCAGAACCTGCACCACACGCTGGGCGGCACAGGTGTGCTGATTTTTGTCAGCGAGGCGGAGCGCTATGTGGAAATCCTGGTGGACGAGGGCATTTCCAAGCGCCTGGATGACGGCAGTTGGGACACCATCGTCAAGGCGTTCACCCAGCAGGTGAAGCAGGGGCAGACGTTGGCCGGGTTTATCGCGTGCATTGAGGCCTGCGGTGAGTTGCTCAAGGTGCATGTGCCGGTGACGCAAACCCGTAATGAACTGCCCAACAGGTTGGTCGTACTCGAATAACCCAAACACCACTGAACCAAAATGTGGGAGGGGGCTTGCCCCCCGATGGCCGTGTGTCAAGCAACTCATTTGGAGCTGATACACCGCCATCGGGGCAAGCTCCCTCCCACCTTTGGATCTGTGCAGGCTGGACGAATCGACCGTTGATCAAATAAGCCCGTGCCCTAAACCTTCATCTCCCCTAAAATGCCCGGCATTCCCAGCCCGAGGCGTTTTTGTTCATGTCCGTCACCGCTCAACCTGCCCGCCCTGCGCCGGATCATCACGCCCAGTTCATCGAGCTGCTGAGCGCAAGCCTGGCGCAGAACGCGTTTATCAAGCTGGTGCTGGCCAAGTACGTGGGTGAGGAAGCCCAATTGCAACGGCTGATCATCAAGCCGGTAGAGGTCAAGGAGCAGGCCTGCCTGTCCTTCGTCTACCGCTACAAGACCCGCGATATCACCAAGAACTTGCCGCTGGCCGAGGGCGTGGTAGCGATTGCTGCGCTGCTGCCCACCTCGTTCAAGAATGCGCATTTGCTGTCGCTGACCGACGAAGTCCAGCTGGAATACAGCAAGAAGAACAAAAGCTCGCTGTTCAAAAGCAAGCCCCAGCAACTGCGTGAGGCGCCGTCCGCTGAGCACAACCGCGAGAAAAATCGCTTCCTTGACCTGAGCCGGCCATTCCTCGCCGACCTGGGCGTGACCGACGCCAAGCAGGCGCTGATCCCGTCGATGTCGCGCAAGTGGAAGCAGATCAACAAGTTCATCGAAGTGTTCAGCCATGCGCTGACCTCGTCGCCGCTGAAACTGGATCAGCCGGTGCGCGTCGCCGATTTCGGTTCGGGCAAGGGTTACCTGACCTTCGCCATCCACGATTACCTGCGCAACACCCTCAAGGCCGAGGGCGAAGTGACTGGCGTGGAACTGCGCGAAGACATGGTGACGTTGTGCAACAGCGCGGCCGCACGCCTGGAACACCCTGGGCTGGTGTTCAAGTGCGGTGACGTACGCAGCGTGGCGCCCAGTGACCTGGACGTAATGATTGCGCTGCATGCCTGTGACATTGCCACCGATTACGCGATCCACACCGGTATCCGTTCGGGCGCGTCGATCATCATGTGCTCGCCGTGCTGCCACAAACAGATTCGCTTGCAGATCCAGAGCCCGGTGCTGCTCAAGCCGATGCTGCAATACGGCCTGCACCTGGGCCAACAGGCGGAAATGGTCACCGACAGCCTGCGTGCGCTGTACCTCGAGGCCTGTGGGTATGAGACCAAGGTGTTCGAGTTCATCTCGTTGGAACACACCAACAAGAACAAGATGATCCTGGCGATCAAGCGCAGCGAGCCGGTGGACAACGCGCAGTTGCTGGAGAAAATCCAGGCGCTGAAGGCGTTCTACCAGATCAGCGAGCACTGCCTGGAAACCCTGCTGCGCGCGGATGGCTTCTTGAACTGAACACAGACGCTGTGGGAGCCGGGCTTGTGTGGGAGCTGGCTTGCCTGCGATGCAGGCGACTCGGTCTTTCAGCTGAACCTTGGTGATGCTATCGCGGGCAAGCCCGGCGCCCACACACGTGTGCTTTCACATTAGATAGCGTTCGGCTTGGGGGCAGGCGCGGGCTGCACCGCGGTCTTGCGCCCCAGCATCACTGTCACGATCACCCCACAGGCAAACAGCCAGGTGATCGGCTCGATATGCTCACCAAAAAACAACGCCGAAAACGCGATGGTGAAGAAGATCTGCAGCAACTGGATCTGGCTGACCCGCGCGATGCCGCCCATGGCCAACCCGGCGTACCAAGCGAAGAACCCCAGGAACTGCGAGAACAGCGACACGTAACCAAACGCCCACCAGGCACGCGTCGAAATTGCCCCTTGATGCTGCGCCGCCATGTACCACACAGGGCCGATCAACACCGGCGTCGACAGCACCAGCGCCCAGCAGATCACCTGCCAGCCACCCATTTCCTTGGCCAGGCGGCCACCTTCGGCATACCCCAGGCCGCCCACGGCAATCGCGCCGAGCATCAGCAAATCGCCTGCCTGGACACTGCCGGCACCGGTGATCAGCGCGTAACTCAACACCAATGCACTGCCCAGCGCCGCACAGGCCCAGAAGGCTTTTGACGGCCGCTCGTGGGAGAGCCACGCCGCATACAGCGCCACGCACAGCGGCTGCAGGCCGTTGACCAGTGCGCCATGGGAGGCTGGCAAGGTTTGCATGGCCCAGGCCGACAGCACCGGAAAACCGAGGATCACGCCGGCTATCACCAGGCACAGCCCGCGCACCTGGCGCCAGGTGGGCCAGCGCTCGCGGCGCCACAGCAACAGCGCCGCCGCCGGAACTGCCGCGAACAAGGCACGGCCCAGGCCGTTGAGCAACGGATGGATCTCCTGCACGACGATGCGGGTGAACGGCAAGGTGAGGCTGAAGATGATGACGCCCAGCAGGCCGAGGGCCATGCCGGTGTTTTCGCGCGAGCTCATGAGGGCGACCCGAATCTAGAGGGCTTCAAGGGAAGCCCATCTAGCCACAACCCTCGCCGATTGCTGGCCTACAGCTGGGTGCGGATTTATCCGTACAGTTTCAATCGCTCGGGTTGGCAGTGCCGCCGCCTTCGCCGCCTCGCCAGGGCTCGACGGCTCCCACAGAAGATCGCGAGCAAATGGAGATCCATGTGGGAGCTGTCGAGCTTTAGCGAGGCGGCGAAGGGAGCGCCTCGGTCGTGCAGACAAACCCACACACCCGCAGCACCTCACCTTAGAAGAACCGCGTAATGCTGATCTTCGCATCGCGACCTTTGGTGTAGGCACGGTCGCCGCTCAGGGCCGGGCGGAAGTTGTTGTTGAGCAAGTTGTCCACGGTGAAATTCACCTCGGTGCCTTTCAGGTAAGCCTGTTGCGGTTTCCATTTGGCGAACAGACCCTGGGTGTTGTAGGCCTTGTTACCGTACTGGTCGTAGAACAGGTCGCCCACGCTGCTGCCCGGTCCGCCGGAATATGTATCGCTGGGCAAGCGGTCGGTGGCGCCGATGAACTGGCCTATCCAGCCTACCTGGGCATCCCAGGCCGGAATGTTGGTGCCCAGCACCAGCACCCATTTGGTCGGTGGAATGTCACGTGCCGCCACATCCGGCCCCCACGGGTTGGTGTAGGCGCCTTCGTGTTCACCTTTGGCGTAGGCGAACGACACCGAGCCGAACAGGTAGGTGGAGTTATAGAACGATTCGAGTTCAAAGCCCTTGATGGTCAGGCCGCCGATGTTGCGGTAATTGGACATCGCCCCAGGCGGGCAGGCGCTGGAAATCGTGCCACCGTTGACGGCCTGGTTCTGGCAGCCGACGCCGGTGGCCTTGAAGATTTCGTCTTCGACTTTGTTGTGGAACAACGTGGTGCGCACTTGCAGGTTGTCGTCATGGGCAATCAGGTTATCGAAGCTGACGACGCTGCCCACGGTGATCGACGTGATGCGCTCCGGGTCGAGGTCGACGCTGGTGGCGGTGCGGCTGCCCAGGCCTTGCACTTCATACTGCTCGTCGATGACCGGCGCGCGCCAGGTTTTGCTCCAGTTGGCGAACAGCCCCAGGTTCGGCGTGACGTTCCAGAACAACGCCAGGCGTGGCGACCAGCCGGTGTAGGTGCGGTCACTGTAGTCGTGGCCGAACGACGGGTCCGGGTTGTTGTAGTACGGCGCATCGTTGCCTTCGCCGCGGTTGCGCACGTGGTCGTAGCGCAGGGACGGGGTGATGGTCACGTCGCCCACGGTCACTGCATCCTGGACAAAGAAGCTGTGGGTATCGACCTTGCCGTGGGGCATGAAACCCGGCTGGAAATGCCCGTAGTTGTAGCGCGCCGTGTTGTAGGCAGTGCCCGGCATCCACATCTCGGTTTCGCGGATGTGCTTGCGGATCTGGCCACCCACCGTGACGGCATGCTGCAAGGGCCCGGTGTCAAACAGACTGACGTTGCGGATGTCGAGGTTTTTGTCGGTGTAGGACGTGTCCATCTTGCGCCCGCCGGTGGCCAGCTGGAAAAACGCCGTGGCGTCGCGCTCGTCGGTCTGGTCGGTGTTGGACTGGGAATATTTGACGCTCAGGTCCACCAGCGGGTTGTCCACGGGCTGGTATTCGTACTTGCCCGACCAGGTGGTGTCGACGGTGTCACGTTGGGCTAAAAAACGCTTCAACGCCCCTTCATAGCCGTAGCGATCGATGTTGGCCTGGGTCGGCGGCGTCGGGTAGCTGGCAGCAGAAAACGGTGTCCAGCGATTGCTGTGGGAACGCGAGTAGGAGAGGCCGACGCTGTGCTCTTCGGTCAAGTGGGCGTTGACCTTGAACAACTTACCGTCCACATCCTGGGCGCTGTTGGGCAGGCGCTGCGGGTTTACCGGGTATTGGTTGTTGTCGTTGGGCAACTTGGCGGCCACTTTCATGTCGCCGCCGTCGCGCTGGGTCAGGTAGGCCAGCGCGTCGAAACGGCCGTCGTCGGTGCGGCCATACACGGCACCGCTGTAAACCTGTTCGTGGTCGTTGCTGGAGTAGCCGTACTTGAGCATCGCGCCGCTGTTGCGACCGTCCTGGAGCAGGTCCGGGGCATCTTTGGTGGTCATGTTGACCGTGCCGCCGAAACCGCCGTTGCCGGTGAACGGTGAGTTGGGGCCTTTTTCCACCTCGATGCTTTTGATCAGCTCGGGCTCGATAAACACCGTGCCTTGCTGGTAGCGCTCAAAGCCGCTTTTGGTGGCGCCATCGACGGTCATCGGCACATCTTCGGCATCGCCGAAACCACGAATGTTGATGGTCTGGCCACCGGGTTTGAGCGAACCGCCCTGGCTCACGCCGGGCAAGGTCTGCAACAGGCTGGGAATGTTATTGGACTGGTAGCGGTCGATGTCGGCCTGGCTGAGGGTGGAACGGTTGACAGTGCTTGAGTCGACTTCGTTACCGGTGCCGATCACGCTGAGGGCGTCCAGCTGGATAGCGCTGCTGTGGGTGGTCTTGCCCTCGTCGGGGCGCACCACGTAGGTGGTGCCGACCTTGATCAGGGTGAACTCGCCGTTTTTGAGCAGGCTGCGAATCGCCACTTCGGGGGTGAAGTCGCCATTGAGCGCGGGCGCCTGCACGTTCTTGAGCAGTGTTTCATCGAACAGCAGCTGGATTTTCGCCTGCTGCGCCACTTGGCTCAGGGACGTGGCCAGCGACTGGGCGGGCAGTTGCAGCTTGAAGGACTCGGCCTGGGCATTGAGGCTGAACGCCAGGCAGGTGGCAATCAGCGTCGGTCGAAGAAACAGGTGCGAAGCGTGGCAAGGCGCGCGAAACATGAAATCCCCCGGGGTGGCTAAATAGCCAAAAAGGTGTGCGTATCAAACACAGTCGGGAGGAAGACGGGGCAGGCCAAAAAAACCACACATGCGAATGCAAAATATTCTCAAGTGTGGCGGTGCCGGTCTTACTTGATGGGTTCGATTCTCACCACACCATCGGCCGAGGCCACGGTTTTCACCGGCAGCAGGGCAGGCAGTGCGTTGAGCAGGGCGTCCGGGTCATTCACATCCAGATTGCCCGAGACTTTCAGTTGCGCCACTGATTTGCTGACCTGCAAGGGTGCCTGCGGCCGATAGAGGCTCAGCTCGTCGATCAGGCTGGCCAGGTCGCGGTTGCGAAACGACAGGTGCCCGCTGCGCCAGTCCGCCACTTCTTCAGCGTTCAGGGTTTGTTGTTGCACTGTGCCCTTGGCGTAACTGTAGATGGCGCGTTGTTGAGCGCCGAGCACGCTCACCGGGCTTTTGCGGTCGGGCTCGAACGCCACCTGGCCATGGGCGACGCTCACCACCAGCTGCTGCTGGCTGCGCCGCACATCAAAACCGGTGCCAACTACCCGTACATTCGCCTCGCCGGCTTGCACGTACAGCGGCCGTTCCTTGTCGGCGGCGACTTCGATGTAGAGCTGGCCCTTGTCCAGGTGAAGGATGCGTTGGTGGGCGCTGAAATCCACGCGCAGGCGTGTGTTGGCATTCACGTAGAGGGTGCTGCCATCGGGCAGGTTCAGGGTGCGCATGCCTTTGGCATGAGCGGCAACCTGGCTGTGATAAAGCTCGCGCGGTGCACCGATAGGTGTGGCCAGCACGGCGCACACCAGCGCGGCCGCCGCCGCCAGGGCAGGGCGCCAGGCCGACGGCTTGCGCTTGGGCAGCGGCACCGGTTTGTTCAATTGCTGCAACTGGGCGAGGTCGGCCCACAGTTGTTCGAACTCGGCATAGGCACGCGCATGGGCGGGTTCGGCCTGCCAGGCCGCAAAGGCCCTGCGGTCGGCGCGGCCCATGTCACTGCGGTTGCGGGCAAACCAGCTGGCGGCTTGGGCATCGATGGAGTCGCTCGCTTCGATGTCCAGCGCGTCAAGGTCGCTCAGGCGGTTCATTCTGGCTGCTCCGTGCCGGGTTCGTGTTGAAGGCGTCGCTTGCAATGCAGCAGGGCCAAGGCGATGTGCTTTTCCACCATGCTGGTCGAAATGCCCATGCGCTCGGCGATCTGCGCCTGGCTCAGGCCTTCGAAGCGGTGCAGCATAAGGGCTTCTCGCCTGCGGGGCGAGAGCTCGGCGAGGACTTCTTTCAACTGTTCCAGGCGTTGCAAGCGTTGCGCGGCGGCCATGGGGTCGTTTTGCTCATCGGTGACCGGCTCGGCGTCCCTTGCGGCCGGGTCTGAGTGGACGGTCTGCCGTACCTTCTGTTTACGCCAGTGATCGCGCAGCAGATTGCGCGCCATCTGGAACAGAAACGCCCGTGGCTGCTCGACCTTGGCGCGGTCGCGGTAGTCCAGCCATTGGGTGAAGACATCCTGGGTCATGTCCGCCGCGTCGCTGGCGTTGTCCGTGCGTTTGCGCAGGAAATACAGAATGTCTGCATAAAACCCGCGAAAGGCATCGGCCGACAACGGGTCGGGCTTGGGACGAGACATGGATATCCTTCTTGACGAAGCACGACGTAGAAAAGTCGCGAATGATATCGAGAACTATTGTCATTTGTCTCTAGGTAACCGATGCACTCAGTCAAAATGCGGGCGGGGGATCAGCGCTCGACCGGCACTGACAATGCCGAATTACCCAGCGGATGCGTGCGCGCCGCAAAAAACTTCAACTCCACTCCGCTGCCCTCAAACAGCTCCGAATACCGGCGCTTCTGCTGGCGGATAAACCCGTCGCTGCGCCCCGACACCGAAATCGCCAGGGTCGTGATCCTCGCCTGGCAAAGCGCGTCCACCAGGTGCTTATCCTGCGGCCCCAGGTCGTGGCCGAAAATGCACAGCGCGCCCGTATGGGTCAGCAACTGCTCATAACAGAACGACAAGTAGTCCGAACTGCGGATGGTCTTGAGCTTCTCTTCCACCTTGCCTTCGCTGACAAGCAGCGGCACGTCGTCCAGGGTCTTGATCGTGTTGTTGATCGCAAAACTGCTGAGCAACGTGCTGTCGGTGGACGGCAATTTGCGCGCCGTACCATCGAGGTTGCGCACCAGGTGCAGGCCGCCGTGCAGGTACAGAATGCGCGTGGCATCGGTGCGGGTGTTGCGCAGGTCGAAGCTTGAGTCGGCGCTGCGAAACAGGTCATCGATGCCTGGCGTGTGCAGGATCGCCCAGTAGTTGAGCAGGTCGTAGTTGGTGGTGAAGACGGTGGCGTAGTTGGCCAGTTCCGCGTTGATCGTCGCCAGCGTGGACGGCTGCACCAGGCGCCACGGAATGTGCACGGCGTGGATGGTATTGATCAGCGCTTCCTTGATCGCGTAGTAGCGATTACGCGGCGCCGCCGAGCTGACCGCCAGCGCCTTGTTGACCCGGCTGGTGGTTTTCAGTGCGCCCAGCGCTTGCTCGAAGCTGCGGGTTTGCAGGGCGTCGAACACACTCAGCTCGGATTGGCTGAGGGGTTTTTCTTCGACGGTGCGGGCGTTTTCAAACAGCGAGTCGTAGGCAAAGTCTTCCCAAATCACGCGGCTCGCGCCGTTGCCGATCAGAATCCCACTGAAGTCGACAGCGCTGCGCAGCGCGCTCCAGTCTTCAAGGTGGGCGTCAATATCCTGGAAATCCTTCATTGCGGCGGGTCTACTCGAAATCGGCTGGGTGGTGACTTTATCACGAGCCGGCGTTGATCCTGATCAAGATGCCACGGCCCACTCAGGTTGATCCTGTAGGCATAACGCCTCTGAGGATTCGCCATGAGCAGCACCTTCTTCATTCCCGCCGTCAACATCATGGGCACCGACTGCCTCGACGAAGCCATGACTGCCATCCGCAATTACGGCTTTCGCAAAGCGCTGATCGTCACCGACGCGGGCCTGGCCAAAGCGGGCGTGGCCAGCATGATCGCCGAGAAGCTGGCGATGCAGGACATCGACTCGGTGATCTACGACGGCGCCAAGCCCAACCCGAATGTGGAAAACGTCGAGAAAGGCCTGGCGCTGTTGCAGCACAGCCACTGCGATTTTGTGGTGTCCCTGGGCGGCGGTTCGCCCCATGACTGCGCCAAGGGCATTGCCTTGTGCGCCACCAATGGCGGGCATATCGGCGACTACGAAGGCGTCGATCAATCCAGCAAGCCGCAACTGCCGCTGGTGGCCATCAACACCACCGCCGGTACTGCCAGTGAGATGACGCGTTTTTGCATCATCACCGACGAAACCCGCCACGTGAAAATGGCCATCGTCGACCGCAACGTGACGCCGCTGCTGTCGGTCAACGACCCGACGCTGATGGTCGGCATGCCCAAGGGCCTGACCGCCGCCACCGGCATGGACGCGTTGACCCACGCCATCGAGGCCTACGTGTCGACCGCCGCCACACCGATCACCGACGCCTGCGCGATCAAGGCAATCGAGCTGATCAGCGCCAACCTGCGCCTGGCGGTACGCGACGGCAGCGACAAGGTCGCGCGGGAAAACATGGCTTACGCGCAATTCCTAGCCGGGATGGCGTTCAACAATGCGTCCCTGGGGTTTGTGCACGCCATGGCCCATCAACTTGGCGGCCTTTACGACCTGCCCCATGGCGTGTGCAACGCGGTGTTGCTGCCCCATGTGCAAAGCTTCAACGCCAGCGTCTGCGCCAAGCGTTTGAGCGACGTGGCGCGCGCCCTGGGCGCCGACATCAAGGGGATCACGCCGGAAGAAGGCGCCCAGGCCGCGATCGCTGCCATCCGTGCGTTGGCCCAGGAGGTTGAGATCCCGGCCGGCTTGCGCGAGCTGGGGGCCAAGCTGCAAGACATTCCGCTGCTGGCCACCAATGCGTTGAAGGACGCCTGTGGGCTGACCAACCCGCGGCGCGCCGATCAGCGCCAGATCGAGGAGATTTTCCGCAGCGCGTTCTAAAGAGGGCGGTCGCACGCGGCAAGCGATAAGCTACAGGCTCAACTGCATTCAACTTGAGCACGAAGCTTGCGGCTTGCCGCTGAGGTCCCCCCATGAGAGTTCTGTTATTCGGCGCCACCGGCATGGTCGGCCAAGGCGTGCTGCGCGAGTGCCTGCTGGCCGCAGATGTGCAGGAAATCGTCGCCGTTGGCCGCACGCCCTTGACCCAGGAACATGGCAAGCTGCATCAGGTGCTGCACAGCGACATGCTGGATTTCCAGCCGCTGGAAAACTTGCTGCAGGGCTTTGATGCGTGTTTCTTCTGCCTCGGCGTTTCGTCGGCGGGCATGAATGAAACCAAGTACACCCACCTCACCTATGACCTGACGTTGGTCGCCGCCAGTACCCTGGCGCGGCTCAATCCGCAGATGACCTTTATCTACGTGTCCGGTGCCGGCACCGACAGCTCCGAAACGGGCAAGTCGATGTGGGCGCGGGTCAAGGGCAAGACCGAAAACGCCTTGCTGCGCTTGCCGTTCAAGGCGGTGTACCTGTTTCGGCCGGGGGTGATCCAGCCGCTGCATGGCGTGCGTTCGAAAACGCCGTTGTACCAATCCTTTTATTCCGTGCTCGGGCCGCTGCTCACGTTTGTGCGCCGGGTCAAGCCCGCCTGGGTAGTGAGCACCGAGACCGTCGGCCAGGCCATGTTGGCGGCCGTGCGCCATGGCGCGCCGCACGCGGTGGTGGAGCAGGGCGAGATCAATCGCCTGGCTGCCGAGCGTCACTGATGTTGCACAAGAGCCTGGTGCGTCGCCTGGATCTGATCACCTTGCAGCTGTTCGTTGCGGTGTTTGAAGAGGGCACATTGACTCGCGCGGCGGCCCGTGAAGCCATAGCGGTATCGGCCGCGAGCAAGCGGCTGATGGAGCTGGAACAGGTGCTGGGCGTCAGCCTGTTTGTGCGCCGGGCCAAGGGCATGGACCTGACGGCGGCGGGCGAAACCCTGTTGCACCATGCGCGGCAGATGCTGTTCAACGTCGAAAAAATGGGCCTGGAACTGGGCGAGCACAGCCATGGCGTGCGCGGTTATGTGCGCATGCTGGCCAATCTGTCGGCGATCATTCAGTTTCTTCCGGAAGACTTGCGGGACTTTTCTGCGCTGCACCCCGAGGTGAAAACCGACCTGGAAGAACGCCCCAGCAATGGCGTGGTACAGGGCGTGCTGGACGGCGTGGCCGACCTTGGGATCTGTTCCAGTGACACTGACACCAAAGGCCTGCCCAGCGTGACCTACCGCCACGACAAACTGGTGGTGCTGATGCCGGCGGCGCATCCGTTGGCTGCACGCGAGACCCTGGCGTTCGCCGAAACACTCGACAGTGATTACGTTGGCCTGCATGCCGCCAGCTCCATCAATATGCGCACCCACGCGGCCGCGCGCGAGGCCGGCAAGATGCTGCGCCTGCGCATCCACGTGCCAGGGTTTGATGCGATGTGCCGGATGGTTCAGGCGAACATGGGCATCGGTATCCTGCCGCAAAAAGCTTACGAGCTGTTCGGCCGCGCGTTGGGATTGCACGCCGTGCCGCTCACGGATGCCTGGTCGGATCGCAGCTTAATTGTGGTGATACGTGATCAAGCACAGCTGTCGCCGGTGAGCCGGTTATTGTTTGACTATCTGCGCACGTCGCTGAAGTAAACCAGCGCCGTGGGCCTCATCGCGGGCAAGCCCGGCTCCCACATGGAAACCCGCTCATCTGTGGGCGCCGGGCTTGCCGCGATAGCGATCTGAATGGCGCCGACAGGGCGTAACCGTTCGCCATCCACGAACGCTGCTTGCCAACTGACGGTTGGATTTCTCCTACGGCTGTCCTCTAGCCTTGGCCACACATTCCAAGAATAAGAGGCACACCCCATGACGGCTCCATTGAGCGGTATCAAGGTGATTGAGATCGGCACCCTGATTGCCGCGCCGTTCGCCGCCCGGCTGATGGCCGAGTTTGGCGCCGAGGTGATCAAGATCGAAGCCCTGGGCCAGGGCGATCCGCTTCGTAAATGGCGAAAGCTGCACGAAGGCACTTCGCTGTGGTGGTACCTGCAATCGCGCAACAAGAAGTCCCTGGCGTTGGACCTCAAGTCAGCGGAAGGCTTGGGTTTGATCAAGCAATTGCTCGGCGACGCCGACGTGCTGATCGAAAACCTGCGCCCCGGCGGCCTGGAAAAACTCGGCCTGGGCTGGGACGTGTTGCACGCCCTCAACCCCAAGCTGACCCTGGTGCGCATCTCCGGCTACGGCCAGACCGGCCCGTATCGCGACCGTCCAGGCTTCGGTGCCATCGGCGAGGCCATGGGCGGCATTCGCTACACCACCGGCAACCCGGATTCGCCACCGGCGCGGGTGGGCGTGAGCCTGGGCGATTCCCTTGCGTCATTGCACGGCGTGATCGGCGCGCTGATGTCGCTGCTGCGGGTCAAGACCGGCCAGGGCGACGGGCAGATTGTCGATGTGTCGCTGGCCGAAAGCGTGTTCAACCTGATGGAAAGTCTGGTGCCTGAATACGACATGCTCGGCCACGTGCGTGAGCGCAGCGGTGGCGCCTTGCCCGGCATCGCGCCGTCCAATACCTACCTGACCGCCGACGGTGCCTATGTGGTGATCGCCGGTAACAGTGACCCGATCTACAAGCGTTTGATGACCACCATCGGCCGGGCCGACCTGGCCGACGCGCCGGAGTTTGCCCACAACGATGGCCGCGCGGCGAAAAGTGGTTTGCTGGATGCGGCGATCACGCACTGGACCAGCAGCCTGCCCATCGACCAAGTGCTTGCTGCCCTGGAAACCGCCGAAGTGCCGGCCGGGCGCATCTACTCGGTGGCTGATATCGTCAGCGACCCGCATTACCAGGCGCGCGACATGCTGCTCAATGCCGAACTGCCTGGCGGCGTGTCGGTGAAAATGCCCGGCATCGTGCCCAAGCTGTCCGAAACCCCCGGCGCGGTGAACTGGCAAGGCCCGAGCCTGGGCCAGCACACCGACGACATCCTCGGCAGCCTCGGCCTGACCGATACCGATATCCAACGCCTGAAAACCTCGGGAGTGGTGCAATGATCACCGATTATTCTGACCCGCTGATCGTGCAGGAAGTGTCCCCGCGCGATGGCCTGCAAATCGAACCGACCTGGGTTGAAACCGCCGACAAGATCGCGTTGATCAACCAGCTGTCGCTGGCCGGGTTTTCGCGAATCGAGGCTGGTTCATTCGTCTCGCCCAAGGCCATTCCGGCATTGCGCGATGGCGAGCAAGTGTTCCAGGGCATCGTGCGCAAACCCGGTGTGATCTATGTGGCGCTGATCCCTAACCTCAAGGGTGCCCAGCGCGCCATCGAGTCCCGCGCCGATGAGTTGAACCTGGTGATGTCCGCCAGCCAGACCCACAACCTGGCGAATATGCGCATGCATTGCGAGGCCTCGTTGGCGGCTTTTAAAGACATCGTCAGCTTTGCCGCCGACTACCCGGTGCGCCTCAACGGCAGCATCGCCACCACCTTCGGCTGCCCGTTCGAAGGCAAGGTGGATGAAGACCGCGTGCTGCATATCGTCGATGCCTATCGCGAGTTGGGCATCCAGGGCATCACCCTGGCCGACACCACCGGCATGGCCAATCCGCGCCAAGTTGCGCGCCTGGTCAAACGTGTATTGCAGTATGTGCCAGCCAGCGATCTGACCCTGCATTTTCACAACACCCGCGGCCTGGGCTTGTGCAATGTGCTGGCGGCTTACGAGGCCGGCGCGCGCCGATTTGATGCGGCCTTGGGCGGCCTTGGCGGCTGCCCGTTCGCGCCGGGGGCGTCGGGCAATATCTGCACCGAAGACCTGGTCAACCTGTGCGACGAGGTCGGGATTCACACCGGTATCGACCTGCCGCACCTGTTGCACATGTCCCGCCAACTGCCGGCGCTGCTTGGCCATGAGCTGCCCGGCCAGGTCGCCAAGGCCGGGCGCAATGGCGACCTGCATCCGCCACCCGATTACATCGCCACCCTGTAACACCGCACCAGACAACAAAAACAATCGGGCGCCGTTGAGCTGCCCGCTGGAGAGAAAGCATGAGCACTAATACGTTAGAGGCCGGCGCGCGCCCGGCCGCTGAGATCGATGCCGAAAAAGCCCTGGTCAGCAAGGTCGCCTGGCGCGTGATGCCGCTGATCATGGTGTGCTACCTGTTCGCGTTTTTTGACCGCATCAACATCAGCTTCGCCAAGTTCCAACTGCAAACCGACCTGAGCCTGAGCGACACCGCTTACGGCCTCGGCGCCGGGCTGTTTGTGGTCGGCTATGTGATTTTCGAAGTGCCGAGCAACATGATGCTGTACAAGGTCGGCGCACGGCGCTGGATCGCGCGGATCATGATGTCCTGGGGCCTGGCCACGGCGGCCATGGTGTTTGTCACCGCCGAATGGCAGTTCTACGGCCTGCGTTTCATCATTGGCGCCATGGAAGCTGGCTTCGCACCGGGCGTGCTGTATTACCTGACGTTGTGGTTTCCACAGCACTTTCGTGGACGCATCACCTCGCTGCTGTTTCTGGCTTCGGCCTTCGCGGGCTTGGTTGGCGCGCCGTTCTCCGGCCTGGTGTTGGAGCATCTCGACGGCGTGCTGCAACTGCGCGGCTGGCACTGGTTGTTTCTGCTTGGCGGCTTGCCCTGCATCGGCCTGGGCTTCCTGGTGCTGACGCTGCTCAAAGACCGTATCGAAGACGCGCAGTGGCTGACGCCAGCGGAAAAGGCCTTGCTGTCCAGCCGAATTGCCAAGCATGAGCCCAACACCCACGGTGGTTCATTGCTGTCGGCGATCCGCATTCCAGGCTTTTTGATGCTCGGTTTTATCTACTTCCTGATCCAGGTCGCGTCCTACGGGCTCAACTTCTGGGCGCCACAATTGATCCGCAGCGCCGGCACCCAGAGCCCGGTGATGATCGGCCTGCTCACCGCGATTCCCTATGTGTGCGGCGCGATCAGCATGGTGGTGATCGGGCGGCTGTCGGACGCCACCGGCGAGCGGCGCAAGTTTGTCGGCGGCCTGGTGGTGTTGGGGGCGATTGGCTTTTTCAGCGCCGGGATTTTTGCCGACCACACCACGTTCCTGATCATCGCCCTGGGCATGCTGGGGGCGGGCATCATCGCCTCGATCCCGACCTTCTGGACCTTGCCGCCCAAACTGCTGGCCGGCGCGGGAGCCGGTGCGGCTGGCGGCATCGCGGTGATCAACACCCTCGGTCAGTTCGGCGGCATTGTCAGCCCGGTGATGGTGGGGCGGATCAAGGACCTCACCGGCAGCACCACCCCGGCGCTGTATGTGATTGGCGTGTGCGCCCTGCTGGCCGCGGCTTTGTTGCTGTGGGGCTTGCCACACAAGCTGCGCACGCTCGACAAGGCCTGATCAGCCTGTCGCTGCCAATGCTCGGGCAGGCGTGCTGCTGAACTGAATCAACACCACGCCGCCAATCAACAACAGCGCCCCCAGCACACGGGGCGTTGTCAGTTGGCGCTCCACCAGGCCGAACAGCCCGAAGTGATCGAGCACCAGTGAGGCGAGAATCTGTCCGGCCATGGCCAAGGCAATGAACCCCGACGCGCCGAGCTTGGGCAACAGCATCAGCGCCAGGGAAATAAAGCACACGCCAAATGCACCCCCGGCCCACATCCACACCGGCGCTTTAGTGATAAAGGCCAGGCTCGGCAGGGGTAGACGCAGCGCCAGAATGACCGGCAGCAGCACGATAATACTCACCAACAATGACGCCAGCGTGGCCCACAACGGGTGACCGAGCCCGCGCCCGAGGTTGGCGTTGATTGCGCTTTGAAACGGCACCACCGCCCCGGCGATCACCGCCAGCGCCAGCAAACCCAGCCAATGCAACGTCGTCATTTCGAATCTCCCAGAGGTTTTGCTGGACTCTAGGCTATTCGTCGCGCAAATTTAAATTCCAAATTCTTATGCTGGGCATGCAGCCGATGAATGATCTGCGTCGCGTCGACCTCAACCTGCTGGTGATCCTGGAGGCCTTGCTCAGTGAGCAACACGTCACCCGCGCCGCCGAGCGTTTGCACCTGAGCCAGCCGGCAGTCAGCCACGCTCTGGCGCGTTTACGGGATCTGCTGGGTGATCCCTTGCTGGTGCGCCAGGGCGGAACATTGGTGCCGACCGCGCGAGCCCTGGAGTTGGCGACACCTTTGGCTGAAGCCCTGGCCCAGGTGCAAGCACTGCTGGCACCGAACCGGTTTGACCCGGCGTCGGCCAAGCGCAGGTTTCGCCTGGCGATGTCGGACTACAGCGCGGCGATTTTCCTGCCGGAGCTGGTCCGCGTTCTGCGCCGTGAAGCCCCTGGCATCGACCTGCAAATCGTCCAGGCCAGCCGTGAAGGCATGGTAGACGCCGTGCTCAACGGCGACATCGACCTGGCCGCCGGGGTATTCCCCGATATGCCCGCCGAACTGCGCACCACGCCTTTGTTTGAGGAGCATTACACCTGCCTGGTCGACCGCAACAGCCTGCCGCCCAGTGGCGTGCTTGACCTGCCCACCTATTTGTCGCGCCCGCACGTGCTGTTGGAAATGCGCGGCAGCGGAACCCCGGAAATCGAGCGGGCGTTAACGGCGATTCGTGAACGGCGCCATGTAGCAATCAGCCTGCCGCATTGGGGCGTGGCGCCGCAGCTGATTCAGGGCACCGACCTGATTCTGACGGTGTCATCCAGGGGCTTGCTCAACATCGATCAACAGCATCTGCTGGCCGTGCCGCCACCGTTTCATATTCCCTCGTTCGCCGTCGAACTGGCGTGGCATGCACGGCGGGGCGGCGATTCGGGGTTGCAGTGGCTGATTGGGCAGGTGCAAGGTGTGTTGTCCTAAGGCTATCGATCACAGGAATAAACACTCATGCTCTCAGGCTTCAACCACCTGACCCTTGCCGTTACCGACTTGAACCGCAGCGTCAGCTTCTACCATGAGCTGCTGCAGCTTAAGCTCGACGCCACCTGGGACCAGGGCGCCTACCTCTCATTGCCCGGTTTGTGGCTGTGCCTGTCGCTCGATCCTTCGCGTTCAACCACACCTGCGGTGGATTACACCCATTACGCGTTCACTGCCGCCGCCGATGAGGTCGCCGCGCTGGTGGCGCGCTTGCGAGACGCCAAGGTGCATGAGTGGCGCGACAACCGCAGCGAAGGGGCCTCGTTCTACTTTCTCGACCCGGATGGGCACAAGCTCGAGGCGCATGTCGGCGACCTGGCTTCGCGCCTTCAGGCCTGCCGCGCCAAGCCTTATGCAGGCATGCAGTTTTACCCGTAGCGCCAGAACGTGCAGAATCGCTGCACCTTTCAATCGCCTGTCAGAGTCGCGTCCATGACCCCCTCCTTGCTGCTCGCCGTTCTTGCTTCGGGTTTTATCTATGGGATTACGCCTGGGCCGGGCGTCCTGGCGGTATTTGGGATCGGCGCGTCTCGTGGCCGTCGCGCCGGGGCGGGTTTTCTGTGCGGGCACTTGCTGGGTGATGTGGTGTGGTGCAGTACGGCGCTGGTCGCCATTGTGGGCGCGCGGGAAGTGGGCAGCAGCGCCTTTGATGTGCTGGGCGTGCTCAGCGGTGTGTACTTGTTCTGGCTTGGCTGGCGGGCGATTCGCACCCAGCGCCGCAGCAGCGATGCGCCTCAGGGCGCGGCGCGCCATCCGTTCTGGCACGGCATCCTGTTCGGCTTGACCAACCCCAAGGCCTACCCGGTGGCGGTTGCAACCTTTACCGCGCTGCTGTCCAGCCGTGCCGAGTTGCTGACATGGGCAATGCTGCCGTCGTTGATCTTGTTGAGTTTCATCGGCGGCCTGCTGGCTTACGCGATTCTGATCGGCGTGGTGGGCGCCCAGCGTGTGCGCACGGTGTACCAGCGGCATGAAATCCTCATCACCCGCCTGTGCGGCGTGATGTTTATCGGCTTCGCCATTAACGCCCTGGCGCACGCGTTGCCGGGCCTGTTCGGCAGCAAACCGGCTTGAGGCGACGACGACCGTTCGTCGCACTGGCGAGTTTTTTCTAAACCTTTGCCGCCCTGAAAATTCGAATTCAGGGCGGGGCGTATTTCCCCGCACCTATTTTTGCCCTGGAGGAACCCATCATGAGCCGCATGGCTATCCGGTTACGCACCGCCAGTTTCGCGATGCTGCTGGGCCTCGGCGCCAGCAATGCTTTCGCCCAGTCGCCTGCTGAATTTATCGAGCAGGCTTCGGCCAAAGGGATGGCCGATATCGAAACCAGTCGCATGGCCCACGCCAGGACGTCGTCCCAGGAAATCAAGGACTACACCATCGAGGTCATCAACGAACGCACCCTGGCCAACCAGCATTTGGCGGCCATCGCCAAGAAGCTCGACTTGCCCGTGGCCCCGCGCGAGAAGATCGTCGACAAGGCCGAAACCCTGATGCCTGAACTCAAGGACGGCGACTCCTTTGACGCGGCCTACACCGCGCAGCAGGTCAAGGAAAACGAAGACGCCATCGCCCTGTTCAAGAAAGAAGGCGCGGCGTCGGATGTGCCAGAGATAAAAGCACTGGTGGACGAGACGCTGCCCAAGCTTGAAGAGCGTCTGCAAAAAGCCCGTGCCCTGGCCTCGACTTACGGTAAAGGTCATCAAGGCGACGGTTGATTGCCTCACCTGAAAGTGAGAAACGGCGGTTGGATGATTTCCAACCGCCGTTTTTTTTAGGCTTGATTCAGATCGGTTTTGTTGGGGTGCGCATCGTCGACCCTTTCACCACAACTGGTGCTCAAGCTGACCGTGCCGGTGTCGCCGATGCTGCGGTATTGCTTGCGCAGTTGTTCCAGTTCTTTGCGGTCCAGGCCATCCAGGCTCAACACGGCGTTCTGGGCATCCTTGGAGACGCGCAGCAGTTCGTCGATCTTGATATGCAGGATGTCGTTGTCGCGGTTTTGTGTGTTCTGGATCAGGAAGACCATCAGGAAGGTGATGATGGTGGTCGAGGTGTTGATGATCAACTGCCAGGTGTCGTTGTAGTGGAAATAGGGTCCGCTCAGGCTCCACAGGAATATCAACGCGACGGCCGCATAGAACGTCCGGGCGCTGCCTGCCCAGCGGGACAAGGATTGAGAGACTGCGGAGAATTTCATGACCGTTTTTCCTTAATGGGTGGGTGATGAAATTATGGACCGCAGCGGTTCTTTGAAATTTCTTTTTACAAAAGCGTCGGTGAGCAAAGTTGTACGTTTTTGTCGCGGTTCGCCTCAGAAGCCCAGTTCTGCCTGGCCTGCACCCTCCAGCGCGAGCAAATAGTGTTTGGCGCCAAGCCCTCCGGCGAACCCGGTCAGCCCACCCGAGGCGCCTATGACCCGATGGCAGGGCGCAACGATCGAGATGGGGTTACGCCCGTTGGCGGCACCCACCGCGCGCACGGCCTTGGGGTTGCCAATTTGCTCGGCGATCTGGCTGTAGCTGCGGGTTTCGCCGAACGGGATGGTCAGCAGCGCCCGCCAGACCTGTTGTTGAAAAGGCGTGCCGTTGAAGTCCAGTTCCAGCTCGAACTGGCTGCGTGCGCCGGCGAAATACTCGCGTAGCTGGCGCGCGGTTTCCAACAGCACCGGGCTGTCGTTGGCCTCGCGCAACTCGCCCAGCCGTACGCGGTTGGCGCGTTCCTGTTCCCACAGGATCGCGGTGAGCTTGCCGTCGCGGGCCACCAGGGTGAGCTGGCCGACGGGGGAGGGCATGAGCGTGTATTCGTACGGCATGAGCGGGCTCCTCGAAGGACGGGTGTTAAAAGCCAGGACGCTACTGTAATGCCATCTGCCTGTCAGGAAACCGCGTTTCTTGCGATCAAATTCCTCAAGGGGCTCGCCGTTCCAGTAGCGCCCGTCGGGGCAATGGAAATACCCGTTACCGAGAGACAAACCTGCCGGCTCACGACGGCTGATGAGCGGGTTTCGGTCGGTGTTGAATGAGCGCCCTGGTGGGGTGTTGGAAAGAGGTTTGCGGTTTTGTCCAAGGCATTACCGGCTGTGTAACACCTGCGCAAGGATGGCGAGGAATGCATCAGCCAATACATTTTTCCTTTGCGCGGGCGTCAACACCAACAATTGCGCGCACGCATCCGCCTCCACCAGCGGCCGATACGTCACACCCTTGTTCATCAGGCTTTGGGTACAGGCGGGTACCAACGCCACGCCTTGTGCGGCGGCCACCAAGGCAATGATCGAGGTGATCTGCCGCCCGGTTGGCCCCGCGCGCAAAGGCTGGGCGTGGCGGCGGTAAAGGTGCTCGATGGATTGGTTCAGACCCGACCCGTAGTCGGCCGGGAACAGAATCAGCGGATACGCACTGAGTTGCGTCAAGCTGACCTGCGCCAGCTTGGCCAGCGGACTGTCGCTGGACACCGCGGCCACCAGCCGCTCTTCGCCCAACGACAACGCGTGAACGTCTGCTGTGTGCGGCAAAAGCCGACTCAATCCGATATCCAGCCGGCCGTCAGCCACCTGCGCGCCGAGGCTGCCAGAGGCGCACTCCACCAAGGTGAACTGCACATCGGGCAAGCGCTGGGCGAAGGCCTGGATCGCTTGGCTGAACAGGTCCGACAAAGCGATCGAGCTGACATACCCGAGTGCCAATTGGCCTGCGGTGCCCGCTGCCAGTTTGCCGGCGATGACCTGTGCCAATTCAACCTGCTCCAACACGCCACGCGCGTAGGGCAAGAACGAACGCCCCTGGGCGGTGAGAGACACCGTGCGGCTGGTGCGATCAAACAGCTTGAACCCCAGCTCTGTCTCCAGCGCTGAAATCTGCCGAGTCAGCGGCGGCTGGGCCAGGTGCAGGCGCAGTGCCGCGCGGCCGAAGTGCAATTCTTCGGCGACCGTCAGAAAGTAACGCAGCTTGCGTAGGTCGAGCATCCTGATCCTTGGGTATTGATCGGTTCGAAATCGGTATTGGTTTAAAACCCGACGGCCATTCTATAAAGGCGTTACAAAATAAAACGAGAGGTTTCATGAAACCGCGCCTGCATTGTGCCCGTCTAGCCCTGTTCCTGTGTGGCTGCGCTGCGTTTCTCAACCTTTACGCCACCCAAAGCATCCTCGCGACCTTTGCCACGCAGTTTCATATCAGCGCCAAGGAAGCGGGCTGGAGCATCACGGTCACCACCCTGGCGGTGGCAATCACCGCGCCTTTTGTCAGCCGGCTGACCGGGCGCTTCGAACAGCGCACGGTCATCGCCGTGGCCGCGCTGCTGCTGGCCGCCCCTGCGCTGATGACCGCCTACGCCGGCAGTTTTGCCGAAGTGCTGGTGTGGCGGTTTGTGCAGGGTATGGTGATCCCGGTGGTGTTTGCCACCAGCGTGGCTTACATCGGCGACCGTTGGCGTGGCGCGACGGTGACCGAGGTCACCAGCCTGTACGTGGCGGGCACGGTTCTGGGCGGGTTCGCCGGGCGTTTCGTCACCGGTGTGATGACGCAATACGTCGGCTGGCGCGAAGCGTTCGAACTGCTGGCGGTGTTGAGCTTGATGGTCGGCGGGTTTATTCAGTTCCTGTTGCCCGCCAATCGGCAGCGCGGCGAACGGCCTGGAACGGTTGCTTCAGGTGTTTTTAGCCGACCTTTGCTGGCGGCGTACGGCGTAGGTTTTTGCGTGTTGTTCTCCCAGGTTGCGGCATTTACTTACGCAGGTTTGCACCTTGGCCTGCCACCGTTCAACTTGGGGCCTGCGGCGCTGGGCACGCTTTACATGGTGTTTCTGCTGGCGTTGATCGTGATTCCCATCGCCGGGCGCCTCAGCAAAGCCAGGCCTCACGCCGAACTGCTGGCGGTCGCCGCCGCGCTCGGTGTCGGTGGTTCGGCGCTGACCCTGGCGCCGTCGCTGTGGTGCATTGTGGTGGGTCTGGCGCTCAGTTCCACCGGCGTGTTCCTGGCCCAGGCCGCCGCCAATGCGTTCATCAGTGCCACCGCCGGTGAGAGCAAGTCTGGCGCCGTGGGGGTTTACCTGACGTGCTATTACCTGGGCGGCAGTTGCGGTGCCATCGTCCCGGCATTGATCTGGGAGCGCTGGGGCTGGGCCGGCTGTGTGGCGCTGATTATCGGTTTTCAACTGCTGACGCTGCTGATCGCCCTGACGGGCTGGAAGCCACTCAAACCTGAGCGGGTGCCGACACCATGAATGACACTGTTGCCGTGCCTGTTCGCGAAACCTCCAGCCGGCGCCGCGCGCTGATCGCCGGTTGCAGCGCTCACGCCGTACACGATGGCCTCACGGACGTTATCTACGTGTTGCTGCCGATCTGGCAGGCGCAGTTCGCCTTGTCCTACGCCCAGATCGGCCTGTTGCGTGGCGCCTATTCCGGAATGATGGCCGTGTTCCAACTGATGGCCAGCCGCGCCGCCCGACGCTGGGGCCGTTTACCGTTGCTGGTAGGTGGCACTGCGCTTGCGGGTGTCGCTTACCTAGTGGTGGGGCAAGCCACCGGGCTGAGCCTGTTGCTGTTGGCGTTGCTGCTGGGCGGTTTGGGGGCCAGCACCCAACACCCATTGGCCTCCTCGATGATCACCGACGCTTATGAGGACGGTGGTGGCGTCAAGCAGGCGCTGTCCCAGTACAACTTCAGCGGCGATATCGGCAAAACCCTGATTCCTGGGGTGGTGGGCCTGCTGCTGACCGTCGTCAGCTGGCGCGCCAGCGCCACACTGCTGGGGCTGCTCGGTCTGGCGGCAGCGGGGATGCTCTGGTGGCTGGTGCCGGCTGAAGTTCGCGAGTCCGGTGCGATAAAAAAAGCCCGGCCACCGAGTGGCACGGGCTCGGTGGCAGGCCTGCGTGCGCTGATCCTCACCGGTACGCTCGACAGCGCCGTGCGCATGGGCTTTCTCACGTTCCTGCCGTTTCTGCTGCAAGCCAAAGGCGCAGGCACGGCGGGCATTGGGCTGGCGCTGACGATGCTGTTCATTGGCGGTGCGTTTGGCAAATTGCTTTGCGGCTACCTGGGGGCTCGCATTGGCATGATGAAAACCGTCTGGTTGACCGAAACCAGCACCGCGCTGTTGATCGTCACGGCCGTGTACCTGCCGCTGAGTGGCTTGATGGTGATGTTGCCGCTGCTGGGTTTGGCGCTGAATGGCACGTCTTCTGTGCTCTACGGCGCCGTCCCGGACCTGGCGAGCGCAGGCAGGCGCGAACAGGCTTTTGCGGTGTTCTACACCGGCACCATTGGCGGCGGAGCGCTGGCGCCGGTGGTGCTCGGCGGGGTCGGCGATGCGCTCGGTGTGCCGGTGGCGGTGATGGTACTGGCGGGGATTTTGCTGTTGACCTTGCCGTTGGCGTGGGTGGTACAGCGAGGAATGCGCGATGAGGTTTAACCGCACATTCCCTGGTTAAAGGGGCGAGGCCAGCGTAAACGGTATGCGCAATGCGCCGATCGGCCCTTCGCGCACACCGCACATTTCATCGTGCACGCTGTGCTGCACCAGCACACACGGGAACGGCGGAACCCGCTGCAACAGGTCGCGCAAGTGCGTGGTCGAGCCGATGCGCATGGGCTTGGCGTCATCGTCCACCAGCGTCATTTCGACATGATCCAACCTGACCCGCGCGATGTAGAAGCCACCCTCCAGCGACAGCAGCTCCAACTCCCGTATCTCGCCTTTCTCGGCCAATTCAGTGAGCATTTTCAGGTTCATGGTTCACCCTCACGGTGGGTTGTTTCATTGGCGACGAAAGAGCAGTGTGACCTGGCCCCATTCGACGCCGAACTTGGTCATGCTGGAGCGGTTGATCAGCGTGTCCTCGTCCATCAAGTACATCCAGTCATCAAAACTCACCTCGTGGACCGAACCGTCCACCGGCAGGTTGAGTCGGTAGCGCCAACGCAGTGCATTGCCCGCAACTTCGCCGATCGCTTCGCCGACCACGTCACCCGCCCGACCGCGCCAGCGTCCCGGACCATCCGGGGTCAGTGTCCAGACGCGCTGCTGACGCGTGCCATCGCTGTACAGAAAGCGCTCGTCGAGAATCAGGGCGTTGCCCTCGCGGCGGCTGGCGATATTGACCTCAAAGCGCTTGGCCACTTCGCCCGAACGCTTCTGGAAAATCCCCCAGGCCTTGACGGGCTTGCTGAAGAAACGCTCCAGGTCCAATTGCGGTTTCTGATCGGCGTAGTGGGCGACCTCGACGTTGCCGCAACTGCTCAAAATCAACGCCAGCAACAATGAAATCAGTAGACGTGTCATTGCCGGGCTCCGGGATCACGCGCGGCGAAGCGCCAACGCTTGGTATTTATACTTGTACAAAAATATTGATTTGTACAGGTTTGCGCGCGGCAAGTGACGAATGTACAAATTGCGCCCATAAAAAAACCGGTCACAGGGACCGGTTTTTTTGGCATCTGCGTCGTAACCGACGTAGGCGCGAAATGTGAGTGGAGCGGGTAGAGGGAATCGAACCCTCGTCGGAAGCTTGGGAAGCTACTGTTCTACCATTAAACTATACCCGCTCAGAGCGGCTGACTTTGTACCAGATGTTCATCGGGATTTGAAGTTTTTCTTCGAAAAATGTGTGGGTTGCGTCGCTCAAGCTCAGTTGGAAGCTGGCTTGCCTGCGATACATCGCCTGTGTGACTGACACACAGGTACCTGCATCGCGGGCAAGCCCGGCTCCCGCGCAAGCGGGCGTTTCAGTTCTGTCATTTCAAATCGCAAAGGCATGCTGCGTCTGGCCCTGGTGGTAGCGCAAGCGACTGACCTGTCGCTGCGGTTTCAAAAAGCCCACCACCGCGTCTCGGCTGTCCCGACACGCCGCTTTGTGCTCCATATCCAGAAAATGCCCGGTCGCCTGAATAGTGCTGAAGCTGCTCTTGGCCACATGCTGGCCAAACAGCTTGGCGTCTTCGGCACTGGTGTACTCGTCCCATTCGCCATTCAAAAACAGCACTGGGATGTCGATTTGCCGCGCTGCCTTGAGGTAGCACAGGCGGTCGCTGTTGAGCACGTGGCTGATGTGAAAGTGCATCTGCCCGTATTCGTGCTCGGCCAGGCTGCTGACGTGCTTGTAGTTGAAGCGCTTGAACAGCGACGGCAGGTGTTTGCCGATAGTGTTGTTGACCAGGTGGCCGACGCGGTCGCGGTCAAGGTTGCCGAGGTAGTCCACACCGCGTTCAAGGTAATCGCGCATCGGTGCATTGATCACCGGGGAAAACGAACTGATCACGGCCTTTTCCACGCGGCGCGGGCGTGCAGCGAGGGCGACCAGGGTGGCAGCGCCGCCCCAGGAAAATGACAGCACGTGCTCGGCGGCGAAGTGGTCGATGAGTTCCAGCAGAATCTGGCCTTCGACTTCTTTCGTCAGCATCTGCTCATGGCGGTTGTGGATTTTTGAGCGGCCAGCGTAGGGCTGGTCGTACAAAACCACGTTGAACTGCGGGTACAGGCTTTTCACGGTTTGGGCGAAGGACGCCGTGGTGGCCATCGAGCCGTTGACCAGGATGATGGTCTTTTCAGCAGCATCCGCGCGATAGAACTCCGTGTAAACCCGATACTGACCCTGTATATCCAACACAGCGATTTCTGGCCTCATGTCGTAATACTCCTGGCAAGCGGGTAGGGCGCGCAGATCACTCTGCACGAGCTTTATGACAGGTAGGCATACGCCTGGAAGAGGAGCGCCCATGTCGGTCCGATGACGGCTGGCCGACGGCTGTTGTCAGGGCGGGCTGTTTGCCTGAGAGGCCCGTAGATCACGCGCGGGCGGGGCAAGGTGTTTCTTGGAGGTTATAAGGCGACTCGCCAGTCATGATTTGGCTGACGGTTTGATTCAAGCAGCACAGACGCCAGGTCGCAAGGCGACCAGCTGGTTTATTGCCAGCACCGGCCGAACGGTCATCAGACCGCGAGGATTTCGTTTTCAGTCAGTGCCCGATATTCGCCCGGCGCCAGCGAGTCATCCAGCGCCAATGGCCCCATCCGCTCACGGTGCAGGCCGATGACCTTGTTATCAAAGTGCCCGAACATGCGCTTGACCTGGTGATAGCGGCCTTCAATGATGCTCAGCCGCGCAGTCGTCGGCCCCAGCAGGGCCAGCTCGGCGGGCTGCGTGGTGAGGTCTTCAAACGCGAAATACACACCGGCTGCGAAGGTGATCGCGTACGCCGGCGTGATGGCCTGTTCGGTTTCCACGCGATAAACCTTGGGCAGCTTGGTCTGCGGTTGCGTCAGGCGCCGTGACCATTGGCCGTCGTTGGTGATCAGCATCAGCCCGGTGGTATTGAAATCCAGACGACCGGCGATATGCAGCTCGCCTTTGTCCGGTTCATTGAGCAAGTCGAGGACCGTCCTGTGCTGCGGGTCTGAGGTAGCGCTCACACAGCCTTGAGGTTTGTGCAGCATGAAGTAGCGCGCCGGTTTGCCGGCTTGCAGCACGTCATTGTCGACACACACGCGGCTGAACTCACGCACCTCATGGTGCGGATCGCTGACCGCCACGCCATCGACGGTCACCCGTCGCTCTACCAGCAGCACGCGCACTTGCTGACGATTGAAACGCGGCAGGTTGCTGAGGAAACGATCAACGCGCATTACTCAATCGCCGCCTCACGCAATTGCGCATCCACTTGGGCACAGCGCGGGCACAGGCAGGCGGTGTTGCGCAGTTCATCGGGCAAGGCTTGAAGCACCGCCGGATCGAGGGTGACGCTGTAGCACCAGCAGGCCTGGTCGGCGGTGCGCGGGTCAGCCAGCGCGCAGTCGTTACGGGCACCACAGGCGGGGCAGAGGGTTGGCGTGGTCATGTGGGTTCGTGCTGTATCGCGCAGTTTTCAGCACGATACAGCGCCGTCCCGCTATTGCAAGCTGCGCAGGTTACCGCGCCAGCCGCTGAAGTAGCTGATGTTGACGGTATCGGCAAGGCCTTCAGGCTCACCGATGAGGCGGGTTTTCCACTGGCCGTCAGCGAGTTGCACCTTTCTACGCACGGGTGATGAGGTGCTCAGCTCGTCCGAAACAGGTGTTACAACCTGTGTCTGAAACGCACCAGATTCGGATTTCGATGTCAGATATTTCGTCATTCAATGAAAGACGAATGCCGCTCTCCAGCGTCGCTGGAGGTGCTCTCAAGCGGTCCAGGAGGCCGCCATGTATCGACGACTGCTGCTCACTGCGTTACTCGGGTTGACCCTTTCTGCGTGTGTGCCCTATTACGATGGAGGTGCTACTTACTATCGCTCCGAGGTCTACACCGCGCCGGCACCGGCCTATTACTACGGCGGCCCCGCTTACTATCAATATGGGCGCAGCTACTATGCGCCGCCGCCACGTTACTATTCGGCGCCGCGCTACTACCAACCGGCCCCGCGTTATTACCCACGGCCCGCTTACCGGCCTTATCCAGGCCAGGGCTGGAACAATCGTTGGGGCAATGGCGGGTCGGGCCATGGCGGTGGACGCGGCGGCGGTGGCGGCCATCGTTGACAGGTCATGACCTCAAGCGGCGCCCCAGGCGCCGCTTTTTTATGCAGACCGTTCGTCGGCACTGTCATTTCTAACAGCTACCGCAAGCGTTTGATCTGCATTCCACTGCTGGGGACGCCGTTGTGCGTCTCTGAGGAGGCAGTGGGTCTATGGAATGCTCTTTGATCAAACGTGTGTGCTTGTTCTTATTGTGGGTGGGTGGCGTCGCGCAAGCGAATGCGGAACAGGGCTGTCCCTACCCGTCATCGGTCAAGTACGTGAGCGGCTATTTTCAAGCGTCGGATAAACAGTCTCATTGGCGAAGCCCGAAGGTCGACGCCCATGACTTCGCGGATCGGTTTATCGGTGCGCTCTTCACCCCCGGCAAGGGCCAGGATCGCGAGAACGGCTACCTGGACCGCTGCGTTTATCTGATGGGCAGCGGGCGAAGCCTGGCGTTGCGGTATGACATGCCAGGGGCCCTCAGCACGATGTCGCTGACCAAGTCCCTGCACTGGGAACTCGCCACCGATCCACTCAAGCAAGACGTCTACATTTGCCAGGACAGCCAGCCGGACAATTGTGCATTTACGGTCGGGCGCCTGAATTGATTGCCTGTCAGTAGTCGGACAAGTCTGCCAGAGGGTGCCTGCCTTCCCACACCTTGGTGAAGTGCGCCTGCACCACAGCCTCCGGCACCGTGTCGATATCGGGCCAATGCCAGTGGGGTTGCTGGTCCTTGTCGATCAAGCGTGCGCGTACGCCTTCGGCAAATTCCGGGTGACGGCAGCAATTGAGGCTCATGGTGTATTCCATCTGGAAGACCTCAGCCAATGACAAGTGCCGGGCGCGCTCGACCTGTTCCCACACCAGATGCGCCGTCAGCGGGCAACCTTCGGCCAGCGTCTTGCCGGCACGGCTGAACAGTGGGTCGGCGTGGTCGCGCAACAGGTTCAAGGCGCGCCAGGCACAGCGCACATCGCCCACATCCAACCATTCATCAATCTGTGCGCGACGGGGCAGCCATTGCGCTTCCGGTTGCTGGCTGACGGCTTCCTGGGCCAGTGCCTTGAGCAGGCTGTTGAGCTGCATTGCGGTCTGTTCCTGCCAGTTCAGTTGCAGCAGGCCTTCGATCAGTTCGTCTTGCTGGTCATCGCGCAGGAAACGGTCGGCCAGGCCCAGGTCCACTGCGTCGCGGCCGTTCATATGCGCGCCGGTGAGGCCCAGGAATAATCCCCGCTTGCCGGGCAAGCGTGACAGGAACCAGCTTGCGCCCACATCCGGGTACAGGCCGATGCTGATTTCGGGCATCGCCAAACGGCTGCTGGGGGTGACGATGCGTATTGCTGCGCTCTGCAGCAGGCCCATGCCTCCGCCCAGCACATAGCCGTGGCCCCAGCAGATCAGCGGTTTCGGGTAGGTGTGCAGGCGATAGTCGAGGCGGTATTCGGCCGCAAAAAAATCGGCGGCCAGTGCTGGCACAACGCCGGGCCGTTCACGGCAGGCCTGGGCCAGGCTGCGCACTTCACCGCCCGCGCAAAAGGCCTTTGGCCCGTTGCCGCGCAGCAGTACGCAGACAATATTCGGGTCTTTGGCCCACGCATCCAGACGTTCGGTCAGGGCCAGGATCATCGGCAAGGAAAGCGCGTTGAGCGATTTTTCAGCGTCCAGGCTGGCGATGCCAAGGCGGGCACCGTCGCTGCCGGTCAGCTCTTCGAAGTGCAGGTTCATCGTGACCTCAATCGAGAAAGTGAAGGATCAGTATGATCGGTTCAACGGAAAGTGCCGGTGGTGTGTCAGATCAATTGACAAGCGGGGCCTGCTTTCCTAGGGTTCGCCCATTCTTTTTCTACGCGACGAACACACCATGACCGAAGGCGACCGTATCAAACTCGAACCCAGCTGGAAACACGCCCTGCGGGATGAGTTCGAGCAGCCCTACATGGCCCAACTGCGCGAGTTCCTGCGCCAGGAACACGCCGCTGGCAAAGAGATTTACCCGCCAGGCCCGCTGATTTTCAATGCGCTCAACTCAACGCCTTTGGACAAGGTCAAAGTGGTGATTCTGGGCCAGGACCCGTACCACGGGCCCGGTCAGGCCCACGGGTTGTGCTTCTCGGTGCAGCCGGGCGTGCCGACGCCGCCCTCGCTGGTCAATATTTACAAAGAACTCAAGCGCGACTTGAACATCGATATTCCCAACCACGGCTGCCTGCAAAGCTGGGCGGATCAGGGCGTGCTGATGCTCAACACCACCATGACCGTTGAGCGCGCCAATGCCAACGCCCATGCGGGCAAGGGCTGGCAGTTCTTCACGGATCGGATTATCGAGGTGGTCAGTGAGCATCAGCCGCACCTGGTGTTCCTGCTGTGGGGCGCCCATGCGCAAAGCAAGCAGAAGCTGGTGGACGCGACCAAGCACCTGGTACTGACGTCGGTGCACCCGTCACCGTTGTCGGCGTATCGCGGGTTCCTGGGCTGCGGGCATTTCAGCCGTACCAATAAATTTCTTGAGCAGAATGGCGAGACGCCGATTGAGTGGCGGTTGCCGCCACTCTAAAGGTTAACCGCAACCCAATGTGGGAGCTGGCTTGCCTGCGATGACGACCTGTCAGCCGATATATTTATTGACTGAACCACCGCTACCGCAGGCAAGCCAGCTCCCACATTGGAATTTTGTGAAGGCTTAGATTTTTTCCGGCTGACGGTTCCAGTGCCGGAACAACGGCTCCGCCAGAAACAGCACAAACAACAAGCGCATCACCTGCATCGCCGTGACCAACGGCACCGACAGTTGCAGGGTTTCGGCCGTCAGGCTCATTTCAGCAATACCGCCCGGCATCATGCCCAGCGTGAGTGAGCGTAAGTCCAGATGTGTCAATGCACTCAAGCCCACCGCCGCCAACGTCGCCAGCGCCATGGTCAACGCCGTGCCTAGCAGCGTACGCGCCATGAACGACGGTGCACGGCGAAAGAACTGACGGTTGAAGTGGCAGCCCAAACCGCTGCCGATCAGCCATTGGCCGATCTGGCTGCCGCCATCGGGCAGGCCGATGTGCAAATCCCACACAACACTGGCGGTCGCACTGACCAACAGCGGGCCGAACAGCCACGGGTTGGGCTGACGCAAACGCTGCCAGCCCCAGGCCACCAGCGCCCCAAGCGGAAACAGCAGCGCCAGCCACGCCCAGTTCACCGGCGCCGGATGAAACTGCGGCGCGCCGCCTTCCAGCACGTACTTGAAGATCGCCGGCACACACAACACCACCACCAGCACACGCAGACTTTGGCCCGCCGCGACGCGGCTGAGCACCGCGCCATTGCGTGCGCCGAGGTTGACCATCTCTCCGGAACCGCCCGGCATGCTGGAGAAGAACGCGGTGGCGCGGTCTTCACCGCTACGGCGCATCAACCACACGCCGACAATGCTCGACAGGCTGGTGATCAGCGCGCCGAAGAAGATCAGGCCGAAGTGGCTCATGACTTGCTCGATCACCACCGGGGTGAAGTGCAGCCCGATGCCGATGCCCACCACCCATTGGCCGCATTTGCGCCCGCCGGGAATCTCCGCCAGTTGCCATGGCGTGAGGCAGCGCACCAGGATAATGGCCAGCAACGAGCCGACCATATAAGGCAAAGGCCAGCCGACGAGGCTGGCCAGGTAACCGCCGGCCAGGCCGACCAGCGGTGTTGCCCACCATTGCTTAAAGGTGACCTCAGACATCGGCCAGGGCACGACGCTGCAGGGCACGTTTGCGATAGATGCGCACCAGCGGGAAAGCCAGCATCAGCGCGGTCAGCACCCAAACCCCGAAGGTGATCGGGCTGGACCAGAGGATGTCCAGCGCGCCGTTGGAAATCGACAGCGCGCGGCGCAGGTTCTGCTCCATCAGGCCGCCGAGGATGAAGCCCAGCAGCACGGGCGACAGCGGGAAGTCCAGCTTGCGCAGGATGTAGCCGAAGATGCCGATGCCGACCATCAGGAACAGGTCGAAGGTGGTGGCGTGAACCGCGTACACACCGATAGCGGTGATGATGGCGATCACCGGCACCAGCGCCCAATTCGGCACGGCGAGGATGCGCGTGAAGATGCGGATCATCGGGATGTTGAGGATCACCAGCATGATGTTGGCGATAAACAGCGACGCGATCAGGCCCCAGACGATGTCCGGTTGCTGTTGGAACAGCAGCGGGCCAGGGGTGATGTTGTACAGCGACAATGCGCCAATCATCACAGCGGTGGTGCCTGAACCGGGTACGCCGAGGGTCAGCATCGGCACCAGCGCGCCGCAGGCGGAGGCGCCGATTGCGGTTTCCGGAGCGGCGAGGCCGCGCATGTCGCCCTGGCCGAATTTACCGCTGGCGCCGGCCAAGCGTTTTTCGGTCATGTAGGCAACGGCCGAGGCGAGCGTCGCGCCGGCACCCGGCAAGACGCCCATGATGAAACCCAGCAGGCCACAACGGATGTTAACCACGAAGACTGCAGACGCTTCCTTCAGGTTGAACATCATTCGCCCGGTGGCTTTTACCGCTTCCTGGCCGCGGTGGGTTTTTTCCAGCAGCAACAGGATCTCGCTGATGGAGAACAAACCCAGGACCAATACGACAAACTGGATGCCGTCGGTGAGGTGGATGTTGTCGCCGGTAAACCGGTACACGCCGCTGTTGGCGTCGATGCCGACGGCTGAAAGGAACAGGCCGATCAGCGCCGCCACAAAGGTCTTCAGCGGTTTGTCTCCGGCCATGCCGCCGAGGCAGACAATCGCGAACACCATCAGTACGAAATATTCCGCCGGGCCGAAGGCAATCGCCCATTTGGCCAGCAGCGGCGCAAACAGCACCATGCCGCAGGTGGCAATGAACGCGCCGATGAACGAACTCCATGCCGACAACGACAGTGCCACACCGGCCAGGCCTTTGCGGGCCATCGGGTAACCGTCGAGGGTGGTCATTACGGTGGACGCTTCGCCGGGAATGTTCAGCAGGATCGAGCTGATGCGGCCGCCGTATTCGCAGCCCAGGTAGACGGCAGCGAGCAGGATCAAGGCTGATTCCGGCGGCAGACCCAGGGCGAACGCGATGGGGATCAGCAGGGCCACGCCGTTGATCGGGCCCAGGCCCGGCAGCAGGCCGACCACGGTGCCGATCAAGGTGCCGCACAGGGCGGTCACCAGGTTGTAAGGGGTCAGTGCAACGCCGAAGCCCTGGCCCAAATAGCTGAACGTATCCATATCAGTTCTCCAGAACTTCAAGCAGGCCGAGGGGCAGCGGTACATCCATGGCTTTGTCGAACAGCAGGTAAAGACCAATGGCCATCAGCGTGACGATTACCACGCTCGGCACCCAGCGGCCGCCATACAGGCGCGCCATCGGAATGCCGATCAGCATGCTGCTGAGGATGAAGCCCAGAGTCTCGAACGTGCCGGCGAACACGATCAGCAGCGCCACGCAGATGCCGATCTTGATCAGCGTGTCGCGGTCCAGGGCCGGTTCTTCTTCGGTGTGCTTGGTGGGCTGTGGGCGAAATAGCATGTAGATCAGGCCCAGGCTCATCAGCCCGAGCATCAGCAGCGGGTAGGCGCGAGGCCCGACCGGCTCGTAGGAAAACGCCGCCTGATACGGCCACGCCATCAGCGCGAGGCCGGCGCAGACCAGCAGCATCACTGAGGCGAAAATGCGTTGTAAGAGCATGTGAAACTCCTGGGCCGCGCCGCCCGTCGAGGAGGGCGCGGCCGTGCGAAAGCGAGGCGATTACTGGATCAGGCCGAACTCTTTGGCCAGCACTTTGTAGTCAGCCACCTGTTTCTTCACGTAGGTGTCCAGCTCCGGGCCGGTCATGGCGAACGGGAACAGCTCGCGCTGGTCACGCAGCTTGGCGAACTCTTCGGAGGCCAGCAGTTTGTCGAACGCTTCTTTCCACCACGCGTAATCGGCATCGCTGACTTTTGGCCCGAGGTAGAACCCGCGTACCACCGGCCAGACGATGTCGTAGCCTTGCTCTTTGGCGGTCGGAATGTTCTTCATTTCCGGCTCGTCCAGGCGCTTTTCGGCAAACACGGCGAGCAGGCGCATGTCGCCGCTGAGGATGTGTGGCATGGAGTCGGAGATGTCGGTGCTGCCCACCTGGATATGACCGCCGAGCAGTGCGATGGCGATTTCACCGCCGCCTTCGAGTGCCACATAACGCAGGTCGCGCGGGTTTATCCCGGCAGCCTTGGCGATCAGTGCGGTTTGCATCCAGTCCTGGCTGCCGACGGTGCCGCCAGAACCGATGACGACGCTGCCCGGATCTTTCTTCAGGGCTTTGACCAAATCGTCGAGCGTCTTGTAGGGCGAATCTGCTTTCACCGCGATGGCCCCGTAGCTGGTGCCGACGGCCGCCAACCAACGCACGGCGCTTTCATCAAAGCGGCCGAACTTGCCCTGGGCCAGGTTCAGCAGCGAACCGCTGGACCACGCTACCAGCGTGCCAGCGTCCGCCGGGCGTTGGGCGACCACCGCGTTATAGGCCACCGCGCCCACGCCGCCTGGCATGTAGGTGACGCGCATCGGCTTGCTCAGCAACTTTTCGTTGACCAGCGCGCTTTGCGCCAGTTTGCAGGTCAGGTCAAAGCCACCGCCGGGCGAGGCCGGGGCGATGCACTCTGGGCGCTTGGGTTCGTCGGCGGCCAGCAGTTGGCCGGCGAACAGCATGCAGCCGGCGGCGAGGGCCAATTTACGCAGTGAATAGGTCATGGTTATCTCCGTCTTTGTTGTTATGAGTTGCGACTACCAAAGCGCAATGCTGTAGCTCACCAGCACACGCACTTCGTCGGCATCACGTGCCGAATAGTTGGAGCGGTAGGTGGCGTTACGCAGGCGCAGGGCGACATCCTTGAGCGTGCCGCTTTGCACCACGTAGCGGATCTCGCTGTTGCGCTCCCACTCCTTGCCGGTCTCACCGTTGCGAAGCCTGATGTTGTCACCCGACAAATAACGGCTCATGAAACTCAGGCCGGGAATGCCCAACTTGGCGAAGTCATAGTCGTAGCGCGCCTGCCAGGAGCGCTCCTGTGCGCCGGCAAAGTCGTTGATCTGCACGAAGTTGACCAGGTACGGATCGCTGCCATCCACGTAGGGAAAGGCGCTGTCGCCGGACATGTGCTGGTAGCCGGCGCTGAGCTTATGGCCATTGAGGGCATAGCTGAACAGGCCGTTGAGGGATTTGTTGTCGATGTTGCCGCCACGGGCGCTGCCGGTGTCATCGCTGATGGCCAGGCGCAGGTCGGCGCCGAAAGTGCCGGGGCCTACTGGGCGTGAGGCCACCAGGCCAAGGAAGTGCTGGCGGTAGACGTCGTCGAGCTGGGCGAAGTGGTAGCTGCCGGTGATCTTGTCGGCGAACTTGTAGTCCGCACCGCCGAAATTGAAGTGCTTGCCGGTGGCGCCGCTGACGAAGCGGCTGTTTTTGTTGTTGAGGGCGATGTCTTCGTAGTGGGTGTCGTCGCGGTCTTTGGCTTTGTCGAGGCGGCCGCCGGTGAACACCAGGTTTTTGAATTCTTTGGAGGTCAGCAGGCCGCCGTTGAAAGTCTGCGGCAGGATGCGCCCGTCGTTGGGTTTGAGGATCGGCAGTTCGGGGATCAGCGCGCCGATTTTCAGTTCGGTGGCGGAGATCTTCACTTTGCCGGTCAGGCCCAGCTTGGAGTATTCGTTGGCGGCGCGGCCATCGTCGTGAGTTGGCAACAGGCCGGTGCCGGTGCGGTCGGGGCTGGAGTCGAGCTTGACCCCAAGCATGCCCAACGCATCCACGCCGAACCCGACGGTGCCATCGGTGTAGCCCGATTGCAGGTTGAGCATGAACCCCTGGGCCCATTCGTCACGCTTGGATTGCTGGGCACTGGTACCGTCGCGAAAGTCGCGGTTGAAGTACATATTGCGGGTTTCGAGGGTGGCGCTGCTGTCTTCAAAGAAGGCGGCCTGGCTCAGTGGCGAAAAGCCGGCAAGGGCGGCGGCACTGGCAAGGGCGGTCTGGGCAAGGCGAGAAAAACGAACAGGCGGGCAAGCCTGTGGCTGTGTCGACAGCATCGTTGTGTACTCCGTTATTGTTCTTATTTTGGCGAAAACGCTTCGAGGCGTTTTTCTGGCACTACGGATCAGGTAGCTCGGCGGGCATAACCCACCGTGGCTGGATGCTAAAGGGCGAAGCTTTCACTAACCTTTCAGTTGCCTTTCAATGTTTTCGGGCTTCACAGGGCAGGCGGCGCCTGTAAACTGCCCCGCAAAGCGTGGCGTCGACCATGCCCGAATGAGGTGAAAATCCATGCGTGTCCTCCTGGTTGAAGACCATTTGCAACTCGCTGAAAGTGTCGCCCAGGCGCTCAAGAGCACGGGTTTGACTGTCGACGTGTTGCACGATGGCGTGGCCGCTGACCTGGCTTTGAACAGTGAGGAATATGCGGTGGTGATCCTCGACGTGGGGCTGCCGCGCATGGACGGTTTTGAAGTGTTGGCGCGCCTGCGCGCGCGTGGGAAAAATCTGCCTGTATTGATGCTCACGGCGCGCAGTGATGTGAAAGACCGCGTGCATGGCCTGAACCTGGGCGCCGATGACTACCTTGCCAAGCCGTTTGAATTGACCGAGCTGGAAGCGCGGGTCAAAGCGCTGTTGCGCCGCAGCGTCTTGGGGGGCGAGCGTCAGCAGGCGTGCGGCGTGCTGGTCTATGACCTGGATACCCGGCGTTTCACCGTGGGTGGCGAGCTGCTGACGTTGACTTCCCGCGAGCAGGCGGTGCTTGAAGCGCTGATTGCACGCCCTGGTCGCGTGATGAGCAAGGAGCAATTGGCGTCGCAGGTGTTCGGCCTGGATGAAGAGGCCAGCCCCGACGCCATCGAAATCTACGTGCACCGCCTGCGCAAGAAGCTCGACGGCCAGCCTATTGCCATCGTGACTTTCCGCGGCCTTGGCTACCTGCTGGAAGCCCGCGATGCATAAGCCCAGCAGCCTGCGCTGGCGCCTGCTGTGGAACCTGGCGCTGTTGCTGGTGGTGTTGATGCTCGCCAGCGGCATGAGCGCCTACTGGAATGGGCGCGAAGCCGCCGACACCGCTTATGACCGCACCTTGCTGGCGTCAGCGCGCACCATCGCCGCCGGATTGACCCAGGTGGATGGCACCCTGAGCGCGAACGTGCCGTATGTGGCGCTGGACACCTTTGCCTACGACAGTGCCGGGCGTATTTACTATCAGGTCAATGACATTGATCGCAAGCTGATCTCCGGTTACGAAAACCTCCCCGGCCCGCCGCCGGGCACGCCGCGCACGGACGACTACCCAGCGCTGGCGCGGTTTTACAACGCCACCTACCAGGGCCAGCATGTACGCGTGGTGAGTTTGCTCAAGGCTGTCTCCGAACCGAACATGAATGGCATGGCCGAAATACGCGTTGCAGAAACCGATGAAGCGCGCGAAAGCATGGCCCGTAGCCTGCTGGCCGACACCTTGCTGCGCCTTGGGATGTTGGCCGTTGGCGCATTGCTGCTGGTGTGGTTTGCCGTCAGCGCGGCGCTGCGTCCGCTGGAGCGCTTGCGCACTGCCGTGGAGGAGCGTCAACCCGACGACTTGCGGCCATTGCCGTTGGTGGAAGTGCAGCATGAGTTCGGTCCCCTGGTGCGCTCCCTCAACCACTTTACCGAGCGCCTGCGCGGCCAGTTCGAGCGCCAGGCGCAGTTTATCGCCGACGCCGCCCATGAATTGCGCACCCCGCTGGCGGCACTGAAGGCGCGTTTGGAACTCGGCCTGCGCAGCGACGCCCCGGCGACGTGGCACAGCACCCTGGAAACCGCTGCCCAAGGCACCGACCGTCTCACCCATTTGGCCAACCAACTGCTGTCGCTGGCACGCATTGAAAACGGCGCGCGGGCGATTGCCGAAGGCGGGGCGCAATTGCTCGACCTCAGCCAGCTGGCGCGGGAATTGGGCATGGCCATGGCGCCGCTGGCGCATGCGCGCGGCGTTGCGCTGGCGTTGGAGGCGGATGAGCCGGTGTGGCTAAGGGGTGAGCCGACCTTGTTGAACGAGTTGCTGAGCAATCTGGTCGATAACGCCCTGGCCCACACACCGCCTGGAGGCAATGTGATTTTGCGGGTCACGGCGCCCGCGATCCTGGAGGTGGAGGATGATGGCCCGGGTATCCCGCTGGATGAGCGGGACCGGGTATTCGAGCGTTTCTACCGCCGCAGTCAACAGGGCATGGGCTCAGGTTTGGGGCTGGCGATTGTTGGTGAGATCTGCCGCGCACACTTGGCGCAGATCAGCCTGCATGACGGCGAGTTGGCGGGGTTGAAGGTGCGCGTGAGCTTTATCGCGGGCTGATCAGTAAAACATCGAGCGCGCTTCATCCAGTTCGGCACGCAGGGCATTGCTGTACGGGTCGACCCGTAACTTCTGGATCGCCGGCAGGCTGGCAACCGATACATTCGCCAGCGGATGATCAGTGCCCCGGTGGCAATACAGCACGGCGACTTGCACCAGGTCGATGTAGTCCAGGCTCGCGGAGTCGCGTTCCAGGTCCAGGTATTGCCCTGGCAGCTTCGCGAGCATCTCCGAGAAATCCCAGCCGCCCAGCAGTTTGTCCCCCAGCAGCGGGTGAATGCTCTCTATCACATGGTTGAGGCTGACGGGGTCGGAGAGCAGTTCGTAATGGTCTTCGGCATAGGTGAGGATCGGCAGCACGCCAATCTGATGCACCAGACCGCCGAGCGCTGCCTGGTCAGGTTTCAGCTGGCTGTGGCTGCGGCACAAGGCGTAGCTCACGCCCGCCACTTCCAGGCTGCGGCGCCACACTTCGCGCATTTTCAATTCGACGACTTCGGAGCGGGCGTGGAAAATTTGTTCCATCACCAGGCCGATGGCCAGGTTGCTGCTGTAGTTGGTGCCCAGCCGGGTGATTGCGGTATGCAGGTCGGTGACTTCCTGGGTCGCGCGCAGCAGCGGGCTGTTGACCACTTTGATCAGGCGTGCCGACAGGGCGGTGTCGCGACCGATCACTTTGCTCAAGTGGCTGATGCTGATTTCCGGGTCTTCGGCGGCCTGTCGTATGTTCAGGGCCACTTCCGGTAATGTCGGCAGAACCAGGTCATCGTTGTCGATGGCCGTCACTAAAGCCTGTTGGACTTTTTCCGCCAGCTTGTTCATTCATGCTCTCTAGGGTGTTGCAAAAAAAGTACGGCGATTAACGCTGGATCTCTCGATCGCGATCCAGTGAGTACGGCAGGTCAAGCAGGTGTAAGCCGGGGCCTTCCAGAGCGCCCAAGTGCACATCGCCACTGTCGGCAGCTTCGGCTTGCAGCACGGCCAGAAGTTCAACGCATTGGTCAGCTTTTGCTGCAATCACCACCTCACCGATAGCACTGTTGTGGCTGGGCGCGAACAGCGGGGTGCCCGGCTCGGGCAATTCGGTTGCATCCAGGCTCAGGCGATACAGGCGACGCTTGAGTTTGCCCAGGTATTGCATGCGCGCGACGATTTCCTGGCCGGTGTAGCAGCCTTTCTTGAAGCTGACGCCGCCGACGGCCTGCAGGTTAAGCATCTGCGGGATAAACAGTTCGCGGGTCTGGGGCATGACTTGGCCGATGCCAGCGCGGATCTGGCCCAGCAGCCATTGATTCAAGTCAGCAGGTTGCAGCTGTGTGGCCAGCTGAGCGCGTACAGCTTCGGCGTGTTCGACGTGCACCCAGAGTTCGCTGCGGCCAGGGGAGACGCGAATGGCGATCAATGTGTCGCTGCGCGCGACGCTGTCGGTTTCGGCAGGCAGCTCAAGGCCAAGGGAGGCGAGGGCCTGATCCGCATTCGACAGGCCGAAACGCACCCAGGCGGCGCTTTCGTCGGTGAGTTTGGATTTGGAGAACACCGCGTATTTTTTCAAATCTGCCAGTTGCGGTTCGAGCAGTTCGCTGGCCATGGCCAAGAGCACGCCGTCGCCCTGCAGCAGGATGCGAAAGCTCGACTGCATGCGGCCTTTTTGCGTGCAGCGAGCGCCGAGGCTCGCCTGGGTGTCACTCAGGTAATTGAGGTTGCAGGTCAGTTGCCCTTGCAGGAACTTGGCAGCGTCGGCGCCGCGGACGGCGAGAACGCCTTCGTGTGACAAGGGGCAGAAAAAAGCAGAGTCAGCCATGGGTCATCGCAGGTCAAAAAGTCATGGGTGCATCATAGAGGGGCGCCCGGCAAATGGATAGTTTCCGTATGGTGCGACCAAAGCCGACTGGTCCGGTGCCGTCGGGCCTGTATACTTGCGCTCTATTTGAGGAGCGCTCCATGGTCGAAGATGTAGAAATCAATCGCCTCTACTGGCACAGCCGTCGCGGCATGCTGGAGTTGGATGTGTTGCTGGTGCCTTTCACCAAAGAGGTATACGCGACGCTCAATCAGGTGGACCGCGACCTCTACGTCAGGCTGCTGACTTGCGAAGATCAGGACATGTTCGGCTGGTTCATGGAGCGCGCCGAATCTGAAGATCCGGAGCTGCAGCGCATGGTTCGGATGATTCTGGATCGTGTCCAGCCCAAGTAATCGCTTCGAATGCCGCTGGCAGGCCTCACGGCTATTGCTGGCGGCCTACTTGCTTGCCCAACTGTTCGCGTTGGGCGCCTTGCTGCTTGGGGATCTACCGTTCTACGGCCTCGGCATTCTGTTGTGTCTGGCTCACGCCGTGTGGGTTTTACCGCGTCATATCCTGTTAAACCACCGTTCGTCGATTCGTGGCCTGCGCCGCGATGAAGACGGCTGGCAATTATTGTGTGACGAGCGCGGTTGGCACCCTGTGCAACTGCGTCCCGACAGCCTGGCATTACCGCTGATCGTGGTGCTGCGCTACCGGGTGCAGGGGGAATGGCGGGTGCGTTCGATCTGTGTGCCGAGGGACGCGCAGGCTGCCGATGTGCATCGGCGCCTGCGGGTTCGCTTGAAGTTCAGCCGCCGTAGGTGGCTGGCACCAGAATAGTGTCACGGGCCTCGGGCAGCATCTGCGGGTAGTCGAGGGTGTAGTGCAGGCCGCGACTTTCCTTGCGCTCCATGGCAGAGCGAATCATCAATTCCGCCACTTGGGCCAAGTTGCGCAATTCGATCAGGTCCCGGCTGACTTTATAGTTGCTGTAGAACTCGTCAATTTCGTCCAGCAGCAACCGCACGCGGTGTTGAGCGCGTTGCAGGCGCTTGTTGGTGCGCACGATCCCCACGTAGTCCCACATGAAGCGGCGCAGCTCGTCCCAGTTGTGGGCGATGATGACGTCTTCGTCCGAATCGGTGACCTGGCTGGCGTCCCAGCGGGGCAGGGCGGCGGGCACCGGGATGCGGGGCAGTTGTTCGAGGATGTCGGCGGCGGCGGAACGGGCATAGACGAAGCATTCGAGCAGCGAATTGCTGGCCATGCGGTTGGCGCCGTGCAGGCCGGTGAAGCTGGTTTCGCCGATCGCATACAGGCCAGGCACGTCGGTGCGACCGTGTTGGTCGACCATGACCCCGCCGCAGGTGTAGTGCGCGGCCGGCACTACCGGGATCGGGCCTTTGGTGATGTCGATGTTGAACGCCAGGCAGCGCTCGTAGACGGTGGGGAAATGGTTCTTGATGAAGGCTTCGGGCTTGTGGCTGATGTCCAGATAGACGCAGTCGATGCCCAGGCGCTTCATTTCGTGGTCGATGGCGCGCGCGACGATATCCCGTGGCGCGAGCTCAGCGCGAGGGTCGAAGCGTTGCATGAAGCGCTCGCCATTTGGCAGTTTCAGGTGCGCGCCTTCACCGCGCAGGGCTTCGGTGATCAGGAAACTCTTGGCCTGCGGGTGATACAGGCAGGTGGGGTGGAACTGGTTGAATTCCAGATTCGCGACGCGGCAGCCCGAACGCCACGCCATGGCAATGCCATCGCCGCAGGCACCGTCGGGGTTGCTGGTGTAGAGATAAACCTTGGCCGCGCCGCCCGAGGCGAGAATGGTGAAGCGCGCGCCGTAGGTGTCGACTTCGCCGCTGGCGCGGTTGAGCACGTAGGCGCCGAGGCAGCGTTCGCCTGCCAGGCCCAGGCGTTTTTCGGTGATCAGGTCGACGGCTACCCGTTGTTCCAACAGCTCGATATTGGGGCGTTGGCGGGCCTGGTCGAGGAGGGTTTTGAAAATGGCGGCGCCGGTGGCGTCGGCCGCATGGATGATGCGGCGATGGCTGTGACCGCCTTCACGGGTTAGGTGGAATTCAAATCCGCCGTCGTCGCTGCCGGCATGCTCGTCGCGGGTGAACGGCACACCCTGGTCGATCAGCCATTGGATAGCTTCGCGGCTGTGCTCGACGGTGAAGCGTACGGCGTCTTCGTTGCACAGGCCGCCGCCGGCGTTAAGGGTGTCTTCGACATGGGATTGCACGGTGTCAGTGTCGTCCAGCACTGCCGCGACGCCGCCCTGGGCCCAGAATGTCGAGCCGTTGGCCAGATCGCCTTTGCTCAGGACCGCAATGCGCAAGTGGCTGGGGAGCGTCAGCGCCAGGCTCAAGCCGGCCGCGCCACTACCGATCACCAGGACATCGTGTTGAAACTGTTGGCTCATTAGCAGGATTCCGCAAAAAGCGATCCAAAGGGGCGGCGCGAACAGGACGCCTGGATCGGCGAATCAAAGGGTCACACGGGCCACTAGTATATAGAGGGGGGGAGCGGCACAATAGCCGGGCATTTGTGGCAATGTGAGATTACGGTGCGCAGCTTGGGCAAGATCGGCTGGTTATTGAGGCGGGAACTTTTTGCATAAGCCCTGACTCAATAGCAGGTTGCCCGAAAGCTGGGAAAACGTTGAGTTTATTGGCCCGTCGGGAGCATTGGACGCGTCAGAAAACCGGCGACAAGATTATTCGCGCAGCCGGCAATGCCCGTGCTGCGTTTTTCGTGTGTGCCAAATCAGTGCGCGCCGGAAACTTGCTTGGAGGGGGAGAACTTTTGCGAAAAGTCCGAGTCTATGTTTGCAAGCCTGATCGTTTAGTTATGCAAGCCTCCTCCAAGTACAACGAGGAGTGTTCATGCTAACCCAGGAAGAGGATCAGCAGCTGGTCGAGCGCGTTCAACGCGGCGACAAGCGAGCATTTGATCTGCTAGTGCTGAAATACCAGCACAAAATTCTCGGGTTGATCGTGCGTTTTGTGCACGACACCCATGAAGCGCAGGACGTTGCACAGGAAGCCTTTATCAAGGCGTACCGTGCACTTGGAAACTTCCGCGGTGATAGTGCGTTTTATACGTGGCTATACCGCATCGCCATTAACACGGCGAAGAACTATCTGGTGTCTCGCGGCCGCCGCCCACCGGACAGTGATGTAAGTTCAGAAGATGCAGAATTTTATGATGGTGATCACGGCCTCAAAGATCTCGAGTCGCCGGAGCGTGCATTGCTGCGCGACGAGATCGAAGGCACCGTTCATCGCACAATTCAGCAACTTCCAGAAGATTTGCGTACGGCGTTAACTTTACGTGAATTCGATGGTCTGAGTTACGAAGACATTGCGAGCGTCATGCAGTGTCCGGTGGGGACTGTAAGGTCACGGATTTTCCGGGCCCGGGAAGCCATCGATAAAGCCTTGCAACCGTTGTTGCAGGAAAACTAAAGACAGCGGCGACAGCCAAGAGAGGAACCGCCATGAGTCGTGATGCCCTGCAGGAATCGCTGTCCGCAGTGATGGATAACGAAGCGGATGAACTGGAACTTCGTCGAGTGCTTAATGCATTTGATGATGCCGAAACCCGTGATACCTGGTCTCGTTACCAAGTCGCTCGGGCGGTGATGCACAAGGATCTTCTAATCCCTCGTCTGGATATTGCTGCGGCCGTTTCTGCTGCGCTGGCTGATGAAGCCGTTCCGGCAAAAGCTGCTCGTGGTCCATGGCGTAGCCTGGGTCGTTTGGCAGTCGCTGCTTCGGTAACTGTTGCCGTATTGGCCGGTGTTCGCCTGTACAACCAGGACGAAATAGCCGGTGCCGAACTGGCCCAACAGACTCAGCAGCCGGTCATGGCCGGTCCGCAAGTCAAAGGTCCAGCAGTGCTGGCCGGCTATAAGGAAAGCTCCGATACCACCGGCCCTATGGCTAACGGTGTACTTCAAGGGCAATCCGGCTGGCAGGATCAGCGTCTTCCAGGCTACCTGCGTCAACACGCACAGGAATCGGCTTTGAAAGGCACTGAAAGCGCTCTGCCGTACGCCCGTGCAGCAAGTCTGGAAAACCGCTAAACCGTTAAGGAGCCCTATGCGCGCCATACCGCTCCTTACGCTTTTGCTCAGTGGTTGTTTTGCACTATCCGCCCATGCCGACGAAGCCCAAGACTGGCTGACTCGACTTGGGCGTGCAGAACAGCAGCAAAGCTTTGAAGGTACGTTCGTCTACGAGCGTAACGGCAGTTTCTCTACCCATGATATCTGGCACCGTATTCAAGACGGGCACGTCCGTGAGCGGCTCTTGCAGCTCGACGGATCAGCTCAGGAATTGGTTCGGGTAGACGGTCGAACCCAATGCGTCAGTGGCGCTCTGGTTGCTGGCCTGGGTAATTCGCCCGAAGCGCCATCGCGCGCTCTTGATCCGCAAAAACTCACTCAACTCTACGAATTGGCCGTCATCGGCAAATCTCGCGTGGCCGGTCGAAATGCGGTGATTGTCTCGATCACGCCGCGCGATCAGTATCGGTATGGGTTCGAATTGCACCTTGATCGTCAAACGGCGTTGCCGCTCAAATCCTTGTTACTTAATGAACAGGGACAATTGTTGGAGCGTTTCCAGTTCACTCGACTGAACACGTCGGTCGCGCTCTCTGATCGAGACTTGCAGCCCAGCGGTGATTGCGCACCTATCGCACTTGCCAATAGCAAAGCGCCTGAAATCCCCGTTACCCATGCGTGGCATTTGGATTGGCTGCCTCCGGGTTTTCAGCTCACCAGCAGTACTGCACGCAAAGATACCCAGACCAAGTCCACCGTCGATAGCTTGATGTACGACGATGGGCTGGCGCGTTTTTCAGTGTTTCTTGAGTCGACCGATGGCGCCAGTGTGAGCGAAACCCGCACCCAGCTGGGCCCGACCGTTGCCGTATCGCGCCGCTTGAACACGGTAGATGGTGAAGTGATGGTGACCGTCGTGGGCGAAATTCCCATCGGCACTGCCGAGCGCATTGCGCTGTCGGTGCGCGGTGAAAAAACCGCCACCGCCAAGCCGTGAGTCGTTAATCCTATGTTCATCCTGACCTTTCAATGTGAGCCTATGCTTGGTTGGAGGCTGGAAGCATGAAACTTCAGGATCAGTATTTTCACTTGCAAAAAATCCCCATGTTTTTTATAGGTCAGGGCTTGTCGGCCCTGGCCTTGTTTTGTTCGCGGAACAAAGATGTCGGTCGCACTTTTCGGCGTTTCTTGAACCCTGTCGCTCAACCCTGCTCGTCGTAACGGGAGCTGTATGTCGATACCACGTTTGAAGTCTTACCTATCCATAGTCGCCACGGTGCTGGTGCTGGGTCAGGCCGTGTCCGCGCAAGCGGCCGAACTGCCTGACTTCACCCAACTGGTGGAGCAGGCCTCGCCTGCCGTGGTGAACATCAGTACCACGCAAAAACTGCCGGATCGTAAAGTCTCGAACCAGCAGATGCCCGACCTGGAAGGCCTGCCGCCAATGCTGCGCGAGTTCTTCGAGCGCGGCATGCCGCAACAGCGTTCCCCGCGTGGCGGCGGCAGTGGCCAGCGTGAGGCGCAGTCCCTGGGCTCGGGCTTCATCATCTCGCCTGACGGCTACATCCTCACCAACAACCACGTGATTGCCGACGCCGACGAGATTCTTGTGCGCCTGGCTGATCGCAGTGAATTGAAGGCCAAGCTGATCGGCACCGACCCGCGTTCCGACGTGGCCTTGCTGAAAATCGACGGCAAAGATTTGCCGGTACTGAAACTGGGTAAATCCCAGGACCTGAAAGCCGGTCAGTGGGTAGTAGCGATCGGTTCACCGTTCGGCTTTGACCATACCGTCACCCAAGGCATTGTCAGTGCCATTGGCCGCAGCCTGCCAAATGAAAACTACGTGCCATTCATCCAGACCGACGTGCCGATCAACCCGGGTAACTCCGGCGGTCCGCTGTTCAACCTGGCGGGCGAAGTGGTCGGGATCAACTCGCAGATTTATACCCGCTCCGGTGGCTTCATGGGGGTGTCCTTCGCCATTCCGATTGACGTGGCCATGGACGTTTCCAACCAGCTCAAAAGCGGTGGCAAGGTCAGCCGTGGCTGGTTGGGCGTAGTGATCCAGGAAGTGAACAAAGACCTGGCCGAGTCTTTCGGTCTCGATAAGCCGGCCGGTGCCCTGGTCGCCCAGATCCAGGACGACGGCCCGGCGGCCAAAGGTGGCCTGCAAGTCGGTGACGTGATTCTGAGCATGAATGGCCAACCAATCATCATGTCGGCCGACCTCCCACACCTGGTCGGTGCACTCAAGGCCGGCAGCAAAGCCAAGCTGGAAGTGATTCGTGACGGCAAACGCCAGAACGTTGAGCTGACCGTTGGTGCTATCCCGGAAGAGGGCGCCACCCTTGACGCTCTGGGCAACGCCAAACCGGGTGCCGAGCGCAGCAGCAATCGCCTGGGCATTGCCGTGGCTGAGCTGACTGATGAGCAGAAGAAAAGCTTCGACCTTAAAAGCGGCGTAGTGATCAAAGAAGTGCAGGACGGCCCTGCCTCTTTGATTGGCCTGCAACCAGGTGACGTGATCACTCACCTGAACAATCAGGCCATCGACTCCACCAAGCAGTTCACCGACATCGCCAAGGCGCTGCCGAAGAACCGTTCGGTGTCGATGCGTGTCTTGCGTCAAGGGCGTGCGAGTTTCATTACCTTCAAACTGGCCGAGTAACTTCCAGGCCAATAAAAAGCCCCGCGAAAGCGGGGCTTTTTTGTGGGCGACGTATTTAGCTCATCATCCCTTTTACCAAGCGTTCCTGCTCGATCAGCTCACGCTGGCGCGCGTCGATACGAGACGACAGCGGGAAGTTGTTGCCAGCCCGGCGTTTGGCAAAATCCAGTTGCTGAATGGCCTGCTGGAAGTCGCCCACCAATGCAAAGTACTCGGCGCGGGCTTGATGCAAGCCAATGATGTTGCCGGACAGTCCGCGTGTCTCGGCGACCTGGTACCAGACGTCGGGGTCGTCGGGACGAGATTTGAGCAGCGCATCCAACGCTTTCTCCGCATCGGCGGTCCGGTTCTGCTTAAGCAGCAAGTCCACGCGCACCTGGTTGAGTGGGTAGTTGCCGGGGTATTGGGTCAGCATCCGATCAGTGCGTTGCTGAGCATCCGGCAAGCGGTTGTTGGTGATGTCCAGCTCGATTTGCGCCAGGTTGTACGTGATGTCGTTGGGCGCCTTGGCCAGCAGCGGTGCCAGGGTTTCGCGCGCTTCCTTGAGTTGAGTGCCCTTGATCTGGGCGATGGCCAGGCCATAGCGCGCCACATCGTTCTTCGGGTTCTCGTCCAACTGCGCCTGGAAGCGTTTGGCCGCAAGACCGGGCGTGTCCTCGTATTGCAACTGCACGCGCGCGCGAATCAGTTGATAGCGCAGACTGTCTTCCTTGCCGCCGGGTTTGGCTTGCTCGGCGCGGTTACGAGTGTCGGCGATCCGTGATTCGGTAACCGGGTGAGTCAGCAGGAACTCCGGTGGCTTGGCGTCGAAGCGATATTGACGCATCAGCCGTTCGAACATGGTCGGCATGGAGCGTGGGTCGTAACCGGCTTTTTCCAGGTTAAGAATGCCGATACGGTCGGCCTCCTGTTCGTTCTGACGGGAGAACCGGCGTTGCTCCTGGATGGCTGCCGCCTGGCTGCCGGCAATCGCGGCAATACCGGCATCACCCGCACCCGCTGCCGCAGCGATGATGCCGCCGAGCAAAGCGGCCATCATCGGGATCTGCATGCGTGACTGCGCTTCCACGCCGCGGGCAAAGTGGCGCTGGGACAAGTGAGCCAATTCGTGGGCGAGTACCGAAGCATATTCGCCTTCGGTTTGCGCGTTGAGGAACAAACCGCCGTTGACCCCGACGATCCCGCCGGGGGCGGCGAAGGCGTTTAGCTGTGGGCTGTTGATCAGGATGAACTCCAGGCGCCGGTCATTGACCTGGCTGGTCTCCACCAGCTTGTACACGCTGGTTTCGACGTAATCCTTGAGTTGTGGGTCATTGAGTTGCGAGACCTGGCCGCGCAGGTAAGCAAGCCAAGCGCGGCCCAGCTGGTATTCCTGTTGTGGCGAGACAATGGCAGAACTGGCGTCGCCAAGTGACGGCAGGTCGTCAGCGAAGCCCGGAGAGGCCAGCAGGCAGGCCAGCGTCAGCAGGGTAGGGCGCAAAAAAGTCATGCACAGAGCCTTTCGACAAAGAGCTTACTGTAGCCGGACACTGAGCTTCGGACCAGATATTCTAAGCACCCCAAACGCGTGCCCGGAGTAAAACCATGACCGACGCTGTAGCCTTTGATGCCGAACTCGATGCCAGCGGCCTCAATTGCCCGTTGCCGTTGCTTAAGGCCAAGCTGGAACTCAATCGATTGGCCAGCGGTGCGGTGCTCAAGGTGATCGCCACGGACGCAGGCTCCCAGCGTGATTTCCGCACGTTTGCCAAGTTGGCTGGCCACACCCTGTTGCATGAAGAAGACGCCGGCGGTGTATACCGCTATTGGTTGCGCAAGGCCTGAACCGTTCGCCCCTACCGCCCGAGGTTGATTGATGTTCAAAGTGTTACGAGACTGGATTCAGCGCTACTTCTCCGATGAGGAAGCCGTGGTGCTGGCGGTCCTGCTGTTCCTGGCTTTTACCGCCGTACTCACCTTGGGCGGCATGTTGGCACCGGTGCTGGCGGGGATGGTGTTGGCGTACCTGATGCAAGGCCTGGTCACCACGCTGGAGCGTATGCGTTTGCCGGGCGGGGTCGCGGTAGGGTTGGTGTTTGCGTTGTTCATGGGGTTGTTGGTGGTGTTCATCGTGGTGGTGCTGCCGTTACTGTGGCATCAGCTGATTACGTTATTCAACGAGTTGCCGGGCATGCTCGCCAAGTGGCAATCGCTGTTGCTGCTGTTGCCTGAACGCTATCCGCACCTGGTGTCTGACGAGCAGGTGCTGCAGGCCATCGAAGTGGCGCGCGGCGAGATCGGAAAGTTCGGGCAATGGGCGCTGACCTTTTCCCTGTCCAGTCTGCCGTTGCTGGTCAACATCATGATCTACCTGGTGTTGGTGCCGATTCTGGTGTTCTTCTTTCTCAAGGACCGCGCGATGATTGGCCGCTGGGTAAGCGGTTACTTGCCGCGTGAGCGAGCGCTGATTACCCGAGTGGCGGAGGAAATGAACCGGCAGATTGCCAACTACATCCGCGGCAAGGTCATTGAGATCGTCATCTGCGGGGGCGTCACCTACATCGCTTTCGTCGCGCTCGGCCTGAACTACGCGGCATTGCTGGCGTTGCTGGTGGGGGTGTCGGTGGTGGTGCCCTACGTCGGCGCGGTGGTGGTAACGGTGCCGGTGATGTTGATCGCGCTGTTCCAGTGGGGCTGGAGTGATCAGTTCATCTACCTGATGGCGGTGTACGGCATTATCCAGACCCTGGACGGAAACGTATTAGTGCCGCTGTTGTTCTCGGAGGCCGTCAACCTGCACCCGGTGGCGATCATCTGTGCGGTGTTGTTGTTTGGCGGGCTATGGGGGTTTTGGGGCGTGTTCTTTGCGATTCCCCTGGCGACACTGTTCAAGGCCGTACTGGATGCGTGGCCGCGACAAGAGCCGGTGGTGGCGCCTTTGTTGTAACGATGGGGGCGAACACCCGGTGTTCGCCCCCAACCATTCAAGCCTTGCTCAGCGCCTGCGCCGCCGCCAAGACAGCGTCCACATGCCCTGGCACTTTCACGCCACGCCATTCCTGACGCAGCACGCCGTCCTTGTCGATCAAGAAGGTGCTGCGATCAACGCCCAGGTATTCCTTACCGTAAAGCTTCTTCAGTTTGATCACATCAAACAGCTGGCAAACCGCTTCGTCCTTATCGCTGATCAGCTCGAAGGGAAATTCCTGCTTGGCCTTGAAGTTTTCGTGGGACTTCACGCTATCGCGCGACACGCCAAACACCTCGGTGTTGGCGGCCTTGAACGCTGCGTACTGGTCCCGAAAGCCCTGGCCTTCGGTGGTGCAGCCCGGCGTGCTGTCTTTCGGATAGAAGTAGATCACCACTTGCTTGCCCTTGAGGGCTGCGAGGCTGAAGGTCTGGCCGCTGGTGGCCTGGGCTTCGAAATCGGCCACGGGTTTATCGATGACTACCGGCATGGATAGAGACTTCCTTACATTGGGTTCTGTGGGCGCCATGGCTCGATCAAGGCGTCGAGGTTCAGGGCATCGGCGAAATCCAGGAACTGGTCACGCAACCAACTGATCTGCACACCCGCCGGCAAGGTCACGGTAAACGTGGCGTTGAGCATGGTGCCGCCGGTCTGTGGCGCTTGGTAGGTGTCGCAGGTCAGGTTCTCGAGTTCGACGTTGTGGTCGATGAAGAACTGGCACAGCTCATTGACGATGTCCGAACGGTAAGCCGAGCTGACGTATGCCACGTAAGGCAGGGCCTGCGGGCGGTTTTCCAGTGCAGCGCTGCGCACTACGTTGACGGTGAAGTCATGCTTCTTGGCCAGGCCCGGCAGGCCGGTTTCCAGGCGGGCCAAGGCGTCCCAGGTGCCGGAAATCTGCAGCACCAGCGCGCTGCACTCGCCATGGCGCGTGAGGCGAGAGGTTACGACGGCGCAGCGGTTTTCATGGCTGGCGCGGCACAGGACGTTGGTCAGCTCCATGGGGTTGGCGCCGAGGGCACTGATAACAAGGAATTGTTCGCGAACTGTGGGGGTGGACATGCAGCCTTCCTAAAACGATGAGCGGTCGATACGGTCAGGGCTGTATCGATCAAAGGATGAAGGGTAGCGAAAACCGCCGCCAAGGGATAGGAGGTGGCGTTTTCATTGCGTGATCGGTCTGATTTCAGCGTGCTTCAAGGCACGCTTTGACCCAATGATGGCATTGCCCACCGTTTAGTTGCCCCAGAACGCATCCTCAGGCGGTACTTCGCTTGTACAAGCATCTTGGCGCCAGTACCATTACGGCTCTCTTTTTCCGGCAGGAGCGGTTGCATGATTGCGGGCAGTATGGTGGCACTGGTCACACCCATGGATGCACAAGGTCATCTCGACTGGGATAGCCTGGGCAAACTGGTGGACTTCCACCTGCAAGAGGGCACCAACGCCATTGTGGCGGTCGGCACCACAGGTGAGTCGGCCACACTGGATGTGGAAGAACACATCCAGGTGATCGAATTCGTGGTCAAGCGCGTTGCGGGCCGTATCGCCGTGATCGCCGGCACGGGCGCCAACTCGACGCGTGAAGCGATCGAGCTGACCAAAAATGCCAAGAAAGCCGGCGCCGATGCCTGCCTGCTGGTGACCCCGTACTACAACAAGCCGACCCAGGAAGGCCTGTACCAGCACTTTCGCACCATTGCCGAAGCCGTTGATATCCCGCAGATCCTCTACAACGTACCCGGCCGCACTGCCTGCGACATGAAGGCCGAGACCGTGATTCGCCTGTCCACCGTGCCGAACATCATTGGTATCAAAGAAGCCACCGGTGATCTGCAGCGCGCTAAGGACATTCTGGCCGGCGTGAGCAGCGACTTCCTGGTGTATTCCGGTGACGACGCCACGGCTGTCGAGCTGATCCTGCTGGGTGGCAAGGGCAACATCTCGGTGACCGCCAATGTCGCCCCGCGCGCCATGAGCGAACTGTGCGCCGCCGCCATCGCCGGTGACGCCGTGACCGCCCGCGCGATCCACGAGAAGCTGATGCCGCTCAACAAAACACTGTTTATTGAATCCAACCCTATTCCCGTGAAATGGGCGCTGTTTGAGATGGGCTTGATGCCGGACGGTATCCGTCTGCCGCTCACCCGGCTCAGCGAAGCCTGTCACGAACCGCTGCGACAGGCCCTGCGCCAGTCCGGCGTCCTGGTTTAATTGAGGAAGCACTACGCATGAAGCGATTGGCCGGACTTTCCGCACTTGCCTTGATTATCTCCAGCACCAGTGGCTGCGGTTGGATTTGGGGCCCGGATGGTTACTTCCGTGACCGCGGCAGCGATTACCTGGAAGCACAAGCAACCAAACCGATGCAACTGCCGCCGGACGTCAATGTCGCCAAGCGCCTTGACCCGTTGCTGCCTATTCCGCGCAACGTCGCCGACGACACCACCAAGGGTGAATACGTGGTGCCACGTCCACAGCCGATCTCGGCCGTGGCTGATGCCAGCGACTACAGCCTGCAGAAGAGCGGCGACAACCGCTGGATTATCGCCCAGCGCCCGCCTGCCGAAGTCTGGCCAGTGGCGGTGCAGTTTTTCCAGGACAACGGTTTTCGCATTGACCAGCAACGCCCGCAGACCGGTGAATTCACCACTGCCTGGCAGCGCAGCAGCGAACTGTCCGCCAACATGGCCCAGCGCCTGCAGGCCGGCGGTGTAGCCGCTGACAGCGAAGCCCGTGTGCGTGTGCGCATCGAGCCGGGCGTGCAGCGCAATACCAGTGAAGTCTACGTGGTCAGCGCCGAGCGTCCCGCCGGCAGCACCGCCGCTGTCGATTTCACCCCGCGTTCGGTCAACATGGGCGTGGACGCCGCGCTGGTCGACGAGATGCTGGCCAGCATGAGCCGTATCTCCGAGAAGGGCGGTTCGGTGTCGCTTCTCGCTGCGCGTGATTACGACACGCCGAACCGCGTCAGCCTCACCGAGGACGGCAGCGGTAACGTGGTACTGAACCTGGGTGAAGACCTCGACCGTGCCTGGGCCAGTGTTGGCCGCGCGTTGGAGAAAGGCCCATGGCGCGTTGAAGACATCAACCGCAGCCTGGGTCTGTACTACATCAACGTGGCTGAAAAAGCCGAGAAGAAAGACGACGAGCCAGGTTTCTTCGGCAAACTGTTCGGCAGCAAGCCGACCAAGGAAGAGGTCGAAACCCGCGCCGAGCGCTACCAGATTCGTTTGAGCAAAGTGGGCGAAAGCGTGCAAGTCACCGTCGAGAAAAACATCAACACCGTTGCGCCGGCTGAAACAGCGCGCAAAGTGTTGGGCGTGATTCAGGACAACCTGGGCTGATCCAATGCGTTTTGCCGTTCTCGGCAGCGGTAGCCAAGGGAACGGCACGCTGGTCGCCCACGACGACACGTACGTGCTGGTGGATTGTGGTTTCTCGTTAAAAGAAACCGAGCGGCGCCTGCTGCGCCTGGGGGTTCACCCCGCACAGCTGAGCGCGATTCTAGTGACCCACGAACATGCCGACCACGTGCATGGCGTGGGTTTGCTGTCTCGGCGCTACAATCTTCCGGTGCACCTGAGTCGCGGCACACAGCGCGGGATGCGCAAACCCATAGAACCTGCAGGTTTCCTGGCTGGCGGCGAGCAGCTGCAGATTGGTGCGTTGAGCATCGATGTGATTGCCGTTGCGCATGATGCCCAGGAGCCCACGCAGTATGTATTCAGCGACGGAGAGCGACGTTTTGGCGTGCTCACCGACCTGGGTTCCTACTGTTCCAAGGTGCTGGACGGATACCGCAACCTCGATGCATTGATGATCGAGTCCAACCACTGTCGAGACTTGCTGGCGCGCGGTCATTATCCGTACTTCCTCAAGCAACGGGTGGGCGGCGAGCTGGGACATTTGAATAACCACCAGGCGGCGTACCTGGTGTATGAGTTGGGCTGGCAAGACCTGCAGCACTTGGTCCTGGCCCACCTGAGCAGCAAGAACAACCTGCCGCAGCTGGCCCGGCAATGTTTTGTCGACACCCTCGGGTGCGACCCGGACTGGCTGCAACTGGCCGATCAAGATTCAGGGCTCGACTGGCGACACATCGCCTAGCCCACCATTTAGCAAGCGGAGCCCATCATGGAAAAACGTGAAGAACTCTACCGCGGCAAAGCCAAGTCGGTGTACAAGACCGACGACGCCAACCGCCTGATCCTGCTGTTTCGCAACGACACCTCGGCGTTCGACGGCAAGCGCATCGAACAGCTCGACCGCAAAGGCATGGTGAACAACAAGTTCAACGCCTTCATCATGCAGAAACTCGAAGCGGCGGGCATCCCGACCCAATTCGACAAACTGCTGGGCGACAACGAGTGCCTGGTCAAGAAGCTCGACATGATCCCGGTTGAATGCGTTGTGCGTAACTACGCCGCCGGCAGCCTGGTCAAGCGTCTGGGCGTGGAAGAGGGCCTTAAGCTCAACCCTTACACGTTTGAGCTGTTCCTGAAGGACGACGCCAAGGGCGACCCGTTCATCAACGAATCCCACGTCGTGGCATTCGGTTGGGGCACCGCTGAGCAACTGGCACGCATGAAGGAGTTGTCCCTCAAGGTCAACGAGGTGCTGAGCAAGCTGTTCGACGACGCTGGCCTGCTGCTGGTCGACTTCAAGCTGGAATTCGGCGTATTCCACGACGGCTCCATCGTCCTGGGCGATGAATTCAGCCCGGACGGCTGTCGCCTGTGGGACAAAGACACCAAGAAGAAGATGGACAAAGACCGCTTCCGCCAGGGCCTCGGTGACGTTATCGAAGCCTACGAAGAAGTCGCCAATCGTCTCGGCGTACCGCTTTAATCGACGCAAGCATCTGATAGCACGGAAAAAAATCGCATTTGGGGTTTGCTTCCGCGAAACACACTGTTATGATGCGCGCCGTTGGAGAGATGCCAGAGTGGCCGAATGGGACGGATTCGAAATCCGTTGTACCTTCACCGGTACCTAGGGTTCGAATCCCTATCTCTCCGCCATTACATAGAAAAAGCCCCGTAGCTGAATAAGCTACGGGGCTTTTTTGCGTTGGCTTATAAATCGGCGGCAGGCTCAATCGCTCAGTTGCTTTCCGATAAACCTGATCACGATCTGGTATATCAAAGGTCGCCCCAGCGACGGTGTTTCTACTCAGTCACCTGAAAAATTAGCCTGGCTGCTACGTCGCTTGGGCTGTAGCCATCAGGCATTCCATGCAGTCGGTTAGCGTCAATCCGGAGATCTTCAGTACTTATACCCATTCCTCCGTGAGCGACTGACGAACGGTATCGCCAAGTTTTTGCCATTCCTTCAATGGCTTGATCTTCCTCGGTCATCAGAACACCCGAGGACAACTGCCACCCAGTCCTGTTTGAAAGCAGAGATTAGTAAGTTCTTCATAACGTGTTGTTACATCGTGAAAAGGCTTACTCCCGACCTACCGATGCGCTCAACGCCATTTATGACGACGACAGTGCGCTGAAATCAGAAGTCTCAGATTTTCCTGAGAACCGGACGCGTCCTACACGTGCATCCTTGATCGCTGTAATAGTCTACTCAGCCGATTGATTGAGTACGAGAAGGTTACCCATGGCGAACACTGGTTATATGTCGATCACCGGTAAGGTTCAAGGATTGATTTCAGCGGGTTGTTCAAGTCAGGAATCGATAGGTAATAAGTGTCAGCCGGGCCATTTAGATGAAATCATGGCGCTCTCATACAGCCATAACATGGCGAATATTGGCAACGTGAACAAGCCGACGCATCGCCCAATTGTGCTCACAAAAAATGTTGATAAATCGTCACCCTTACTCGCTCAAGCGCTTTCAAGTAGAGAGGAAATTGAATGTACGATTAACTTTTATCGAATATCTTCCTTTGGACAGCAGCAAAAGTTTTACTCAATCTCCATTGAAGGCGGTGTTATCACAGACCTGACGCTGGATATGCCGCATGTCATTTTACAAAACGATGCCGAACCACAGGAACATCTAGCGATTCGTTATCGGAGCATCACGTGGGCTCACCACCTTGCTGGCACAACAGGCTATAGCGCTTGGGGAGGCGATGAGTGAAACCCTTGACGGACAGAGTGGATGGCGACAGGTTCGATAGCTGCGATTTTTGGCAGGTCAGTCGTGCTGGGAGCATTCTGGCTAACCAGGCGTGTACCGTGAGCGCACGACATATCAAAGATGGAGTTCTGCGACTGCAGTTCAACCGTGAGGTAGCGTTTTTCGCGAGAAGTATTGTCCACGATGTGGAGCAGGGTAAAAAGTCCCCAGAGCAGGGTCTTAGGGACTTGGAGAACGAGCAAAAAAGCCTGCTTGACCAGTCAATGGAAATTTCTCGACAGGGTATTGGGATGATTGCAGGTGCACTGCAATTCGCGGCCGGAGCAGGGATTTGTTACGGGTCTATCGGTGCGCTATGTGTGGTCCCTGGAGTGCCGTTGATGGCGCACGGAGCCAATAATGTCTATGAGGGCGGACGCAATTTGTGGGAGCGCCGCTCGGACACTCAAGGGCCGGTGCGCAAGGTTTACCACCAAGTTGCTAAAGCAATGGGCGGTGGTGAGTTTGAAGGAAATATGGCGTATGGAGGCGGCGATTTATTGATGTCAGTGTATGGTGCGACCAGGTTGGTTTTAAAGCCTGATTCTTGGCGTCTGTTTCGTTATGTTCGTAGTGACTATCAACGTGGATATGTCGAGGCTAGCAAATTTACCTTAGTTTTTGACGCGTTTGCTGACGGAGTGACGATGGATAATTTGACTAGAGATATAAAGAATAAATGAGCAGTGATAATATTTTTTTAACTTTATTTTATTTTATAGTTTCTGTTTTGGTTTTCTTGTGTAGTTATTCAATTAGCAGGCGTCTTTCTGGTGAAGGCTTTAAAGAGAAATGGTTTTGGCTGTGCCTTGCTGGCGTTCTACTTTGGGGGACGGTGCAATATAACGTAGCTCGTCACGGATCTATTTTATTTTTTTCGTCTCCTCTGGAGTTTCTTGTGAGTAATTATTGGATTCGATGGATTGCATTCATCAGTGCTGTCCTTCAAGCGATATGTATTCCTAGCAAAACAATGCACAAGCCAAACGCTGGTGGATCTATTTGAGCATGATTTCCCGGCGGATAAACACGGAAGATCCTGTCTAACATCTAAAACTAAAAAAGCCTGCTGAGCTCAACGCCCAGCAGGCCTTTCAGTCATTCCTCCCTGGTCAGCCGGGCTGCGCCACCAAGCTGTTGCTCACATTGCGCCCCAGCACCAAGACCGTCACAAACCCACAGCCGACCAACGCCGTCGCCAAACTCAACAATATCGCGCTGCCCATCTGATCGACGATCCGTCCGCCAAAGAACGAACCCAAGGCAATGATCACTTGGAACAAGGCAACAAACAGTGGCATGCCGCGTTCGACATCCTTGGGCGCCACTACAAACATCCAGATACTGGCGCAGGCCGGGAAGGCGCCGAAGGCGAAGCCCCACAGCCCGATCAACATCGCGGCGCCGGTCATGCCGGTGGCGAAGTAGGGGAACAGCGCGGTGCTGGTGCCGATCATCAGCGCGACCAGCAGCAAGGTGTAACGGACGCTGCGGTTGGCGGCGAAACCGGCAAAGACATTGCCCATCACGCCGGCCACACCGTAAAGCAGCAGCAGTGAGCCAATCGTTGGGCCGTCGAAGCCGGAGCTGTTTTTGAAGAAGGGCGCGACATAGGTGTAGGCCGCAAAGTGCGCCAGCCCGATCAGCAAGACGGCGATCAACCCGACCCGTGCTTGTGGGTTGATGAACAAGGCCGGCAGGTCGCGGACCTGAATGGCTTTTTCCGGGGTAAGGCGTGGCAGCAGGAGGACTTGCGCCAGCAGCACCGGCACGCCCACCAGCGCGGTCACCAGAAAGGTCATGCGCCAGCCCATCAGGCCACTGAGCCAGGTGCCAACAGGCACGCCAAGCACGGTGGCCAGCGTCACTCCCATCATGATGATCGACGTGGCCTTCGCTACGCCCACACCCTTGGGTGCCAAGCGCCCGCTGAGGGCGATCGCTGTCGCCCAGAAGCCGCCGATGCTGATGCCCAGCAGTACGCGGCCGAACAACAGCACGCTGAAATCGCTGGCGTAGGCCACCACCGAGTTGGCGATGATCATGATCAGCGTCAGGCCGATCAGCAGGTAACGACGGTCCATGGCGCCAATGCTGACAGACAGCAACGGCGCGGCCAGGGCGGCCATGATGCCGGGCAGGGTCACCATCAGGCCGGCGTGGCCGGCGCTGATGCCGAGGTCGCTGGCAACGTCGTTGAGTACGCCCACCGGCAGAAACTCACTGGTCACCAAGGCGAAGGCGCCCACGGCGACCGAGAGAATCGCCAGCCACTGCTGTTTGACGCTCTGTTGATTATGTTCGGGAAGGCCGCTGGGAGCCGGGCTGGCGCTTGGCATGGTATTGGGTTCCATAGGGACATGTCGCCTGAAGCAGGCGAGGGGAAGGGAGAGTGGGGGCGATTATAGGAAGCGGGTTGGGCAATCACACAGGCGAGCGTTTCGATAATAACCATCAGTGCAATCGATTAGACGCCTTACATCACGCTTGCGCCTTTCGTACCGGTTTCCCAAACGTTGCCTACAGGCAGCGCGTTGCGACCTGTTCTGCAACTCACTATCGTGGTCCAGCGATTTTCAGGTAGGAAATCCCACACAGCAAAGGAGTTGCATCATGAGCAAAAACACCAAGAAAACCTCCGGCAAGATGGCCACTTTGGCGGCGGAAACCCTCAATAATCCAAACGCTTCGGCCCTTGCCAAAAGCCTTGCCGCTTCGGCGTTGGCCCAGAGCGGTACAGACAAGCAGACGAGCGCCGGGATGGAGGAGAAAGCAGCGAAGGCGCTTCAGAGCGATAAATACAGCGACCAGACCAAATCCCTCGCTGCCTCGGTCCTCTCCCAGGCCAATAGAGAACGCGGACGCTGAGTTAACAACGCCGCCAAGGCACAAGCCCTGTAGCTGAACACGCTACGGGGCTTTTTCGTTTCCGATGTTTTGTTCCAGCAGCTTGCGGCGGGCTTAAACCACGAACTTCGCAATCATTGTGTTCAGGTCAACCGCCAGGCGCGAAAGCTCCTGACTGGCGGCGGTGGTCTGATTGGCCCCGGCGGCCGTCTGGGCCGACAGATCACGGATATTCGTCAGGTTGCGATCCACCTCCCGGGCCACTTGCGCCTGCTCTTCGGAAGCGCTGGCGATGATCAGGTTGCCTTCGGTGATGCGGGTGATTGCATGGCCCGGCCATGCTTGGCTCGGCCGTGTTCACCGGCAGCCTGGCACTCGACCAGGCGCTGGCCACCACCGATGCCGCCGGCATCAGCGTGGCCGAGGCTTTGCGCAGCACCGGCTACAACGGCGAGCGACCCCTGGGTGGCGCGGTGGACGCGTATTTTGAAGCCCATATCGAGCAGGGCCCGATCCTGGAGGACAACGCCAAGAGCATTGGCGTGGTGACCGGTGGCCAGGCGATCCGCTGGCTCGACGTGCGGGTCCAAGGCGTGGCCGCGCATGCCGGCACCACGCCGATGCCCCTGCGCAAGGACGCGCTGTATGGCGCGGCAAAAATGATCCAGGCGCTGGAAAACCTCGCCGCCGATTTCGCCTCCGAAGGCCTGACCACGGTCGGCGAGTTAAGCATCAGCAAGTCGTCGCGCAACACCATTCCCGGCTTGTTGACCTTCACTGTCGACCTGCGTCATCACCGCGACGCCGACATTGAAGCCATGGAGCAACAGGTGCGCGCGCGCCTGCACGCCATCGCCGAGAAGCGCGGCCTGACGGTCAGCATCAGTGCGCACTGGATCAGCCCGGCAACGCCGTTCGATGCCGATTGTGTGGCGTGCGTGCAGTCGTCGGTGGATGCCTTGGGCTACAGCCAGCAACGCATCGTCAGCGGCGCCGGCCACGATGCCATTCACCTGGCACGGTACTGCCCGACGGCGATGATTTTTATCCCGTGTGTCGGTGGACTCAGCCATAACGAAGCTGAAGACGTGCTGCCCGAGGATGTGCGCCAAGGCACCGATGTGCTGCTTAACGCCGTGTTGCAGCGCGCAGGCCAAGCTGATCAACGACTCAACGCTAACGTCTGACCAGATTCGACTGCAGGCGCCGGCACGCCAGCGCCTGCAGGTTGGGCGTTTATACAGGAGCATCTCATGCGTACATTTTTCCACCCCGAACAACTGTTGCACCATCCGCGCAGCTACTACTCCCGCGGTCAGATGCGCACGCCCCAGGAGGTCCCCGAGCGCGCGCGCAACTTGCTGTTGGCCGCACAGACCTTGGGCTTCGATATCCAGCCGCCTGCTGACTACGGCCTTGAACCATTGCTGGGCGTGCACGGCGCGCTTTACCTGACGTTTTTGCAGGAAGCGCATTCGCGCTGGAAGGAGATCCCCGAGGACTGGGGCGACGAAGTCATGTCGAATATCTTCGTGCGCGAACCCAACGCCCTGCGCGGCATCCTCGCTCAGGCTGCGCGTTACCTGGCGGATGGCAGTTGCCCGGTCGGCGAGTTGACGTGGCGTTCGGCGTACTGGTCGGCGCAAAGTGCCGTCGCCGCTGCCAAGCATATCCTTGACGGCGCGCCGGCGGCCTATGCGCTGTGTCGCCCGCCGGGCCACCATGCTCGTTACGATGCGGCGGGTGGTTTCTGCTACATCAACAATGCGGCGGTGGCCGCTCAGGTTCTGCGCGAAGGCTTTGCGCGCGTGGCCGTGCTGGACACCGACATGCACCACGGCCAAGGCATCCAGGAGATTTTCTACGACCGTGACGACGTGCTGTATGTGTCGATCCACGGCGACCCGACCAACTTCTACCCGGGCGTCGCAGGCTTTGCCGACGAGCGCGGCGTGGCTGGCGGTGCAGGCTTTAACCTCAACCTGCCCATGGCCCATGGCGCCAGCGAAGCGGTGTTCTTCGAAAAGCTGGCGCTGGCCTTGGCGGCGGTCAAGGCGTTCTCGGCGGATGTGCTGGTGTTGTCCTTGGGGTTCGACATCTATGAACTCGACCCACAAAGCAAAGTGGCGGTGACGCGTGAAGGGTTTGCGCGCTTGGGCGAATGCGTCCGGCAGTTGGGCTTACCCTGCGTGATTGTGCAGGAGGGTGGCTATCACCTGGAAACACTGGACAGCAATGCGCAGGCGTTTTTCAGCGGCGCCAAGGCGTGGGTGTAATGCGCAGGCGATAACTTCCGTAGATGCGTGATATCTTTGTGCCATCACGCGTCGTGATCGTCACGGAGGGTCGTATGAAAAAGCTTTCGTTGGTTGGGTTACTGGTGGTCTTGATGGTTACCCCGATGTTCGCGGCGGCGTGCCCCAAGGGCACGCATCCGGTGGGCGGCACAGGCTCGCACCACAAAGGCGGCACTTGCCAGTAGCCGCTGTTCGGTCTGTCTCGGGGCGGCGTCAGGGCTTGTGGCCGTCGCCGGCCGCCGCCAGCGCGTTGTTCACCAGTTTGAGTACCCGATTGCGTCCACCTTCGGCCACCAGGTAAGTGCCGTCTGCGGTTCGCACAATCGATTGCGGCGCCTTCAAAAACGACAGAATCGTCTGCTGGCGCCCCTGTTTGTCGATCAGCAACAAGCGTGCGCGGTGGGTGGAATCTTCATTGACCCACAGGCCCCGCTCATCGCACATCAAAAAGGTCGGTTGGTTAAGTTTGGCCAGTACCACCGGGTCACTGCCGTCGGCGGTCAGTTCGCGCACCATGCCTTCTTTCTTTTTGGTGTAGAGCATGCGGCCATCCGTGCAGCGGATAATCGACTCCGCCTGGTCCAGGCCCTCGCGTATTACGCTTATGCTCTGGTCGCTCCAGCGATAGCGCAGCAGGCGCCCTGCATGGCTGCGGTCTTCGATGGCATAGAGGTAGTCGCCGTCATCCCACAAGCCTTGCACGTTTTCGCCTTTGAACAATTCGGTGACCGCGCCGTCCTTGAGAAAGCTGACGGGGGCGTTGCCGGTTTCCTGGCTGAACACCCAGCCGCCTCGCGTGGCCAACATTCCGTCGGGTTTGGACAGGTTGCCCAGCACGACGTCGCGCGTTCCATCCAGCCGGATGTGCACGATACTGCCCAGCCCGTCCTTGAGTTCCTGGGTGACCATCAACGAGCCGTCAGCCATGGGCATCAACGACGCGGCCTTGGCCACATCGGTGTGCAAAACCTGGTAACTCCACGAATCGGCGGCGCGCACCGGGTAAAAACTTTGCCAGGCAAAAAAGCCCAGGGTGGCGGTGCACAGCAGGCCGAGCGCCCACGATGCGAGGCGCAGGGGCCGATAGTTCTTGTTGGATTGAGTCATTGTTCGGTGCCGGTAGCCGCTTGCAAGGCCGGTCACCGTACCAAGCCTGCCACCGCACGGCATCCTGCAATTTAGCCGGGGCGGCCTGCGTGTCCCCCTTACTCGGTGCCTGGCAGGCCATCCAACCCGCGTCGGATCTTCTCCAGCAACTCGTCGATATGGAACGGTTTGGAGATCAGGTCCATGCCTTCCCCCAGGAAGCTTTGGCGATTCGCTGCGTTTTCCGCATAACCGGTCATGAACAGAATCGGCAACGTAGGACGCAGGCCACGGGCGACATCGGCCAATTCCCGCCCGGTCATGTAAGGCAGGCCGACATCGGTAAGCAACAGGTCGATGCTGGTGTCCTGGTTCAGGGTGGCGATCGCTTCATCACCGTCGGCCGCCAGGCTGCAGCGGTAACCGGCGTCGACCAGCACCTCGGCGACGAAGCTGCGCACCGAGGGCATGTCTTCGACGATCAGCACGTGTTCGCCGCTGCTGAGCCCGGGCGCCGCAACGGGCTTGGTGGTTGCGCTCGCCGGGCCCGAGGCAGCGGGCAGCATGATGGTGACCTCGGTGCCCTGGCGGGTGACGCTGCGGATCTGTGCGTCGCCGCCGGACTGGCGTGCAAAGCCGTAGATGGTCGACAGCCCCAGCCCGGTGCCCTGGCCCAGCGGTTTGGTGGTGAAGAAAGGGTCGAACACTTTGTCGATCACACTGTGTTCGATGCCCACGCCGTTATCGCGCACGGAGAGCGCGATGTAGGCGCCGTTTTCCAGTTTCAGGTTGCCGTTGGAGTAAGCAGGGTAGGTGGTCACCCAGATATTGCCGCCCTTGGGCAGCGCATCGCGGGCATTGATGACCAGGTTCAGCACTGCGCTTTCCAGTTGGATCGGATCGACCAGCGCCACGGCCGGGTGGGTCGTCAGCTCGAGTTTGAGCGCGATGTGTTCACCGATCGTGCGCACCAGCAGCTCTTCCAGTGAGCGGATGTGCGCGTTGATATCCACCGGGCGCGTGTCCAGAGGCTGCTGGCGGGCAAACGCGAGCAGGCGGTTGGTCAGGCCGGCGGCGCTCAGGGCCGAGCTCAATGCGGCGTCGGCATAAGCCTTGACCTTCTCGGTATGCTGAGTGTCGAGGCGTTTTTTGATCAGCTCAAGGCTGGTGATGATCCCGGTCAGCAGGTTGTTGAAGTCGTGGGCGATGCCGCCGGTGAGTTTGCCCAGCGCGTCCATCTTCTGTGCCTGCAGCAACTGCGCCTCGGTGCGCGCCAACTGCGTGGTGGCGTTGGTCAGCTCGGCCAGCTGATGGCGCTCGCGATGGCGATGCTCGGTGACGTCTTCGACAAACACCAGGCTCAGTTCGGCCCGGCGATAGGGCGAGATTTGCCACTCGGTTTCGCGCACTTGGCCATCGACTTGCATTTGCAAGGTGCCTTTCCAGCGCTCGCCCGCGGCGAGACGCAGGCACAGCTCCTGAATGACGGCCTGCTGATCGCTGGCGAAGCATTCGAGCAAGGCGTCAGGGTTCAGGTTGTCCTGGATCAGTTGGGCGAACGCGTGGTTGCATTCATGCACCTTCAACTGCGGGTCCATGACGGCGATCGGCGCGCTGATGTTGAAGAATATTTCGCGAAAGCGCGCCTCGTTCTCGCGCAAGGCGTATTCGGTATCACGCACGCGCAGCAACGTGCGCAGGGTTGCCAGCAGCACGTCCGGGTCCACCGGGTGGATCAGGTAGGCATCGGCGCCGGCGTCCAGGCCGGTGATGATGTCGCCCGTCTCGATGGACGCAGCCGAGACGTGCACCACCGGTAGCAGAGCGGTCGCCGGGTCGGCGCGCAGCGCGCGCACGATGTCGAAGCCACTCATGTCCGGCAGATTGACGTCGAGGATGAGCCCGTCGATCTGTTTGCTCGCGATCAGGTCCAGGCCCTCTTGGCCGGTGCCGGCTTCGAGCACGTGGTAGTGATGGCTTTCCAGGCGTCGGCGCAGGGCATAGCGGGTGGCGGCGTTGTCGTCGACGATCAGCAGTTGGATGTCACGATTCATCAACAGGCCCGCCCGCAATAGACAGAGGAATGATCACAAAGAACATCGACCCGACGCCTGGGGCGCTTTGCACCCCGACACTGCCACCGAGCAACTCGGCAAAGCGCTTGCACAGCGAGAGCCCCAGGCCGGTGCCGCGCAGGCGTTTTTGCAGCGGTGAGTCGATCTGGGAAAAGTCTTCGAACAGGTTGTTGTGCAGCTCGGCAGGAATGCCCAGGCCAGTGTCCTGTACCGCAAAGCGGATCTCGTGCGCACTTTCCATGCGGGCCGACACGCGCACCTCACCTTGCAAGGTGAACTTCAGGGCATTGGAGATAAAGTTGCGCAGGATCTGCGCCAGCTTCTTGTCATCGGTGTAGAGCTTGGGCAAGCCTGCGGGCTCTTCAAAGATGAGGTCCACCGACGAGGCGTCGACAATCGGGCGGAACATCCCGCGCAATGCCGAGAACAGGTCGAACATGTCAAACCAGGCAGGCGAGATGGTGATGCGCCCGGCCTCGATCTTGGCCAGGTCCAGCAGGTCGTCAACCATCTCGCGCAGCTCGCGCGCCGAGCTGCGGATGAAGCCTACCTGGGTCTGCTGCTCGGAGCTCAAGGGGCCGTCGAGTTCATCGGCAAGCAAGCTGGTGATGCTCAGGATCGAGCCCAGGGGCGTGCGGAATTCATGACTCATGTACGACAGGAAGCGGCTTTTCAGGTCTGATGCCTGACGCAACTGATCGGCCTGCATATCCAGTTCGGCATACAGTGCCAGCACGCCCTGGTTGGTCTCATCCAACTCGGCACGCAAGGCGTCGGCTTCCTGGTGCAGGCGCTGCACTTGCTCAGTGAGCGAAGCAATGGTGTCAGCCATCAATGGCCTCCAGGGCAATCACGAAGACGGTAACGTCATCCCGGCCGCGACAGAAGTCACGGTGAAGGATGGCGGCGATCAGGGCGGGGTGGCGGTGGCAAAGCCCGGGATAGTCCGCAAGGTTCCAGCGTGACTGCAGCCCGTCGCTGTAAAGGATCAGCAGTTGGCCGCTGACCTGAGCGTAGTCGAAGGGTTGCGCCTTGCGAAACTGCACGCCGACGATGCCCGGGTGGGACGCCAGCCCGCGCGACTTGCCGAAGGCAATCAGGCTGGCGCCGATGTTGCCCACGCCGGTGAAACGCAGCCGGTCAGCCACGGCGTCGTATTGCGCCACGGCCACTGCGCCGCCCCGGGTGCCGTTCATGCCGATATGCATGTCGTTGAGCAACGTGGCCGAGTCCTGGAAGGGGTCTTGGGCAAACACCTCTTCGCCCGCGCGCGCTGCCCGTTCCGCTTCGCTGCCATGGCCCAGGCCGTCGGCAACCATCACGCTGAACCGGCCCGCTTCGATTGCCAGGTGCCAGGCGTCGCCACAGGCCGGATCGTCGTGCAACGAATGCTGGCTGACGCCATAGCGGATATCCCGCGTGTTCGACGTGCGTGGGTAGAGCCGCGCCAACATCGCCGTGCCCCGATGATCGGCATACACATCAAAGACCTGGGCCACACGCGATATGGCGCCCATGCCGATGCCTTGCGTGCCGCCCGTGGAGAACCCATCCACCAGGCAGCTTTCCAGGTCGAAGCCCTGACCACGGTCGACGGCAATCATTTCTACGCCCTGATTGCCCGTAGCGCGCAGGTGCAGCTCGCCATGGGCGGCATGCTTGAGGATGTTGCTGGCAAGTTCGGTCGCCACCAGGGCCACGCGCCCGGCGTCGGTTTCATCAAGACCCAGCAGCTCGGCAAGCTGCTGGGCGCTGCGCCGGGCATAGCCGATTTGGCTGACATCTTCGATCAAAAGCACTTGGGTCAAGGCGCTGGGAATATTCAGGTCCATCGGGTGATCGTCACGCGTGTGCCCTCGCCGGGTGCGGTTTCCAGTTCAAACTCGTCCACCAGGCGCCTGGCGCCGGTCAGGCCCAGGCCCAGGCCGCTGCCGGAGGTCCAGCCGTCGGTCAGGGCCAGCTTGAGGTCGGGAATGCCGGGGCCTTCATCGCGAAAGGTCAGGCGCAGGCCGGGGCGATGGTCTCTTTCGACGACGCTCCAATCCATGTACCCGCCGCCGCCGTAGACCACGGTGTTGCGTGCCAGCTCACTGACGGCCGTGACCAGCTTGGTCAGGTCGATCAGGCGCATGCCGCAGTCCTGTGCCAGCCTGCGTACTAATTGTCTGGCCAGCACAACGTCCTGTTCGATCAGCACGGGATGCGTGCCGCTGCTGGCTTGGCTCATAAATGTTCTACCCGGTCACGCAGCAGTTTCATGCCGCGCTCGACGTTCAGTGCGGTCGCCACGCCGGGCAGGGTCATGCCCAGTTCCACCAGGGTAATGGCCACCGCCGGTTGCATGCCCACCAGCACGGTCTGCGCGTCCATGATGCGCGACAGGCCGGAAATGGTGCCGATCATGCGCCCGATGAACGAGTCGACCATGTCCAGCGCCGAAATGTCGATCAGCACGCCGCGCGCCGACGTGCGGCTGATGCGCTCGGACAGGTCGTCCTGCAGCGTCATGGCCAACTGGTCGTGCATGTCGACCTGAATGGTCACGAGCAAAAAATCGCCCATCTGCAAAATAGGGATGCGTTCCATGCTTAGACAGCCTTGCTGATGGTGACGCCCAGGCGTTTGAGGGCCAGCGCCAGGGCATCCGCCAAGTTGGCTTTGGTCACCACGCCTTGCAGGTCAAGGCCCAGGTGCACGATGGTCTGGGCAATTTGTGGGCGTACGCCGCTGATGATGCAATCGGCACCCATCAGGCGGATGGCGGTGACGGTTTTCAGCAAGTGCTGGGCCACCAGGGTGTCGACGGTCGGCACGCCGGTGATGTCGATAATGGCGATTTCCGAGCCGGTGTCGACGATGCGTTGCAGCAGGGACTCCATGACCACCTGGGTGCGTTGCGAGTCCAGGGTGCCAATCATCGGCAGGGCCAGCACGCCGTCCCACAGCTTCACTACGGGGGTGGACAACTCCAGCAATTCTTCCTGCTGGCGTTTGATGACCGACTCACGGGACTTCTGGAAGGTGCGGATGGTGTGCATGCCCAGCGAATCGAGCAGCTCGGACACTTCCCACAGTTGCTCGGCCAGTTGCGCCGGTTGTTCGGCGTACTCACGTTGCAGCAGGCTGAACACTGGGCCTTTAAGGGCGAAAATGAAGCTGGCAGTCTGCTGCGAATCTTGGCCGATCAAGGCACGGCTGTGCGACAGCTTTTCCAGGAAGACCCGGGTTTCGGCCCAGTTTTCATGGCTTACCTGCTGTGAGCCGCCCTGCAGAAGCGCGTCGATCAGCAAATTAAGGAAGTCGCCCGCTTGCTGTTTGACGTCATCACCCTTGACGTTTCGTGTGGCTCCCGAAGCCTCGAGGCTCGTAATCCACTCGGTCAGCAGGGCAGGGCGTTGGGTTTGCAGCGCCTGGATTGTATGAGCGTGAAGAGTTGCCACGAGAGTCTCCTTGAACGGCTTTAGTTGTTGCGGTGCAATTTATACTAAGTTGGGTTTTTTTGAATTGTTTCGTGGATTTTTCGTGTTCAAATCCGGCCGTATTGCTCATTTTCGTCTCTGCTACTCAAGCCGATCAGCGGCGTCAACGCTGCCCTCGCTTGAAGACTGCCTGTATCGACACCCGCTTCACTGGATTTATCCACCGTAAATGCGATGAAGCGCGAAGATGGCAGGGTACGCAGCGAAGGTAGCAGGTCATCGCGGTGCGGGCGCACCTGACGCGCTGATAGCGCCGGTTTCATCGTTGTCGCCGGGTTATCAATCCAAACCCGTGCAGGCACACATGGCGCGCCACCACTGCCCATACGATAATGCCCCCCAAATCGACCACCCTGGCCCATCCCGTGATCATCAACTTCGACCTCAACGACCTCCAGGCTTTTCGCGCCGTGGTAGACAAGGGCAGTTTTCGCGGCGCCGCCGAAGCCATCCGCATCTCGCAGCCGGCGCTGAGCCGGCGCATCGAAAAGCTCGAGTCCGCCCTCGAGGTGAAGTTGTTCGAACGCACCACGCGGCGGGTCAGCCTGACCATGGTCGGTCGGGCATTCTTGCCGCAAGTGGAGCGCATGCTCGACGACCTCGATGTCGCCTTGATGGGCATCAGTAACGTGGCGTCCACGCGCATGGGCAACGTGACCATTGCCTGCGTGCCGTCCACCGCTTACTACTTCATGCCCCACGTGATCTCCGAATTCCACAAGCTGTACCCCAAGATTCGCCTGCGCGTACTGGACGCCAGCGCCGGCGAGGTGTGCAACGCGGTAGAAAGTGGCGAGGCGGATTTTGGCGTGAGTTTCAGTGGCAGCCTGGCCGACGAAGTGGAATTTGAACTGTTATTGCAGGAGCGCTACGTCCTGGCCTGTCGGCGTGATCATCCGTTGGCCGAGCGCGAGAGCGTGACCTGGGCCGAGGCCTACGAGCACGATTACATCACCGTGGACAAAACCTCGGGCAACCGCTTCCTGCTGGACCAGGCGCTGCGTGGGGTGCGGGTGAAAAAACCGAGTATTTGCGAGACCCACCACGTGACCACGATGATCGGGTTGGTGGAGGCAGGGCTGGGCGTGGCGATGGTGCCGTCGATTGCGATGCCGGCGGGCACGCACCCGATTCTGGTAAGCGTGCCGCTGGTAGAGCCGCAGGTGATGCGCAATGTGGGCTTGATCAAGCGCCGCGGGCGGACGTTGCCGCCGGCGGCGCTGGAATTGGAACGGTTGGTGCGGGAGATGCCGTTTCGGTCAGTGTGATACCGAGTCCAACCCGGTGGATTGCACCAGCGGTTGCGCCTCGGGCGAGGCCAGGTACTGCAACAGTGCCTTGGCCTGCGCCGGATGTTGGGCGTTGACCGGAATGCCCGCCGCAAAGCGCGTCACCGATTGCACGTCTTCCGGGATCTTGCCGACGTAAGTCACGCCCGGCACCGGCAACAATTCCGCCACCTGCTGCAGGCCCACCTCGTATTCACCCTTGGCGACCACCGAAGCCACCGGGATGCGCTCGATCATCTTGCCCTTGGCGGGCATGCCGAGCTTTTTGAACAGCTCCTTCTCGACATACACACCGCTGGCGCTGTCCGAATACGCCACGGACTTGGCCTGGCTCAGCACCGCTTTCAACTCGGCATCGGTGCCAATCGCCGGCTTCGCGGCGCCTTGCCTGACCACCAGGCCGATGCGCGAATCGGCCAGTTCCACCCGCGACGCCTTGTCGACCTTGCCCTGCTTGATCAAGTCATCCAGGGCATAGCCCACCATAATCACCACGTCGGCGTGCTCGCCACGGGCCAGGCGGTTGGGAATCGCTTCCGGCGCCTTGCCCATGGACGGGCCGAGAATGGTGTCGAGGGTGTCGCCGCTTTGCTGGGCGTACTGCGGGCCCAGCAGTTTATAGGCGGCGGTGAAGCCACCGGAGGTCATCACCTTGAGTTCTTCGGCCTGGGCCGTCAGCGCCAAAGCGCCGAGGGCCAGGGCGGTCAGGGTTTTGCACAGCGGCTTGATCATGCGGCCCCCTGCATCACCTGCCCGCGGGTATTGGCGCGGCGGTACAACGCGAGGGTCGAGCACAGCGCGCACAACGCGGCAAACATCATCCAGTACGCCGGCGAGGCCTTGTCTTCGGTGATGTGAATGAACCAGGTGGAGATCGCCGGCGTGAAACCGCCAAAGATCGCTGTCGCCAGGCTATAGGCCAGCGAGAAGCCCGCCACGCGCACTTCCACCGGCATGATTTCGGTCAGCGCCGGGATCATCGCGCCGTTGTACATGCCGTACAGGAACGAGAACCACAGCAGGGTTTCCAGCATATGGCCAAAACTTGGCGCGTTGACCACAAACGACAGTGCCGGGTAGGCGGTGATCACGGTCAGTACGGTCATCGCCACCAGCACCGGCTTGCGGCCGAAACGGTCACTCAGGGTGCCGCCGATCGGCAGCCAGACAAAGTTCGACACGGCCACCAGCAAGGTCACCAGCAGGGCGTCGGAGGTGCTCAGTTGCAGCACGGTCTTGCCGAAGGTCGGGGCGTACACGGTAATCAGGTAGAACGCGGTGGTGGTCATGGCCACCATCAGCATGCCGCCGATCACCACGGTCCAGTTCTTCACCAGGGTCGCCAGGACTTCGCGCATGGTCGGGCGATGCTTGCGGTTGGCGAACTCTTCGGTTTCCTGCAGGTTACGACGCAGCAAGAAGATGAACGGGATAATCACGCAGCCGATGGCAAACGGAATACGCCAGCCCCAATCGGCAACCACGGCCGGTTGCATCCACACGTTTAGGCCGTAACCCAATGCGGCGGCAACCACGATGGAGATCTGTTGGCTGCCCGACTGCCAGCTGGTGTAGAAACCCTTGCGGCCCGGGGTGGCCATTTCGGAAAGGTAAACCGACACGCCGCCCAGCTCCGCACCGGCAGAGAAGCCTTGCAGCAAGCGACCCAACAGCACCAGCAACGGCGCCCACAGGCCGATGGTTTGGTAACCCGGCACCAACACGATCAACAGCGTACCGCTGGCCATGATCGACAGGGTCACGATCAACCCTTTGCGGCGACCGACGTCATCGATATAGGCGCCCAGAATGATCGCGCCCAACGGTCGCATCAGGAAGCCCGCGCCGAACACGGCGAAGGTCATCATTAATGACGCAAACTCATTAGCGGCGGGGAAGAACGCGGCGGCGATGTAGGTGGCGTAGAAGCCGAACAGAAAGAAGTCGAACTGTTCGAGGAAGTTGCCCGAAGTAACGCGGAATACCGCACCAACTTTCGAGCGAGCAGAGTCGGGCCGGGAAGGGCTAGTCATGGTTTTGTGTCTCCAGCGTTCTTTTTAAAGTGCTTGTTTCGCTTAAGACCGCGGATAGTGGCTGACACATTTAGAAATGATAAGTGAGTAATTTGGATGCATTGATGCGTCATGGCTATCAATCGCTGCTGGCGTCCAAAATCTCGCCACTGTTCTATGCTTGAAGCTGTGACCAATTCTTACGGATGGGAGGTGGCAATGGCTGACAAACACGAGCACCGGGATGAGCACGCGCATGAGCAACCTCGGCGGCAGCCTGAAGAGGAAAAGCCGCAGACCTGGAAGCATCCGGACGATGGTACGGAGCTTTCCGAGCGAGATCAGGAGCGGCCGCTCAAGCCCTGATTGAATGAGCGAACGCAGTCTAAAAGTGGGAGCAGGCTTGCTCGCGAAGGCAATGCGTCAGTAACCAGCAGGCTCACTGATTCACCGCCTTCGCGAGCAAGCCCGCTCCTACATCGGCGCCACGTTCAGCCTACGATTGGCGTGCACAATTCCACCAGCGTGCCATCCGGGCAGCGCACATACGACACCACCTGGCCCCAAGGCTTGGTGGCGGGTGGCGCCAGCTCCGTCGCGCCGTGGGCCAGCGCTTTGGCGTGGGCGACGAACACGTCTTCGGTCATGAACCCGACCTCCATCCCTAGCGGCCTTTTAGAGGCATGCGCCTGGACATGGCCACCGTCGAAATTCAATTCGCCCAACTCATGCGCCGCAAACGAAAGCGTGGTGTCGCCGGTTTCAAGCTCGCCGTAGGTGCCGGATTCATGCAGGAAACGGCGACTGAAACCGAAGGCCTTCTCGAAAAACATCAGAGAGGCGGCAACGTCGGGTACATAGATGATGGTGTAGGCAAATTTCACGATCAGGCGGTCCTTGCTGAAAGAGTGGATGAATGAAATGCCTCATGACAGCAGCACGGAGACGGGAACCCCCCACGCCAACACCACAAACGCGATCACGGTTGCCAGGCACAGACCGACAAACACCCGCGTCAGCGTTCTCACCGTGGGGTTGGCGATCCCCTTGACTACCCAGAGACAGAACCCGGCCACCACAATGGCCAAGGCAATAATGAACAGCACGATGGTGTTCCTGTGGCCTTCAAGCGCTGATTTATAATCCCAAAGCCGTCCGATGAACAGTGTTCACATAGACGCAGCCCCGCGGGCTTTCTAAACTGCGGCTTGTCTTGGGGAAAGGGGCAGGTGCCGATGAATCGCAATGAATTACGCAAGGCCGACATCAACCTGATGGTGGTCTTCGAAGCACTGATGCTCGAGCGCAATGTCACGCGGGTGGCGGAGAAGCTGTTTCTCGGTCAACCGACCATCAGTTCGGCCCTCAACCGTTTGCGCACGTTGTTCAATGACCCGCTGTTTATTCGCGTCGGCCACCGTATGGAACCCACCGCGCGCGCCGAGGAGATCATTCAGCACCTGTCGCCGGCCCTGGATTCACTGTCGTCGGCCCTGAGCCTGACCCACGATTTCGATCCCACCCAGAGCACCATGACCTTTCGCATCGGTTTGTCCGATGACGTCGAGTTCGGCCTGCTGCCGCCCTTGCTGCGGGCGTTGCGCCAGGAAGCGCCGTTGGTGGTGTTTGTGGTGCAGCATGTGGATTACTGGCGCATCCCTGACCTGCTGGCGTCCGGCGATATCACCGTCGGCATCACCCAGACCCGCGGCCTGCCGGCGAATGCCAAACGTAAACTGCTGCGGCATATCCGCCCCTGCCTGCTGCGCGCCGACGCCTCGGATAAACCGCTGACCCTCGACGAATATTGCGCACGCCCTCATGTGCTGGTGTCCCACACCGCCAACGTGTCCGGGTTTGCCGATGAATGGCTGGCCGAAATTGGCCGCAAGCGCCATGTGGTGCTGTCGGTGCCGCAATACAGTGCGCTGCCGGCACTGCTCGCCGGCACTGACATGATCGCCAGCTTGCCGGACTACACCGCCCAGGCCATGGCCGCTGGCGGCAACCTGTTCTGCGAACCGTTTCCGTTCGAAACCCCGACCCTGGACTTGTCCATGGTCTGGCTCAGCCACGTCGACACCGACCCGGCGGAACGCTGGATGCGCTCGCGGCTGGAAGCGTTCATGAGCGAGCGCGACATGCTGCCGGTGCTGGCGACAAAATCTTGAGATAGCCCCTTCAGGGAGTGCCACCGATGATTCCATCCCGTTCCTTGCTGCGTGGGCGCGGCAGTCATGACAGTGGCAAAGTCGGCATGGTCGAGCTGTTTTTCGACTTGGTGTTCGTGTTCGCCGTGACCCAATTGTCCCATTCGCTGTTGGCGCATCTGACCCTGGACGGGGCGGTGCAGGTGGCGCTGATGATGGTTGCGGTGTGGTGGGTGTGGATCTTCACGTCGTGGATCACCAACTGGCTCGATCCAGAAAAAATCCCGATACGCCTCGGCCTGTTCGGCTTGATGGTGGCCGGTCTGCTGCTGTCTTCCTCGATCCCCAAGGCTTTTACCGACCGAGGTGTACTGTTTGCCGGCGCCTACGTATTCATGCAGGTAGGACGCACGCTGTTTGCATTGTGGGCAGTGCGTGGCGAGTCGCTGAACATGATTCGCAATTTTCAGCGAATCCTGGCGTGGATGCTGTGTTCCGGCGTGTTCTGGATCACCGGCAGCCTGCTCGAAGGTCAACAGCGCCTGGCTTTCTGGGCGCTGGCGCTGTTGATCGAACTGATATCGCCGTCGGTGTATTTCTGGGTACCGGGCCTGGGGCGTTCGACCCTGGCGGACTGGAACGTCGAAGGCAACCACATGGCCGAGCGCTGCGGCCTGTTTGTGATCATTGCCCTTGGCGAATCATTGCTGGTGACCGGCGCCACCTTTGCCGAATTGCCCTGGAGCGTAGAAGGCCTGGGCGCATTCCTGGTGGCGGTGGTGGGCAGCATTGCGCTGTGGTGGATCTATTTCGACAGCGGCGCCGAGCGCGCCCATCACCGGATTGCCAGCTCTGCCGACCCGGGCCGCCAGGCGCGGATTGCCTATACCTACCTGCACGTGTTGATCGTTGCCGGCATCATTGTCAGCGCGGTGGCCGACGAACTGGTGCTGGTGCATCCGGGCCATGCCAGCCAGGCCGGCGTGGTCGCGATCATCGCCGGCCCATGGTTGTTTCTAGTGGGCAGCGCGTTGTTCAAGTGGGTAATGAGTGACCGGTCATTGCCACCGCTGTCGCACCTCGGCGGGTTGCTGATGTTGCTGGTGGTGTTGCCGCTTGGGTTGCAGCAGGTGTTTTCGGCCTTGGTGCTGGGCGCGCTGACCACGGCGGTGTTAGTGATCGTGGCCGTTTGGGAAAACCGTGCGCTGCGCAGCCTGAACGAAGTTTCACACTGAAGGCGTTCTGATTCGGTTCGGCTGCGTGCTATATGTATCGCTCTTTTTCCTACAACTATTCGGAGCTTTTCATGCCGCACCTGCACCTGGAATACACCGCCAATCTGACCGGCCTGGCCGTCGAGAAAACCCTGTTGCGGCTCAACAATGTGCTGATGGCGTCCGGGCAGTTCGGTTCCGAGTTCGATATCAAAAGCCGCGCCGTCAAGGTTGAGACGTTCCAGGTCGGCACCTCACTCAACCCACGAGGGTTTATTGCGCTGAAGCTGTCACTGCTCAGCGGGCGCTCGCCGCAGGTCAAGAAGCAGTTGTCGGAAAGCCTGTTGGCGGCGTTGCAGGACCAGGGCGAATGGCCGGCGAATATTCAGGTTCAACTCAGCGTCCTGCTGGTCGACATGGACCGCGATTCCTACAGCAAAGTCGCGATTGGCTGAGGGCTACAACAACCCCTGATCGGCGCACACCTTCACCACTTGCTCACGAAACCAGGTATTGGCACTGTCCTGGCCGCTGGTTTCGTTCCACTGCATGTCCAGGGTGAAGCCCGGCAGCCCGTTGGGCGCCTCGCAATGGCCAAACACGCTGGCGGGCGCCAAGAGCTTTTGCACACGGCGCGGCAGGGTGACGATGAAGTCGGTGCCGGTGATCATCTTCAACGCGGCGCTGTAACTGTTGGCCCTGGCGACCACTTGGCGCGTGTGGGCCTGGCGTGCCAGCCAGCCGTCGATCATGTTGGTGTGGGAGGTCCAGGGCGTGGGAAACACGTGCCGCCGCTCGACGAAGGATTGCAGGCTGAACGCCGGCTCGCGCGGGGTCGCGCGTTTATCGAACACACACACCAAGTCATCTTCCAGCAGCATCTGGACCTTGAAGTCTTTGTGGGCGCGGTGAAAGTTCGGGCCGAAACAAATCACCAGGTCGAGGCGACCTTCGCGCAAGTCCTCGGCGGGAATCTCGGTTTCCAGCTTTTGCACATTGACGATCACTGGCAGGTCGGCGCGGTCGAAGTTCTTCAACAGGCGCGGCAGGATCAATTGCTCAAAGTACTCCGGCGCGCACACGTTGAACGTCACGGCCTTCTGCGTCGGGTCGAAGGTCTGGCCGCCGGCGTGGCACAGGTTGATGCTCTCGAGGATCTTCTGCACATGCCCGTACATGGTCGTGGCTTTGTACGTAGGCCGCATGCCTGCCCGCGTGTTGATAAACAGCTCATCCTCAAAACTGGTGCGCAGTTTCTTCAGGCTGTAACTCACAGTGGACTGGCTGACGAACAGCGTTTCAGACACCTCGGTAACGCTGCTCTGGTCGTAGACGGCGATAAACACCATCAAGTCCTGCATATCGAGCTTTCTGAGCAAATTACTGTTTAGCATCCGTTCCATCCGGTAAGCCTTGGCACTGAGGCAGCGCGCGACAAGGGCAAAAGCTTAACGGAACGGTCGTGCCATTAGAAAGCTCTGTAGGGCGTTTCTATGTTTGGTGTGGGACAAAAAATGTTGGCAATACGACGTCAGCGGATATGTCGTGCGTAATGCTTCGGATTGAAACGCGTGACGATCAGCAGCATCACCGCAATCACGGCGGTCAGTGACCACCAGGCCCATTCGAAGCTGCCGAGTTGGTCGCGGATCATCCCGGCAATAAGTGGCGACAAGCCAGCAATCAGGTAGCCGATGCCTTGCACAAACGCAGTCAGGCCGCCGGCGCGGCGCGGGTTGTCCAAGTGGTCGAGGGACAGGATCAGGCTCATCGGAAACAGACCGCCAATGCCCAGGCCCAGCAGGCAAGGCCACAGCAGGCTCAGGTATTGAGGGCTGAGAATAAGGCCGCAAAAACCGCAGATGATCAGCACCAGCAACACCGCAACTACCCCGCGTTTGTCCTCACGGCGGTTGGCGATGGCCGGGGTGATCAGGCCGGACACGACTTCCATGGCGGTCAAGAACCCCAGCAGCAGGCCGGCCTGTTGTTCGCTCCAGCCTTGCTCCACGTAGTACGGCGCCAGCCACGCCAGCACGCAGGTGTAGGCGGCGGTGCCGAGGCCAAAAAAAATCGCCAGCAACCATGCGCGACGATTGCCGAAAAACGATTCCTGCGCGCCGGCACCGGCCTGGGGCAGTGGCGGCATTGCCGAACGCTGGGCGTACCAGAACACCAGCGCCAATACCGCAAGCGCCGCCCAGATGGCCAGGCCGATACGCCAGCTGCCGGTCTGCACCTGCACGAGCGGCGCGAACGACGCGGCCAGTGCCGCGCCCCCCATGATGGCGGTGACGTACAGGCCCATGAACAGCGAGACGTTGGCGCTGAAGCGCGTCTTGATCAGCGCCGGCATCAACGCCTGGATCATCGCGATACCGACGCCAGCAGCGATGGCGCTGACGATCAACGCCGACGCCGAATCCACAAACAGCCGCGACAGCGTGGCCAAGCCAATCACCAGCAGTGACAGCACAATGCTGCGGTGCTCGCCCATGCGTTTACCCAAGCCCATGCCGAAGAACATCGCCAGGCCCATGGCCATGACTGGCAGCATGGTCAGCAGCGCGGCGCTGCTGAAACTCAACGGCACGTCGCCGCGAATCGATGACAACAGTGGACCGACGGCGGCCATCGACGGGCGCAGGTTCAGGGCGACCAGTACGACGCTGATCATCAGCCAGACGGCGGTGGCGGGCGTTGCGCGAACGTTTTCCATGGGTGGACCTTGAAGAGACAAGGGCGAATCAGGCCACGCAGGGGAGGAGGGGAGCAAATCAGAAAATCGTTGGGGCTATCTAAAAATTGCAGGTGATCAAACATGTAGGCGCTGGCTTGCCTGCGATGGCGGTGGGTCAGTCCAGAAATGACTGCCTGATACACCGCTATCGCAGGCAAGCCAGCTCCCACAAGGGATCTGTGTCACTAGAGGGCGCGGATCACATGTTTGATCTCCTGAAACGCCGCCAAGCCCCACGGGCCCAACTCGCGGCCGATGCTGCTCTGCTTGTAACCACCCCACGCCGTTTGCGGGAAGATCACCTGCGGGGCGTTGATCCACACAAGCCCGGCCTGCAAGGCGTTGGCCACGCGTTCGGCGGTGTCGACATCGGCGCTCACCACACTGGCGACCAGGCCGAAATCGCTGTCATTGGCCAGGGCAATGGCTTCCTCGGCAGTGGTAAAACGTCGGACACACAGCACCGGGCCGAAGATCTCCTCGTTCCACAACGCGCTGTTCAACGGCACATCGGTAAACACGGTCGGGCGAATGAAATAGCCCTTCGCCAGGTCGGCCGGTCGTTCACCACCGCACAGCAAACGCGCGCCGTCTGCGATGCCTCGCTGAATATGCCCCAGCACTCGCTGATACTGCGCACGGTTGATCAACGCGCCCATTTGCACCTCATCGGCAAACGGGTCTGCCACGCGAATCCCCTCGGCCCGTGTCTGCAAACGCTGCAGGAACGCGTCCGCCAGGCTGTCAGCCACCAGCACGCGGCTGGTGGCCGAACACATCTGCCCGGCGTTGAAAAAGCCACCCCCACAGGCCAGCTCCACCGCCAGGTCAAGGTCGGCGTCCGCGAGCACCAGCAACGCCGATTTACCACCCAGCTCAAGGCTTACACCCTTGATGGTTTCTGCCGCGCGCTGCATCACTTGCACGCCGACGGCGTTACTGCCGGTGAAGGAAATCTTCGCCACGCGGCGGTCTGCGGCCAGCGGTGCGCCAACCGCCAGGCCCGTGCCGCAGACCAGGTTGAACACACCCGCCGGCAGCCCTGCCTGGGCAATAATTTGCGCCAGTTGCAACTCCGCCAACGGCGTGACTTCCGATGGCTTGAGCACCACGCAACATCCGGCCGCCAGGGCCGGGGCGAGCTTCCAGGCGGTGGTCACCATCGGGAAATTCCACGGCACAATCAGCCCGACCACACCACAGGGCTCACGGCGCAGGCGTGCGCTGAAGTCCTCGCCGGGCAGTGCCACCGGGCGGTCTTGCGTGGCGTCCATGTCGTCGCACATGCCGGCGTAGTAGTCGAAGGTGGCGATCACATCGTCCACATCAATGCCGGCCTCAAACAGCGGCTTGCCATTGTTGCTCGACTGCAACTGCATCAGCTGGTCGCGCTGGGCGCTCACACCCTGGGCGATCTTACGCAGCACGGCGCCGCGGTCACGGCCGGTGCTTTTCGACCAGTCGACGAACGCCGCGCTGGCCGCCGCCACCGCGTGGGCCACGGTGCTCGCGTCGCCCACGCTGACGTTGGCCAGGGTGGCTTCGGTGGCGGGGTTGATCACCTCGATAACGTCATGGCCTGCGCGCCATTCGCCTGCAATGTACACACCGTCCAATACTGCGTTCATACCGCTACCTCCTGCATCCACAGCCCCTGGTCGATTTCTATCAGCGTCGGTCCCTGGCGATCAGCGGCGGCGCGCAATGCCGTGCGCAGCTGCGCGATACCCTGAATGCTCTCGGCGGCGCAGCCCAAGGCTTTGGCCACACCGATAAAGTCCGGGGTGTAGATGTCCACACCGACCGGCTCGATGGCGCGGTTGAGCATGTACTTCTTGATCTCCTCGTAACCCTGGTTATTCCACAGCAGCACGATGACCGGCACGCGCGCCTCGACCGCGCTGGCCAGTTCCGGCAGGCTGAATTGCAGGCCACCGTCGCCGATCAGGCACACCACCGGTTGCCCGTCGCCGCGTCCCAGCCAGGCGCCAATCGCTGCGGGCAGGGCGTAGCCCAAGGTGCCGTAGCCGGTGGAGGAATTGAACCAGCGGCGTGGGTGGTCGAGGTTCAGCGTCAGGTTGCCGCTGTACACCGGTTGGGTGGAGTCGCCCACCAGCACGGCGCCGGGCAGTTGCGCCAGCACGGTGTTGAGAAACAGGGTTTGCGCGCGGGTGGCGGCGTCCCAGGTGGGCGTCAATTCAGCCCACAGACGTGCGACGCGTGCGCTGCCCCAGTCGGGGGCGCGATCGCCCGATACCTGGGCGTCCAGCGCGGCCAACAAGGCTTGGGCTGCGATCTGCGCATCGGCCACCAGTGCGACCTGAGGCGGGTAATTGCGCACGGTCTGGTCGGGGTCGATATCGATGCGCAGCAGCGTGCCGGGAATCTCGAAACCCCCGGCGAAGGTCACGTCGTAATCGGTTTCCGCCAGCTCGGTGCCGATGGCCAGCACCACATCGGCTTCGGCGACCAGGGCGCGGGTGGCGACCAGCGTCTGGGTCGAGCCGATCAGCAACGGGTGCGCGGCCGGCAGCATGCCTTTGGCGTTGATGGTCAGGGCCACCGGTGCACCCAGCCGTTCGGCCAGGCGCGTCAATTCGGCGGCCGCCTCGATGGCGCCGCCGCCGGCCAGGATCAGCGGGCGTTTTGCTGCCGCCAGCCACTGGCTCATCTGCTTCACCGCCGCCGGCGCGGCACCGGCGCGCGCCACGCTGACCGGCTCGCTGCCGAGCAGGGCATCGGCGTTTTCGACCAATACATCCAGCGGAATCTCGATGTGCACCGGGCGCGGTCGACCGGCCTGGAACAGCGCAAACGCGCGCGCCAGCACGCCAGGCAACTCCGCCGCCGACATCAAGGTGTGCGAGAACGCCGCCACGCCCGCGATCATCGCGCTCTGATTCGCCAGCTCATGCAGCTTGCCGCGCCCGCCACCCAATTGGCTGCGCGATTGCACACTGGAAATCACCAGCATCGGGATCGAGTCGGCATAGGCCTGGCCCATGGCGGTGGTGATGTTGGTCATGCCGGGGCCGGTGATGATGAAACACACGCCAGGTTTACCGCGGGTGCGTGCATAGCCGTCGGCCATGAAGCCTGCGCCCTGTTCGTGGCGCGGGGTGACGTGGCGGATGCTCGAGCGCGCCAGGCCACGGTACAACTCCACGGTGTGCACGCCGGGAATGCCGAACACCTGGTCTACGCCGTAGCGTTCCAGGAGGTTGACCAATACTTCGCCGCAGGTCGCCATACATGTCGCTCTTGTTATGGATTCGAGGCGCTATTGGAGCGGCTGGCCGGTAGCGCCAACAATCGATAAAAAGTCATACTAGCCATGTCCCCACGTCATGGCTGCGCCCGATGAAACGCTTGCCACCGCTGCCCGCGCTGCACACCTTCTGGGTCACGGCCCAGTGCTGCAACTTCACCCGCGCCGCCGAGCAACTGCACATTACCCAAGGTGCGGTGAGCCGGCAGATTGCCGGGCTCGAAAACCATTTGGGCTATGCCTTGTTCCAGCGCCAGGCGCGGGGCTTGAGCCTGACCGAAGAAGGGCGCGAGTGGTCGCTGCGGGCGCAGCAGGTGTTTGGCTTGATCGGTGACGCGGTGGAGCAGATCGGCAGCCGCCGCCAGACCCTGCAACTCAAGGCCTCCACCTGCGTAATGCGCTGGCTGCTGCCGCGCCTGATGCAGTGGCAACAGGAGCGCCCGGACGTGCCGGTGGAACTCACCACCACGGTGGCCTACACCGTGGACTTTCGCCGCGAGCAATTCGACGCGGCGGTGATCTATGCGCCCATCGCCGAGCAGTCGGCGCAGGCGCGGCATTTATTCGATGAACAACTCACCCCGGTCTGCGCGCCGGCGTTGCTCGCCAGCCTGCACACACCGGCTGATCTGCAGCGACAGGTGCTGCTGCACCCCACGCGGGACGAGCGCGATTGGGCGTTGTGGCTGAAGGCTGCGAATACGCGCTTGAGCAACCTGGCCCAGGGGCATCATTTTGAAACGCTGGACCTGGCAATGACGGTGGCGTCCCAGGGCTCGGGAGTGGCGATTGGCGACAGCGCGTTGATTGGCGAGGATGTGAAGGCGGGGCGGTTGGCGACACCGTTTGAACTGCGCGTGCCGACGGGGATGGGGTATTACCTGGTGTATCCGCCGGGAATTGAGCCGTCTACTGGATTAGTCGCCTTGATGGAGTGGTTGGTAAGCCAGGCACAACCGTCGTAACACCGAAGACCCGAATGTGGGAGGAGGCTTGTGTGGGAGCGGGCTTGCCTGCGATACAGGCACCTCGGTGTGTCAGTCATGCCGCGGTGATCCTATCGCAGGCAAGCCAGCTCCCACAGTTTTAACCGTGTCGGTTCAGTAGCCGACGGTGAAACGCTGGCGCGAGTGCTTCGGCGACTCAACCTCGTCGATCAACGCAATCGCGTAGTCAGCAAAGCTGATCCAGCTGCGCCCTTCAGCGCTCACCAGCAAGTGATCCTGGCCGACACGGAATTTGCCGGTGCGCTCAGTCTCAACGAACTCCGCCGACGGCGACAGAAAGGTCCAGTCCAGCTCTTTTTCCTGACGCAGCGCATCAAGAAATTCAGCGCCTGCACTGGCTTCGGCCTTGTACTCTGCCGGGAAGCCAGGGCTGTCGATGACTCGGCTGCCATCCGGCAACAACAATGAACCTGCACCGCCGACCACCAGCAGGCGTTTCACCCCGGCGCTCTTCACCGGGCCGATCACGGCACTGGCCGGCAGTGTGGCGAAGTGCGCCGCACTGATCACCACGTCGTTGCCGCTGACAGCCTGTTGCAGGGCGTTGGCATCCAGGGCGTCGACCTGTTTGACGGTGACGCCCGGGCGTGCGGCCAGCGTGCCGGTATTACGCGCAATGGCGGTGACGGTATGCCCACGACGCAGCGCTTCTTCCAGCAGTTGGCTACCGGCGCGGCCGGTGGCACCAATGATTGCGATCTTGCTCATGACGTTCTCCAGTACGTTAAGGTTTAAACCATTCACCACTTCATTTCGCCCTTGGCGACTTTGGCACCGAGTTCCAGGCTGCTCTCATCTTCAAGTTTCGGGTAACGTTTTTTCATGGCCGCGATCAGCGCAGTCGAATCCTTGGCCTTGGCGGTTTCCTCATCGAACGCTTTGATATAGCCCGCGGTGAATGCCACGGACTGCACAGTCGGCGTACCCAGGTAATGACCTGGAATCACGGTGCGCGGTTTCAAGTCTTCGATGCGTTGCAAGGTTGCCAGCCAGTCGGCGTGGGACTGAGCGGTTTGCGTATCGGCCATCCACACGTGGGTGTTCTCGAAGACCACAACGCCGCCCACCACGGCCTTGATCGATGGAATCCACACAAACGTGCGGTCCGGCTGCGGGCCGTCCAGGCCGACCACTTCCAGCGTCTTGCCTTCCAGGGTCAGGCTATGGCCTTGGAGCACCTGCGGGATGATGGCTTTGGCCGGTTTGTCGGCACCCAGCTTAGGGCCCCAGAACGCGAGTTTCTGCTCGGCGGTGGCCTTGATATGGTCGACCACCGGCTGGGTGGCTACCACCTTGGCGGCGGGGAATGCCTGCGTCAGGACGTCGAGGCCGAAGTAGTAATCCGGGTCGCCGTCACTGACGTAGATGGTGGTCAGGCGCTTGCCGCTGGCGCGAATCTTTGTCACCAGTTGCTCGGCTTGGGCATTGCCGAATTGCGCGTTCACCAAAATGACGTCGTGCTCGCCGCTGACCAGTACCGAGCTGACGGGCATCATTGCCGAGGTGCCAGGGTTATAAGCGTCCAGCGTCAGATCGGCCGCCGCGGCATGGGCGGCGAACGCCAGGGCGGCCATGGCCGTGGCCAATCGTTTAAGCGTCGAGATCATGTGCAACTCCAGCGGCAGGTAAGGGATGCACAGAGCTTAGTTGCACTAAACGTCACAAAAAATGCCATGCTTGAACATAGTTTGTTTCTAAAAGCGTGCAAATCATGGATCGTCTTCAAGCAATGCGGGTGTTTGTCACGGTCGTTGACCTGGGAAGCCAGTCGGCGGCTGCGGATCAACTGGACCTGTCGCGGCCGGTCGTTTCACGTTATCTGGCGGAGCTTGAGGATTGGGTGGGCGCGCGGCTGATGCATCGCACCACGCGCAAGCTCAGTCTCACCGCAGCGGGCAGCGAAATGCTGCCCCGAGCGCGGCAGATGCTGGAGTTGTGCAACGACATGCAGGCGGCCGTCAGCGAGCCGGACGAAGCGCCGCGCGGCCAGCTACGGCTGAGTGTCAGCAGCTCATTCGGCCAGGCGCAATTGGCGGACGCCGTGGCCGAGTTCGTCAAGCGCAACCCGTTGGTCAGTATCGATCTGCAGATGCTCGACCGTACGGTAAACCTGGTGGATGAGCGGATCGACCTGGCGATTCGCACTAGTTTTGAGCTGGACCCCAACCTGATCGCTCGCAAGCTGACGCTCTGCCGCTCGGTCATTTGCGCGTCCCCGGCGTACCTGCTGGAACATCCGCGCCCGCAGCACGTGCACGATCTGGCGAAGCACAACTGCCTGACGCACACCTACTTCGGCAAAAGCCTGTGGCATTTCACAGAAAACGCTGAGCCAGTGTCGGTGGCGGTGCAGGGCAATATCAGCGCTAACGAGGCGACCGCCCTGTTACGGGTGACGTTGGCGGGGGCAGGGGTGGCGCGGCTCCCCAGTTATCAGGCGGGGGATTACATCCGCAGTGGCGAACTGATCCGTTTGCTGCCCGAGGCAGAGCCCCAGCAAATGAATGTCTACGCGGTGTACGCCTCGCGCAAGCACATGCCGTTGGCGCTGCGCAGCCTGCTGGATTTTCTGGTGCTGCGCTTTCCTGAGGAGCCGGTGTGGGATGTCGGCCTTTGAAGCCGACATAAAGATGTTGAATGGCGTCCAATAATGGCAACTCTTGCTGACTGACCTATGCTTTAAACAGCACCGAGTCGATCCGTTCAGAGGTGTGCCATGACTCTAAAAATCAGAAAGTACCTGATGATTTTCATCCTGTGCGCCCTGGCTACCGCGCTGTACGGCACGGCTGCCTATCGGGTTGAACAAACCCGCATGCAGCCGACCTTTGCGGTCAGTTGCCATCAGGACATGTGCCTGCCGCGTACCGGCAGTTTCAGCGCGCTCAGGTAGGCTGTTCGGCCTTCAACTGCTCGCGGAACGCTTTGGGCGAAAACCCGACCCGCCGACGAAACAGTCGCGAGAAGTTGGTCGGGTCGGAAAACCCCAGCACCTGCGACATCTCATTGATGGTCATGCTGGTGTAAGTCAGCAGGCGCTTGGCTTCCAGCAACTGGCGGTCATGCATGATCTGCAGCGCAGGTTGCCCACCCAATTCCCGACACGTGCCGTTCAAGTGTGAGACCGAGATGCCCAGCTTGTGGGCCAGGTCTTCGATCTTGGGGTGCTCGCGGTAATGCTGTTCGACCAGTTGGGTAAAGCGCCGGAAATATTCACGCCCTCGAGGCGCGCGCGCGTGGCGGCGCTGGATGGCCTGGCGGCTGATCCACACCAGCAGCACGCTGACCAAGGCGTGCATCATCATGTCGCGCGCCGGTTGCTCATCGGCGTATTCATCTTGCAAGCGCGCAAACAGGCTATTGAGGTAGTCGCTGTCCTTGCCTGCCGGGTAGTTGCCCAGGGCTTGCAAGCCGTCCACCGCCGAGCCCAGCTGCGCCTGCAAATGGCTGACCAGCGGCGCTGACAGCGTGACGATGAACCCTTCGACATCTTCGGCAAACCGAAACCCATGCACACACAAGGGCGGCAGCACCTGCAAGGTCGCCTCGTTGAGTGTGGTGCGCTGACCTTCGATTTCCAGTTGCGCCTGACCTTTATGCACGTACAACAACTGGCACAAGTCCGCGTGCCGGTGGGGCTGGATTTCCCACTGGTATTCCCGACTGCGCCGGGAAATGGTTTCACAGTGCAACAAATCGGGCGTCGGCCATTGCTGGCTTTCCCCGTAAAGCTTGAAGACCGGAATCGCGGTACTGGCAGTTTTGGTCATGGTTTCAATCCGATACTCAGGATAGTGGTTCGGTAATCGCCCCGATTGGCAAAAAGCGCAGGCTTTGTCTCAGTTTTCACCTTCTTATGGCGGTCACTCAAGTGAAAAATGTCAGCAACAAGATCAATGACAACTCTTTCACCTTATCCGTTCGGATGAGCCTCGCGGACCCTAAAAATAATGAAAGCGCTGAAAACCCAAGTCGCCATTATTGGCGCCGGTCCCTCCGGACTGTTGCTCGGTCAACTGCTGCACAACGCGGGTATCCAGACCCTGGTGCTAGAGCGCCAGCGTGCCGATTACGTGCAAGGCCGCATCCGTGCCGGGGTGCTGGAACAAGGCATGGTCGACCTGCTGCGCGAAGCCGGTGTCAGCCAGCGCATGGACGCCGAAGGCTTGGTGCATGACGGTTTCGAACTGGCGCTCAATGGCCAGCTCAGCCATATCGACCTCAAGGGCTTGACCGGTGGCCAGTCGGTGATGATCTACGGCCAGACCGAAGTGACCCGCGACCTGATGCAAGCGCGCGAAGCCGCCGGCGCCCTCACGCTGTACGAAGCGCACAACGTGCAGCCCCATGGCCTTAAAAGTGATCGACCGTGGCTGACCTTCGAGCATCAGGGCGAAGCCTTTCGTCTGGAGTGCGACTACATTGCCGGCTGTGATGGTTTCCACGGCGTGGCGCGCCAATCCATTCCGGCTGATTCGTTAAAGGTTTTCGAGCGCATTTACCCTTTTGGTTGGCTGGGCATCCTCGCCGACACGCCACCGGTGCATGCCGAACTGGTCTACGCCAGGCATCCGCGCGGCTTTGCGCTGTGCAGCATGCGTTCGCCGACCCGCAGCCGTTATTACCTGCAAGTGCCGGCTGAAACGGCGCTGGATGAATGGTCGGATGAGCGTTTCTGGGATGAGCTGAAAACCCGCCTGCCCAGCGCCTTGGCCGCACAGTTGGTGACCGGGCCGTCCATCGAGAAAAGCATCGCGCCGCTGCGCAGCTTTGTGGTGGAGCCGATGCAATACGGGAGGCTGTTCCTGCTCGGGGATGCGGCGCATATCGTGCCGCCGACCGGGGCCAAGGGGTTGAACCTGGCGGCCAGTGACGTGAATACGCTGTTTCGCATCCTGCTCAAGGTGTATCGCGAGGGGCGCGTGGACTTATTGCAGCAATACTCGGCGATCTGCCTGCGCCGGGTGTGGAAGGCCGAGCGGTTTTCCTGGTGGATGACCTCCATGCTGCACCAGTTTGCGGACGCGGATGGCTTCAGCCAGCGCATCGCCGAGAGTGAGCTGGCATATTTCGTCGATTCGCAGGCAGGGCGCACAACCATTGCAGAAAATTACGTCGGGCTTGCTTACGAAGCTATCGAGTAGCCTGCTATCGTATCGAGCATTCCCGCGGGCCCTTTCTGCCCCGTGGGCCTTGCTCGAAGGTTCTGCCGTGACCAACCTCAACCAGCCCACCCAACCCGTTCCCGCCGTGCGCAGTGTGCTCGCCGCCTTGATGATGGCGATCTTCCTCGGCGCGCTGGACCAGACCATCGTCGCCGTGTCCATGCCGGCCATCTCCGCGCAGTTCCATGACGTCAACCTGCTGGCCTGGGTGATCTCCGGCTACATGGTGGCGATGACGGTGGCGGTGCCGATTTACGGCAAGCTCGGTGACTTGTACGGGCGTCGCCCGATGATGCTGATCGGCATGGGCGTGTTCACGCTGGCGTCGCTGTTTTGCGCCATGGCGCAAAACATGGAGCAACTGGTGCTGGCGCGCATTCTGCAGGGCATCGGTGCCGGCGGGATGATCTCGGTGAGCCAGGCGATCATTGGTGACATCATTCCACCGCGCGAGCGCGGGCGTTATCAGGGTTATTTCAGCAGCATGTACGCGGTGGCCAGCGTGGCCGGGCCGGTGCTTGGCGGGTACATGACCGAATATCTGTCCTGGCGTTGGGTATTTCTGATCAACCTGCCGCTGGGCGCTGGCGCCTGGTATGTGGCGCATCGCACGCTGGTCGGGTTGCCGGTGCCGCAGCGCAAGCCGATCATCGATTATGTCGGCACCTTGCTGATGATCATCGGCCTCACGGCCTTGCTGCTGGGCATCACCGAAATCGGCCAGGGCCATCATTGGCGCGACCAGCAAGTGCTCGGGCTGCTGGTGTGTGCGGGCGTGGCGCTGACGGCGTTTGTCTGGCATGAACGCCGCGCGCGCGAGCCTTTGCTGCCGATGCACCTGTTCGCCAATCGCAGCGCCGTGTTGTGCTGGTGCACGATTTTTTTCACCAGTTTTCAGGCGATTTCCCTGACGGTGTTGATGCCGCTGCGGTATCAGACGGTGACCGGTTCGGGCGCGGACAGCGCCGCGCTGCACCTGCTGCCGCTGGCGTTCGGCCTGCCGGTGGGGGCTTATTTTGCCGGGCGCATGACCTCGGTGACCGGGCGCTATAAGCCCATGATTCTGAGCGGGGCGTTGCTGAGCCCGTTCGCGATTCTGGGCATGGCCTACAGTGCGCCGCAGGCGGTCGGGATGACGGCGGTGTTCATGTTGCTGTGTGGGATTGCGGCGGGGATGCAGTTTCCGACGTCGCTGGTGGGAACGCAGAATTCGGTCGAGCAGCGCGACATTGGCGTGGCGACCAGCACCACCAACCTGTTTCGCTCCCTGGGCGGGGCCGTTGGCGTGGCCTGCATGTCGGCCTTGTTGCTGGCGCTGTTGCAGGATTCGAGCTTTGCGCATTTGGCCAGCGGCGCGCTGGTGGCCGAAGGCAGTTCCGGCAACGTCTTGCTGGACGGCTTGAACGCCGCGCCCGGCCCGGCGCAGGATGCCCTGCGCGGGGAGTTGGCGGTGACGTTCCGGCACTTGCTGATGGTGAGTGCGGCGGTGTCGTTGCTGGGGTTGGCGGCGGCGATTGCGATGCCAAACCGAGTGCTGCGTGGGCGTGAAGACAAGGCCAAGTAACTGACCCGATGATGATCAAGCTGTGGGAGCAGGCGTGCCTGCGAAAGCGGTGTATCAGTGCCGGCTATGCCAACTGACCCACCGCTTTCGCAGGCAAGCCAGCTCCCCCAGGTGACTGCATTTCAATGCTGATCAGGGGCTGTAATACCCGACCGCCACCATGAAATGCCCGGCCTTGCGCACATACGCGTGTTTGTTCTCGACCTTGTCGGTCACCGGGTTTTTCCAGCGGTACTTGTACTCACCCTGATCCTGCTCGGCCATCAGCTTCAAAATCGGCTCGCCCACCGGCTTGCCGTCCGGGTCCCTGATCTTGGCGAAGTCGGTGTCCACCAGCCGCAGGTTGGTGCCGTGGGCCACATAGCGCCCGGTATTCAGGTCGACCACGAACACGTACAGGTCATCCTGCAGGAAGTCGCCCTGCAACGAATTGATCGCCTTGAGCGTGCCGGCTTCATCCTTGACCAGTGCTTTCACCGCCTTGTCGCGCAAAGCGCGAGCCTGCTCTGGCGTGGCGCGTGGCAGGTAATAGCCGACGGCCAGAATCCGCTCGCCGATCCGCTGATAAAACACGTGCTTGTGCTCAACCTTGCCGTCGTTCCAGTTCTGCCAGCGATAATCGGCCTGCTGGATGCCCTGGCCTTCGGGCACCGCCAGCGCTTGTTTGAATGAGGCTTGCAAGTCAGGCCCGAGCAACTCGGACACATCGCGGCCGATCAAGGCCGAGGAGGGCCCGCCACTGGCCAGCAACACGCCCTGGGTGTCGACCACAAACACATAACGGTCATGGTCGACAAACTCCCCTTGGCGACTGAACGCAGCAAACGCCTTGTCGCCGTTGCTCTGGTAATAGGTCAGGGCCTTGGTCAGCAGCGTCTTGGCGGCGTGGGCGTCCTCCTCCTGAGTGGCCGCGTGCACCTGGCTGCAACACAACAGCAGCAGCCAGGTGATTCGGAGCAATCCCTTCATTACTCATCCCTCGTTATTGTTTGATGTGACCACAGCGTAGACGGCTGCGGCTCAGGGCGCCGCCAGCCATTGATTGACAATGGCGTCGTACGCCCCGGTAGCGACGCTCAAGTGCAACCACTGGTCGACATAGCTTTTCCACGCCACATCATCGCGGGGCAGCAGGAAGGCCTTTTCGCTGTACTGCATCTGCTGCTGCGGGTTGACCGCGCACAATCCCGGCTTGAGCTTTTGCTGGAAGCGCGCCTCGCTGGCGTCGGTGATCATCACGTCCGCCTTGCCCGCCAGCAACTCGTCGAAGATGGTCACGTTGTCATGCAGGCGGATCTGCGCCTGGCCCAGGTGAGTGCGGGCAAACACTTCGTTGGTGCCGCCGGCCGGCTCGATCACCCGCACCTGCGGCTGGTTGATCTGCTCAACGCTTTGGTAGCGCTGCACATCGGCGCAACGCACCAACGGGATCTTGCCGTCCACACCCAGCGTCTGGCTGAAGAAGGCCTTTTTCTGGCGCTCCAGCGACACCGAAATCCCGCCCACCGCGATGTCACAGCGCTGGGCCAGAAAGTCCGGCATCAGGGTTTTCCAGGTGGTGGGCACCCACGTGATCGTCGCATTCAGGCTTTTGGCCAGCGACTCGGCCATGGCAATGTCGATGCCTTCATAACGGCCATCGGCGCGCAGCGAAGTGTAAGGCTTGTAATCGCCGGTGGTGCAAACGGTGAGCGTGCCGCGCTGCACCACCTCATCGAGGCGCGAGGGCGCGGTATCGGCCAGGGCGGTGGTTGCCAAACTCGCCAATACACACAGGGCCAGGGGAGCTTTCATGCGGTCGAGTCCTTGGGGCATGATCGGGGCGGCCATTATTTCCAGGAGCGCTCCGAGGTAGCAAGCGGCGTGAATGTTTAGCCAAGCTGCAACCAAACTCCATCAACGCTGAATTTAACCACCCTGTGCAGGCGTGTGACGCTGCCGGGCATCTACCTCACTGTGAATCCCGCATGGACGGTTCCCCCGACACTCATCCCGCGACATTGCCTGGCGCTTTAGTGCCCAGCCGTACCGCGGTTGTCGAGGCCCTTCCTTCCGAGCTGGCCTTCTGGGCCTTGTTCCACTGCCGACACGCACGCCCACCGGATACCGCTCTCCTACGTTGATCTCTCCCATAGACCAGGCGCCCCTGCGCGCGTTGCCTATGTTCCTGCCTGACGCAAACGTATGAGACTTGCCATGAGTGATTTCGCCTGCCTGCAAGAAGCCCGATCTTTCCTTGAACAGCACCCGGACATCGAGATGTTCGAGCTGTTTATCCTCGACAACAACGGCGTGCCGCGCGGCAAATTGCTGCACCGCGATGAGCTGCTGGCGGTGTACGAAAGTGGCCGGCCGTTGCCCAGTACCATCCTTGGCCTGACGATTAATGGCGATGACGTGGAAAACTCCGGGCTGGTGTGGGAAGTCGGTGACATCGACTGCCGCGCCTACCCGATCAGCGGGAGCCTGCAGCGCATGCCATGGCGCCTGATTCCCACGGCCGCCGTGCAAGTGAGCATGCACCCCACCGAGGGCATGCCCGCCACCGTGGCCGACCCGCGGCATTTGCTCGCCAAGGTCATCGACGGGCTGAAAGCCGACGGTTACTACCCGGTGATGGCGGCGGAGCTGGAGTTTTACCTGCTCGACCAGAAACCCGACAGCAATGGCCGCCCACAACCGGCGCGGGATGTGGACGGCAATCGCCCGCGCTCGACCCAGGTGTATGGCCTGCGCGAGCTGGAGCAGATCGAGCCGTTTCTCGCCGACCTTTATAGCGCGTGCAAACTGCAAGGCATTCCGGCGCGCACGGCAATCTCCGAATACGCCCCGGGCCAGGTTGAAATCACCCTGGAACATCGCGCCGATGCCTTGCAGGCCATGGACGAAGCCGTGCGCTACAAGCGCCTGGTCAAGGGCGTGGCGCATAAACACGGGATGACCGCCTGCTTCATGGCCAAGCCGTTCGACGACCTGGCGGGCACCGGCATGCACATGCACGTCAGCCTGGCGGATGCCCACGGCAATAACCTGTTCGCCAGTGAGGCCGCCGACGGCACGCCGCTGCTGCGTCAGGCCGTGGGCGGCATGCTCAGCACCTTGCTCGATTCGTTGCTGATGTTCTGCCCCAACGCCAACTCCTATCGCCGCTTCCAGACCAACAGCTACGCACCGCTGGCCGCCACGTGGGGCGTGGACAACCGCACCGTGAGCCTGCGCGTGCCGGGCGGGCCGGCCAATTCCCGACACATCGAGCACCGGATCTGCGGTGCCGACGCCAACCCTTACCTGGCTGCCGCCGCAATCCTGGCGGGTATCCATCGCGGTATCCGTGAGCAACGCGATCCCGGCGCGCCGGTGGAAGGCAACGGCTACGCGCAGGCCAAACATTTGCTGCCCACCGACTGGCTCACGACTCTGCGTGCGCTTGAAGAGTCAAGCTGGGCGCGGGATGCGTTTGGCACTGAGTTCCTGGGTGTGTACCTGGCGGTGAAGCGTGCCGAATATCGCCAGTTCATGGGCGAGGTAGGCGAGCAGGATTGGCGCTGGTATCTGCACCAAGCGTAATCCACCCTGGGAGCCGGGCTTGCCCGCGATAGCGGTGTGTCAGCCAGGGATGGTTGCCTGGCCCACCGCCCTCGTAGCCTCGCTCAAGCTCGACAACGCCCACAATGGATTTTGGGTGTTGGGTGGCCGTGACGGCTTCGACCTTTTTTTCACGTTGCAGTGGGTAAGCTGCGGTTCAAGGTCGTTCACTACCGTTCCACACACATGAGCCCGTGATGTCGTCACAACCACCTTCCTCCATCGAGATTGAGTTCACCGAGCGCTGTGACCGCGAGCATGCCAGGGTCTGCGGCGACACACGCCCGCCACGCCTGCGCCAGCGCGTGGCAGCGTGGCGCGATGAGCGGTTGGTGCGCCAGGCATTGAAAGTGGCTGGCGAACCTGGGCTGATCCTCGACCTGGCCTGCGGCTCCGGCCGGTTCTGGCCGGTGTTGGCAGAACATATCAACCGCGTGATTCTGGCCTCCGACAACTCCCAGGCCATGCTCGACCATGCGCGCACTCATCACCCGGCGGCACTGCTCAAACGCGTCAAAACCTTCCAGGGATCAGCGTTTTCCATCGGCTTGTCGGCCAATGCGGTGGACTGCATTTTCTGCATGGAACTGTTTCGCCATGTACCCAGCAGTGAAGGGCGTTTGGCGCTGCTGCGCGAGTTCCATCGGGTCAGCCGCGACACCGTGATCGTTTCCGTGGACGCACCTGCGCCTGTCGAGGGCGAGTTTCGCCAGGCCGGTTTCAAAATACTCAACCATCAGGAATTCCTGCCGGGCTCCAAGCTGTGGCGGGTTTACGTATTGCGTAAGAGAAGCTAACTCCCGCCCGTCGGACTATTCTTCCTCTCTTGTCGGAGTTTTCATGAAGGCGTGTGCACTGCGGATGCTCGCAAGCGTCTTTCGCGATATATACTGCGCGCCATTCTTCAAGGGAGAGCCGTGTGGCCATCGATATTCACTGGATCTGCGACAACGATAGCCTCGGCCAGCATTGCGCCGAATGGCAGCAGTTGCCATTCGTCGCCCTCGACACCGAATTCATGCGGGTCGACACCTTTTACCCCATTGCCGGGCTGATCCAGATCGGCGATGGCGTACGCGCTTACCTGATCGACCCTCTGACCATCGACAATTGGCAACCCTTGGCCGCCTTGCTGGAAAACCCGGCGGTGATCAAGGTGGTGCACGCGTGCAGCGAAGACCTGGAAGTGTTGCTGCGCCTGACCGGCAGCCTGCCGGTGCCGTTGTTCGACACCCAATTGGCGGCGGCTTACCTGAACCTCGGTTTCTCCATGGGCTATTCGCGCCTGGTGCAGGCCGTGCTGGATATCGAGTTGCCCAAGGGTGAAACCCGCTCGGACTGGCTGCAGCGGCCGTTGTCCGAGACCCAGGTGAGCTACGCCGCCGAAGACGCGGTGCACTTGGCCGAGGTCTACATCCGCCTGCGTCCGCAGCTCTCAGACGACAAATACGCCTGGGTGCTGGAAGACGGCGCCGAGTTGGTGGCCAACCTGCGCCGCGAAGTCGACCCGTACGAGGTGTACCGCGACGCCAAGCTGGCGTGGAAACTGTCCCGCGCCCAGCTCGCCGTATTGCGTGAACTGTGCGCCTGGCGCGAGCAGCAGGCCCGTGCCCGCGACCTGCCGCGCAACCGCATCATCCGCGAACACTCGTTGTGGCCTCTGGCCAAATCCCAGCCGGACAACCTCGCCGCGCTGGGCAAAATCGAAGACATGCACCCGCGCACCGTGCGTCAGGACGGCCAGTTTCTGCTGGACCTGATCAAGCGCGCCGCCAGCGTGCCCATGGACCAATGGCCACCGGCTGTTGCCGAGCCGCTGCCGGTGGACGCCGCCACGCTGATCAAGCATCTGCGGGCCTTGGGCCAGGCCGAAGCCGAACGCCTGGACATGGCGCCGGAACTGATGCTGCGCAAGAAAACCCTCGAAGCCCTGGTCAAGAGTGGCTACCCCGATGGGCCTTATACATTGCCAGACTCGCTGCGTGGCTGGCGCCGCGAGTTGATGGGCCAGGCGCTGCTCGACAGCCTGGCCACTGCCGGAGAACAGCCTTGAAACGTATTTGCTCCATCTACCGCAGCTTGAAAAAAGACGGAATGTACCTCTACGTGCTCAAAAGCGACGCGCTGGAGCGTGTGCCGGAACCGTTGATGGCGGCCTTCGGCAAGGCCCATCTTGCGTTCGAGATGATCCTGACGCCGGAGCGCAAGCTGTCCCGCGAGGACATCACCGTGGTCCTGGAAAACCTCGACAAGCAGGGCTACCACCTGCAAATGCCACCGGCCGAGGATGAGTACATCGAGCACTTGCCCGAAGAGCTGCTGCGCCGCAACGACCCGATGTGATCGGTCAGTGCCCGAACCGGGCACCTTCTTCAATGCAAACGTATTCGTTGGCGGTGGCCGTAAGGATGCGGGCGGCCGTCTGCAGTGTTTTTGAAAGGTTTGAACCATGCGTGTTCTGATTGCTGAACAGGATTACCCGCTCTACGCCCAATTGCTGGGTGATGCCGCGCCGGACGTCGAAGTGCTGACCAGCGGCGACTCGGCCGAACTGTCGCGCCTGGCCGCCGATTGCCCGGTATGGCTTGGCCAGCCGGATCTGCTCGCCACCCTGTTGCGCCAAGGCCACCAGCCGCAATGGCTGCAATCGACCTGGGCGGGCATCACGCCGCTGCTGGCCGATGGCTTGCCACGCGACTATCGCCTGACCCGCGCGGTGGGCATTTTTGGCCAGGTCATGGCCGAATTTGTGCTCACCTACATGCTCGGCCACGAGCGCGAAGTGCTCGCGCGGCTGGTCAGCCAGGTTGAGCGCAAGTGGGACAACCGCATGGGCCAGAGCCTGGCCGGGCGCAAGGCGCTGATCGTCGGCACGGGCGATATCGGCCAGAGCGTTGCCGATTTTCTGCTGCCGTTTGGCGTCAAGCTGTACGGCATCGCCAGCACCGCACGTGAGCAGGCGCCGTTTATCGAAGTGGCCGGGCTGGATCAACTGGGCCGCCTGGTGGGCGAGGTGGACTACGTGATCAACCTGCTGCCCAACACGCCCAACACGCATGATTTGTACGATGCGGCGTTGTTCAAGCAATTCAAACCGACCGGCTTGTTTATCAACGTTGGCCGCGGCGTGGCCGTGGTCGATGCTGACCTGGTCGAGGCGCTGAAAGAAGGGCACCTGGCCGGTGCGGTGATCGACGTGTGCCGCCAGGAACCGCTGCCGCAGCGCCATCCGTTCTGGACTGCGTGGGGGCTGCTGCTGACCGGGCACAGCTCGGCGCCAACCTCGCCGGGGATGATGGTGGAGTTGTTTGTGCACAATCTACGGGCGTATCAAGCCAAGCAAGCGTTACGCGGAGAAGTGAGCTTCGAACGCGGTTATTAAGGTGCGAGCGGGCTTGCCCGCGATAGCAGCGTGTCAGTCAAGGATGCCGTGACTGACCGTGCGCTATCGCGGGCAAGCCCGCTTCCACAGGGGATATCAGCAAGGCTTACAGGCTGAAATCGCCTTCGGACACCAGCTCGCTCAACGGCTTGCGTGGGCTTGGCGCTTCACGGCCCTGCAAGTACTCGGGCAGGCTCGACTTGTCGCCCAGCTTGCCCACGGCCACCGCCGCGTGCAGTGCATAGCCTTGGGGAATCTTCAGTTCTTTGCGGGTCAGTTCCTGGTCGAAACCGGCCATGCCGTGGGTGTGCCAGCCGCTCAGGCTGGCTTGCAGCGCCAGGTGGCCCCAGGCCGAACCGGTGTCAAAGGTGTGCCACAGCGCCGGGGTTTCTTCGCTGGCGCCGGGGGCGGTGAAGTCGGTTTTTGACGCGATGATCACCAAGGCCGACGCATGCTGCGCCCAGGCACGGTTGAATTCATTCAGCAGGCCCAGGTAGCGTTCCCAATCCGGCGTGTCACGGCGCGCGTAGAGAAAACGCCAAGGTTGCGAGTTATAGGCCGATGGCGCCCAGCGCGCGGCCTCGAAAAAGCTCAGCAGGGTGTCTTTCGGGATGCTCTCGCCGGTAAAGGCGCGAGGCGACCAGCGTTCGGTAAATTGGGTGTGGATCGGGTAGTCGGCAACGCGTGTCATGGGCAGTTCCTGAGGTGCGATTCGGCGTTCAAAGCTACTGCGCGCCCACTGGACTGACAAGTGTTGTTACACCGCCAGTCGTAAGCGCTTGGCCCCAGGGGCCTTGGGCACTAGACTGGCGGCCTTTTCACCGACCGATACTGATGTAGAGCCATGGCCGCTAAAGTCGAACCTTTCTGGATACGCAAAACCCTTGAACACCTCGACCAGGAGGAGTGGGAGTCGTTGTGCGACGGCTGCGGCCTGTGCTGCCTGCAAAAGCTTGAGGACGAGGAGGACAACAGCGTTTATTACACGCGCATTGCCTGCAAACTGCTCGACCTGAACACCTGCCAGTGCACCGATTACCCCAACCGCCGCGCCTCGGTGCCCGACTGCATCCAGCTCACGCCGGGCCAGGCCGACCAGTTCAAGTGGCTGCCGCCAACCTGCGGCTACCGCCTGGTCAGAGAGCGCAAGGACCTGCCGCTGTGGCACCACCTGGTCTGCGGCGACCGCGATGCCGTGCACCACGAACGCATTTCCCAGTCCGGTCGCATGCTCGCCGAAGGCAGCGTGCCCGAAGACGACTGGGAGGATTACCTGATCTTCCGCGCAGGCTGAAAAAGGAGTGTGTATGACGGTGGCAACCAAGCTGGCGGCCTCTTTTGTGTTGCTGGCGCTGAGCCTGCCCGCGTGGTGCGCGAAGAAAGTCGACCTCGACTACCACGTCAAACTGCTGCCCCAGAGTGATCAAGCCGAGGTGCGTGTGAGCCTGTCCCAAGGCTCGGCGGTGCGCAGCCTGAATTTCGACCTGGGCCGCGACGGCGATTACAGCGACTTCAAGGCCGATGGCCAGTGGAAGGTCACCGGCACCCATGGCCTGTGGCAACCCAGCGCCGACAAGGCCAGCCTGAGCTACCGGGTACGCCTGACCCACGCGCGCAAACCTGGCGTGTATGAAGCGCGGATGACGCCCAGTTGGGCGTTGTTCCGAGGTGAAGACCTGGTGCCGGCTGCGCGGCTCGACCAGCAGGACGGCGTCGAGCTGGTCTCGCGCCTGGTGTTCGAGTTGCCGGCAGGCTGGAAAAGCGTCGAAACCGCCTGGCCGCGCATCGGCAAGCACAAATTCCGCATCGACAACGTTTCCCGCCTGTTCGACCGCCCTACCGGCTGGATGCTCGCCGGCACCCTCGGCAGCCGCCGCGTGCGCCTGGGCGAAACCGAGGTCACCGTGGCCTCGCCCAAAGGCCAGGCCATGCGCCGCATGGACGTGCTGACGCTGCTGACCTTCGTCTGGCCTCAAGTGGAGGCCGCTTTCCCGCGCCACCCGGCCAAGCTGCTGGTGGTGGGCGCCAGCGACCCGATGCGCCGTGGCGTGTTTGCGTCGCGCGACTCGATCTACCTCAACAGCCGCACGCCGCTGGTCAGTGAGAACGGCAGCAGCGCGTTGATCCGTGAGGTGGTGCAGGCGATCGGGCGCTTCAATGATCACGACACCAGTGACTGGATCAGCGAAGGGCTTGGCGAGTATTACGCCATCGAGCTGCTGCGCCGCGCGGGCGGCATCACCGATGAGCGGTATGCCGCGATTCAGGCGCGCTTGAGCAAAGAGGGCAAGGACGTGACCACATTGCGTGGCGACCACGTCAACGGCGCGACCGTCGCGAGGGCGGTGGTGGTGTTGCAGGAGCTGGACCGTGAGATTCGCGTGAAGACCCACAACAAGCGCTCGCTGGACGACCTTGCGCAGGCGGTGATGCGCGCGAACAGCATAACGACGGCGGAGTTTGTGCAGTTGGCCGACAGTGTGATCGGTGAGTCGTCGGTGGTGCTGGATAGCAAATTATTGCGCTGAGCTTAGGCCATACACAAAGCAAAAATGCGGGAGCGGGCGTGCTCGCGAATACGTGTGTCAGCCAAATACTTGGCGACTGATTCACCGCTTTCGCGAGCACGCCCGCTCCCACATTCAGCTCTCCAATAGGTGGAGAGGGGCGTCAGCCAGTGGTTTTGGTGGCTTTTTCAGCGGCGACTTCGGCCTTGGTCTTCAGGTTTTTCAGCTCTTCGCCCGCGCGCTCGATTTTGGTACGCACGCTGTTCATTTCCTGGCGGCCCTGTTCCAGCTTGTCTTTGAGCGAGCTGCGCCCGGTAACGCCGCGCACCAGCGCCACGCCACCAATCGCCACCTGGATGAGCCCGAAGATCCCGCCACGGCGCAGGCCTTTGCCAACCATCATCACGCCACCGGCCACCGAGCCAATGCGCTCCCAGCCGTGCACGTTTTGAGGCGGTTGGGTTTCAAACGGCGTGTGTTCGATGATAGGCCGCAGGATTTTGCTGTCGCTCATGATCTGTCTCCAACAAGGCAAGTGATATGTAGCTGACTGCCTGCAGGCGCCGGATGTTCCCAAAAAATCAGTACTTGGGGCCCGAGCGGGTGTTGTTGCCCTTGGCCAGGCGATCGTAGAGCACCACGTTGACCGTGGCGGCGAGGTTCATGCAGCCGGTGGTCGGGATGTACACCACGTCTTCACACCAGTCGCGAATCTCTTTGTCCAGCGAGCCGTCTTCGGGGCCGAAGATGTACAACGCGCGATCAGGGTGGGTGTATTCGGGCAGCGGGCGGGCGCCTTCGACCAGCTCCACGGCGACCGGGATGCAACCCAGCGGCAGGATTTTTTTCAGGTCGTCGATGCCGATCAGCGGAATGTCGTGATGGACCTTCTTGGTGTCGGTGATGAAATCCCGGGCGCGCTCGTAACGCACGCCGGTGTAGAACACCGAGGCCACGCCGTAGCAGCCGGCGGCACGCATCACCGAACCGACGTTTTCGGGGGATTTGGGGTTATACAGACCGATGCAGCTGTAGCGTTTATTGCCCACGGGGAAGGGTGCCTTGGAGAAAAACGGCGATTATACGGGGAATGCTCGGGCTGCGGTCGGTCGCGAGTTGGGTGCCGTTACAGCTGCCGCCTTCGCGAGCAAGCCCGCTCCCCCATTCGACCGCATTTCAAAGCATGTACGCGGACAAATGTGGGAGCGGGCTTACCGCGAAGAGGCCATGACAGGCAGCGACGATTTCAGTCGTCTTTCTTCATCAACCCAGCCAACGCCGCAAACGGGTTGTGCGTGGCCTTGGCAATCGTCGGGCTGCTGGTGGAGCCTTCGCCGAAGTACTGCTGGTCGGTGTAGCGTGAGTGTTCGTTGTCGTGGCAATACAGGCACAGCAACTCCCAGTTGGAACCGTCCTGGGGGTTGTCATCATGGTTGTGGTTGCGATGGTGCACGGTCAGTTCGCTCAAGCGCTTGCCGGCAAATTCACGCGCGCAGCGGCCACACACGTGCGGGTACATCTTCAAGGCTTTGTCGCGATAGCCCATTTCCCGGTCGCGCTGGGCATCGGCGAGGATGCGGTCCAGCTTGGCGGTGTGGGAGGGCGGGTTGGTCGAGCTCATCATGGCTCCTGGCTATTTGGGGGTTCACGGATAAGGTTGATTCTAGCCGCTTGCGGGGTAAATGACTGCTGGCTTTTTCAGCTGCGGTACAGCCTGCCGGCGGCAATCGTTTGTAGTATCGGCTCACTTCATTCTCAAGGATCTGAAACCAATGCGTTTATACACATGGACCGCAGCACTGCTACTCAGCGTCCTGGCGGCCCAAGCCCAGGCATTCTCCACGCCCAAGCCTGGCCAGATCATCGAGGTGGCCCTTGAACAATTGCACCCGACCCAGGCCGTCGTGGGCTTTGACCAGATTTACTACAGCCTGGGCCTGTTTGCCGACACGCCGGCCAAGGTCTTCGACGAATACTGCGAAACCAACGGCCAGGGCGAGGCCGACAAGGTGCCCAAAAAGGCCGACCTGCACCAACCCGCCAGCTTCAGTTGCAAAGACCCGGTGGGCACGCATCCCGATGACATGAAAACCGTCGTGGTCGGCCCTGGTGGCCAGTTGTACCTGACCGACGGTCACCATAGCTTCACTACCTTGTGGGAAGTCACCGGCGGCGGCCCGCAGCTGCACATGTGGGTGAAGGTGACCGATGATTTCAGCAACAGCCCGGACATGGCCACCTTCTGGCAGCGTATGGAAGCGGCGCGCAAGGTCTGGCTCAAAGGCGATCACGGCCAGCCGCTGTCACCGCAGCAATTGCCGGCGCACCTGGGCTTCAAGAACCTGCAGGACGACACCTTTCGCAGCCTGGTGTATTTCACCCGCAAGGCCGCCTACGGCAAGCCGGACGATGGCGCCGTCGCGCCGGAATTCCTGGAGTTTTACTGGGGCAATTGGCTGCGCACGCAGATCGACCTGGGTGCTTTCAACCTGAACAAGAAAGGCGGTTACAAGGACGCGATTGAAGCCGTCGCCCAGCGCATGGTCAGCCTTTCGCCCGGTTCACAGGTGGGTGACAGCGGTTTCACCGCCCACCAGTTGGGCGGCATGGCCCAGTTGGATCAAGCCGAGCTGAAGAAGACCGTCGAGAAAAAAGTGCCGTATGTGATCGATTACCGCAAATCCCGAAGCTGACTCAGGACAAAAGATGTGTGGCGTTTTGGGGATGTTGCTCAGCCCTTGAGTTTTTCGGCGATCCAGATGGTGTGCCGGGTGCCCTTGTTGCCGTGGGCGAACACCTGCACTTCCTCGGCCTTGAACCCGGCCTTGCGCAGTTTGTCGCTGAACAACTTATCGGCACTGGCCGACCACACGGCCAATACGCCCTTGGGGCGCAGGGCTTTGGCGCAGGCAGCCAGGCCACCGGCCGAGTAGAGCCAGCTGTTGGCCTTTTGCGTAAGGCCTTCGGGGCCGTTGTCGACATCCAGCATGATCGCGTCAAAGCCTTGAGGCTCGGCTTGCAACACCTTGGCCACGTCTTCCAGGCGGATCACGGTGCGTGGGTCGAGCAGCGGGCGGCCGGACTTTTCACCCAGGGGCCCACGGTTCCATTCCACGACGCCGGGCACCAATTCGGCGACCACCACTTCGGCCGTCTTGCCCAGATGTTTGAGCGCTGAGGCCAGGGTAAAGCCCATGCCCAGCCCGCCGATCAACACCCGCGAACCCGGGCGCCCGGCGACTTTGCGGCAGGGAATTTCCGCCAGCGCGTCTTCGGAGCCGTGCATGCGCGTGTTCATCAGTTGGCCGCCGTCACCGCCCTGGATCTTGATGACAAAATCCTCGCCGTATTCGAACAGGCACAAGGCACCGCCGTTATCGGGGATTGGAGTGGTGTCGAGCAGAACGAAACGTTTCATTGAAATCTCATTGGGAAGGGCATTCTTGCGCGGTTGGGAGTAGCCTTACGACATTCCGGTCAGGCCATGGAGCCATCGATGAAGTGCAGCATTCTAACGGTCATTGTGCTTGGCGCGCTCACATTGGGTGCGGCCCAGGCTCAGGAGGTGCAAACCGTTCCGGTCGCACCCGCGCCAACGCCCGGTGCGCCGGGTACACCGACACCGACGTTGTACCCGCAAGTCACCCCGCCTGTGGCGCCCAAAGCCACCGCCAACGGTTCACCCGCGCTGGTGCCGATTGTGTTGCCAACGCCGCCCAAGGACCAGAGCGTGCCTGGCCTGCTGCAAAATGACAGCAAGCCGAAGACGCCCGGCGGTTAAAACGGTTGCGAGAGCAATTGCCCGTCGGCCATGCGCAGGCGTTTGGACAAGGCGATCGCAATCGCGCGGATGATCTTGGCTGCGACCCTGGGCGCTTCGTTGAGCATTTTTTCCAGCGAGTCCTTGCCCAGGTTCAGCAGCACGCAGTCACTTGCCGCCAGGCAACTGGCAGAGCGCCGCTCGCCATCGAGTACCGCCATTTCGCCAAACGCCCGCCCACTGCGCAGGGTGGCGATGGTCAGGCGCTGGCCTTCATGGTTGGTTTTCTGCACGGCCACCTGGCCGCTGTGGATGATGCACATGAACGTGCCGGCATCGCCCTCGACGAAGATCACTTCGCCCTGGGCAATGCTGCTGATGTTGAAGTAGCCGGCGGCGACGTGAAAATCTTCCGGCAGCAAAGGGTCGAACAGGCCGCAGTCCATGAGCATGTCGCGGATTTCATTGTTCAATAAAGTTGGTTGAGGCATAGCTGCAATCTTGGTCCATCAATCAAGTAGGCGGTCTGTGTGTTCAGACAGGACCGCCGGCCTAAGTTCCTTAAATCAACCCCAGCGCCTTGAACACAAATGCATATTCGAGCGCTACATCACGTAATCCCTGATAACGCCCGCTCATGCCACCATGGCCGGCGCCCAGTTCAGTCTTGAGCAACAGCAGGTTGTCGTCTGTCTTGGTGTCGCGCAGCTTGGCCACCCACTTGGCCGCTTCCCAGTACTGCACGCGGCTGTCGTTGTAGCCGGCGATCACCAGCAGGGCCGGGTACGCCTGGGCGCTGACGTTCTCGTACGGCGCGTAGGCCTTGATGCGTTCGTACACCTCTGGCTCTTCAGGGTTGCCCCACTCGTCGTATTCGGTGATGGTCAGTGGCAGCTCGGGGTCGAGCATGGTGTTGAGCACATCCACGAACGGCACTTCGGCAATCGCCGCCTGGAACAGCTCCGGGCGTTGATTGAGTACCGCGCCGATCAACAGGCCGCCGGCACTGCCGCCGCTGATGGCCAGTTGTTTGGAGGTGGTCAGGCCCTCGGCGATCAGGTGCTCGGCGCAGGCGATAAAGTCGCTGAAGGTGTTCTGCTTGTGTGCCTGCTTGCCGTTGCGGTACCAGGCTTCACCCAATTCGCCGCCGCCGCGTACATGCGCGATGGCAAACGCCACGCCACGGTCGAGCAGGCTCAGGCGTGCGTGCGAGAACCAGGGGTCGAGGCTGTGGCCGTAGGCGCCGTAGCCGTAGAGGTACAGCGGCACCGGTTTGCCCAACTGGTCGCGTTTGACAACCAGGCTGATCGGCACCTGGGTGCCATCGGCAGACGTGGCCCACAGGCGTTGACTGACGTAGTCGTCGGCGTTGAACTCGCCGAGTACCGGCGTTTCCTTGAGCACGGTTTGCGCGCCGGTCGCCAATTCCAGCTGGCGCACCTGGGCCGGACGGTTCAGCGCTTCATAGCGCAGACGGATCTTGTCGCTCGGGAATTCCAGGCTGTTTTGTACATAAAGGCTATAAGCGGCGTCGGGCAGTTCGACGCGATAGGCCGGTACGTCCTCAGGGTGCACTTCGATCACTGGCAGGCCGCCGATGCGCAGGCTCAAGGTCATCGCGCTGGCATTGAGGCTCACGCCGTCGAGCATCACTTCGTCGCTGTGCGGGATCAGGTTTTGCCATTGATCTTCGGTGGGCACGCTGCCGGTGTCGGCGGCGACGAACAGCGCGTAGTTGATGCCGTCGCGGTTGCTGCGGATAAACCAGGTCCACTCGCCATTGCGCTGGCCATGGTCGACATCGTATTCGTGGTCTTCGACCCGTGGCGCCAGGCAAGTGAAGTCGAGGTGCGGCTGGTTGGCGTCCAGCGCCCAGATTTCACTGGTGGTCTTGCTGCCGAGCGCCAGCAGCAACTGGCGCTCGGAACTGGAGCGGTAGCAGTGCAGGAAGAAACGTCCGTCAGGCTCGTGGAACACTTCCTGCGCTGCCGTGCCATCCAGGCGGTAGCGATACAGTTTGTGTGGGCGATGGGTGTCGTCCAGCTCGCCGAAGAACAGGGTCAGGCTGTCATTGGCCCAGGTCATGCTGCCGTCGCAGTCCTGAAACTCCAGTTCGCTGACTTTGCCGTTAGCCAGTTCCTTCACGTACAGGGTGTAGATCTCTTCACCGCTGGTGTCCAGGCTGTAGGCCAGGCGCTGGTGGTCGGGGCTGATGCTGAACGCGCCCAGCGAGAAAAAGCCGCCGTTGGCGAGTACGTTGGGGTCGAGCAGCAGTTCTTCGCTGCTGTCGTCCACTGTGTTGCTGTCATCTGCCGGGCGGCGGCAGCGGTAATGGCGGGCGTATTCGTCACCGGCGGTGGTGCGCGTGTAGTACAGGTACGGACCCCACGGCGAGGGCAGGGACAGGTCGGTTTCGAGAATGCGGCCCTTGATCTCGTCGAACAGGGTTTCGCGCAGCGCCTGCTGATCGGCGAGTTGCGCTTCCTGCCAGGCATTTTCGGCTTTGAGGTAATCGAGGACTTCAGCCGTGTCACGCTCTTGCAGCCAGGCGTACGGGTCCTGGCCTTCGGCCTTGCGGGCAATCGGGGCGGCAGTGATGTGGGTCGATGAAGGCATGGATCACTCTCTGTCTGGCGGATGGTGGCAGGCATTGCAGCCGAGACACGCAAAAGCCGTTATCATAGCCGCCTGTTTGCCTACCTTGCCATGGACACCATGACCGAGAACGACTATCTGACCGCTTGGGGCCTTTACGCCTTCGCCGCTTTGGGCTGCCTGTTGGTGTGGTGGCGCATGACCCGCTGGATCTGGCGCTGGCTGCGCGAGCCGTTGCAGTTGCTGATGGCGGTGCTGCTGTTCAGCCCGACCATCGTCGATCCGGTCAAGACCCAGTTCGCGCCGGCGGTAGCGATCACGGCCCTGGACCTGGTGCTGCATGTCGGCAATAACGCCTGGCGGGCCATTTCCGATCTGTTCATGTACACGATGATCGCGTTTGGCGTGTATATCGTGTTTGTGCTGATCCGCTGGCCCATCGAGCGCGCCGCCAACGCCCGGCGTGAGCGCAAGGCCGCTGTCGACGCCGCCCTGGCTGCCGAGACGGTTGACGAAGACGACGAGCCGTTCCGTCGCCCGGCGCCTGCCAGCGGAATGCGCGTCGAACCGCGCCTTTGACGTCGTCCGCCCTGCAGCGAGAGCCCTGGCATGTGTGAATTATTGGGCATGAGTGCCAACGTCCCCACCGACATCGTGTTCAGCTTTACCGGGCTTATGCAGCGGGGCGGGCGTACCGGCCCCCACCGCGATGGTTGGGGCATCGCGTTCTACGAAGGCCGTGGCCTGCGCCTGTTTCAGGACCCGGCCGCCAGCAGCGAGTCGGAAGTCGCGCTGCTGGTGCAGCGTTATCCGATCAAAAGTGAAGTGGTGATTGGCCATATCCGCCAGGCCAACGTGGGCAAGGTGAGCCTGGCCAATACCCACCCGTTCGTGCGCGAGCTGTGGGGCCGCAACTGGTGTTTTGCCCATAACGGCCAGCTGGCGGACTTCAACCCGCGCGCCACGTTCTACCGGCCGGTGGGCGATACCGACAGCGAAGCAGCGTTCTGCGACTTGCTCAACCGTGTGCGCGAAGCCTTCCCCGAGCCGGTAGAGATCGAACAAGTGCTGCCGGACCTGATCGCCGCCTGCGCCGAATACCGCAGCAAAGGCGTGTTCAACTGCCTGCTCAGCGACGGTGACTGGCTGTTTTGCTACTGCTCGACCAAGCTGGCGCAGATTACCCGGCGCGCACCGTTCGGCCCGGCGCGCTTGAAAGATGTCGACGTGATCGTCGATTTTCAAGCCGAAACCACGCCCAATGACGTGGTCACCGTGATCGCCACCGAGCCGTTGACCGACAACGAAAACTGGACCCGCTACGAACCGGGCCAATGGAGCCTGTGGCGACGCGGTGAATGCGTCAGCCAGGGCATTACCGAGTAAGGATATCGACCATGCTGCTCAGTTATTTGCGGTTGGTGCTGTTTGCCATTGGCTTGTTGGTCGGCGTGCAGGTGCCGGGTTTCATCAACGACTACGCCAAGCGCGTCGAGGCCCACCTGATCGAGGCTCAGACCGGCCTCAGCGGGTTTGAAACCACTGCACGGCAGTTCTTCAACGGTGATTTGCAGGCGTTGGTGGCGCATTACCGCGCCAGTGATGATCCGGTGTTCCAGAGCGACGCCAACAGCCTGGGCACCTTGCTGGATCGCCAGGTGGCGTTGGACAAGCAATTCCAGGCCATGCAAGGCCCGTGGTACATCCGCGCCCTGCAGGTGGCGGTGGCCGCGGACCCGGCGATTCGCCTGGAAACGTGGAACGGCTACAGCTATCAGATCCTGCTGACGCCGGAAGCGATGGGCTGGGGCCTGGGCGGGGCGATGCTGTTGTCGTTCGGCATTGAATGCCTGTTCCGCTTGATCGACTGGGTGGTGTTGGGCGGCAAGCGCCTGCGTCAGAGCCGGCCGATTGAAGAGCGTGACCTGAAGGGCCTCTAAAAACCGCTGAAAATCTAAATGTGGGAGTGGGCTTGCCCGCGAATGCGGTGGATCAGTCGCCTAATAGGTTGGCTGACACTGCGCATTCGCGAGCAAGCCCGCTCCCACATTTGGCCCCGGTTTTTTCAGTGGCTTAGCACCATGTGCGCTTTGCCGACCTCTTCGGCATAGCGGGCCACCACCTTCTGGCACAGCCCGACAATCTCCTCCACCAACTCCACACCTACCCGCCACGACACCACCACCTGCAAATTCGGCAGCTTCTGCGCCATGGGCAGCATCACCAACTCCCCGCGCGCCAGCTCTTCGCTGACCAGCACGGGTGGCAGGGCGCCGATGCCGAAGCCATCGCGCAGCAGGCGGGTAATCGCCGACACCGAATTCACACAGTTCATGCGCGGCGCGGCGACGCCGTTGGCCTGCATCAGGCTCAGCACGTCTTGGTGCGGGTGGGAGTTTTTCGAGTAGGTGATGATGCGCTCCTGGGCCAGTTCGGCGAGGGAGGCATAGTCGCGGTTGTAGAGCGAGTGGCTGGCGACGATCCAGGCCATCGGGTGGCTGGCCAGTTCCAGGCTGCGCACGGTTTCCAGGCGCAGCAGGTCGGTTTGCAGGATCAGGTCGAGGAAGCCTTTTTGCAGCTGATCGCTGAGGTTCAGTGCGGTATCGGCGACCAACTCGATTTCCACCAACGGGAAGTGGTCCATCAATTCGGCCACCAAGGGGCTGAGCCAGGTGTGAATCACCGTGTCCATCGCGCCGATGCGAATCCGCCCGACCTTGCTGCTGGTGGTCTCCAGTGACTGCTTCAAACCCTGCATGGTCACCATCATCTGCTCGGCGTAATCGAGCACCTTCAAGCCTTCCGGGGTCAGGCTCACGCCGCGTGAGTCGCGTAGAAACAGCTTCACACCCAACTCGCTCTCGAGCACGGCAATGCGGCTGGAAATCGAGGCCTGGGTGGTGAACAACTTCTCGGCGGTCAGGCGAAAGCTCTTGAGCTTGGCCACCCAGACGAAGGTTTCGAGGAACTTCAAATTCATGGGATCAACTTTTCTTATGCATGGATCGGTTTTTATTAGTTGGACGCCGCACCGGGCAAACGCCAAAAATCGAGCTATTGCACGATAAGCGTCGTTGGGGTGTGAGGACAAGTTGCCAGTTCTGTACGAAAAATCCCACACTACAAAAAATACAACGCCTGAAAAAAACGCCTGGAGGAGCACCCACCGTGAGCCGTCTGCTATTGAATTGCGACATCGGCGAAAGCTTTGGCAACTGGACCATGGGTCTGGACGCCGAGGTCATGCCGTTCATTGATTGCGCCAACGTGGCCTGCGGCTTTCATGCCGGTGATCCGAGCATCATGCGCAAGACCGTCAGCCTGGCCTTCAAGCACGGCGTGCAAGTGGGGGCGCACCCGGCGTACCAGGACCTGCAAGGCTTCGGTCGCCGCTCCATGGCCTACACACCGCAGGAAATCCAGGACCTGCTGCACTACCAGATCGGCGCCCTCGACGGCATCTGCCGTGCGCAAGGCGGGCGGGTCAGCTACGTCAAACCCCATGGCGCGATGTACAACGACATGATGGCCAACCCTGCGCAATTGCGCGCAGTGATCCAGGCCGTGGCCGCTTATGGCGACCTGCCGCTGATGCTACTGGCCACCCGCGACAACAGCGCGGCCCAGGCCTTGGGCGATGAGTACGGGGTGACCTTGTGGTTCGAGGCCTTTGCCGACCGCGCTTACGACCCCAAGGGGCATCTGGTCTCGCGCCAGTTGCCGGGCGCGGTGCACCATGATGCCGAAACCATCGTGCAGCAGGCGCTGACGATTTCCCGTGGCGACGCCCTGACCGCCAGCGATGGCAGCGCCCTGGTGTTGCAGGCCAACACCTTGTGTGTGCATGGCGACAACGCCAGTTCGGTGGCCGCCGTGAAACGTATCCGCGAGGCGCTGAAGACAGCATGAAGCCACGCATTGAAGTGGTGGCGATCGACTGCCTGATGGTGCGTCTGTTTGATGTCATTGCCGAAGCCAACATGCCGTGGATGCTCGCCGCCACTCAACGCCTGCGCGAGGAGTTTGGCGCGGCGTTGGTGGACCTGGTGCCGTCCTACACCACGTTGATGGTGCATTACGACCTCACCGCCTTAACCCCGGCCCGGGCGCGCGTGTTGATAGGCCAGGCGCTGACCGACTTGCAACCCCAGGCCCAGGGCAGTGGCCAGTGTCACGTGTTGCCGGTGTGGTACGACCTGAGTGTCGGCCCGGAACTGAGCTTGCTCAGCCAGCGCAGCGGTCTGTCGGTTGAGGACGTGATCCGCCGCCACAGCGCCCATGAATACCAGGTGTTCGCCCTCGGGTTTGCCCCCGGTTTTGCCTTTATGGGGTTGGTGGACGAAATCCTGGCAACGCCGCGCCTCAATACCCCGCGAAAGCGCGTGGCGGCCGGCAGCGTCGGCATTGCCGAGCGGCAAACCGCCGCGTACCCGGTGGTTTCGCCCGGTGGCTGGAACCTGATCGGCCGCACCCCGGCCAAGCTGTTCGACCGTGAACGCGACGGTTACAGCCTGATGCAGCCCGGCGATACGGTGCGTTTCGAGGCGGTCGGTCACGCCGAATTTATCAACCTGGGTGGCGATGACACGCCGTTGGAGGCGCAGGCATGAGCCGCTTGTTGATTGAGGCCAGCACGCCGCTGTGCCTGTTGCAGGATGCCGGTCGCTTTGGCGTTCGGCACCTGGGCGTGACCCAGGGCGGCGCGCTGGACTGGGTGTCGATGTCCTGGGCCAACTGGCTGCTGGGCAATGCGCTGGATGCGTCGGTGGTCGAAATCACCTTGGGCGGGTTCACCGTGCAGGCCGAGGAGTATTGCTTGCTGGCATTGGCCGGCGCGGATCTGGGCGCGTACATCGATGAGCGTGCGATCAGCCCGGGACGCAGTTTTATCCTGCAAAAGGGTCAGCGTTTGCGCTTTACCCAGCCGTTCAATGGCGCGCGGGCCTACCTCGCGGCGCCGGGCGGCTTTGATGCGCCGCAGGTGTTGGGCAGTTGCGCCACGGTGGTGCGTGAAGCGTTGGGCGGCGTGGATGGTTTCGGCACGCCGCTGGCCGAAGGCGCACGGCTGGCTTACTCCGGGGTGGGCGGCGCGATGAAGGTGCTAAGCGCGCCGGACTTGCCCGCCAAGGCGCCATTGGAGGTGATAGTCGGCGCACAAATCGGCCAATTCAGCGGCCAGAGTTTGTTCGATGCCTTTAACAACGATTGGGCACTGGACAGCCGCGCCGACCGCATGGGCATGCGCCTGCTGGGCACGCCGTTGCAGTATCAGGGGCCGTCGTTGATCTCCGAAGGGATTCCGCTGGGAGCGATCCAAGTGCCGCCGGATGGGCAGCCGATTGTGTTGCTCAATGATCGGCAAACCATTGGTGGCTACCCGCGTTTAGGCGCGTTGACGCCTTTGGCGCTGGCGCGGCTGGCCCAGTGTTTGCCGGGGGAGAAGGTGCGCTTGGCGCCGGTGGTGCAGGAGACGGCGCATCGGCAGCATGTGGACTTTTTGCAGCGCTTCAGCGAAGGCTAAAAATGTAGGAGGGGGCTTGCCCCCGATAGCGGCCTTTGAGTGCCCGTTGCATTGGCTGACACTCTGCCATCGGCGGCAAGCCCCCTCCCACATGGGATGTGCGTTGCGTGGGAGGTTTGAATTACTTGGAGAGAAAGCGCATCCCTTCTTCCAGGCCCCGCAGCGTCAGCGGATACATCTGATCTTCCACCAGCTCGCGCACAATTCCCGTCGACGCTGTATACCCCCACGTGTCTTTCGGGTACGGGTTAATCCAGATCAGCTTCTTGTACTTGGCCATGAAACGCTGCATCCACACGTACCCAGGCTCCTCATTCCAGTGCTCGACGCTGCCGCCGGCCTGAGTGATTTCATACGGCGCCATCGACGCATCGCCGATAAAGATCACTTTGTAATCGGCGCCGTATTTATGCAGCAAGTCCTGGGTGGAGGTGCGTTCGGAGGTGCGGCGGTGGTTGTTCTTCCACACCGACTCGTACACGAAATTATGGAAGTAGAAATACTCCAGGTGCTTGAACTCGGTCTTGCACGCAGAGAACAGCTCTTCGCAGATCTTCACGTGGGCGTCCATTGAGCCGCCGATGTCGAACAGCAACAGCAGTTTGATGGTGTTGCGCCGCTCCGGACGCATCTGGATATTCAGCAGCCCGGCATCGCGGGCGGTGTGGTCGATGGTGCCATCGATGTCCAGCTCTTCGGCCGCACCCTGGCGCGCGAACTTGCGCAGGCGGCGCAGGGCAATCTTGATGTTGCGCGTGCCCAGTTCCACCTGATCGTCGAGGTTCTTGTACTCGCGCTGGTCCCAAACCTTTACCGCCTTGCCCTGGCGCTTGCCGGCGTCACCCACACGGATGCCTTCCGGGTTGTAGCCGCCGGAGCCGAACGGGCTGGTGCCGCCGGTGCCGATCCACTTGTTGCCGCCGGCATGGCGCTCTTTCTGTTCTTCCAGGCGTTTCTTGAATTCTTCGATGAGCTTGTCCAGGCCACCGAGGGACTGGATCTGCGCACGCTCTTCATCGCTCAACGAGCGTTCGAACTCCTTGCGCAGCCACTCTTCGGGGATCAGCGCCTGCAGGTGGTCGTCGAGCTTTTCCAGGCCGTTGAAATAGGCACCGAACGCGCGGTCGAACTTGTCGAAATGCCGCTCGTCCTTGACCAGAATCGCGCGGGCCAGGTAGTAAAACTCGTCCATGTCGGCGAACACCACACGCTGTTTCAGCGCGTTGATCAGGTCGAGCAGCTCGCGCACCGACACCGGCACCTTGGCGGCACGCATCTCATTGAACAGGTTGAGCAACATTATCGATTACCGCGACGGCTCATGAAGGCCAGACGTTCCAGCAACTGCACGTCTTGCTCGTTTTTCACCAGGGCGCCGGCCAACGGCGGAATGGCTTTGGTGGGGTCGCGTTCGCGCAGCACGGCTTCGCCGATGTTGTCGGCCATCAGCAGCTTGAGCCAGTCGACCAGTTCGGAGGTGGAGGGCTTTTTCTTCAGGCCTGGCACCTTGCGCACGTCGAAGAACACGTCCAGCGCTTCGCTGACCAGGTCTTTCTTGATGTCGGGGTAGTGCACATCGACGATCTTTTGCAGGGTGGTGCGGTCAGGGAAGGCGATGTAATGGAAGAAGCAGCGGCGCAGAAACGCGTCCGGCAGCTCTTTCTCGTTGTTGGAGGTAATGATGATGATCGGGCGTTTCTTGGCCTTGATGGTCTCGTCGATTTCGTAGACGTAAAACTCCATCTTGTCGAGTTCTTGCAGCAAGTCGTTGGGAAACTCGATGTCGGCCTTGTCGATTTCATCGATCAGCAGAATCACGCGCTCCTCGGACTCGAAGGCTTCCCAGAGCTTGCCCTTCTTCAGGTAGTTGCGCACATCGTGGACCTTGTCCACGCCCAGTTGCGAGTCGCGCAGGCGGCTGACCGCGTCGTACTCGTAGAGGCCCTGATGTGCCTTGGTGGTGGATTTGATGTGCCAGGTGATCAGCTTGGCGCCGAAGGATTCGGCCAGTTGCTCGGCAAGCATGGTCTTGCCGGTGCCGGGCTCGCCCTTGACCAGCAGCGGCCGTTCCAGGGTGATGGCGGCGTTGACGGCCAGTTTCAGGTCATCGGTAGCCACATAGGCCTGGGTGCCTTCGAACTTCATCGGTCATTCCTCGAATTCATCAATGCCCGGACTATACCGCGCAGCCCCGGCGACTGTGAACGCAGACGGGTTATTCAGTCTCTGAATGGCCGGTCACGCGCGACCCTTGGTGGCTTTCTCTAACGCGTACGCCCGCGCGTCCGCTTTGTCCCTCAGCTTGCTGCCGCCCCAAAGGGCCAGCGCGGCCAGCACCAGGGTGACCGTGCCGGCGAGGATCATCATGCCGGCGATGGGGCCGCCGTGCATGGCGAACCCCACTATTTTCACGAAGCCTGAATAGGCCAAAAGGTAGCCAATAATTGTCAGTATCCAGCCTGTAATGCGCATGCTCAGTGTCCTTACTCGTTGGTCATTCACACGTCGGCACGCTAATCGCTAAGCCATCTCCCGGTCGGCGTGCGGCTCAGTCCGCGCTGGGCTTGGGTTGTTCATACCGCGCATTGAACGCCTGGATAAAACCATTACGCAAAATCGCCAAAAATGCCGAGAACGCGCTGATATTTTGCTGGTGCACGCTGCCGCTGAGTTCCACGCGGGTGGCAAACTGGTTTTTGTTCTGGTTTTTTAATACGGTCTCGCTGGCGCCAACCACGGCTTCCCAGATTGAGCGGAAGATATTCTTGTCCTTGTTTTCGACATCCTGTTTCCAGTCGAACACCTCTACGTCGCGCAGCAGCGGCTTGATATAACCGCTCAGTTGGCCTTTTTCAGCCTGTGCTTCGACCACCACATCACCGGTGCCGGCCTTGAAGTCGAACTTGCCGTACGCCGACGCGAAGTCATTCAGGCGTTTGAGTTGAATATCCTTGGCGCGAAAGCGGAATTCGAAGTCTTCGAAGTTGCTCAGCGGGTCGAAAGCCGCGGTGGCTTCCAGTGGCGCTTGGCCGAGCAATTGGGCCTTGCCTTCAAAGGTGGCGTCCCGCTTGCCTTTGATGTCCACCACATTAGTCAGGTTGTAGAAGCTGGCGTTGACCTGGGTGGCGTAGATATTCACCGCAGGCTTGGAATTGAAGTTGTGAAAGGCAATCTTGCCATCCTGTATGCGGACTTCGTTGAGGGTGATCGGCAACAATTTGCCCAACTGTTCACGCCAGTCGGTGCCTTTACCGGTCTGCGACGCCTGTTGGTTGCCACCGTCGACGAAGTTCAGCTCCGGCTGGAAGAACTGCACCTCGGCCACCACCGCATGGTCGTACCACAATGAATGCCAGCTCACCGACACGTCGATCACCGGCGCCTTGACGAACGGAACCGGCACTTTACCGTCGACTTTGACGATCTGCAGGCCGTTGATTTTATAGGCCCCGCGCCACAGCGCCACGTCCACATCCGTGACCTGGCCACGGTAGTCGCCCATGTCGGCGAGCTTGTCGTTCAGGTAGTTGCGCACCAGGTAGGGCAGGGCGAGGTCCAGGGCAATCAGTACTACCACCAGTACGGCGACGATCCATAGCAGCCCACTGTAGCGACGTTTCATGTGCAGGTTCTCCAACGTTATAGGCGATGGACCGCGCGTACCGGCCCAACGTTCCTCTGACTGGACGCCTACCAGCCTGAGGCATACCCTTGTGGCCTTGTTGAAATTGCCTTAAGGACCCGTCATGAGCCGTATCTTTGCAGACAACGCGCACTCCATCGGTAACACGCCCCTGGTGCAGATCAACCGTATCGCACCGCGTGGCGTGACTATCCTGGCCAAGATCGAGGGGCGTAACCCAGGTTATTCGGTGAAGTGCCGCATCGGCGCAAACATGATCTGGGACGCCGAAAGCACCGGCAAACTCAAGCCGGGCATGACCATTGTAGAACCGACTTCCGGCAACACCGGCATCGGCCTGGCGTTTGTGGCCGCCGCCCGTGGCTATAAGCTGCTGCTGACCATGCCAGCATCGATGAGCATCGAGCGGCGTAAAGTGCTCAAGGCGCTTGGCGCCGAGCTGGTGTTGACCGAGCCGGCCAAAGGCATGAAAGGCGCGATCGACAAGGCTGGCGAGATCGTCGCCAGCGACCCGGCCACCTACTTCATGCCGGCGCAGTTCGAAAACCCGGCCAACCCGGCGATCCACGAAAAAACCACCGGCCCGGAAATCTGGAACGACACCGATGGTGCCGTGGACGTGCTGGTCGCGGGCGTAGGCACTGGCGGCACCATCACCGGCGTGTCGCGTTATATCAAGAACACGGCGGGCAAGCCGATTTTGTCGGTGGCGGTAGAGCCGATTGTCTCGCCGGTCATCACCCAGGCGTTGGCCGGTGAAGAGATCAAGCCGAGCCCGCACAAGATCCAGGGCATCGGCGCCGGGTTTGTGCCGAAAAACCTCGATCTGTCGATGGTTGACCGCGTGGAGCTGGTGACCGACGAGGAATCCAAGGCCATGGCCCTGCGGCTGATGCAGGAAGAGGGAATTCTGTGCGGTATTTCCTGTGGCGCCGCAATGGCCGTGGCCGTGCGTCTGGCCGAGAAACCGGAAATGCAGGGCAAGACCATCGTGGTGATCCTGCCGGACTCCGGTGAGCGCTACCTGTCGAGCATGCTGTTCAGCGATTTGTTCACCGACCAGGAAACCCAGGCCTGATCGGTACTGTGTAGCAAGTAGGGCTGTTGTGGCGAGCGGCTTGATGTGGCCTGTGGGCTTGCTGTGGCGAGCGGGCTTGTCCCGCGTTGGGCTGCGAAGCAGCCCCTAAAACCTGACAACGCGGTCTATCAAGTACACCGCGACGTCTGAAGTGGGAGCGCTGCGCGCTCCAACGCGGGGCAAGCCCGCTCGCCACGACCAGCTTGCAGGCCACTACAAGCCCGCAGGCCACTACAAGCTTGCAGGCCACTACCGGCCCGCAAGCCACAAGGGCCCCAGGGTGTTGATTTATGTCAGCCGGTCGGCCTGGCCCTTCTGCATAATGGCCCAAGTGTTTATCATGGCCGGCTGCTACGTCTGGTTTCCCGTCGACGGGAGGCTGTTGGCCAGGCGCTTATTTCCAGGAGTTGCTGCATGACCTTTTCTTTGGCCGCCAAACTGTCGGTGTTGCTGTTGTTTATCGGCAGCACGCTGTATGTGCACCTGCGTGGCAAGGCGCGTTTGCCGATGTTGCGTCAGTTCGTCAACCATTCGGCGCTGTTTGCACCCTATAACGCCCTGATGTACCTGTTCTCGGCCGTGCCGTCCAAACCGTACCTGGACCGCAGCAAGTTCCCGGAGCTGGATGTGCTCAAGGACAATTGGGAAGTGATCCGCGAAGAGGCCATGCACCTGTTCGACGAGGGTTACATCCGCGCCGCCGAAAAGAACAACGACGCCGGTTTCGGTTCGTTCTTCAAGAAGGGCTGGAAGCGTTTCTACCTCAAGTGGTACGACAAACCGCTGCCATCGGCCGAGGCGCTGTGCCCGAAAACCGTGGCCCTGGTCAGCAGCATCCCCAACGTCAAGGGCGCGATGTTCGCGCTGTTGCCGGGCGGCAGTCACCTCAACCCGCACCGCGACCCGTTTGCCGGTTCCCTGCGCTATCACCTCGGGCTGTCCACGCCAAACTCCGACGATTGCCGCATCTTCGTCGACGGCCAGGTCTATGCCTGGCGCGACGGTGAGGACGTGATGTTCGACGAAACCTACGTGCACTGGGTGAAGAACGAAACCGACCAGACCCGCGTGATCCTGTTCTGCGACATCGAACGCCCGCTGAGCAACCGCATCATGACCCGCGTCAACCGTTGGGTCAGCAAGCAACTGGGTCGGGCCACTGCGCCGCAGAACTTGGACGATGAACGCGTTGGCGGGATCAACCAGGCGTATGCCTGGAGCAAGACCTTCAGCGACAAGTTCAGCGGTGTGGTCAAGCAATGGAAGCGCAAGCATCCCAAGGCCTACCGCATTGCGCGGCCGGTGCTGGCGGTTATCGTGCTGGTGCTGCTGTGGAAGTGGCTGTTCAGCTGATTTGAATGGTTAAACACAGGTTGAAAGGTGGGAGGGGGCTTGCCCCCGATAGCGGTGTGTCAGGCTGAGTATCTATACCTGATCCACCGCCATCGGGGGCAAGCCCCCTCCCACATTGGTTTTGCAGTATTGCTTAAGAGGCGATCAACTGGCGCAGCACATAGTGCAGAATCCCGCCGGCCTTGAAGTATTCCACTTCATTGAGGGTGTCGATCCGGCACAGCACTTCGACCTTCTCGCTGCTGCCATCCTCGCGCGTAATCACCAACGTCAGGTTCATCCGCGGCTCGATCTCGGCATGGGTCAGCCCAAGAATGTCGATCTTCTCCTTGCCGGTGAGTTTCAGCGCCTTGCGGTTCTGATCCAGCTTGAACTGCAACGGCAGCACGCCCATGCCCACCAGGTTGGAACGGTGAATGCGCTCGAAGCTCTCGGCGATCACTGCCTTGACCCCCAGCAGGTTGGTGCCCTTGGCTGCCCAATCGCGGCTTGAGCCGGTGCCGTACTCCTGGCCGGCGATCACCACCAGCGGTGTGCCCGACGCCTGGTATTTCATGGCCGCATCGTAGATCGGCATTTTCTCGCCGGTGGGGATGTACAGCGTGTTGCCGCCCTCTTCGCCGCCAAGCATTTCGTTGCGGATACGGATATTGGCAAACGTGCCGCGCATCATCACTTCATGATTGCCCCGGCGTGAGCCGTAAGAGTTGAAGTCACGCGGCTCCACGCCCTGCTCGCGCAGGTAGCGCCCGGCGGGGCTGTCGGCCTTGATGTTGCCAGCAGGGGAGATGTGGTCGGTGGTCACCGAATCGCCCAGCAAGGCCAGTACGTTGGCGCCTTTGACGTCCTCGATGACCGGCAGTGGCCCGGCGATGTCGTCGAAGAACGGTGGGTGCTGGATGTACGTAGAGTCTTTCTGCCATACGTAAGTCGCCGCTTGCGGCACTTCAATCGCTTGCCACTGCTCATCGCCGGCAAACACCTCGGCATATTCCTTGTGGAACATGCCGGTGCTGACTTGAGCCACGGCGTCGGCGATTTCCTTGCTGCTTGGCCAGATGTCTTTCAGGTACACCGGCTTGCCGTCTTTGCCTTCGCCCAGCGGCTCGCTGCTGATGTCGATGCGCACCGTACCGGCCAAGGCGTAGGCGACCACCAGGGGCGGCGAGGCCAGCCAGTTGGTTTTCACCAGGGGGTGTACGCGGCCCTCGAAGTTACGGTTGCCGGAGAGCACCGAGGCGACGGCGAGGTCGGCTTTTTGGATGGCTTTTTCGATCGGCTCGGGCAATGGACCGGAGTTGCCGATGCAGGTGGTGCAGCCATAGCCGACCAGGTCAAAGCCAAGCTGGTCGAGGTACTGGGTGAGGCCCGCCGCCTTGTAATAGTCGGTGACCACTTTGGAGCCAGGCGCCAGCGAGGTTTTTACCCAGGGTTTGCTGGTGAGGCCTTTCTCCACAGCTTTTTTCGCCACCAGGCCTGCGGCCATCATCACGCTGGGGTTGGACGTGTTGGTGCATGAGGTAATCGCGGCAATCACCACGGCGCCGTTTTTCAGGCGATAGGTGTGGCCGTCGTACTCATAGTCGGTTTCGCCCACCAAGTCGGCGTTGCCCACGGCGACCCCGCCGCCGCCTTCGCTTTCCAGGCGGCCTTCTTCTTTGCTGGTCGGTTTGAATTGCAGGTCGAGGAAATCGCTGAAGGCCTGGCCTACATTCGGCAGAGACACACGGTCCTGCGGGCGTTTCGGCCCGGCGAGGCTGGCTTCGACGCTGCCCATGTCCAGCGCCAGGGTGTCGGTGAATACCGGCTCCTGGCCGGCGATGCGCCACAGGCCCTGGGCCTTGGTGTAGGCCTCCACCAGTTTGACGGTTTCGGCAGGGCGACCGGACAGGCGCAGGTAGTCCAGCGTCACTTCATCCACCGGGAAAAAGCCGCAGGTGGCGCCGTATTCCGGCGCCATGTTGGCGATGGTGGCGCGGTCGGCCAGCGGCAGGTCGGCCAGGCCGTCGCCGTAGAACTCGACGAACTTACCCACCACGCCTTTTTTACGCAGCATCTGGGTGACGGTCAGCACCAGGTCGGTGGCGGTGATGCCTTCCTTGAGTTTGCCGGTGAGCTTGAAGCCGATCACTTCCGGAATCAGCATCGACACCGGCTGGCCGAGCATCGCCGCTTCTGCTTCGATGCCGCCCACGCCCCAGCCGAGTACGCCGAGGCCGTTGATCATGGTGGTGTGCGAGTCGGTGCCTACCAGCGTGTCCGGGAAGGCGTAGGTGCGGCCGTCTTCGTCCTTGGTCCACACGGTGCGACCCAGGTATTCAAGGTTGACCTGGTGGCAGATGCCGGTGCCCGGTGGCACCACGCTGAAGTTGTCAAAGGCGCTTTGGCCCCAACGCAGGAAGGCGTAGCGTTCACCGTTGCGCTGCATTTCGATGTCGACGTTTTGCTCGAACGCGCTGGTGCTGCCGAATTTGTCGACCATCACCGAGTGGTCGATGACCAGGTCCACGGGGGAGAGCGGGTTGATGCGCTGCGGGTCGCCACCGGCCTTGGCCACGGCGGCGCGCATGGCGGCCAGGTCGACCACGGCGGGCACGCCGGTAAAGTCTTGCATCAGCACGCGGGCCGGGCGGTATTGGATTTCGCGGTCGGACTGGCGCTCTTTGAGCCAGGCGGCGATGGCCTTGAGGTCGGTGCCGGTGACGGTTTTGTCATCTTCCCAGCGCAGCAGGTTTTCCAGCAGCACCTTGAGGGACATCGGCAGCTTGTCCAGGTCACCCAGGCTCTTGGCGGCTTCGGGCAAGCTGAAGTAGTGGTAGGTCTTGTCGTCGATTTGCAGGGTTTTAAGGGTTCTCAGGCTATCAAGGGATGACATTACATGACTCCTTATGGTCCGCACGGCTACGGACCTGACGGGACGAACAGAGCTATCAACTTAGCCCTGTTTTCATTAGCAGGCTAATAACTGGACTCTATCGTTAAGTCCAAGGTTCCGAACTCGGCTATCATGCGCGCGTTTTCATGACAGGTAGTGCGATAGCGCAATGCCGGTTGATTCACCAGGAGAGTTGATGAACACCCTTTTTATGCACTGCCGGCCGGGTTTTGAAGGCGAAGTCTGTTCCGAGATCGCGGAACACGCCGCGCGCCTCAACGTTTCCGGCTATGCCAAGACCAAGACCGGCAGCGCGTGTGCCGAATTTGTCTGCACCGAAGAAGACGGCGTCCAGCGCCTGATGCACGGCCAGCGCTTTGCCGAGCTGATCTTCCCAAGGCAGTGGGCGCGCGGGGTGTTCATCGACCTGCCGGAAACCGACCGCATCAGCGTGATCCTCGCGCACCTGCAAGGCTTCCCGGTGTGCGGCAGCCTGTGGCTGGAGATGGTCGACACCAACGACGGCAAGGAACTGTCGAACTTCTGCAAGAAATTCGAAGTGCACCTGCGCAAAGCCTTGCTGAATGCCGGCAAGCTGGTCGACGACCCGAGCAAGCCGCGCCTGCTGCTGACGTTCAAGAGCGGCCGCGAAGTGTTCATGGGCCTGGCCGAGTCGAACAACTCGGCGATGTGGCCGATGGGCATCCCGCGCCTCAAGTTCCCGCGTGAGGCACCTAGCCGCTCCACCCTGAAGCTGGAAGAGGCCTGGCACCACTTCATCCCCCGCGACCAGTGGGATGAGCGCCTGCACAGCGACATGACCGGTGTCGACCTCGGCGCAGCGCCTGGCGGCTGGACCTGGCAATTGGTCAACCGTGGCATGTTGGTTACGGCCATCGACAACGGCCCAATGGCCGAAAGCCTGATGGACACCGGCCTGGTTCAGCACCTGATGGCCGACGGCTTTACCTTTGTGCCCAAGCAGCCGGTGGACTGGATGGTGTGCGATATCGTCGAGAAGCCGGCGCGTAACGCGGCCCTGCTGGAAACCTGGATTGGCGAAGGCTATTGCCGTGAGGCGGTGGTGAACCTGAAGTTGCCGATGAAGCAGCGTTACGCCGAGGTGAAGCGTTTGCTGGAACGCATCGAAGACGGCTTCAAGGCGCGTGGTATTCGTGTTGAGATCGGCTGCAAGCAGCTGTACCACGACCGTGAGGAAGTGACCTGCCACTTGCGTCGGCTGGTGGATGCGAAGAAACAGAAGTCCCGCTGACACCTTGAGGTAACCACAGGACCCATGTGGCAGCGGGCTTGCTCGCTAAAGCGGTATAACCGTCGAAATTTATGTTGAATGTGCCCGCGTCTTCGCGAGCAAGTCGAACCGCCGCTCCCACATTTGAGCGGTGCACGTTTCAGGAGTGATGTATGAACCAGCCCCTCGAATTGCCGGCAGACGCTGTGCTCGACGCCACCGGCCTCAACTGCCCGGAGCCGGTGATGATGCTGCACCAGCACATCCGCGACTTGCCGCCCGGCGGCTTGCTCAAGGTGATTGCGACCGACCCGTCCACCCGCCGCGATATTCCCAAATTCTGCGTGTTCCTTGACCACGAACTGGTGGATCAGCAGGAGCAGGCCGGTACGTACCTGTACTGGATTCGCAAGAAGGCCGATTAAACCAGGCGAATCCGCCGGCGCGCGCTGCGTGCCAGGCGGATCACCAGCATCGCGGCGGCGCAGCTCAAGCCCACGATCAGTCCCTGCCACAAGCCACTGGGCCCACTGGGGGCGCCCAGCCAATCGGTCAGCCCCAGCGCGTAACCCACCGGCAACCCCACGCCCCAATACGCGAACAAGGTCAACACCATGGTCACCCGTGTGTCCTGATAGCCCCGCAGCGCGCCAGCGGCCGTGACCTGGATCGCGTCCGAAAACTGGAACAGCGCCGCAAACACGATCAGCATCGACGCCACGTGGATCACCGAGGGGTCCGGGGTGTAGATCGTGGCAATTTGCTCGCGAAACAGCAGCATCAGGCTGCACGACAGGCACGCGTAGGTCAGCGCCGTGCCCATGCCGACTCCAGCGGCGAAACGCGCCTCACGCGGCTCGCCGCGGCCCAGGGCCTGGCCGACACGCACGGTCACGGCCATGCTCAGCGAGTAAGGGATCATGAACACCAGCGAACTGAAGTTCAGCGCGATCTGGTGTCCGGCCACTACGCTGGCGCCCAGGCTGCCGATCAGCAGGGCGATCACCGCAAAGATGCTCGATTCGGCAAACACCGCGATGCCAATCGGCAGGCCGATGCTCAGCACACGCTTGATCACCGACCATTGTGGCCAGTCGAAACGCTTGAACAACTCGCTGCTCTGATAGGCCGGTGCCCAGCGCGTCCACGCGGCCAGGCCGAGCATCATCACCCACATCACGATTGCCGTGGCCCAGCCGCAACCCACGCCGCCCATGGCCGGCACGCCGAAGTGGCCATAAATGAACACGTAGTTCAGCGGAATATTCAGCGCCAGCCCGCACAGGCCCATGACCATGCTCGGGCGCGTGCGGCCCAGGCCATCGCTGAAGCAGCGCAGCACGTAATACAGGGCGATGGCCGGCATGCCGGAGGCGATGCCGTGCAAGTAGGCCATGCACGGTTTGATCAGCTCGGGGTCGACATTCATCGCATGCAGGATCGGCTCGGCGCTGACCAGCATCAGCAGCGCGGTGAGCCCGACCACCACGGCCAGCCACAGCGATTGACGCACCAGCGGGCCGATCTCGGTGTAGTGGCCGGCGCCGAAGCGCTGGGCGACCTTGGGCGTGGTGGCCAGCAAGGTGCCGGTCATCAGCAGGTACACCGGAATCCAGATCGAGTTGCCCAGGGCCACCGCTGCCAGGTCTCGCGGGCTTACGCGCCCGGCCATCACCGCGTCGACGAAGCCCATGGCGGTGGTCGCGAGTTGGCCGATCATGATCGGCAGGGCCAGGGTCAGCAGGCTGCGCACCTCGCGGCTGACGCGGGCGGGGCGGGAGAGGGCGGTAGTGGCGGTGTTCACGTGCGAGTGTCCAGTAAAAGTATTGCAAAGGACGGCGAAGTCTACGCGCTGACGCAACGGTCAGGAAAAAACCTGTGTTAGCGATTTGTAAGCGCTCCTGCGCCAGCCGCGTTAATCCTGTGTGTACTGGCTTATGTGGGCGCCGGACTTGCCTGCGATGCAGACGCCTCGGTCTATCAGCTCTACCGAGGTGATGTTATCGCGGGCAAGCCCGGCTCCCACATAAGCACTGCCCACCTGGCATCTGCGGTGTTACGCAAGTCGCATCCCTGTACACTGCTGGTCCGCGAAAGGAGCCTGCCATGCTGATTGTTGCCGACGAAAATATCCCGCTGCTCGATGCATTCTTCGAAGGGTTTGGCGAGATTCGCCGGGTGCCCGGCCGGTCCATCGACCGCGCCACGGTCGAGCAGGCCGACGTGCTGCTGGTGCGCTCGGTGACCAACGTCAATCGCGCGTTACTGGAAGGCACACAGGTACGGTTTGTCGGCACTTGCACCATCGGCACCGACCATCTGGACCTGGATTACTTCAAGCAGGCCGGCATCACCTGGTCCAGCGCGCCGGGCTGCAATGCGCGTGGCGTGGTGGACTATGTGCTGGGCAGCCTGCAGACCCTGGCCGAAATCGAAGGCGCTGACCTCAATCAGCGCACCTATGGCGTTGTGGGTGCCGGTGAAGTCGGCGGGCGGTTGGTCAAGGTGCTCAAGGGCCTGGGCTGGAACGTGCTGGTGTGTGACCCGCCGCGCCAGATCGCTGAAGACGGCGATTACGTCAGCCTCGAACAGATCATCCAGCAGTGCGACGTCATCAGCCTGCACACGCCGCTGACCAAGTCCGGCAACGGCTCCACTTGGCATTTGTTTGACCGCGAGCGCCTCAACCGCCTCAAGCCTGGCGCCTGGCTGATCAATGCCAGCCGTGGTCCGGTGGTGGATAACGCGGCCCTGCGCGAAGTGTTGCTGGCGCGCGAGGACCTGCAGGCCGTGCTGGACGTGTGGGAGGGTGAGCCGGAAGTGGACGCCGACCTGGCTGACCTGTGTGTGCTGGCCACTGCGCATATCGCCGGGTACAGCCTCGACGGCAAGCAGCGCGGCACTGCACAGATTTATCAGGCGTTCTGCGCCCATCTGGGCCAGGCGCCGAGCATCCAGCTAAGCGATCTGCTGCCGCAGCCCTGGCTGGCCGAGGTGCACTTGAACGCTTCGACCGACCCGGCCTGGGCGTTGGCGACCTTGTGCCGCAGCGTGTACGACCCGCGCCGTGATGACGCGGATTTTCGCCGTAGCCTCGTAGGCTCTGTGGGCGAGCAACGCAAGGCGTTCGACCTGCTGCGCAAGCATTATCCGCAGCGCCGTGAGATTGACGGCTTGAAGGTGCGAATCAATGGCGACTCTGCCGCGCTGTCGGCGATCGTCACCGCCCTGGGCGCCGAACTGCTTTAACGCAACGCGCCGGCAGAGGGCGTGCGCATACGCAAGGCATAAAAAACCCGGCCACAGGGGCCGGGTTTGAAAGAGCTCGGGCGTATCAGCCTTGCTGCGCAGGCTTGACCAGGCGCTGTTCCAGTTCGCGGCACGCTTGCTGGATCATCTCTTCGGTAATCTGCACTTCGCGGCCTTGAGCGTCGATCACGGAGCAAGGCAGATGCTGCGGTTGGCGGATTACTTCAATCTTGGCATCGCTGCTGTTTTGCAAGGTCATGGCCTGTCTCCTCATCAGGTTGTGTACCTACTGTGTTTCTTACATTAAGCCCCCCGCGTGACCAAGCTATTACAACTCCTTACAAAGTCACCGGTTCGAACGACCAGTCCACCAGAAAGCGATACAAATTTCCAGCTGGGGGTTAGACCGATAACCTCTAGGGATCAGCATCGGCGGGCATAATTAACCTGACTCATTGTTATTTACTCAAGTTCCCCCAATGTTGTGGTGTAGATACTTATCTCCCCTGCGCAGGTGATGCCCTCCATGTTCTCAGTCCGTCAACGCCGTGCGATCCGCTTGGCCAGCCGCTTTATCGCGCCCTACCGTTGGCAGGCGCTGGGTGCCTTGCTGGCGCTGATCGTCACGGCAGGCATCACCTTGTCCATGGGGCAGGGCATTCGCCTGCTGGTCGACCAGGGTTTCATGACGCAGTCGCCGCACCTGCTCAACCAATCCATTGGCCTGTTCATGATTCTGGTGCTGGGCCTGGCTGTGGGTACGTTTGCGCGGTTTTACCTGGTGTCGTGGATCGGCGAGCGGGTGGTGGCGGATATTCGCCGCCAAGTGTTCAACCATTTGATCTATCTGCACCCCGGCTTTTACGAAAACAATCGCAGCTCGGAAATCCAGTCGCGGTTGACCACCGACACCACCTTGTTGCAATCGGTGATCGGCTCCTCGCTGTCGCTGTTCCTGCGCAACGCCCTGATGGTCATCGGCGGCATCGTGCTGCTGTTTGTCACCAACCCCAAGCTCACCAGTATCGTGGTAATCGCGCTGCCGCTTGTATTGGCGCCGATCCTGATTTTCGGCCGGCGTGTGCGTAGCCTCTCGCGCCTGAGCCAGGACCGTATCGCTGACGTCGGCAGTTATGTGTCCGAGACCCTCGGCCAGATCAAGACCGTGCAGGCCTACAACCATCAGGTCCAGGACGAGCAGCGTTTTGCCGTTACCGTGGAAGAGGCCTTTGCCACCGCGCGCAAACGGATCGTGCAACGCGCCTGGCTGATTACGCTGGTGATCATGCTGGTGCTCGGCGCCGTTGGCGTGATGCTGTGGGTTGGCGGGATGGACGTGATTGGCGGGCGCATTTCCGGCGGTGAGCTGGCCGCGTTCGTGTTTTACAGCCTGATCGTCGGCAGTGCGGTCGGCACGTTAAGCGAAGTACTTGGCGAACTGCAACGCGCCGCCGGTGCTGCCGAGCGGATTGGCGAGTTGTTGCAGTCGAGCAATGAAATTCAGGCTCCAGCCGATGGCACCGTACGGTTACCGGAGCGTGTCAGCGGCCGCATGGAACTGCAAGACCTGCGCTTTTCCTACCCGTCGCGCCCGGACAGCTATGCCATCGATGGTTTGAGCCTGACCATTAATCCCGGCGAAACCCTGGCACTGGTCGGGCCGTCCGGCGCCGGTAAATCCACGATCTTCGACCTGCTGCTGCGTTTTTATGATCCCCAGCACGGCCGCATTCTGCTCGAAGGCCACGCGCTGACCGCGCTCGACCCGATGGACCTGCGCCGCCACTTCGCATTGGTGTCCCAAAGCCCGGCGCTGTTTTTCGGCAGCGTCGAAGAAAACATCCGCTACGGCAACCCGTCCGCCACCACCGCGCAGGTCGAGGCTGCGGCGCGCATCGCCCATGCCCACGACTTCATCCTGCAAATGCCCCAGGGCTATCAGACTCACCTTGGCGACGGCGGCATGGGCCTCTCCGGCGGCCAGCGCCAACGCCTGGCCATCGCCCGTGCATTGTTGGTGGACGCGCCGATTCTGCTGTTGGACGAAGCCACCAGCGCACTGGATGCCCAGAGCGAGCATTTGATTCAGCAGGCATTGCCGCAACTGATGCAGGGCCGCACCACGTTGGTGATTGCGCATCGATTGGCAACGGTGAAAAACGCCGACCGCATTGCGGTGATGGACCAGGGCAAGCTGGTGGCGGTGGGCACGCATCAGCAACTGATCGCGAGCAATCCTTTGTATGCGCGGTTGGCGGCGTTGCAGTTCAATGATGGTGATGAGGTCGCGAAAAGCGAGGCATAGCCGGCCTGCATTGCGCTGTTCCTGTGGTGAGCAGGCCTGTTGTGGCTAGCAGGCCGGATGTGGCGAGCGGGCTTGGTGTGGCAAGTAGGCTTGTTGTGGTGAGCAAGCTTGTTGTGGCAAGTAGGCATGTTGTGGCGAGCGGGCTTGTCCCGCGTTGGGCTGCGTAGCAGCCCCAAAACCTGTCTACCCGGTTTGAGCGGTTATGCCGAGGCGCCTGGATGGGAGCGCTTCGCACTCCAGCCCAGGGCAAGCCTGCTCGCCACGACAAGCCTGCTGGCCACATTAAACCTGCTGGCCAAGCCGGGCCCCGTACCGGAAAAAACCGCAACAGGCTCTTCGTCAGTCAACCTTACTGATCGTCAAAATACCGCTCATGCCAATCCACCAACGGCTGCGGTGAGTTGAGCTTTTGCCCGTAGATGACCGAATAAGACAGTACGTTCTGCACGTACTGGCGGGTTTCGTCGAACGGGATGCTTTCCACCCACACATCAAAACTCAGGTGATCAGCACCGCGCAGCCATTGGCGTACACGCCCTGGGCCGGCGTTGTAGGCGGCGGAGGCAAGCACGCGGTTGCCGTTGAACTGGCTGTGCACCTGGCTCAGGTAGGCGGCGCCAAGCTGGATGTTTTTGTCCGGGTCCAGTACCTGGGCCGGGGAGGCCAGTGGGATGCTGAACTTGCGCGCGGTTTCCTTGGCGGTGCCGGGCATCAGTTGCATCAGGCCGCTGGCGCCGACGCCGGAGCGCGCGTCGTCCATGAAGGCACTTTCCTGGCGGGTAATGGCAAACACCCAGCTGGAATGCAGGCCGCGCACCTTGGCCTCACGCACCAAGGTGTCACGGTGGGCCATCGGGAAGCGGATATCCAGGTCATCCCAGTATTGGGCCTGGCTGATGGTGCGGATCGCCGGGAAGTACCACTTCATGTCGTAGGCAAGCTTGGCCTGGGCGACCATTTCATCGCGGTTGAAGTGGCGGCTGACGTGGTACCACTCGCGGCGGCCATCGACAATCTGGCCACGTGCATAGAACTCCAGCGCGCGGCGTACGCCGGGCGTGTTTCGGACCTTGTTGACCAGCGCCTGGCTCATCACCAGCGGCTTGTTTTTCAGCTGATACGGCGCTTTGGAGCGGTCGGCGGCAAGGAAACCGTAGAAATCCCGTTCTTGTGCAAGGTTTTTGTACAGCACCAGCGGCTGCGGGTTTTTCGGCTCGGCCAGCTCCAGGCTGCGCGCTTGCCAGTAACGCCAGCGGTTGGTGGTCGCCAGGTCTTGTGGGAGTTTGCGGGTCAACTGGTAGGCATCTTCCCAGCGTGCCAGACGCAGCAGCAGGCGCAGGCGCCATTCGGAGACGGTGTTGTCACGCAGCTCGGGGTCGTATTTGGTCATCACGTCCAGCGCGCGCGGGTCGTAGCGGCGTGCCAGGGTCAAGCCGATTTCGCGGGCGATCGACACCTTTTCGTCACGCGAGAAGTGCATGCTGCTGGCGTAGCCGTCGAGCAGCGCCATGGCCTTGTCCGGGTCCTGGCGTGCCAGGCGGCGCAGGCCCAGGCCGACGGCGTCAGACATCGCCTCGTTGGCCGGCAGGAAGCGCGACGGGTCGCTGAGCATGTCCGGCTTTTGCGCCACGTCGACCATCAGGCGGCCTTGGGCGCCGAGGGTCGGCAGGGTTTTCACCAGGCTGTTGGCCAGCGCGTAGTTGCGTGCTTCGGCGGCGAGCTTGGCGCGGTCCCAGATTTTCTGTTCAGTGAGTTGGCCATCGGCGGCCCACTGGCCGAACGTGGCGTCACACGCGGCGGGTTGGGATTTGCCGGTCAGCCAGAGTTTTTCGGTGGTCTTGTAGCCTTCGGCTTTCAAGTTATGGGTGAGCTGGTACTGACCATGCAGGCAGTCCAGTTCGACGAAATTGAGTTTGGCGTCGTAGTACTTTTCGAACGTCTGCCAGTCGCCACGGTCGGCCAGCCAGCGCAACCAGCGCAGCTTCATCCAGTTGGCCTGGGGCAGGTCACCGTTTTTAGCGAGGAACTGTTCGATTTCCTCGTTGCTCGCGGTTTTCAGGCGCGCGGTCAGCTCGTCATAGGCCAGGTACGGCGTGAGCGGGTAGTCGGCCAGGGCCTGGCTGTATTGCATGTACGGCCCGCTGTCGCCTTTGGCGAGGGCGCGTTTGGCTTCATCGTAATATTGACGTTGGGTGGTGAGGTCCACGGCCTGGGCGGATTGAACGGCGGTGGCGGAAAGAAGCAGACAAGATAAAAAGTTGAAAAGGCGACTGCGCATGAGACGTCCGTGCAGAGAAATCACGACTAGCACCGGCACCGCCGACACTGATTGCCCCTAGCTTAGCCTTTTGCCAGCGACCGGCGAAAGCTTTGCCGGCCGGCTGGCTGAAGTTCATCGTAAATGTCCTGCAGAACGTGTCGACAGCGAAAATGCCGACCGCATCCCACCTTCAAGTCAGGTAGAATGCGCGCCCAGTTTTTGGAGAAGCGTATGACCCTGCTCAAATTCAGCGATGTGTCCCTTGCTTTCGGCGCTATGCCGTTGTTGGACAAGGTGTCCTGGCAGATCGCCCGTGGTGAGCGGGTGTGCATCATCGGCCGCAACGGCACCGGCAAGTCCAGCATGATGAAGCTGGTTAAAGGCGATCAGAAGCCCGATGACGGCTCTGTTTGGCGTGCCCCGGGCCTGAAGATCGGCGAATTGCCGCAAGAATTGCCGGTGGCCGACGGACGGACAGTGTTCGACGTGGTTGCCGAAGGCCTGGACGGCGTTGGCGAGTTGCTCGCGCAATACCATCACCTGGCGCAGAACTGCGTCACCGAAGAGGACCTGGACAAGCTGATGCACGTCCAGCAAGACCTCGAAGCCCGTGACGGCTGGCGCTTGCAGCAACTGGTCGACAGTACCCTGAGCCGCCTGCAGCTGCCGGCCGACAAGACCCTCGCCGAGTTGTCCGGCGGCTGGCGTCGTCGCGTGCTGCTGGCCCAGGCGCTGGTGTCCGAGCCGGATTTGTTGCTGCTCGACGAACCCACCAACCACTTGGATATCGGCGCAATCGCCTGGCTGGAAGAAGCCCTCAAGGATTTCCAGGGCGCCGTGCTGTTCATCACGCACGACCGTTCCTTCCTGCAGAATCTGGCCACGCGCATCCTCGAACTGGACCGTGGCGGCCTGATCGACTGGAACGGCGACTACGCCAGCTTCCTGGTGCACAAAGAGGCCACGCTGGCCGCTGAAGAAACCGCCAACGCGCTGTTCGACAAAAAGCTGGCTCAGGAAGAAGTCTGGATCCGCCAGGGCATCAAGGCCCGTCGCACCCGTAACGAAGGTCGCGTACGCGCCTTGAAAGCCCTGCGTGTTGAGCGCAGCGAGCGCCGTGAACGCACCGGCAAGGCCAATATCCAGCTGGATACCGCCGACAAGTCGGGCAAGCAGGTGATGGTGCTGGAGAACGTCAGCTTCCATCACCCGGACGGCCCGTTCCTGATCAAGGACTTCTCGATGGTGCTGCAGCGCGGCGACCGTATCGGCCTGCTGGGCGCCAACGGCACCGGCAAGACCACCTTGCTCAAGCTGATGCTCAATGGTCTGCAACCGACCAGCGGCACGGTGGAAGAAGGTACGCGCATCGACGTGGCCTACTTCGATCAGTTGCGCCATCAGTTGGACCTGGAAAAAACCGTGATCGACAACGTCGCCGAAGGCCGCGACTTTATCGACATCGACGGCCAGAGCCGCCACGTGCTGAGCTACCTGGGCGACTTCCTGTTCAGCCCGCAACGCGCACGTACGCCGGTGAAAGCCTTGTCCGGTGGTGAGCGTGCGCGCCTGCTGCTGGCCAAGCTGTTCAGCAAGCCGGCCAACCTGCTGGTGCTCGACGAACCGACCAACGACCTCGACGTGGAAACCCTTGAACTGCTGGAGGAGGTCTTGCTGACCTTCAACGGCACCGTGCTGATGGTCAGCCACGACCGGGCATTCCTCGACAACGTGGTCACCAGCACCCTGGTCTTCGAAGGCGAAGGCAAGGTGCGTGAATACGTCGGTGGTTATCAGGACTGGCTGCGTCAAGGCGGCTCGCCGCGCCTGCTGGGCGTGACCGAGAGCAAGTCCGGCAAGGCCGACCTGACCTCCGCCGTCGTTGCGCCAGTGGCTGGCGCTGCTGCTCCGGCCCAGGACGCTGCACCGTCGACCAAGAAAAAGCTCAGCTACAAGCTGCAACGTGAGCTGGAGGCCTTGCCGGGCGATATCGACGCCAAGGAACAGCAGATTGCCGCAGTAGAAGCAGAAATGGCGGACGCAGGTTTCTACCTGCGTCCGGCGGCTGAAACTGCCAAGGTCATTGCTTCCCTGGAAACGTTGAACCAGGAGCTGGAAGTGTTGGTTGAGCGTTGGGCCGAGCTGGATGCCTGATTGATTCAAGCGCACTAAAAAAGCCCGGCGCCCATTTGTATGAACGCCGGGCTTTTTATATGGAGTGCGATTAGAAATGTGGGAGCGGGCTTGCTCGCGAAATCGGTACATCAGTCGCCGGATGCGTCAACTGACAGAATGCTTTCGCGAGCAAGCCCGCTCCCACAGTTGGTTAGCGCCGTGCTTACGTATTTTTTACCAGTTTCACTGCCAGCACATCACACGGCGCACCGTGCAGTACGTCATTGGCAGTCGAGCCCAGCAGCAGCGCCAGGCCATGACGGCCGTGGCTGCCGACCACGATCAGGTCACAGCCCTGTTCCTTGGCCAGGTGGTGGATTTCCTGACGAGGCTGGCCGTAGGTGAGGTGGGAATTTTCCTTGGTTACTTCCGGGTACTTGAGGATCAACCGGTCCAGGCGCTCTTTGGCCTGGTCAAATTGTTGTTGCTGCAACTGGGAAAGGTCCATGGGCACGTCGCCACCAAACGCCATGGCCATAGGCTCGACGATATGCACGAGTGACAGCTTGGCGCCGTTGGCGATTGCTGAAGCCTGCGCGCGCTTGATCACTGGGTCGCACTCTTCGGTCAGATCGACAGCGACCAGGATATGTTTGTAGGAGTGTTCGTTGGGCATGGCGCGTTCCTCCAGGGGACTGCAATAAGTTCAGTATGGCTGCTTTCAAGCGGATGGGGTGGCGTCAGGTCAAATCCGCTCATCTAGAAATTCGGGAGTACACATATGACGGTCTGGATAGTGGTGTCAATCCTTCTCGTGGTGCTGAGCCCTCTGGCCTGGTTGCGTCCCTCGCGCCATCAGAGCGGGCGCATGGCCCTGCGCATGGAGGCGCGCCGCATCGGCCTGGCCATGCAATTGGCGCCGCAGGACTGGCCGTACTGGCTCAAGCACGAGCCGCCAAGCCCTTGCGCGCAGTACTGCCGACCGCGCCGCGCAAGTGCGCCGGCCCTTTGGTGTTACTGGCAGCTGGAGCCCGGGGTTTGGGTCAATCAGTGGCGCGAAGTGTGCGTCGATGAAACGTTGTTGGCACATTTTGCGACCCTGCCGGATAACGTCTACAAGGTCGAGGCGGACAAACAAATGATCGCCCTGTACTGGGGCGAGAAGGGCGAGGCGAGCGTGTTGAAGGATATTGATGCGTTGCTCAAGGCCCTGGCTTGATGCCTACCGAATAAAACCCAGGCAATAAAAAGCCCGACATCATCATCGGGCTGGAGTTGGCCAGGCAGGCCGGTAAATCTGTAACGCATGCGTCGGATGTTCATCCAGGCGCATTAAGGTTGTCGCTAGCCTAGCGGCATATCCTGTTCTGTACAGCCTTTTCCCACATAATTTTCGTTATTGATTTCGTGAATAGTCGAATATTGGCGCGGCGTAAGCCGTGGGCCTGGTTTCTGAACTGACTGGAAAGTCGCGTTTTTCCTAGCCTTTCGAGCGATTGACAATTGCCCGGAATTGGATGAAGGTGACGTACCCAAATCAAACGGGCGTATGAATTGAGCGTTTGTCTGTCAGACCGCTCATACAGAACCCCGACTAGCGCGTTGGCGGGTGTGCCTGGCGGATTGGCATGAGCATTGACCCAATAATCAATGTCCAACCAGAGGCCAGCGTCCAATGTGTACTGTTCAGCTTCCATATCGTGGAGATCAGTTGATGATTTACGAAGGTAAAGCCATCACGGTTAAGGCTCTTGAAAGTGGCATCGTCGAATTGAAATTCGACCTCAAGGGTGAGTCCGTCAACAAGTTCAACCGTCTAACCCTGAACGAACTGCGTCAGGCCGTAGACACCATCAAAGCAGATGCTTCGGTCAAGGGCGTGATCGTCTCCAGCGGCAAGGACGTGTTTATCGTCGGTGCTGACATCACCGAATTCGTCGACAACTTCAAGCTGCCCGATGCCGAGCTGGTGGCTGGCAACCTCGAAGCCAACAAGATTTTCAGCGATTTCGAAGACCTCAACGTGCCAACCGTCGCCGCGATCAATGGCATCGCGTTGGGCGGCGGTCTGGAAATGTGCCTGGCCGCAGACTTCCGTGTCATGTCGGCCACCGCCAAAATCGGCCTGCCTGAAGTCAAACTGGGCATCTACCCAGGTTTCGGCGGCACCGTGCGCCTGCCGCGCATCATCGGTGCCGACAACGCCATCGAGTGGATTGCCGCCGGCAAGGAAAACAAAGCGGAAGACGCGCTGAAAGTCGGTGCCGTCGATGCTGTGGTTGCCCCGGACAAACTCGCCGAAGCTGCACTGAACCTGATCAAAGGCGCCATCAGCGGCGAATTTGACTACAAGGCCAAGCGTCAGCCGAAGCTTGAAAAACTCAAGCTCAACGCCATCGAACAAATGATGTCGTTCGAAACCGCCAAAGGTTTCGTGGCAGGCCAGGCCGGCCCGAACTACCCGGCGCCGGTTGAAGCGATCAAGACCATCCAGAAGGCCGCGAACTTCGGTCGCGACAAAGCCCTGGAAGTGGAAGCTGCAGGTTTCGTCAAACTGGCGAAAACCTCGGCAGCCCAGAGCCTGATCGGTCTGTTCCTGAACGATCAGGAACTGAAGAAAAAGGCCAAGGCCTACGACGAAATCGCCAAAGACGTGAAACAGGCTGCCGTACTCGGCGCCGGTATCATGGGCGGCGGTATCGCTTATCAGTCGGCCTCCAAAGGCACGCCGATCCTGATGAAAGACATCAACGAACACGGCATTGAGCAAGGCCTGGCGGAAGCCGCCAAGCTGCTGGTGGGCCGCGTTGATAAAGGTCGCATGACCGCAGCGAAGATGGCTGAAGTGCTTAACGGCATTCGTCCTACGCTGTCCTACGGCGATTTCGGCCACGTCGACCTGGTGGTCGAAGCGGTTGTCGAGAACCCGAAGGTCAAGCAAGCCGTACTGGCGGAAGTGGAAGCTCAGGTTAAAGAAGACACCATTCTGGCCTCGAACACTTCGACCATTTCCATCAGCTTGCTGGCCAAGGCCCTCAAGCGTCCGGAAAACTTCGTCGGCATGCACTTCTTCAACCCGGTACACATGATGCCGCTGGTGGAAGTGATCCGTGGCGAGAAGTCCAGCGAGCTGGCGATTGCCACCACCGTTGCCTACGCCAAGAAAATGGGCAAGAACCCGATCGTCGTTAACGACTGCCCGGGCTTTTTGGTCAACCGCGTGCTGTTCCCGTACTTCGGCGGTTTCGCCAAGCTGGTCAGCGCCGGTGTGGACTTTGTACGTATCGACAAAGTCATGGAAAAATTCGGCTGGCCAATGGGCCCGGCGTACCTGATGGACGTGGTCGGCATCGACACCGGCCACCACGGTCGTGACGTCATGGCTGAAGGCTTCCCGGACCGCATGAAAGACGACCGCCGTTCGGCGATCGACGCACTCTACGAAGCCAAGCGTCTGGGCCAGAAGAACGGCAAGGGCTTCTACGCCTACGAGGCCGACAAGAAGGGCAAGCAGAAGAAAGTGGCCGACCCTTCGGTTCACGAAGTGCTCGCGCCGGTCATCTACGAGCAGCGTGAGGTGTCCGATGAGGACATCATCAACTGGATGATGATCGCCCTGTGCCTGGAAACCGTACGTTGCCTGGAAGACGGCATCGTTGAAACCGCCGCCGAAGCCGATATGGGCCTGGTGTACGGTATTGGTTTCCCTCCATTCCGTGGTGGTGCGCTGCGTTACATCGATTCGATCGGTGTGGCCGAGTTCGTTGCCCTGGCTGACAAATACGCTGATCTGGGCCCGCTGTACCACCCGACCGCGAAGCTGCGTGAAATGGCCAAAAATGGCCAGAGCTTCTTCGGTTAAGCGCCCAGACGAATAGAGCGAGAATATTTATGAGCTTGAATCCAAGAGACGTGGTGATTGTCGACTTCGGTCGCACACCGATGGGCCGCTCCAAGGGCGGCATGCACCGCAACACCCGCGCCGAAGACATGTCGGCGCACCTGATCAGCAAATTGCTGGAACGTAACGTCAAGGTCGATCCGAACGAAGTCGAAGACGTGATCTGGGGCTGCGTCAACCAGACCCTGGAGCAGGGCTGGAACATCGCGCGCATGGCGTCTTTGATGACCCAGATCCCGCACACCGCCGCTGGCCAGACCGTCAGCCGCCTGTGTGGCTCCTCGATGAGCGCGCTGCACACCGCTGCCCAAGCGATCATGACCGGCAACGGCGATGTGTTCGTGGTCGGCGGCGTGGAGCACATGGGCCACGTCAGCATGATGCACGGCGTTGACCCTAACCCGCACATGTCGCTGTACGCGGCAAAAGCCTCGGGCATGATGGGCCTCACCGCAGAAATGCTCGGCAAAATGCACGGCATTACCCGCGAAGCCCAGGACGCGTTCGGCCTGCGCTCCCACCAGCTCGCCCACAAGGCGACGGTGGAAGGCAAGTTCAAGGATGAAATCATCCCGATGAACGGCTATGACGAAAATGGTTTCCTGAAACTGTTCGACTACGACGAAACCATTCGTCCGGACACCACCCTGGAAAGCCTGGCAGCCTTGAAACCTGCCTTCAATCCAAAGGGCGGCACCGTGACAGCCGGTACTTCGTCGCAAATCACCGACGGTGCTTCGTGCATGATCGTGATGTCGGCGCAGCGTGCCCAGGACCTGGGTATCCAGCCGATGGCCGTGATCCGTTCGATGGCCGTGGCGGGTGTGGACCCGGCAATCATGGGCTATGGTCCAGTACCGGCCACACAAAAAGCCTTGAAGCGCGCGGGCCTGACCATCTCCGATATCGACTTCTTCGAGCTCAACGAAGCTTTCGCCGCACAGGCCCTGCCAGTGCTGAAAGATTTGAAAGTACTCGACAAGATGAACGAGAAGGTTAACCTGCACGGCGGTGCGATTGCCCTGGGCCACCCATTCGGTTGCTCCGGTGCACGTATTTCCGGCACTTTGCTTAACGTGATGAAGCAAAATGGCGGCAACCTTGGGGTTGCAACCATGTGCATTGGTCTCGGCCAAGGCATTTCCACCGTCTTCGAACGCGTCTAAGCGTTGCGTTGACGGAAGCCGGGGCCCAGTGCCCCGGTTTTTGTTTTTTGGAATTTTTAATATTTTTTTTCAACAAATTTTGTAAGAGGGCCAGAGCATGAAAGTCGAACCAGGGCTCTACCAACATTATAAGGGGCCGCAGTACCGCGTTTTTAACGTGGCGCGGCACTCCGAGACCGAAGAAGAAGTGGTGTTTTACCAAGCACTGTATGGCGATTACGGCTTTTGGGTGCGCCCATTGAGCATGTTCCTGGAGACCGTCGAAGTTGACGGCGAGCAGGTCCCGCGCTTTGCTTTGGTCCAGGCCGAACCCAGTCTTTTTTCAGGGCAATAACGGCAGGTCGCGCAGAATGCTGCGCTTGACCTCACCTTGTTGCCACTATATATAGCGTTGCCGCGACAGGCGCCAACTGCCTTTCACTTCTCGAATTCAGGAATTTTCCGATCCATGGGCAAATCGCTGGTCATTGTGGAATCCCCGGCTAAGGCCAAGACCATCAACAAGTACTTGGGCAACGAGTACGTGGTGAAGTCGAGTATCGGCCATATCCGAGACCTGCCCACCAGCGGTTCGGCTAGCGCCAGCAAGGAGCCTGCCGCCAAGCGCGGCAAGGCGGCTGCGGGCGAAGGTCCGGTGCTCACGCCTAAAGAGAAAGCGCGCAAGCAGCTGGTCTCGCGCATGGGTGTAGACCCGGAACATGGCTGGAAGGCCAAGTACGAGATCCTTCCCGGCAAGGAAAAGGTCATCGAAGAGCTGCGCCGGCTCGCCAAGGATGCTGACACCATCTATCTCGCAACCGACTTGGACCGCGAAGGGGAAGCCATTGCCTGGCACCTGCGCGAAGCCATCGGCGGTGATGACAGCCGCTACAAGCGTGTGGTGTTCAACGAAATCACCAAGAAAGCCATCCAGGAAGCCTTCTCCAAGCCGGGCGAACTGGACATCGATCGTGTGAACGCTCAACAGGCCCGTCGTTTTCTCGACCGCGTGGTGGGTTACATGGTCTCGCCACTGCTGTGGGCCAAGATTGCCCGTGGCCTGTCGGCCGGTCGTGTGCAATCGGTGGCGGTAAAGCTGGTGGTGGAGCGTGAGCGCGAGATTCGTGCGTTCAACCCTGAAGAGTACTGGGAAGTCCACGCTGACCTCGGCACCGCCAAGGGTGCCAACGTGCGCTTTGAAGTGGCCCGCGAGAAAGGCGAGGCCTTCAAGCCGCTGAACGAAGCCCAGGCCATGGCCGCGCTGGAGAAGCTCAAGGCTTCCAGCTACAGCATCGTCAAGCGTGAAGACAAACCGACCAGCAGCAAGCCGTCGGCGCCGTTCATCACCTCCACCCTGCAACAGGCCGCGAGTAACCGCCTGGGCTTTGGTGTGAAGAAAACCATGATGATGGCTCAGCGTCTGTATGAAGCTGGTTACATCACGTATATGCGTACCGACTCCACCAACCTGTCGCAAGACGCGGTGGCGATGGCGCGTACTTATATTGAAACCGAATTCGGCAAGAAGTACCTGCCGGAGAAGCCGAACGTCTACAGCAGCAAGGAAGGCGCACAGGAGGCTCACGAAGCGATTCGTCCTTCCGACGCCAATACCGAGCCAAGCAAGCTGACCGGCATGGAGCGCGACGCTGAGCGCCTTTACGAGCTGATCTGGCGCCAGTTCCTGGCCTGCCAAATGTTGCCGGCGCAATACCTGTCCACCACCGTCAGTGTCGGTGCTGGCGACTTCGAGCTGCGTGCCAAGGGCCGTATCCTCAAGTTCGACGGCTACACCCGCGTGATGCCGCAAATCGCCAAGCCTGGCGATGACGATGTGCTGCCGGACATGGCCCAGGGCGACACGTTGAAGCTGATCAAGCTCGACCCGTCCCAGCACTTCACCAAGCCGCCGGCGCGTTATTCGGAAGCCAGCCTGGTAAAAGAGATGGAAAAACGCGGTATCGGTCGTCCTTCGACCTACGCGGCGATCATCTCGACCATCCAGGACCGCGGCTACGTCGCGCTGCACAACCGTCGTTTCTACTCGGAAAAGATGGGCGACATCGTTACCGAGCGCCTGTCCGAGAGCTTCTCCAACCTGATGGACTACGGCTTCACCGCCGGCATGGAAGAGAACCTCGATGACGTGGCCCAGGGCGAACGCGACTGGAAAAACGTACTGGATGAGTTCTACGGCGACTTCAAGAAGAAGCTCGAAGTGGCCGAAAGCCCTGAAAGCGGCATGCGTGCCAACCAGCCGGTGATGACTGACATCCCGTGCCTGACCTGCGGCCGTCCGATGCAGATTCGTACTGCGTCCACCGGCGTGTTCCTCGGTTGCTCGGGCTACAGCCTGCCGCCGAAAGAGCGCTGCAAGGCCACCGTCAATCTGGTGCCGGGTGATGAAATCGCTGCTGACGACGAGGGTGAATCCGAGTCGCTGGTATTGCGTGGCAAGCACCGTTGCCCGATCTGCAGCACGGCAATGGATGCCTACTTGCTCGACGAGAAGCACAAGTTGCACATCTGCGGTAACAACCCGGATTGCGACGGCTACGAAATCGAAGAGGGCAGCTACCGCATCAAGGGCTACGAAGGCCCGAGCCTGGAATGCGACAAGTGCGGCAGTGAGATGCAGCTCAAGACCGGCCGTTTCGGCAAGTTCTTCGGTTGCACCAACCCGACGTGCAAGAACACCCGCAAACTGCTGAAAAGCGGTGACGCGGCGCCGCCGAAGATGGACCCGGTGAAGATGCCTGAACTCAAGTGCGAGAAGGTCAACGACACCTACATTCTGCGTGACGGCGCCTCGGGGTTGTTCCTGGCGGCCAGCCAGTTCCCGAAAAACCGCGAGACCCGTGCGCCGCTGGTGCTGGAAATCGTACCGCACAAAGACGAGATCGACCCGAAGTACCACTTCCTGTGCGAAGCGCCGAAGAAGGATCCCGACGGTCGCCCGGCCGTGATCCGCTACAGCCGCAAAACCAAGGAGCAGTACGTGCAGACCGAAGTGGACGGCAAGCCTACGGGCTGGAAAGCGTTCTACGACGGCGGCAAGTGGAAGGTCGAGGACAAGCGCCAGGGCGCTTGATCGACTACGCTGCGAAATACAAAGGCCGCCTGCATGGGCGGCCTTTTTTTGCGCTTGCAGGAGTCTCGGCTGATCCGTGACACTGTTGAGCCAGCATCAGGCTTATTTCGTTGTGGAGACTGCCGTTATGGCCAACGAACTCTATACCCGTACCAATCAAAAAATTTACTTCGCGGGTTTGTCCCTGGAAGCCCTTGGCCGTGCCGAGGAAGGGAAGGAGATGAACGCCATCGCGCTGGTCCAGGCGGGGCGTGAGGCTGCATTGTTCCACCTCTACGGCGCCCTGTTGGGGCTGTGCCATGAAATCGCCGGGTTCTACCGTTTGCCCCAGGCCGGTTCGCCGCGTGCAGAACTGATCATGAACCGGGAAGTGCTGGAGAGCATGGCCATTCCTGAGCTGGCCGAGTTGGTGGAAATGGCCCAAAGCCCCGACAGCTGGGTGGCCCGCCTGCTCAAGGCACATGCCGACATGTTCCAGCCGCCACGTATTCCTCATGTGCCCAAGGGGGACGTGACGCAGCCGCTGATCGTCGCTGTTGCCCTGCAAGAGGATGAGCCCAAGCCGCTGAGTCGCGAAGAGCTGGAGAGCTGGCGCCAGGAGCTGAAGAAGATGGCGCTGCGGTTTCGTGAAGGCTTGAACGAGTGCTGAGACGGAGTCGCTGACTGAACACGGTCAAAAATGTGGGAGCGGGCTTGCTCGCGAAAACGGAGTGTCAGTCGACAGATTCATTACTGATCCGCCGCATTCGCGAGCAAGCCCGCTCCCACATTTGTACCGAGTTAGAGAGAAAGTCCGGTGCGGGGCTCAAAAGGCACCATTCATCAAGCCGTAGAGAAACCTGTTCAGATCCTCAGCGAGGCTGGGTGGATGACTGATATAATCCCGGCCTTTCGTGGAGAACAGACTTTTATGCCAACGTCCTTTCTGGAAATTGTTGAATTGCCTGACGGCCGAATCGAGCTGCGTCGGGCTGAGGACGAGGGTTCTCTGGTTATCCTGGATTTTTCCGAAGACGCAAAAGCATTCCTGCAAGGCCAGCACGTGGAAGTGGCGAAAGCCATGTTGAGCGTTGGTGTGCAGATGGCGGGTCGCCTGGCAGAAGGCGAACCGGAGAAGGACGACGGGCCGCGAGTTCTGCACTGAGTTTTGCAGTTAAGTGCGCTTTTCGTTGTAGGCGGTCTTGTTGCAGTGAGCAGGTCGCTGCAGTAGGCAGGCCTCTGAGGCGAGCGGGCTTGCTGTTGTTGAGCGGGCTTGTTGTGGCGAGCGGGCTTGCCCCGCGTTGGGGCGCGAAGCGGCCCTAATGGATTAACGCGGTATATCAGGTATTCCACGGTGCTTGGTTATGGGGCTGCTCCGCAGCCCAACGCGGGGCAAGCCCGCTCGCTACAGAAGCCCGCGCGGCACAGATACCTATCTGTCACCTACGCAATAAGCTAGCTCCCTGTTACCCCAATCGAATATTCAAGCTCTGCGCATCGCCCGTCCGTGCGGCGCTGATCAGTTGTTGCTTGGCCATAGTATTCAACGGGTTCAACCAGCTCACCACCGTATGGCTACGTCCCAGACGCAAGGCTTCGCAGGTCAACTGTTGGGCGCTTTGCGCGCCCCGTGGTTGCAGCAAAAGGATGCGCTCGCGGTTGAGGCCGGCGTCTCGCAGCCAGGCCTGGGTCAGGCTGGCAGGTGGAGCGATCAGCGTCAGCCAACGTGCGTCCTGCTCTTCGCTCAGTTCACGCAGGATCGGCGCCAGCAGGCTCAGACAGCTTCCAGCTGCACCGCGCAACGACAATTCACTGAACGCCTCAGGTTCGGAGCCCCACGGGGCCTCGACCGTTTCCTTGAGGATAGGCGCAAGGGGTTGAGCCATGAAGGCCTCGAACAGCGACAGTTGTGTGTGTTGTGGGGTGTGCACGAGCTGCATGGTGCCTCCTTTAGCGGCGAATGACGCCGACGCTCAAGCCTTCGATCACCAGATCCTGATCTTTCAGGTTCACTTCAATCGGGGCGAACTCAGGGTTTTCGGCCATCAGCCAGACCTTGCTGCCTTCGCGCTTGAAGCGTTTTACGGTGACTTCATCGCCGATACGCGCAACGACGATCTGGCCATTACGGGCTTCACGGGTGGTGTGGACGGCCAGCAGATCGCCGTCGAAAATGCCCACGTCCTTCATACTCATGCCGTGCACGCGCAACAGGTAGTCGGCGCGCGGATGGAAGAAGGTCGGGTTGATGTTGCAGGATTCCTCGACGTGCTGTTGCGCCAGAATCGGCGCACCGGCGGCGACGCGGCCAATGATCGGCAGGGTCGATTCGTCGGCCTTGGCTTCAAAGCCAGGGATGCGAATACCGCGAGAAGCCCCTGGGGTCATCTCGATCGCGCCTTTGCGAGCGAGGGCCTTGAGGTGTTCTTCAGCAGCGTTTGGGGATTTGAACCCCAGCTCCAGCGCAATTTCCGCTCGTGTCGGCGGGTAGCCGTTGTCATCGAGGCAGCGCTTGATAAAAGCCAGAATCTCAGCTTGGCGTGGCGTCAGTTTTAGCATGTTGATCGCTCTGTCTTTTTATACAGTGACTGGGATTATATACAGTGAACTGCGCTTGGCAATCATCCTTTTTGGGCACACCGCTGGACGGTCATTCGTCACCCTTCCTACAAGGCAGAGATAGCGCTGCCTACAGACCAGGAAGGATGTGATTAAATAGCGGTTAAATAGATGACTGCCCGGCCGGAAAACGGACTCGCAGGCTTGACAAGACACACCCTGAAACGTATGTTTCAAACAAGTGTTTGTCAGGCGGAGTAGCCATGGCCCAGTCGGAAACCGTTGAACGCATTCTCGATGCTGCCGAGCAATTGTTCGCGGAAAAAGGATTTGCTGAAACTTCATTGCGGCTGATCACCAGCAAGGCTGGGGTTAACCTGGCTGCAGTGAATTACCATTTCGGCTCGAAGAAAGCCCTGATCCAGGCAGTGTTTTCGCGCTTTCTGGGGCCGTTCTGCGCCAGCCTCGACCGTGAGCTGGAGCGCCGTCAGACCAAGCCTGAAAACAAGCCAAGCCTGGAAGACCTGCTGGAAATTCTGGTTGAGCAAGCGCTGGTGGTTCAACCGCGCAGCGGCAATGACCTGTCGATCTTCATGCGTTTGCTGGGCCTGGCGTTCAGCCAGAGCCAGGGCCACTTGCGGCGTTATCTGGAAGACATGTACGGCAAAGTGTTCCGCCGCTACATGTTGCTGGTCAACGAAGCCGCGCCGCGTATTCCGCCGATCGAACTGTTCTGGCGCGTGCACTTTATGCTCGGTGCTGCCGCATTCAGCATGTCCGGTATCAAAGCCTTGCGCGCAATTGCCGAGACCGATTTCGGCGTGAATACCTCCATTGAACAAGTGATGCGCCTGATGGTGCCGTTCCTTGCCGCCGGCATGCGCGCCGAAACCGGTGTGACCGACCAGGCCATGGCGGCCGCGCAGTTGCGCCCACGCAGTAAATCCACGCCGGCCGTCGCCAAGGCGTGATTGCCGCGGGTGTGCGCGGCCGCTTGCATCCGCTAAGCTAGCCGCCATGCCGATTTCAGCTATTTACTCGCAACCCGTTGTGCTCACCGCGCTTATTGCGCCAGGTGAGGGCAACGGGTTGTGTGCGTTATTTAAGGAAGGTTTATGACTGCTGCCCTGCAAGGTTCTTTGATGGTTGATGTGGCCGGTACCTGGCTGACGGCCGAGGATCGTCACCTGTTGCGTCAGCCTGAAGTGGGCGGCCTGATCATTTTTGCACGCAATATCGAGCACCCACGCCAGGTGCGCGAGTTGAGCGCGGCGATCCGTGCCGTGCGCCCCGACCTGCTGCTGGCCGTGGACCAGGAAGGCGGGCGCGTGCAGCGCCTGCGCCAGGGCTTTGTGCGTCTGCCGGCCATGCGTTTGTTGGCGGATAAGCCGAATGCCGAATACCTGGCCGAGCAGTGCGGCTGGATTATGGCCACTGAAGTACTGGCGGTTGGCCTTGACCTGAGTTTCGCCCCAGTGCTGGACCTGGATTACCAGCGCAGCGCCGTGGTCGGCACCCGCTCGTTTGAAGGCGACCCCGAGCGCGCCGCCGTGCTTGCCGGTGCCTTCATTCGCGGCATGAACAACGCCGGCATGGCCGCCACCGGTAAACACTTCCCTGGCCACGGCTGGGCTGAGGCCGATTCCCACGTCGCCATTCCCAATGACGAGCGTAGCCTGGAACAGATTCGCGCCAATGACCTGGTGCCTTTCGCACGGCTGAGCAAGCAATTGGCAGCGGTTATGCCGGCGCACGTCATCTATCCGCAGGTGGATGCTCAACCCGCTGGCTTCTCGCGGCGCTGGTTGCAGGACATCCTGCGCGGCGAGTTGCAGTTCGATGGGGTGATTTTCAGTGATGACCTGTCCATGGCCGGGGCACATGTGGTCGGTGATGCGGCCAGCCGGATCGAAGCGGCGCTGACCGCCGGCTGCGACATGGGCTTGGTGTGCAACGACCGTGCGGCAGCTGAGCTTGCTCTCACCGCGGCGCAGCGGATGAAGGTCACGCCGTCTGCGCGAATTGCGCGGATGCGCGGGCAGGCGATTGCGTCGACAGACTATAAGCAGGACCCGCGGTGGCTGACGGCGCTTACTGCGTTGCGGGATGCTCAACTGGTCGGCTGAACACCGTGGTGCGCCCATCGCAGGCAAGCCAGCTGCCACACTTGAATGTATTCACACATCAGAATGTGGGAGCGGGCTTGCCCGCGATAGCAATCTGAAGGTCAGCGCTTCTCTTGCTTATTGGGCAGCGGCGCAAACAACGCCTCGATGTCCTCGTTGCCCAACTGCCAATCTCCCGTCGTACGCCCATCCAGCACGCCCGCCGCCAGGTCGGACTTTTCCTTTTGCAGGTGTTGGATTTTCTCCTCCACCGTGCCCCGCGCAATCATTTTGTAGACGAACACCGGCTTCTCCTGACCGATGCGATACGCGCGGTCAGTCGCCTGGTTCTCCGTGGCCGGGTTCCACCACGGGTCATAGTGGATCACCGTATCGGCTTCTGTCAGGTTCAAGCCCACACCGCCAGCCTTCAAGCTGATCAGAAAAATCTGCAACTTGCCGCTCTGGAAATCCTTCACCGGTGTGCGTCGGTCGCGGGTCTGGCCGGTCAGCAGTGCGTAAGCCACGCCGCGCTTTTTCAGTTCGACTTCGATCAGGCTCAGCATCGAAGTGAACTGCGAGAACAGCAAAATCCGGCGTCCTTCGGCAAACAGCTCCTCGAGCATTTCCATCAGGCTGTCGAGCTTGCCCGAGCTGCTGCCGCGCGCGGGCAGGGCGGCGTCGTTGACCAGGCGCAGGTCGCAGCACACCTGGCGCAGCTTGAGCAGCGCTTCAAGAATAATGATCTGGCTACGCGCCACGCCCTTGCGGGTGATTTCGTCGCGCACCTTCTTGTCCATGGCCAGGCGCATGGTTTCGTACACATCACGCTGGGCTTCGTTGAGATCGACCCAATGGATGATCTCGGTCTTGGGCGGCAATTCCGTGGCCACCTGTTCCTTGGTACGGCGCAGCAGGAAAGGTTTGATCCGACCGTTGAGGTGCTGCAGTCGCACATCACTGGCGCGCTTTTCTATGGGCACGCGGTAATCGCGGTTGAAGCTTTTCACGTCGCCCAGCCAGCCCGGCAGCAGGAAGTGGAACAGCGACCACAGCTCACCCAGGTGGTTTTCCAGCGGCGTACCACTCAGGCACAGGCGCTGGCGCGCATTGAGCTCGCGCGCGGCCTGAGCGGCCTTGCTGTTGGGGTTCTTGATGTACTGGGCTTCGTCGAGGATTAGCACATGCAAGGGCAGGGCGGCGAGTTGCTCGATGTCTTTGGGCAGCAGTGCATAAGTCGTCAGCAGCAGGTCGTAGTCCTGCAGGTTGGCGAAGTGCTTTTTGCGTGTCGCGCCATACAGCGCCAATACCTTGAGTTGCGGCGTAAAGTGCGCGGCTTCATCGAGCCAATTGGGGATCAGGCTGGTAGGCATCACCACCATGCACGGCCGATCCAGGCGCCCGGCGATTTTTTCACTGAGAATATGCGCCAGCGTCTGTAGGGTTTTGCCCAGGCCCATGTCATCCGCAAGAATCCCGCCCACATCGAGTTGACGCAGCGACTGCATCCAGCTCAAGCCTTCGAGTTGATACGGGCGCAGTGTCGCATTCAAGCCTTCGGGCGCCTCGCAGGTGAAATCCTTGATGTCGCGCAGGCGCTGGGCGAAGTTGCGGATCTTCTCGCCGCCTTCCCATTGCAGCGGCAGGTCTTCCAGCGGGTTGAGGCGAATCGCATCGGCCTTGGCCAGGCGCAGGGTGGTGGTGCCCGATTCCTGCAGGTAAAACTCGCCAAGGGTGGCCAGCACCGGTTTCAAGCGGCCGTAGGGCAGCGCCACTTGCAGCGGGCCGTGGCCGTTGGGCAGGCCGGGGATGTTTACCAAGATCAGCTCGTCATCGCGGCGTCGGGCGAGCTTTTCCGGGTTGAGGATCTCGGTGTGCGAGCGCATCAGGTTCAATAGAATCGGCAACAGGCTCAGGCGCTCGCCGTTGACGATGATGCCCAGCTCCAGGTCAAACCAGTCGCGTTCCGGGCCTTCATCGACGGTGGCGTACCAGTCATCGACGGCGCTTAAGTCGAAACCGAAATCCTCATCGATCTGCAACTCCCAGCCCTCGGCGCGCAAGGTCGGCGAGGCGTTGAGGGTGAAGTTGAGCCAGGCGCTGTCGTTGACCATCTCGAACAATTCGCCGGCGCTCTCCGGCAGTGCCTTGCTCTGGCGCGTGGCGATCTTGAAGCCGAGCAGGCGCAGTTGTTCGCGGTACGGCTGCTCCAGCTCCGGATGGCGCTTGATGCGCAGGCTCTGGGTTTCCTGGCGCACCACGATGTCGGCATTTTTTTGCCCGCTGACATAGTTGCCCAGGTAGTTGAACGACAACGCCGCACGGTGCTGGATATAGCGCTGCATCTTGCCATTGCGCGGTTCAAACGCGCTGAACTCGACACTCGCCAGCCACAAGCGCGGCACCGGCCGCACATCTTCCATCACCACTTGCGGCAGTACCACGCGGTTATCCAGCACGGCCTGGAGTTTCTCCAGCAACTCGGCATCTTGCGCCGCCGCCGGGTAAGCCAGGGTTTCCTGGACCTTGAGCAGCACCGCCGCAATGTGTTTGCAGTTGGTGTGCACCGGGCACGTGCAGCGGCTGTCCACCAGAATCAGCATGCCCTTGGCCGATTCGCGCAGCGAGATGGTCTGCCGGTAAACGTTACCGCCCGAGCCTTCGCAGCTGGCAACAATGGTGCTGTCGCCGGACTCGACGATGCGCACGCGGTTTTCGAGGGCGTAGCGCCGCCCGCGCTCAAGGCTTTGCTCTTTAAAGCGATTGGCCCACGAAGGGGCCAGGGGTTTGGTCAGTGACGATGTCAGGGGCATGGCGCTGGATCAGTCCTGAGCATCGGGCGGTGGTGCGCTGGGTGGTTTGGCGGTCAGCGAGGTGATCTTGATCAGCAGGGCCAAGTGGCCGCCGTCCAGGTAGTTGAGCTGGTTGTTCTTGGTGCGCACGCCTTGCTGGCTCAAGTGTTCGCTGGCGATGACGCTGCCGTTGGCGTCGAACTGGTTGATCCAGAAGTCTGCGTCGATATCGGTAAAGCGCCCCAGTTGCAGGTTCAGCGTGCCTTCGATGGGAAACTGGCCAAACTGCTCCTGGCCATCGCTGATGGCCAGCTTCACCGGCTGCTCGCCCAGGTTCTGGTCCCAGGCCCGGTGCAGCAGCACCGTGTAACCGGTGTCGGCACTGAGCTTGTCGACGATGTTGCCCAGCCGCGGCGGGCTGATTTTGTCCGCCGGCAGTCGTGGTGCCCCGGCGTCCCAGTTTTCCGGTGCCGCGCGGCTATTGATCACCGGCTCGGCGTTCTGGCGCACCAGAATCATTTCCACCAGATAGGGGCTGTCGGCAAACGCCGAAGGAGCAACGACCACCAACAACAAGCTCAAAATGCGGAACAGGCGCATTGGGGCGTCCTTCAAGCAGATTTCGGGATGAGGCGCTCAAACAGCGCCTCTAATGTATTAAAGCGTTCTTCGGCACGTTCCATCGGCACCATGAACTTGAACAGCGTAGCCCCTTCGAACTTGTAGCGGTTGGGCTGGCCCTGAATCAGCTTGATCAGCACCAGTGGGTCCACCGGCGTTTGCGCTTCGAACTCGATACGCCCACCTTGCGGCCCGGCGTCGACCTTCTTGATGCCCAACTGCTCGGCCTGCAATTTGAGCAGGGTCAGGCGCACCAGGTTCTTGGTCGGCTCCGGCAACAGGCCGAAGCGGTCGATCATCTCCACTTGCAGGTCCTTGAGACCTTCTTCGTCGGTGGCCGAGGCGATGCGCTTGTACAGAATCAGCCGCGCGTGCACATCCGGCAGGTAGTCTTCGGGAATCAATGCCGGCAAGCGCAGGTTGATTTCCGGGCCGCCACCCAAGGGTTGATCGAGGTTCGGTTGTTCGCCCTTGCGGATGGCTTTCACCGCACGCTCGAGCATCTCCATATAGAGGGTGAAACCGACGGCCTGGATCTGCCCACTCTGGCCGTCGCCGAGCAGTTCGCCAGCGCCACGGATTTCCAGGTCGTTGGTGGCCAGCACAAAGCCGGCACCGAGGTCCTGGGTATTGGCGATCGCCTCCAGGCGCTTCTCGGCATCGGAGGTAATCTGCTGACGCGGCGGCGTCAACAGGTAGGCATAGGCCTGGTGGTGACTGCGCCCGACGCGGCCGCGCAATTGGTGCAGCTGCGCCAGGCCGAACTTGTCGGCGCGCTCGATGATGATGGTGTTGGCGCTCGGCACGTCGATGCCCGTCTCGATGATGGTCGAGGCGATCAGCACGTTGAAGCGCTTGTGGTAGAAGTCGCTCATCACCTGTTCGAGTTCGCGCTCGCGCATCTGGCCGTGGCCGATGGCGATGCGGGCTTCCGGCACCAGTTCGGCGAGGTCGGCGGCGCATTTCTCGATGGTTTTGACGTCATTGTGCAGGTAGTACACCTGGCCGCCGCGCAGCAGTTCACGCAACAGCGCTTCCTTGACCGTGCTTTTGTTCTGTTCCATCACGAAGGTGCGCACCGACAGACGACGTGCCGGCGGCGTGGCGATGATCGACAGGTCACGCATGCCCGACACGGCCATGTTCAGCGTGCGCGGAATCGGCGTGGCGGTGAGGGTGAGGATGTCGACTTCGCTGCGCAGGTTCTTCAGTTGTTCTTTCTGGCGCACGCCGAAGCGGTGCTCTTCGTCGATGATCACCAAACCGAGGTTTTTGATCTTTACATCGTCCGACAGCAGCTTGTGGGTGCCGATCACGATGTCGATCTTGCCCTCAGCCAAGTCGGCGACGGCGGCGTTCACCTCTTTGGCGGACTTGAATCGGCTCATCACTTCCACGCTCACCGGCCAGTCGGCAAAGCGGTCGCGGAAGCTGTTGTAGTGTTGTTGGGCGAGCAGGGTGGTCGGCACCAGAATCGCCACCTGCTTGCCGCCATGCACGGCAATAAAGGCGGCGCGCATGGCCACCTCGGTTTTGCCGAAGCCCACGTCGCCGCACACCAGACGGTCCATCGGCTTGGGCGCGAGCATGTCGGCGCGCACCGCTTCGATGGTGGTTTGCTGGTCCGGGGTTTCCTCGAAAGCGAAGCCGGCACTGAACGTGGCGTAGTCGGCTTTCGGGTCGGCGAAGGCATAACCCTCGCGGGCTGCGCGGCGTGCATAGATGTCGAGCAGTTCGGCGGCGACGTCGCGCACCTGTTCAGCGGCTTTGCGCTTGGCTTTCTGCCAGGTCTCGGAGCCCAGGCGGTGCAACGGCGCCAGGGCGTCGTCGCTGCCGGTGTAGCGCGCGATCAGGTGCAGGCTGGCCACCGGCACGTAAAGCTTGGCGCCCTCGGCGTATTCCATGGTGAGGAATTCGGCGGCCTGGTTGTCGATCTCCAGGGTTTGCAGCCCGAGGTAGCGGCCCACGCCGTGGTCGATATGCACCACCGGCGCGCCTTCGCGCAGCTCGGTCAGGTTTTTGATCACTGCGTCGTTGTTGATGTCGGCGCGTTTTTCACGGCGGCGGCGCTGCATCACGCGCTGGCCGAACAGCGGGCTCTCGGCGATCAGCGCCAGCGCTGGGTCATCCAGCAACAAACCTTCATCCAGCGGCGCAATGGTGATCGCCAGGCGGTCTTTGCTCTTAACAAAGTCAGGCCAGCTGTCGACGGTTTTCGGGCGCAGCTTCAGGCGTTCGAGCAGCTCCAGCAGCACCTCGCGGCGGCCGGCGGACTCGGCGGTAAACAACACGCGGCCGGGGAAGTCGCCGAGGAAGTTGGATAACGCTTCCAGCGGCTGCGTGGCTTTGGCCTGAATCGCCAGGTCCGGCAGCGTGCTCGCCGGGAAGCGCTCGCGGCCGCTGCCAGCGTCCACGTCCTGTTGGCTGGCGACTACGCGCGGCCAGTTTTTCAAGCGGGCGAAGCATTCTTCTACCGGCAGGAACAGCTCGGCAGGCGGCAATAAAGGCCGCGATGGATCGACGCGGCGCTCTTCATAGCGATTGCGCACATCGTTCCAGAAGTTTTCCGCTGCCTGCTCAATGCCTGGCAGCGAGAACACTTGGGTGTCCTGGGGCAGGTAATCGAACAGGGTGGAGGTTTCGTCAAAGAACAGCGGCAGGTAGTACTCGATACCGGCCGGTGTAATCCCGCTGCTCAGGTCCTGAAAGATCGGGCAGCGGCGGAAGTCTACGTCGAAGCGTTCGCGAAAGCGGGCCTTGAAGCGTGTGACGGCATCTTTTTGCAGCGGGAATTCCCGCGCCGGCAACAGTTTGATCGACTCGACTTTATCAATCGAGCGCTGGTTCTCCGGGTCGAAGGTGCGCAGTGTCTCGATTTCGTCGTCGAACAGGTCGATGCGGTACGGCAGCTTGCTGCCCATCGGGAACAGGTCGATCAGCGCGCCACGCACGGCGAACTCGCCGTGTTCGTACACCGTGTCGACGCAGCGGTAGCCGCTGGCTTCCAGGCGCGTGCGCATCTGTTCCACGTCGAGCTTCTGGCCGATATCCAGCACCAGGCTGCTGCCCAGCAGAAACTTGGTTGGCGCCAGGCGATGCAGGGCCGTGGTGATCGGCACCACCAGCACGCCGTGGGCCAGTTCCGGCAAGCGGTACAGGCTGGCGATGCGCTGGGAAATGATGTCCTGGTGTGGCGAGAACAGGTCGTAGGGCAGGGTTTCCCAGTCGGGAAAGTGCAGCACCGGCAAATCGGGGGCGAAGAAGCTCAGCTCCTGCTCCAGTCGCTCGGCACTTTGGCTGTCGGCGGTGAGCAGCAGGGTAAAGCGCTTGGCTGCGCTGGCAGCCTCGGCGATGGCCAGGCTCAGGGCGGCACCGGGCAGGTTGCCCCAGTGCTGTTTACCTGCCGCGGCAGGGAGAATCGGTAGACGCAGAACGGGCACGGAAGGTTGAGCTCCAAGCGTTGCGACAAAGTCGGTAATTGTAACGGCCCGAGGTGCCGCCTGTCAGTTGCTGACTGAGCCTATTACGGTTTGCAGGAAATGTAGTGGCTAAGACAAACAATGGTGGGTTTTGACTCAATATGTAGTGCCAAAAAGTGCGGATGTTTCGGAGGGTTACGGACAAGTTGGCGGCGCGGCGTCATTGGTGGCCTTCTGGAACCCGCGTATTTACTGGGCTGTAGCGGGGTGGTGTTTTTTTGCAAGCGCTTTTTGTTGTGGTTGGCGCATTGCTCAACGGCCGGTCGGACGACATAATGTAGCCCCTTTTTTCTGCCCCTACATGTGGAAGGTTCCCGTGACTCAGAAGCCCGACCAGTGTCTTGGTGAATGGATCGACCGTGAAGCACTCGCTGAAGCGATGATTCCGCTTATCGGTCAGCTGTACCGCAATAACAATGTGGTGAGCTCGATCTATGGCCGCAGCCTGATCAACCAATCAGTCATCGCGATTCTCAAGGCGCATCGCTTTGCTCGCCATCGTTCCGCCGACGACAGCGAACTCTCCGTCCACGAAACATTCCCTCTGCTTAAAGCCATGAGCGAGCTCAAGCTCGGCGCGGCCTCGGTAGACCTGGGCAAGTTGGCTTACAAATTCCGCAAAGAAGGCGCTGGCCGCACCGCCGAGCAGTTCGTGCGTGAAGAAATGGCCGATGTGGTTGGCCAGCAAAACGCCGCTGCCCGTAAAGGCACTGACGTTGTGCTGTACGGCTTTGGCCGTATCGGCCGCCTGCTGGCGCGCATCCTGATCGAAAAAACCGGTGGCGGCGACGGCCTGCGGCTGCGTGCCATCGTTGTGCGCAAAGGCGCCGAGAACGACCTGACCAAACGCGCCAGCCTCTTGCGCCGCGACTCGGTACACGGTCCGTTCAATGGCACCATCGTCATCGACGAAGAAAACAACACCATCACCGCCAACGGTAACCTGATCCAGGTGATCTACGCGAAGAACCCGTCTGAGGTGGATTACACCCAGTACGGCATCAAGGACGCCCTGCTGGTGGACAACACCGGCGTATGGCGTGATGCCGAGGGCCTGGGCCAGCACCTGGCCTGCCCGGGTATCGACCGCGTTGTGCTGACCGCGCCTGGCAAAGGCAAGCTGAAGAACATCGTTCACGGTATCAACCACGGCGAAATCACCGCTGACGACAAGATCGTGTCGGCTGCTTCCTGCACCACCAACGCCATCGTGCCGGTGCTGAAGGCTGTGAATGACAAGTTCGGCATCGTTAATGGTCACGTTGAAACAGTTCACTCGTACACCAACGACCAGAACCTGATCGACAACTTCCACAAAGGCGATCGCCGTGGCCGTAGCGCCGCGTTGAACATGGTCATCACCGAGACCGGTGCTGCCACCGCTGCTGCCAAGGCCCTGCCTGAGCTGGCCGGCAAGCTGACCGGTAACGCGATCCGCGTGCCGACGCCGAACGTGTCGATGGCCATTCTCAACCTGAACCTTGAGAAAGCCGCCACCCGTGAAGAAATGAACGAGTACCTGCGCTACATGGCGCTGCACTCGGACCTGCATAAGCAGATCGACTTCGTTAACTCGCAGGAAGTGGTGTCGACCGACTTCGTGGGCTCGCGCCACGCCGGTGTGGTGGATGCCGAGGCAACCATCACCCAGGACAACCGCGTTGTGCTGTACGTCTGGTACGACAACGAGTTCGGTTACAGCTGCCAAGTGGTTCGCGTGATGGAAGACATGGCTGGGGTCAACCCGCCTGCATTCCCGCGCTAAGCCTTTGCGGTAAATGAAAAAGCCCCGACTGGTTCGGGGCTTTTTTTATGGCTGCTGTTTTGTGGTGAATGTTCGGGCCTCATCGCGGGCAAGCCCGGCTCCCACAGGTTTGATGTGTGAATACAGTCAAAGGTGGGAGCTGGGTTGGCTGCGATAGCGGTCTATCAGGCGCCGCCCACCACTGACGCCTGCGCAGTGCGCAGTTCATGCCGGTTGCCCTTGAACAGTATCAATGTAGCGATCAAGCCGAGTATCGCCGCGCCACTGAGCCAGATCCCAGGCGCTGCCTTGTTGTCCAGCACGTGGATCAGGTAGGTGCAGGCCGCCGGTGTAAACCCACCAAAGGTCGCGGTTGCCAGGCTGTAGGCCAGGGAAAACCCGGTAGTGCGCACTTCCACCGGCATGATCTCGGTGAGCGCCACCACCATCGCACCGTTGTACGAGCCATACAGGAACGACAACCACAGCAGCACGATCAGCAGATGGCTGAAGCTCGGATTGGCCACCAGCCACGACAACGCCGGATACGCGGTAAGAATCGCCAGAATTGTCGCGCCGAGCAGCAGGGGTTTGCGTCCGATCTTGTCGGACACCGCGCCCATCACCGGCAGCCAGATGAAATTGGAGATGCCCACGCACACGGTCACCAGCAACGCATCGAAGTCCGACAGGTGCAGCTCGGCCTTGCCGAAGGTCGGGGTGTAGGCGGTGATCAGGTAGAACGACACGGTGGTCATCACCACCAGCGCCATGCCGGCGATGACGATGCCGAAGTTCTGACCGATCGAGCGCACAATTTCCTGCAGGGTAGGGCGGTGTTTGCGCGCTTGGAACTCAGGGGTTTCTTCCAGCGAGCGGCGAATCACGAAGATCACCGGCACGATCAGGCAGCCGATCAGGAACGGCACGCGCCAGCCCCAATCACCCATTTCTTCGGGGCTGAGCCAGTGGTTCAGGCCCACGCCGAGCAACCCGGCGAACACCACCGCAGCCTGCTGACTGGCGGACTGCCAGCTGACGAAGAAGCCCTTGCGCCCGGGTGTGGCGATTTCCGCCAGGTACACCGACACACCGCCCAGCTCGACGCCGGCGGAGAAACCTTGCAGCAAGCGACCAAACAGCACCAGCAACGGCGCCGCCACGCCCAGGGTGGCATAGCCAGGGACGCAAGCGATGAGGACGGTGCCGGCGGCCATCATGGCCAGGGTGATGACCAGGCCTTTCTTACGGCCGTGGCGGTCGATGTAGGCGCCGAGGAAGATCGCGCCCAGGGGCCGCATCAGGAAGCCGGCGCCGAAGGTCGCCAGGGACAGCATCAAGGAAGCAAACGCGCTGTCGGTGGGAAAGAAGGTTTTGGCAATGGCCGTGGCGTAGAAGCCGTAGACCATGAAGTCGAACATCTCGAGGAAGTTGCCGCTGACAACGCGAAAAATTGCCTTGCCTTTGCCCGTGGTAGTGGACATGTCATGCACTCATTTTGGCTATCTTATTAGTGATCCCAGGTCATCGCTCATCCTTGCTGCTTCTTTGTAACCATATGTGTATTGGCCACTACCCGCAATAAAAACTGATAGGAAGCTGACTAAATGCGCAGGTGTCTTGGCGGGTGTTGATCAGTTGAGGAGGGAGTTGCGCAGGCTGTCGGACAGGCCTTTGGGCGCCAGCCAGATGCCGAGATAGGCTTTCGCCAATTCATCATCATGGCTGCTGAACACCACCTGATCATTGATTTCCAGGTTCAAGCCGCGCCCAGGCCGAAAGTCCAGGGCGTAACGATCGCCGCTGCGGATATTGCGAAAGCGTGCATGCAGTTGGTCCAGTTGCGGCTTCAAGCGGGCGAGGGTGGCGCTGCTTTGCTGGCGCTCCAAGGTCGTGGTGGCCGCCTTGATCACGTCGTTACGGTCGATGTCGCGAAAGTAATACAGCGCCAGGCGCAGATTCTTTTGCTGGTCCCAGGTGGCTTTGGCGCTGGTGTCGGCGGCAGCATACACCGCTGCCGCATACACATCCGCCCAGAGATACACCAGCACCGTCTGGTTTTTCAGCACAAGGTCGTGAGATTGCGCAGGAAAACCGGCCTGCTTCAGGCGGTCCGCCTCACTGGCCTGCACTGCCACACAGAAAATCAGCAATAAACAGAAAACGACATGCCGCATAATGGCTCTTCCTGCAAAAGGTGCGTGTCAGCAGTCTAATTGCAATTTGCGGGTTCTGTAGTAAAGGCAAGACTGGCCTACGACGCGACCAAGGGTTAATGTTCGCGGCGTTGAGCCTTCTATAGACTGTGCCCCGGCTCACACACTTGAGCCAAATTGTCCTTCATGCCCGCTGGCCGCGGCATGATTTAGCCAGGCGTCCAACCGTACGCCTGGCCTGTTCTGAGGAGTACGCATGGCTGTCTACAACTACGACGTGGTGGTACTGGGTTCCGGCCCGGCTGGAGAAGGTGCGGCGATGAACGCCGCCAAAGCTGGGCGCAAGGTGGCGATGGTCGATAGCCGTCGCCAGGTCGGCGGTAACTGCACCCACCTGGGTACCATCCCGTCCAAGGCCTTGCGTCACTCGGTGCGCCAGATCATGCAGTTCAACACCAACCCGATGTTCCGGGCCATTGGTGAGCCGCGCTGGTTCTCGTTCCCGGACGTATTGAAAAGCGCCGAAAAAGTCATCTCCAAGCAAGTCGCGTCGCGCACCGGCTACTACGCCCGTAACCGCGTCGACCTGTTCTTCGGCACCGGCAGTTTTGCCGACGAGCAAACCGTTGAAGTGGTCTGCGCCAACGGCGTGGTCGAGAAGCTGGTGGCCAAGCACATCATCATCGCTACCGGTTCGCGCCCGTATCGCCCGGCCGATATCGATTTCCATCATCCGCGTATCTACGATAGCGACACCATCCTGAGCCTGGGCCACACCCCGCGCAAATTGATCATCTACGGCGCTGGCGTGATTGGCTGTGAATACGCCTCGATTTTCAGCGGCCTGGGCGTATTGGTGGAACTGGTGGATAACCGCGACCAGTTGCTGAGCTTCCTCGACTCGGAAATTTCCCAGGCGTTGAGCTACCACTTCAGCAACAACAACATCACCGTGCGCCACAACGAAGAGTACGAGCGGGTCGAAGGCCTGGACAACGGTGTGATCCTGCACCTCAAATCCGGCAAGAAGATCAAGGCCGACGCCTTGCTGTGGTGCAACGGCCGTACCGGCAACACCGACAAGCTGGGCATGGAAAACATCGGCGTGAAGGTCAACAGCCGTGGCCAGATCGAAGTGGACGAGAACTACCGCACCTGCGTGACCAATATCTATGGCGCCGGTGACGTGATCGGCTGGCCAAGCCTGGCCAGTGCCGCGCATGACCAGGGCCGTTCAGCGGCCGGCAGCATTGTCGACAATGGCAGCTGGCGTTATGTGAACGACGTGCCGACCGGCATCTACACGATTCCGGAGATCAGCTCGATCGGCAAGAACGAACACGAACTGACCAAGGCTAAGGTGCCTTACGAAGTCGGCAAGGCGTTCTTCAAGAGCATGGCGCGTGCGCAGATCGCCGGTGAGCCGCAAGGCATGCTCAAGATCCTGTTCCACCGCGAGACCCTGGAAGTCCTCGGCGTGCATTGCTTCGGCTATCAGGCCTCGGAGATCGTGCATATCGGCCAGGCCATCATGAACCAGCCGGGCGAGCAAAATACCCTCAAGTATTTTGTGAACACCACGTTCAACTACCCGACCATGGCCGAAGCCTATCGGGTAGCGGCCTATGACGGCCTCAACCGGCTTTTTTGAGCGGCTCCGGCCGGTGGCCTGAGCCGGCCGGGGAGACCGATTTCAGTAATTCTCGAGGGTGGCAGTGGCCAAACCGGGAAAGTCTGTAATCAGGCTATCTACGCCGAAGTCAGCGAGCCTGCGCATCAGCGCCGGTTCGTTGACCGTCCACACGGACACGTGCAAACCCTGACGCTGGGCTTTTTCCAGACGCTCGGGGGTGCACAGCGTCCAGTTCAATGCCAGGTATTCACAGCCGTAGTTTTGCGCGACCTTCAGCGGGTCGAGCCACGCGTATTCGGCGACCAGGCCGCGTGACAGGTCCGGGGTAAGCTCCACGGCCGCTTTCAAGACTTCCCGCGAACTTGAGGTCACGGTGACCTTGTCCATCAGGCCATGACGCACGGCCACCTCACGAATTGCCAGTACGGTCGTTGCGGCGCGGGTGCGCGAAGCGCTTTTGACTTCCAGCTGCCAGTGATCGAAGTCGCATTTTTCGAACAGCTCTTCCAGGCGTGGGATCGGGCAGGGGCTGACCCAACCCGGGCCGCCTTTGCGCGCGTCCATCTTCACAAGGTCGGCTGCCGAATACTCGACGACTTTGCCGCGCCGGTCGGTGGTGCGTTTGAGGGTCGGGTCGTGGATGACCATCAACTCGCCGTCCATGGACAGGTGCAAATCCAGTTCGCAACGGCGTACACCGTGCTTGAGGCACTCCTGAAAGCTGGTCAGGGTGTTTTCCGGTGCTTCGCCTTTGGCACCGCGGTGGCCATAAATCAGGGTCACAGTTGCTCCTTTGCGCCAGATAGCCCGGCGGGGTCATACGAAATTCAGGTGTCTTGGGCGTCGCTTTGTTCCCGCGCCAGGCGTCGTTCCTGGGCTTGTTTCTGCAGGATGTAGCGCGCCAGCAATTGGCGTTGGGCATCGGTCATCGATTCGAATTCCGTGCCCACGTCAAAGCCGTCGCCCTTGGCGTCGCAATGCGTCACGCGGGCACGCAGCAGCAAGCCGAGCGCCTGGGGCATCAATACAAGCTTGACCGCCAGGTGTGTGTCGGGCGCCAGCGGCGTTGGGTGCTTGAAGTCGATGCCGCCTTCGGAAAGGATCACCGGCTGCGGCGCGCCCACCTCATCCAATAGGCCGCGCGCCATGATCTGGCTGAGCAGGTCCACGCGTTTGTTCTGGACTTTGAGGAAGGCGGCCAGGCTGCGATCTTTCTCGCTGATCTGGCGCAGCAGGTGCTGGGCTTCGAATTCGCTGAGGTGCAATTCGCTGAGCAGGTTGAACAGCGGCGAATCATCCAGCAACACTTCCTTGCTCGCCGCTTCGGGGGCAGAGAGGGTGCTGATTTGAAGTGCGATCATGTCGTCGATACGGTAGTATTCGCGGCGTTCTTCTTCATCTAATGTCGACATGGCGAACCCAAAGTAGCGGTAATGGTCTGAGTGTAAAGCTGCTTACCTGACCCCGCCACCGGGACGTCTTCTTTTCCTCCGAACAAGCCCCGACATGTTCAGACCTCTCTTCGTATTTATCGGCACGCGTTATACCCGTGCAAAGCGTCGCAATCATTTTGTGTCGTTCATTTCCCTGACCTCGATGATCGGGCTCGCCTTGGGCGTGGTCGTGATGATCGTGGTGCTGTCGGTGATGAACGGCTTCGATCATGAGATGCGCACCCGCGTGCTGGGCATGGTGCCCCACGCGACCATCGAGGGCGATTCGCCCATCAGCGACTGGCCCAGCCTTGCCGACAAGGTCAAGCAGAACCCCAAGGTGGTGGCCGTTGCGCCGTTTACCCAGATGCAGGGGTTGCTGACCAACGACGGCAAGGTGCAGAAGATCCTGCTCAATGGCATCGACCCGGCCCAGGAACGTAACGTGTCGATCATCGACAAGTTCATGTTGCAGGGCAAACTCGACGATCTGGCGCCTGGCAGCTTCGGCATCGTGATCGGCGACAAGGCGGCGGCCAAGCTCGGCGTGGGCGTCGGCGACAAGCTGACCTTCGTCGCTCCGGAAGTCACCGTGACCCCGGCCGGCATGTTCCCGCGCATGAAGCGCTTCACCGTGGTCGGCACCTTCCACGTCGGCGCCGGCGAAATCGATGGCTACCTCGGCCTGACCAACCTCACCGACCTGGCCCGCCTGCACCGCTGGAAGCCGGATCAGGTGCAGGGCCTGCGCCTCAAATTCAACGACCTGTTCGACGCCCCGCGCGGCGCCTGGGAAATCGCCCAGCATTTGGGTGAATCCCAGTACTACGCACGCGACTGGACCCGCACCCACGGCAATCTTTACCAGGCCATCCGCATGGAAAAAGCCATGATCGGCCTGCTGTTGCTGCTGATTGTCGCCGTGGCCGCGTTCAACATCATTTCCACCCTGGTGATGGTGGTGAACGACAAGAAAGGTGACATCGCCATCCTGCGCACCCTGGGCGCCACGCCGGGGCAGATCATGGCGATCTTCATGGTGCAGGGCACCGTGATCGGCGTGGTCGGCACCTTGATCGGCACCGCGGTCGGCATCCTGGCCGCGCTGAACGTCAGCGCCGCCATCGCCGCGCTGGAAAAAGTCATCGGTCACAAGTTTCTCAACGCCGACGTCTACTTCATCGACTACTTGCCGTCCCAGGTTCAGGCCCAAGACGTGTTGATGGTAGGCGGCGCCGCGTTGGTATTGAGCTTCCTTGCCACCCTGTATCCAGCCTGGCGCGCGGCACGTACCCAGCCAGCACAGGCCTTACGTTATGAGTGAATCGGGCATGAGTGAAAAAGCAATCCTGAGCTGCCGCAACCTGGGCAAATCCTACGAGGAAGGTCCGGAATCGGTGGTGGTGTTGTCCAACCTGCAACTTGAACTGCACCCGGGCGAACGCGTGGCGATCGTCGGCAGTTCCGGCTCCGGCAAAAGTACCTTGCTCAACCTGTTGGGCGGCCTGGATACGCCGTCCCAGGGCAGCGTGTGGCTGGCTGGCGAAGAGCTGTCGGCCCTGGGTGAGAAGGCGCGTGGCCAACTGCGTAACCGCTCGTTGGGTTTCGTGTACCAGTTCCACCACCTGCTGCCGGAATTCACTGCGCTGGAAAACGTCTGCATGCCGCTGCTGATCGGCAAGACTGCTATTCCGCAAGCGCGCCAGCGCGCCAAGGCGTTGCTGGAGCGCGTCGGCCTCGGTCATCGCCTGGAGCACAAACCGGCCGAGTTGTCCGGTGGCGAGCGCCAGCGTGTAGCGATTGCCCGTGCCCTGGTCAACAACCCAGGCCTGGTGATGCTCGATGAGCCAACCGGCAACCTCGACTCCCACACCGCCCAGGGCATCAAGGATTTGATGCTCGAACTGAGCACCCAGATGCGCACCGCGTTCCTGGTGGTGACCCATGACATGAGCATGGCCCGCCAGATGGACCGCGTGCTGCACCTGCAGGAAGGTCACTTGGTCGCCATCTGACCCGTTTCAAGCCCGGCGCCTGGCGCTGGGCTTTTTCATTTTTTTAAACGGTGCCCGCGAATGTTCAGACCGTTATCGATTTTCATCGGCACGCGCTATACCCGCGCCAAGCGCCGCAACCGTTTTGTTTCGTTTATCTCGATGACCTCGATGATCGGCCTCGCCCTGGGCGTGTTGGCGATGATCGTGGTGTTGTCGGTGATGAACGGCTTCCAGCGCGAAATGAGCTCACGCATCCTCGGCATGGTGCCCCACGCGACCATCGTCGGCGTGAACCCGATTGATGACTGGCAGCCGGTGGCCGCCGCCGCCATGAAGAACCCGCAAGTGACTGCCGCCGTACCATTCACGCAGATGGACGGGATGTTCTCCTACAAGGGCGCGATGCAGCCGATCGAGATCAGCGGCGTCGACCCGGCCCAGGAAGGCAAAGTCTCGATCGTGGCCCAGCACATCGTGCGCGGCAAACTGGATGACCTGAAAGCCGGCGAGTTCGGTGTGGTCATCGGCGACATCACTGCACGGCGCTTCCGCCTGAACGTGGGTGACAAGCTGACCCTGATCGTGCCGGAAATCAGCACGGCGCCGGGTGGCATCACCCCGCGCATGCAGCGGCTCAACGTGGTCGGTATCTTCAAGGTCGGCGCCGAGCTGGATGGCTCCATGGCCCTGATCAACATGGCCGACGCCGCCGAAATCCAGCATTGGCAGCCGAACCAGGTGCAAAGCGTGCGCCTGGCGGTGAAAGACCTGTACGCGGCACCGAAGGTCTCGGCGGACATCGCCGCCAGCCTCGGCGCGGCCTACAAGCCGGATGACTGGACCCACACCCAGGGCAGCCTGTTCAGCGCGATGAAGATGGAAAAGACCATGATCGGCCTGTTGTTGCTGATGATCGTCGCCGTCGCCGCGTTCAACATCATCGCCACCTTGATCATGGTGGTGAACGACAAGGGCGCCGACATCGCGATCTTGCGCACCATTGGCGCCACGCCACGGCAGATCATGGCGATCTTCATGGTGCAGGGCACCGTGATCGGCATCGTCGGCACTTTGATCGGCGGCGTGCTGGGCGTGATTGCGGCGCTGAACGTGAGCGAACTGGTGGGTTGGCTGGAGCGCGTGACCGGGCAACATATCTTCAGTTCGGACGTGTATTTCGTCAGCAACCTGCCTTCGGAACTGCAGGGTGGGGATGTGCTGCTGATTTGCACGGCCGGGTTTGTGTTGAGCTTTTTGGCGACGATTTACCCGGCGTATCGGGCGGCGAAGATTGAGCCGGCACATGCGCTCAGGTATTCGTAAGGGCTGAGACCGCCATCGCAGGCAAGCTTGCTCCCACATTCGACCGCTTTCCAAAGGATGTACGCGGACAAATGTGGGAGCGGGCTTGCTCGCGAAGGGGCCGGCCCAGCTTGCATCAATCCCCCTTGGGCAACTCAATCACAAACCGCGTCCGCCCCAACTCAGACTCACAATAAATCCTCCCGCCATGTGCCCGCACAATCGACTGGGTAATCGCCAACCCCAGCCCCGCATGCTCGCTGCTGCCTTCTCGGCGCGCCGGGTCGGCCCGGTAGAACCGATCAAACAACTTCGGTAACAACGCCGCAGGAATACCTTCCCCGGTATTTTCCACGGCCAGCGTCACACCTCGCTCGGTCTCAACCATCCGCACCCGCACCTCGCCACCGGCCGGGGTAAACCTGAGCGCGTTATCGAGCAAATTCGATAACGCCCGGCGCAACATGCCGCGATCACCCGCCGTATGCGCCGTGCCCTCGTGCACCAGGCTGACGTGCGCGTCCTCGGCCAGCAACGTGAAGAACTCGATCAACGCTTCCACTTCATCGTCCAGCACCAGAGCCTCGCGCTTGGGTATGAGCAAGCCGTGGTCGGCCTTGGCCAGGTACAACATGTCATTCACCAACTGCGCCATCCATTGCAGCTCTTCGAGGTTGCTGTGCAGTGCCTCGCGGTAATCCTCCAGCGGGCGCGGCTGGGTGAGGATCACTTGGGTGTGGGTCAGCAGGTTGGAGAGAGGCGTGCGCAGTTCGTGGGCGATATCGGCGGAGAAGGCCGAGAGGCGCTGGAAGGCGTCGTCCAGGCGCCCGAGCATGGCGTTGAAGGCCTGGGCCAGTTCAGCCAACTCCACCGGCATGTGCTGCTGGGGCAGGCGCTGGGTCAGGGAGTGCGCCGACACGCTGGCGGCCACTTCACCCATGCGCCGTAGCGGCCGCAACCCACTGCGCGCGGCCCAGGCGCCGAGCAGCGCGGTGGCCAGGGCCGAGAGGCCGACGGTCAGCCAGATCAGGTGCTGCATGCGTTGCAGGAAGTGCTGGTGATGGGTGATGTCGAGCATCAGCGTCAGTCGCGGCGAGCCGGGTTGGCCGGCGACCAGCGGCGCGTTGTACACGCGATACTCAGTCCCGGCATTTTGCAGGCTGTGCAAACCCGGCGCTTCAGGCAGGCTGATGCCGGGCGCGCCGTCAAACCAGCGCTGGCCCTGGGCAGTAACGCGCAGCGCGAGTTCGGGTTGGCGATTGAGCTCGGCGCGCAGTTGCGCTTCGCGTTGCGCAAATAATGATGGCGAGTCGACCCCCTGCAAAGTGCTGCGCAGCGCCACCAGCTGGCTGTCGAGTTGTTGCTGGTCCAGCTCGATAAAGTGCGCCTCACTGGCGTGGTTGAACAGCACGCCGGCGAGCAACGACACCACGGCGGTGCACGCCGCAAACAGCAGCGCCAGACGGCTGGCCAGGGACAGGCGCTTGATCAATTGCACCGCTCCTCCAGCACATAACCCATGCCGCGCACGGTGTGGATCAGTTTGTTGGGGAAGTGGTCGTCGATTTTCAGGCGCAAGCGGCGGATGGCCACTTCGATGATGTTGGTGTCGCTGTCGAAGTTCATGTCCCACACCTGCGAGGCGATCAGCGATTTAGGCAGTACTTCGCCCTGGCGGCGCAGCAGCAGTTCCAGCAGGGAAAATTCCTTGGCGGTGAGGTCGATGCGCTGGCCGTCGCGTTCGACGCGGCGGCGGATCAGGTCCAGGCGCAGGTCGGCCAGTTGCAGTGCGGTTTCCTGGGGCGCGCTGCTGCCACGACGTAACAGGCTGCGCACGCGGGCCAGCAGTTCGGAAAAGGCGAACGGCTTGACCAGGTAATCGTCGGCGCCCAGTTCCAGGCCGTGCACGCGGTCTTCCACGGCATCGCGGGCGGTGAGGAACAGCACCGGAATGTCCAGGCCGGCGCTGCGTACCGCTTGCAGAATTTGCCAGCCGTCGCGGCCCGGCAGCATCACGTCGAGGATCAGCAGGTCGTAATCACCGGTCAGTGCCAAGTGCTGCCCGGTGGTGCCGTCGGCCACCAGTTCGGTGGTAAAGCCCGCCTCGCTCAGGCCCTGGCGCAGGTAATGGCCGGTTTTCGGTTGGTCTTCGACGATCAGCAGTTTCATGGACGACTCTTGGCAGCGGTGAACAACGGGCTTTATACCGTGGGTGCCAGGGCAGGGGCGCAACCTGACAAAGTTGTAATCTAGCAGTCAGCTGGCTGGCAGCGGCGCCATCTTAGAGTGCTGACAGAGCTGTTCACACACTTTTGGAGAATCGACATGGCGCTGCGTACACCTCTGATATTGGCGGGTTGCCTGTTGGCATTGAGTTTTGATGCGCTGGCGGACACGGCCCATACCTTCGCGTTCGGCCAGCCAGCCGCCGCCGATAAAGCCACGCGCACGGTAGAAGTGGTGCTGCAGGACATTTCCTTTTCGCCCAAGGCGTTGGACGTAAAAGCCGGTGAGACCGTGCGCTTTGTGCTGGTGAACAAAGGCCAGTTGCTTCACGAATTCAACCTGGGTGACGCGGCGATGCACGCCGAACACCAGAAAGAGATGCTCAAGATGCAAGCCAGCGGCATGCTCACCGCCACCGGCATGGGCAAGATGGACCACAGTGCAATGGGGCACGGCGATATGGCGGGCATGCGGCATGACGATCCCAACAGCGTGCTGGTCGAGCCGGGCAAGACCGCCGAGCTGACCTGGACCTTCACCAAGGCCACGGGCCTTGAGTTTGCCTGCAACATTCCGGGGCATTACCAGGCGGGCATGGTCGGCACACTGACCGTTGAGTGAGGCGATTCTTAAGGGCGGGGGCAAAGGCTGGTAGACTGGCGCGGTTTATTTAGCCAGGTTTCCGCCATGCATCCCGCAGCCGAACATTCGCCGCTGGGCAAGTCCAGTGAATACATCTCCACGTACACCCCATCGTTGCTGTTCCCGATCCCTCGTGCCGCCAAGTGGGCCGAGCTGGGCCTGAGCGCCGAAACCCTGCCGTATAAAGGTGTGGATTTCTGGAACTGCTTCGAGCTGTCCTGGCTGCTGCCATCGGGCAAGCCGGTAGTGGCTATCGCAGAGTTCAGCATCCCGGCCGACTCGCCGAACATCATCGAGTCCAAGTCTTTCAAGCTGTATCTCAATTCGCTGAACCAGACCGCGTTTGCCGACACGGCCAGCCTGGAAGCGACACTGCGCACCGACCTCAGCGCCGCCGCCGGCAAGCCGGTCAGCGTGCGCATCCGCAGCCTGGCCGAGGTTGAAGCCGAAGGCGTGCAAGCCCTGCCGGGCGCGTGCATTGATGACCTCGACATCAGCGTCAGCAACTACGAACACCCGCGCCCGGAACTGCTGCGTTGCGATGACTCGCGCATTGTCGAGGAGAGCGTGCACAGCCACTTGCTCAAATCCAATTGCCCAGTCACCAGCCAGCCGGATTGGGGCAGTGTGGTGGTCGAGTACCGTGGCCACGCGTTGGATCACGCCAGCCTGCTCGAATACATCGTCAGCTTTCGCCAGCACTCAGACTTCCATGAACAATGTGTGGAGCGGATCTTTCTCGACCTGCAGCGTTTGCTCAAGCCGCAGAAGCTGACCGTGTATGCGCGCTATGTGCGCCGCGGCGGGTTGGATATCAACCCTTATCGCAGCACTGAGGCCATGCAGTTCCAGAACCTGCGCCTGGCCCGCCAGTAGCGTTCACGCAAAACAAATGTGGGAGCGGGCTTGCCTGCGATAGCGGTCTTTCAGTCATACATCTGGCGACTGATACACCGTCATCGCAGGCAAGCCAGCTCCCACATTTTGGTTGTGTGTTCGGCTTGAGCTCGGGTTAGATCCCGATATTGCCCAGCGTCACCACAATATTACGCAAGGTCCCGGCAATGCCTGGGTGGTCCAGCTCGAAGCGTTCCACCGCCAGGTTCACGCCATCGGCAATGCTGGGGTCCTGGATCGCGCCTTCCAAGGGCTCTTGAACTTCAAGTTCGGCAATCAATGCTTCGAGTTCGTCGCGTTTCTCCGCCGACATCAGCGGGTCGCTATTCAATTGCTCGCGCAATTCTCTGACTTGGTCTTTCAGCTGTTCGCGGGCAGGCATGGCGTTCTTCCTTTTATCGATAGGCACTGGCATAGACCGCGGCACGCCGGGAAAGGTCTACGGGCTGAGCAGTAGATTAATCCACCGGCGCCGACCGTGCATGATCTCGATCAGGGCTTCTCGCCTTTGAGCTGGCGCAGGCTGATGTCCGCCAGGCAGGTGCCGAGCTCTCCGAGGTGATCGATCACCGAATGCACGCCCAAGCGATACAGCGCCACCGTGGCCTTGGCGCGCTTGTGCTCGCGTTGCTGCTCGGTCAGCGCCTGCCATTGTTCGGGCGCCAGGCCGCACAGTGAGCCGCAGGACGCCAGGCCAATGGTCCACAACCCGGCATTGAGCCCCGATTGCAGCAAGCGTGGTTCGCCGCTGACCAGCACGCAGCCTTCAAGGCGTTCGATGTTCAACTCCATCAAGGCCTGCCAGCACGCATGCGGCGCCGGCCAGCGAATCGAGGAGGGCGATGCGGCTTTGAGCCAATCAGGCAGCACGGCGGCCAGAGGGGTGGTTACCGCGCCAGGGAGTTCATCCAGCCAGGCGCAGGGCACGCCCTGGTCTTTGAGGCTGCGCAGGATTTTCAGCGCGCCAGGTGTGGCGTGAGCGTCGGGGCAAGGGCTATCGGTGCGCGCCAGGGAACCAAAATCCACCAGGCAGCCACTAAGGCCAAACAGTACGGCAGTCAAGGAGGGTGCGCTGGCGACGGCAATCTCGGCGTGAGGCATTTTCAACATCCCTGAAATAGCTGTGACGCTATCGGGGCTGGATGACAAGCGCGTGACATCGGCAGTAATTGTAGGAATTTTGTGCATTTCCTATGAGAGCGATCCTACTGGATGCCTTATTCGACACTTCCGTCATATACTGACGGCCTTATTCAGGGCATAGCGCCCATGACAGACCATTCAAGGAGCCAAAGCTATGCGCTGGAGCCACTATTTCGCTCAGCTATCTGTGTGTGCCACTGTTCTTTTGGCCCCGTTCGCCGCTAACGCTGCGTCGGAAGACGATCCATGGGAAGCCGTCAACCGTCCGATCTTCACCTTCAACGACACCGTTGACACTTACGCGCTCAAGCCATTGGCCCAGGGCTATCAGTTTGTCACCCCGCAATTCGTCCAGACCGGCATCCATAACTTCTTCCGCAACATCGGTGATGTCGGCAACTTTGCCAACGACGTTTTCCAGCTCAAGCCGCACGCGGCCGGTGTCGACACTGCCCGCTTGCTGATGAACACCACCTTTGGCGTGTTGGGCTTTATTGATGTCGGCACCAAAATGGGGCTGCAACGCAACGATGAAGACTTCGGCCAGACCCTCGGTTACTGGGGCGTCGGCAGCGGTCCTTACGTGATGCTGCCGCTGCTCGGCCCAAGCACCTTGCGTGATGCGCCGTCCAAGTACGTCGACAGCTACACCCAACCGTATCGCTACATGAACGACATCGGCTGGCGTAACAGCACCTTCGGCCTGAACATCGTCGATACCCGTGCCAGCCTGCTCGACAGCGAGAAGCTGATCACGGGTGACAAGTACACCTTCATCCGTAACGCTTACCTGCAGAACCGCGAGTTCAAGGTCAAAGACGGCAAGGTCGTCGACGATTTTTAAGCCGTGACGTTTTGAAATGAAAAAGGCGACCCGAGTGGTCGCCTTTTTTGTGCACGGCTTTTAGTGCATTTTCAGGATCTTGAGGCCCAGGTGCTGGCGCTCGCCCTCGTTTTTGGCCCACACCACTTCGGTATCTGCCTCCAGGCCCGCGAGGGCGGCGTGTTCCGAGTCAATGCGCACGGTCAACGGGTCGCCCACCTGAAACTGGCGGGGTGCTTGAACCTGCATGCCGGAGCTGGAGAGGTCCACGCAGACCCCGGCAATCTCCTGTCCGGCGTGGATCAGCGACACATCGGCATCCACTCGCATGCGGATGAAATCGCGTTTTTCGGCGTAGTCGCGCTCGTGTTCGCTCACGGGTTCCATCCTTACTTTGTGTTGTGGTCGTGGGTGTTCTTATAACTCCCGGTGATTTGCGGTGTAAAGACGCCCGGCGACCATCGGCATGAGCTTGAAACCCCTGACGGATGGGAGTACCGTCTGCGCCTTAGAAGGGCACCTCTGCTTTACCGTTGTGCATGGGCGAAATCCCAATGCTTTGTAGGACAGAGTGGCTAGAAAGCGAATCCAGTACGTGAGCCCGGCCATTGCCGAGCCGCCTACGCCAACCTAATTCTGGCGCCGTTTGCCCACATGCAAAAAACCAGTGCCACGCTGCTGATAATCGATGACGACGAAGTAGTGCGCGCGAGCCTCGCGGCCTATTTGGAAGACAGTGGCTTCAGCGTCCTGCAGGCCAGCAATGGCCAACAGGGTCTCCAGGTATTCGAGCGCGACAAGCCCGACCTTGTGATCTGCGACCTGCGCATGCCCCAGATGGGCGGCCTCGAGCTGATTCGCCAGGTGACTGAGCTCGCCCCGCAGACGCCGGTGATTGTCGTGTCCGGTGCCGGTGTGATGAACGATGCCGTCGAGGCCCTGCGCCTGGGCGCCGCCGATTACCTGATCAAGCCCCTGGAAGACCTGGCCGTGCTGGAGCACTCGGTGCGCCGCGCACTGGACCGTGCCCGCCTGCTGCTCGAAAACCAGCGCTACCGCGAAAAGCTCGAAACCGCCAACCGCGAACTCGAAGCCAGCCTCAACCTGCTTCAGGAAGACCAGAACGCCGGTCGCCAGGTGCAGATGAACATGTTGCCGGTGAGCCCCTGGACCATTGATGAGTTCAAGTTCGCGCACCAGATCATCCCGTCGCTGTACCTGTCGGGTGATTTTGTCGATTATTTCCGTGTGGATGAGCGGCGTGTGGCGTTCTACCTGGCCGACGTTTCCGGCCACGGTGCATCCTCAGCTTTTGTCACCGTGTTGTTGAAGTTCATGACCACACGGCTGTTGTTCGAATCCAAGCGCAATGGCACCTTGCCGGAGTTCACCCCCTCCGAGGTGCTGGGCCACATCAACCGAGGCCTGATCAGCTGCAAGCTGGGCAAGCACGTAACGATGGTCGGCGGCGTTATAGATGAAGAAACCGGTCTTTTGACCTACAGCATCGGCGGTCACCTGCCGATGCCGGTTTTATACACTCCAGACAGTGTGCGTTACCTGGAAGGCCGTGGTCTGCCGGTGGGCTTGTTCAATGAAGCCACCTACGAAGACCACATCCTGGAACTGCCGCCGACCTTCAGCCTGACGCTGATGTCCGACGGCATCCTGGACCTGCTTCCAGAGCCTACACTCAAAGAGAAAGAAGCCGCCTTGCCTGAAAAGGTCAAGTCGGCGGGCGGCAGCCTGGATGGCCTGCGGCAGGTTTTTGGATTGGCCACGCTAGGGGAGATGCCGGATGATATCGCCCTATTGGTGTTGAGCAGGAATCTTTGATGAGTACCGGAAGAATCCAATTCGCCGAGCAAGACGGGACCTTCGTCCTGAAGTTTGTCGGTGAAGTGCGCTTGACCTTGTGTTCGGCGCTGGATGCAACGATTGAGCGGATTTTCACTGCCCTGAATTTCTCGGCGATCGTGATCGATCTGACCGAAACCCGCAGCATCGACAGCACCACCCTGGGCCTGCTGGCCAAGTTGTCCATTCTGTCTCGGCAGAAGGTCGGCCTGTTGCCGACTGTGGTCACCACCCACGAAGACATCACCCGGCTGCTGCAGTCCATGGGCTTCGACCAGGTGTTCAACATCGTTGACCGCCCGATCCCGTGCCCGGAATGCCTGACCGACCTGCCGTCGCAAGACCAGTCTGAAGAAGTGGTACGGGTCAAGGTGCTCGAAGCGCACAAGATCCTGATGGGCCTGAACGAGTCCAACCGCGAAGCCTTCCACGACCTCGTGAACGCCCTGGAACGCCACTAGGCTCCCTGTTGAAACCCAATCCAAATGTGGGAGCGGGCTTGCTCGCGAAAGCGGTGTGTCAGTCAGTAAATTTTTAGCTGACCGACCGCATTCGCGAGCAAGCCCGCTCCCACAGTTGAGCTGCGCTTGGCTTGAGACCAGCGAAAGGCACAAAAAAGGGCGGCACCCGCGAGGGTGCCGCCCTTTTTGCTACCGCCGCGTTTACAACTTGGCAGTCAACAGCGCCTCAAGCTTCTCCTGATCCCGAGCAAACTGACGAATCCCCTCCGCCAGCTTCTCCGTCGCCATGGCATCCTCGTTGGACTCCCAACGGAACTGCGCTTCAGTCAAATGCACCCGCGCTTCACCGGCGTGGCCTGGCGCCAACTTGCGCTCCAGCTTGCCTTCATCGGCCGCCAGCTTCTCCAGCAGGTCCGGGCTGATGGTCAGGCGATCACAGCCGGCCAGTTCTTCAATCTGGCTCAGGTTACGGAAGCTCGCACCCATCACCACGGTTTTGTAGCCATTGGCCTTGTAGTAGTTGTAGATGCGCGTCACCGACTGCACGCCCGGATCATCGGAACCGGTGTAGTCGTTACCGTTGGCCTTCTTGTACCAGTCGTAGATACGGCCCACGAACGGCGAAATCAGGAACACGCCAGCCTCGGCACAGGCGACGGCCTGGGCAAACGAGAACAGCAGCGTCAGGTTGGTTTGAATGCCTTCTTTTTCCAGCTTCTCCGCCGCGCGGATGCCTTCCCAGGTGGAGGCGATCTTGATCAGCACACGGTCACGGCTGACGCCGGCTTTGTCGTACAGGTCGATCAGACGGTGCGCACGCTTGAGAATGGCGGCTTCGTCGAACGACAGGCGCGCATCCACCTCGGTGGAAATACGGCCCGGCACGACTTTCAGAATCTCTTGACCTACCGCCACCGCAAAACGGTCGCTGGCCAGGCCCACGTCGCCGTTGCAGTCCTTCACGCACTCATCCAGCAGCTTGGCATAGCCTGAGATCGAAGCGGCCTTGAGCAGCAGGGAAGGGTTGGTAGTGGCGTCTTGCGGCTTGAGCTTGGCGAGGGTGGAAAAGTCGCCGGTATCGGCTACAACGGTGGTGAATTGCTTGAGTTGTTCCAGCTTGGAAGTCATGGGCGTGCTCTGTCCTGTGGGTCTGATGACATTACCCGAGCGCCGGCAGGCGCTCAAGGGCGCAAATGCGTTCGATCGTTTGCGAGGGCAACAACCTGAAAACAGCCGTTTGAATCACCGGCCGTACTGCTAACTAGGAGACCAAAACCGCCGACAGGTTCAACCCAACTGCCCGATGACCACCCCGTTTAGAATGTGGGAGCTGGCTTGCCTGCGATAACGCCCGCCCAGCCACCAAACATCCCCCTGACACCCATCACCCAAAACTGTGGGAGCGGGCTTGCTCGCGAAAGCGGCCTGTCAGCCCCAAATAACCCCCTGACACCCAAAAACCATCACCGCCCCTCCAACAACTCCCCCGCCTGATCCAACAACGCCAACGGATCACTCGCCTTATGAATATCCACCGACAACATCTGCCGAAATTTCCGAGCCCCCGGAAACCCAGTCCCCAACCCCAACACATGCCGAGTGATGTGATGCATCACCCCACCACTGGCCAAATGCTCCGCAATATAAGGCCGCAACAGCGCCAACGCCTCCGCCCGACCAACCACCGGCGCTTCACTGCCAAACAACCGCTGATCCACCTCCGCCAGCAAATACGGATTGTGATAAGCCTCCCGCCCCAACATCACCCCATCAAACACCTGCAAATGCGCCTGGCACTGCTCCAGCGTCTTGATGCCGCCGTTGAGATTAATCTCCAACTCCGGGAAATCCTGCTTCAACTGCGCCGCCACGTCATAGCGCAACGGCGGAATGTCGCGATTCTCCTTCGGCGACAACCCCTCCAGAATCGCAATCCGCGCATGCACCGTAAAACTGGTGCACCCGGCATCCCTCACCGTCCCGACGAAATCACACAACTCGGCATAACTGTCGCGCCCATTGATCCCGATCCGATGCTTCACCGTCACCGGAATCGACACCGCATCGCGCATCGCCTTCACGCAATCCGCCACCAAGGCAGGGTGCGCCATCAGGATCGCGCCGATCATATTGTTCTGCACCCGATCACTCGGGCAGCCGACGTTCAAGTTCACTTCATCGTAACCGGCAGCCTCAGCCATACGCGCGCATGCGGCCAGGTCAGCGGGGACGCTGCCACCCAACTGCAGCGCGAGTGGGTGCTCGGCTTCGTTGTGGCGCAGGAAGCGGTCATGGTCGCCGTGCAGGATCGCGCCGGTGGTGACCATCTCGGTGTAGAGCAGGGCGTGCTTGGAGAGCAGGCGCAGGAAGAACCGGCAGTGGCGATCGGTCCAATCCATCATCGGGGCGACGGAGAAGCGGCGGGAGAGGGGAGCGGTTTGTAGGGGCATTGGGGGATCTGAGTTAGCGAGGCGAATGGGGCGCAGTTTATCAGGGATGGGTCTTGGGAGTAGTAGAGCGTGTGGTGTGCCTCTAACCATATAGCACGTAACATAGCTGCACGCGAAATATGACAAGTATCTGAACACGAGGGCTGACCTCCATATCCCATTGATGGCCTGCCCCCCCCCTAGCTGGATGTCTGTTTTAAAGTCGGATGAGTACGAATCCAGTCTCTGTGCCGACGCAGTCTTTAATAACTGCTGTTTCTATTAGGCTAAATGAAATAATGTGAAACGCTGGCATTGGTTGAGGCGTAATGAAATTATAGTCGCAATTAGCTGTTTTTCTGGCGAGTTCTCGGGCAAGTATCCGAGTTGCATTGGAGGGCAAAACTGAATTAAAGGTCGAACAGACGGCTCGAGTTCTTCTCTTTGTGAGGTGAATTATGAAAGCAGTTGATAGTGCTGTTGCACCTATAGTTGCTATGATTAATGCTAAAACCGTCTTCAGAAAGTCGTAGCTTTCGTCTGAATAGGCAGAGTAGGCATAAACTGCCAGCGAAATCAGTAGAAATAGGAGGAAAGTTTTAAGTGTGCTCTGTAAGAGGTACATGCGCGATCTAATGTAGTAGGTAGAAGTTGGATCTACGCTATCGCGGTCCGAAAACATCCAGCTTTTTAGTATAAAGTCATATCTTGTGTCAAGTGCCTTGATGGTATTAATGGTTTTTGCTATTTGGTTTGTAATTGTACGGCGTTTCTTGGGGAAGTCTTTATCTACGTGAAAACTGATAACATAGCTTGAAAGCTTGAACGGTAGCTTTGGAGCTCTGTCGACAGTCATTATCAGGCCTTCCCCCAATGGAATGCCTAAGCCCTTGTGTCCTATAATTAGCCGCAAGCCTGTGCCTACCAATATTGAGTAAAGTAAAATCTTCAATTCGCTGATATAATATATTCCATGCGGCGATATGTAGCGCAGTGGCATATATGCGGCGCTGACAAGCATTAGCCATATAATGCCTCTGTGCGCCAATAGTCTAAGTATCTTAATTGGCATGCTCGAGAGCAGCTTGTGCTGGCTCTTTTTTGAATATTTAAGCCATATGAAAATAATTAGGAGAACCCACGCGAATATGCCAGAGCATTTTAATGCAATAGATATGTAGCTTAATGTCCACATGAGTATTTCGCTAGTTTCCATAGCTGTCCTTAGATTTATGATAGTAGGTGCTGAATGATATCATATTGACATCATTCGGTGTGGGTTTTGCATTTAACTATTTGAGTTCATTGCTCGGGTATTAGATCTATCGATTCGTATCACAGTATTCACTTTGAAATTTCCCACACTTTTTTCAGCTTGCCCCTCAGAAAACCCATCGCTAACCTCCTGAAGCTGCTGCAATCCCAGCGGCCGGAGGTGGAAGTCCGTATTGCTAAGGCGTTTTTAACTCCCATACATATTTGGAGCTTCGCCCATGCACAACAACACCCGGACTTCTTCAATGGATCAAAGCGCATCGCCCGTCGATCCCAAGCTTCAAGCCGTAGCCCAGCGAGCCATCAAGCATCACATGCCTCCATCCGACGAAGCCGCTACCCTCGAACGTTCAATCGATAACCTCTTCCTGATCAATCCAACCATCGACACCGAAACCCTCCTAGCCAACGCCGCCGAAAACCTCGACTCCGCAAACCAAATGGCCGCCACCCTGGCCTTCGACCTCGAAGACCCGCACCGCGCCATCATCCTGGGCATCCAGCAACTCATCGACCTAAGCGCCCTACTCATCGCCCGAGCCCAAGACCAAGTTGCGCCTGCCGCCACAGCCTGACCCCCAACCCCGCCGCCTAACCCAAGGCGGCAACCTGAACCCACGCTGTCACCCAGCAAAGTTTCATAATTCCCCGCACCGTTGAGGACTACGCTCCCACTTAAGAGAGGCCCCCCGCACCTCCAGCCCATAGGGAACTGAAAACATGATCTCGAACCTGGTTAAAGTCGCGCTGATTGCTGGCACGCTGCTGTTGGGCGCTTGTTCGACGGGGTCGTCGGGCGGCAGTGATGACCCTTGTTTCTCTGGCGGATGCCAGGCGTTTGGGGACCATAGCCCGAGCAAGACCGCCAAGATGAATTTTGGCGGCGGTGGGTTGGGGAGTAGTTATGGGGAGTATGGGTCGGGGTTGTTGCATGATGATTGATGGGGTGGTGGGGCGGTCAGAGGTGTGTTGACTGGCCCACCGCTATCGGGGGCAAGCCCCCTCCCATCTTTAGAATGCCCACATTAGGATTGTGGTGGTCTGGGGCGTGTCAGTGGCCGCCTTTCATGCGGCGGGCGATGAGGTAGATGCCCAGGCCTACCAGCGCTGTGGCGGCGCCGATGTAGCCGGTGCTCGTCCAGCCATACCCTGCAGTAATCGCCATCCCGCCAAACCACGGGCCCAGCGCATTTGCCAGATTAAACGCCGCGTGGTTGGACGCTGCCGCCAAACTCGGTGCTTCGTGGGCGATGTCCATCAGGCGAATTTGCAGCGGCGCGGCCATGGCAATCATGGTGCCGACCAGGCCGATACCGAGTAGCACGCTCCACAGCGCACTGGCGGCGAAGGTGAAGAAGATCAGCACGGCCATCGACCACACCATGATCCAGCCCACGGCGCGAAATTGCATGCGGTCAAACAGTTTGCCGCCGGCGATGTTGCCGATGATGCCGCCTACGCCAAACGCGGCGAGGCCGAAGGGAATCCATTGTGGCGAGACTTTGGTCACTTCGAGCATGGTCGGGGCGAGGTAGCTGAAGACGCAGAACATGCCGGCAAAGCCAATCGCGCCGATGGACAGGGCCATCCACACTTGGGGTTTGGTGAAGGCGCGCAGTTCTTTGCGCGGGTCGCTGCGCGGTTCGTCGCGGCGGTCCGGCACGAATTGCCAGACGAGTGCGATGGTGCACACGGCGATGGCGCTGACCAGGGCGAACGCCGAGCGCCAGCCCAGGTGTTGGCCCAGGAAGGTGGCGATGGGGTTGCCGAGCAGCATGGCGAGGGTGAGGCCCATCATTACCCGGGCCACGGCGCCGGCGCGTTTATCGTTGGGCACCATGCTGGAGGCGACGACGGCGGCGATGCCGAAGTAGGCGCCGTGGGGCAGGCCGCTGATGAAGCGGAAGGCCACCAGCGAGCCGAAGGTCGGGGTGAAGGCGGTGGCGAGGTTGCCCAGCGCGTACAGGCCCATCAGCAATAAAAGCATGTGTTTGCGCAGCAGCTTGGCGCCGAGGATGGCCAGCAGTGGCGCGCCGACCATGACGCCGAGGGCGTAGGCGCTGATGGCGTGGCCGACTTGGGGTTCGCTCAAATTCAAGTTGTGGGCGATGTCGGGCATCAGGCCCATGATGGCGAATTCGCCAGTGCCGATCGCGAAGGCGCCCACGGCCATGGCAGCTTCCATTTTGGCGGCGCTGCGCGCGGGCAGTACGTGCCCGGGTGTTTGCTGGATAGTCATGGGTAACTCTGTTTGGAAGGATTGCACGAAGGACTGCCGCCGATGCTACGCAAGCAACGGCGGAGGTGTCTAGAACAGCTGTTTGCAGCAGAGTTCAGTTTCATCTGGCCACCTGTGACGCCACGTCGCGCCTGCCAGGCTTGACACTGACGGGTTAAAACCCGCGATTTAGAGCTGTCAATTGGCCAAACGGCGCATAAACGCCCTATGGCGTGATATTCTGCGCGCCGTCTTGGTCTGGTCTTTCCCCGGCACGTACACCCGTATACGTCCCGGCGGTTGGCTGTCGTCCAGGTAGCTGAAGCCAATAATGATAAAAAGTCAGCGCAGAAGGGACATAAACAGTGAGGTCGATACGTCGGCCTTGTGTGCCCACCCTGCGGCTCTCTCGTAAATGTGCAAACCCCGCGGCGCGCTGCCTGGCGCGGCGTGATAGAGGGTTGCCCATGCTCAGGGGCGGTAGGGCGGATGGCGTTTTATCATAGGTGCTACTGATGTTTAAAAAAGTAAACACTGCCCTGCTGGGGCTGGCTTTGTCGATGGGGATCACCTCCGTTCACGCGGAAGAGGCAAAGAAAGTCGATGTGCTGCTGATCGGCGGCGGCATCATGAGTGCGACCCTGGGTGTATGGCTCAACGAGCTGCAGCCGGACTGGTCGATGGAGATGGTCGAGCGCCTGGATGGCGTGGCTGAAGAAAGCTCCAACGGCTGGAACAACGCCGGTACCGGTCACTCGGCCCTGGCTGAGCTGAACTACACCCCGGAAAACAAGGACGGCACCGTTGAGATCCCGAAAGCGGTCGAGATCAACGAAGCGTTCCAGATCTCCCGTCAGTTCTGGTCCTGGCAGGTCCAGCAGGGCGTGCTGAAGAACCCACGTTCGTTCATCAACTCCACACCGCACATGAGCTTCGTGTGGGGCGATGACAACATCAAGTTCCTGAAAAAACGCTACGAAGCCCTGCAAGCAAGCCCGCTGTTCGCTGGCATGCAGTACTCCGAAGACCCGGCGCAGATCGCCAAGTGGGTTCCGCTGATGATGGAAGGGCGTGACCCGAACCAGAAAATCGCGGCCACCTGGACCCCGATCGGCACCGACGTGAACTTCGGCGAGATCACCCGCCAGTTCGTGGCCCACCTGCAGACCACGCCGAAGTTTGATCTGAAACTGTCGAGCGAAGTGCAGGACATCACCAAGAACGCCGACGGTTCGTGGCGTGTGAGCTACAAAAACCTGAAAGACGGCACCAAGACTGAAACCGACGCCAAGTTCGTGTTCATCGGCGCCGGCGGCGGTGCACTGCACTTGCTGCAAAAGTCGGGCATTCCTGAAGCCAAGGAATACGCGGGCTTCCCAGTGGGCGGTTCGTTCCTGGTGACCGATAACCCAACGATTGCCGAGCAGCACCTGGCCAAGGCCTACGGTAAGGCTTCGGTTGGCGCGCCACCGATGTCGGTTCCGCACCTGGACACCCGCGTGCTGGATGGCAAGCGTGTAATCCTGTTTGGCCCATTCGCGACCTTCTCGACCAAGTTCCTGAAAGAAGGCTCGTACCTGGACCTGCTGACCAGTACCACTACCCACAACATCTGGCCAATGACCAAAGTCGGTATTCGTGAATACCCACTGGTCGAGTACCTTGCCGGCCAACTGATGCTGTCGGATGACGACCGCTACAACGCCCTGAAAGAGTACTTCCCGAACGCCAAGAAAGAAGACTGGCGCCTGTGGCAAGCCGGTCAGCGCGTGCAGATCATCAAGCGTGACGAAGAGCAGGGCGGCGTCCTGAAACTCGGCACCGAAGTGGTCAGCTCCGCCGACAACACCATCGCAGGCCTGTTGGGTGCATCGCCAGGCGCGTCGACCGCGGCTCCGATCATGCTCACCGTGCTGCAGAAAGTGTTCAAAGACAAGGTCGCGACCCCTGAGTGGCAGGCAAAACTGCACCAGATCGTACCGAGCTACGGCACCAAGCTGAATGACAGCCCTGAGGCTGTTGCGAAGGAGTGGGCTTACACTGCCGGCATCCTGCAACTGACCCCACCGCCTGCGATTCCGCAGTTGAACGCGCCAAAGGCAACCGAAGCCACCGAGGCTGCCAAGCCTGCGGCTGAGCCGAGCAAGCCGGCGTCTGACCTGGCGCTGTAAGCCAAAGGTTAAACCGCTGTAAGAAGCCCGCTGAACCGGTCACGGTCAGCGGGCTTTTTTGTGCGCGCGTGTTCAGGCACGCACGCGTTCGACCGGCGGCAGTTCCACCGTGCGTTCGGCAGCTGCTAGCGCCGCAGTCAAACCCGCTTGGTCCAGCGGCACGCAGTACGCAGGTTTTGCCCGCTCAAAACGCCAGCTTTCATCCAGCCCTCCTGCGTCTACGGCGTCGAAACCGAGCTCGTCGAGCAGCTTGATGACCTGCGCCTTCGCTGCGGCGTCATCGGCAGCCACCGGCAGTGCACGGCGGTCGGGCGCGCCGTGGGGGCGGGCGTCTTGCGTCAGGTCGGGGGCAAAAATCGCGTTGAACACCTTGACCACGTGGGAATGCGGTAGATGCTCGGCGAGCAGCCGGCTGGTGGTGGTTTCAAAGCGGTCCAGCACGGCGATATGCCCGTCGCGGTTGGGGTAGTAATTGTTGGCGTCCAGCACCGTTTTGCCTTCCAGCCATTGCGCGGGCACGCTGCGGTAGTGTTCAAACGGAATGGCCACCAGCACGACATCGCCAAACCGGGCGGCGTCCTCGGCACTGCCCACCTCAACGCCGAGCAGGCCGCTGAGCACGCTGCTCATGGTCTGCGGGCCACGAGAATTACTCAGCATCACCTCATGCCCGGCGGCCAGCGCCAGCTGTGCCACGGCCCGCCCGATGAAACCTGCTCCAATCACGCCGATCTTCATGGTCTTGCTCCTCGTAAGTCATCGAGCAGTTATGATGATTGGCAACTGGCTGGCGATAAATAAGCGTTTTGGCGTGGGTGTTGTTACTGGGAGTAGGGAATGATGGACCGTCTTTCAAGCATGCATGCCTTTGTGATGGCCGCCGAGTTGGGCTCCTACGCCCGCGCCGCCGAGCGCTTGAACCTGTCCGCGCAAATGGTTGCCAAGCATGTTGCCGCCCTGGAGCAACGCCTCGGCGCGCGCTTGCTCAACCGCACCACGCGTCGGCAAAGCCTGACCGAGCTGGGGCACGCGTACTACGAACGCTGCAAACATATCCTGACGGAGGCCGAGGCTGCCGATTCGCTCGCCCAGGTCATGAATGACACGCCGCGCGGCAAGCTGAGAGTCACCGCCCCGGTCACCTTCGGTTCCTACAGCCTGATGCCGCTGATTACCGCGTTTTTGCGTGACAACCCGGACGTAGAAATTGACCTGCACCTGACGGATCGTTTCGTCGACCTGGTGGAGGAAGGCTATGAGGCGGCGTTCCGTATCGGCCCTTTGGCCACCACCGGTTTAACGGCCCGGCCCTTGGCACCTTATCGCTTGGCGGTGTGCGCGGCGCCGGCGTATCTGGCGGTGCGAGGGACGCCACAGTGCCCGGCGGACCTGGCGCAACATGAATGCCTGGGCTACGCCTTTTGGTCACGCCCGGCGGACCGTGAATGGGTCTTCCACCAGGGCGCGACGCCCTACACGGTGCAGGTCGCCAGCCGCCTTCAAATCAACGAAAGCCGGGCATTGATGTCGGCGGCACTGGATGGCTTCGGCATCTTGCTGGGCGCCGAAGACTTCCTGCGTCCGGCCTTGGCCCGGGGCGAGTTGGTGCGGGTACTGCCGGCATTTGAGGCGCCCTGCCGCCCCATGCACCTGGTTTACACCGCCAACCGACAGCGCACCGCCAAGTTGCGGCGGTTTGTCGAGGCGGTGCTGGCGCGCTTCGGCCAGGCGTGAGGGCTCAAATGTGGAAGCCCTGTTTTACCTGCGCATACAGATGCAGGGCCAGTGCATTGCTGCTATCGCACAGCAGGTACAGATGATGCACCGGCAGTGGGGGTAACTCGAACCCTGCAATCTTTTGCGTCAGCCCGCTGCCCATGCGGCTTTGTTCGATCAACCCCACCGCCACGCCGCTGCGGATACAGGCCTCGACCGCCGTGGAATTGGGGCTCTCCAGCAATACCCGGTGGTAAATCCCGTGATCCTTCAGCGCCTGCAACGCCGCCGCACGGTACGGGCAGCCGGCAACGGGCACGGTGATCGGCAGCGCCGCATTCGGCGCGCAACTGAAGCCCTCGGCCGCCACCCACAACGGCTGCACTGGCCCCAGGCGTTCGCCCTGAGCCAGCGGTTGTGCGCTGACGGTGATGGCCAGGTCGAGCTGATTGGCCATAAACATATTCAACAGTTCACCGCTGGTGCGCGCTTCGACTTCCAGCTCCAGCAAGGGGTTGTCGGCGATCAAGCGGGGCAAAAACGCCTGCATGAACGCCGGCGCATAGGTATCGGGAATGCCCAGACGAATCTTGCCCTGCATGCGCTGTGGCATCAGCGCGATCAGCAGGCGGTCATGGCTCTTGAGAAACTCGGTGGTTTCGCCGAGCAGTTTCTGACCATACAGGGTCAGCTCCACGCCCTGGTTGCTGCGGCTGAACAGGCGCTGGCCGATTTGCTCCTCAAGCTTTTGAATTTGTGTGGTCACGGTCGATGCGCTGCGGTGCACATGCTCGGCCGCTTCGTTGAAGCGCCGAAAGCGCGCCACGGCGTGAAAAGTGCGTAACAAGTCGATGTTCAGTTGTTTGGCCATGATTCCACTATTGCGAATTTATAGTGCAAGTAATTCAAATATACAGAAGCATGCGCGGCCCTTAGCCTTTCAGTCAACGTGCACTGACGGGAGGCCTCATGACGCGATCAACCTTGAAACGGCTGCTGTTGCAGGTGGCGTTTGTGCTGTCCTGGAGCTCCGGCTACATCGGCGCCAAGTTGGGTACGCAAGGCAGCGGGGCATTCAACCTGCTGTTCTGGCGCTTCCTGCTGGTGTCGGTGTGCCTGGGGCTGTTTTTGAACGTGAAGCTGTTGAAGGTGACCTGGGCTCAGATTCGCCATTACGCCGTGATCGGCTTTCTCTCGCAGTTCCTCTACCTGAGCTGCCTGTATATGGCGATCCAAAACGGATTGCCGCCCGGCATTGCGGCCATCATCGCGGCGCTGCAGCCGTTGATGACGGCGGCATTGTCGACCGGCAGCGCTGCCGAGCGCAGCGGTGGTCGGCAGTGGGTCGGGTTGACCATCAGCTTTGCCGGGGTCTCCATCGTGATCGCCGGGCAGTACAGCAGTGGCGGGCAGAGCGTCGGCTTTGTCATGTATTTGTTGCCACTGGCCGCAGCGCTGGGGCTGACGCTGGCGACCTTGTACGAGCGCCGGGCCGCGCAGCGCCAGGACGCGGGGTTGGTGTTGCCGCTGTTCATCCAGTCGTTGTTCACGCTGATCGGCTTTTCCGGCGCCGTGCTCTATACCGGCACCTTCAGTGTTCCTCATGACTCGGACGTGTTGATCTCTATCGCCTGGCTGACGGTGTTTTCCACATTCGTCGCGTATTTGAGCTTGTGGATGTTGTTGCGGGTAATGACAGCGACCCACGTGGCAGCGCTGGTCTATCTGGAGCCACCGGTCACCCTGGTGTGGGCGGCGTTGATGTTTGGCGATGCGATCCAGGGCTCAACCTACGCCGGCATTGCAGTGGTGGTGGCGGGGCTGGTGCTGGTGCGTCTGAAACAACCGACCGTCGCCTGTACTTCCTGAGGTCCGCAGGTTCAGCAAGCCGACAGACATCACCTGTTAAAAAGAACCCATAGCCAAGCAGGAGCGCGGCTGAAACATGGGGGCATTTTTTACTGGTGCAGGTGCGGGGCGTACGCGCCCGAGGATTTTGTATGTTGCTACGTTATGCGGCATTGGCGGCGGTTGTCGTCGCAGCGTCCGGGTGTGTGCAAGAGCGTGTGGTGCATGAGCGCGGGCCGGTACAGCGTGAGTATGTCGAAGTGGTCGCGCCGCAACCGCCGCCGGTTCAAGTGATCGAGGTCGAACCGGCGCCGCGCTACGGTTATGTCTGGTCACGTGGCTACTGGCGCTGGGCCGGCGGGCGATACGTCGCGGTGCACGGCCATTGGGAGCAAGTGCGCGAAGGCTATCGTTATGTGCATCCGCATTGGGTGCAGCGCAATGACGGTTACCACTGGCAGGGCGGTGGCTGGGTTCGCTGAACCCTGGCCGCAGGCGTGAGCTGGTTGGCGCCTGCAAAAAACACTAGGTCGGCTTTTGGGTACCCAGCAGCCGAACCTCCCGCAGTAACGCGGCACCGAGCTGATCGGTGCCCAATTCCTTGTAGCCCACCGCCTTGATCTCGCCGTTTTCTTCGGCCTGGATGATGATCACCGGCGTTTCCTTGCCGGTGGCTTCGTCCACATGCAGGGCGTACTGGGGAATATCCAGCTTGATCGGCGTGCCCGCTGCCTTGCCTTGCACATTGATCAGGAACGCCGCGCAGCCAGTGTCGACATCCACACTGGTGGCGGGGCGGCCGCTGACGAAGCAGGTTTGCGGCAGATCGGGCCAGGCGATGGTGTCGGCCAGGGTAAAGGTCGGCGTCAGGGCCAAGGCTGCGAGCAAAAGCGTGCGCACGTTGGGTTTCTCTCGATCAAGGGTAGAGGCGGTTTTTACCAAAGCCCGCAATTCACTGCAACGCTGCCTCAGGTCAGGCGTTTCATCCCGGTGGCCTTGGCCGCGTTGAGGTCAAAGGTGGCGGTGTATTCACAGCCTGCCGCATGGGCACAGCGCTCTATCAGGTAGTCGGCAAACTCGGCTTTGCCTGCCGTGAATCGTCGCAGCGCCTGCCAGATGATCTCGGCATGTTCGACGGTCAATTCACGCGTACGCAGCAGCGTTTCCAGAACCGTCACCACGTCACTCTTGGCCGATTGGTAGCAGCTTTGTAACACCCATACCAGTTCCACCACGCACACCTGGCTGACAAAACCCGGCGAAAGCGTGGTGAGCGATTCGATCAGCTCGGACGCCTTCGGCGACTGAACGGGATCATCCTGGGTGACATACCGCACCAGCACATTGGTATCCAGGCCGATCATTGCGCTTTTGCTCCCTGCGCAGCGATGGCGCGGTTCATGTCGTCAATCGACACGGCCTGGGCGGGCTTGCGGATCAACCCCTTGAGGTCATGAACGGTTTTGCTCGCGGCGATGATGGAAAACTTGCCGTCTTCCGTTTCGACAAATTCAACCCGGTCGCCGGTTTCCAGGCCGAGTGCGGTCCTGACTTGGACAGGGATGGTGATTTGCCCTTTTGAAGTAAGTGTGGCGGTCGCCATAGTGAAGATCTCCATCGTAATGTTCCTTACCCTAAGGTAAGGATTGATGAAGGACAAGATCCGTTGGTCCATAGGTCGCTCTGCTGGTAGGCGTGGGTGGGAACAGGTAAAACCCTAGTTCGAAGTTTTCACGTTCACACGCTTTTTAGAGCCCCCAAGAGATACAAGCTATGACCGACCGCCACCGCATCATCCCGCCCGCCATGCAACCCATCGTAGAGCGCGCGGGCTACGTGCCTGCCGTAAAAGTTGGCAACACTTTGTATTGCGCAGGCCAGGTCGGTCGCACGCCGGAATTGGCCGTGATAGAAGACCCCGAGGCGCAATTCATCGCCGCCTGGGAGAACCTGCGGCAAGTATTGGAGGAGGGCGGCTGCCGTTTTGAAGACGTGGTCGACATGACCACGTATCACGTTGATATGAGCCAGCACATGGCGGTTTTTCGCGAGGTGAAAAACCGCCTGTTCCCACGCGGGCATTGCGCCTGGACGACCATCGGCGTGTCAGAACTGGCGCATCCCGGGTTACTGGTGGAAATCAAATGTGTGGCGGTACAGCGCTAATTCATTGCACAACGCGATAGCACGGCACATACGCGGCACCGCCCGGCAGCTTCATGCGGTGCTGGGCGACAAACGCCTGTAGCAGCTCGTCCAGCGGTTTCATGATGGCCGGGTCGCCGTGGATTTCGTACGGGCCGTGCTGCTCGATCAGGCGAATGCCCTTGTCCTTGACGTTACCGGCCACGATCCCCGAGAACGCACGGCGCAGGTTGGCGGCCAGTTCGTGGGGCGCCAGGGCGTGGCTCAGTTGCAGGCTGGCCATGTTTTCGTGGGTCGGGTCGAATGGGCGCTGGAAACCTTCGTCGATCTTCAGCAGCCAGTTGAAGTGGAAGGCGTCGTTGCGCTCGCGGCGGAACTGCTTCACGGCCTTGAGCCCGGCCGTCATCTGGCGCGCGACTTCGGCTGGGTCGTCGATGATGATCTGGTAGTGCGCCTGCGCCGCTTCGCCGAGGGTGGCACCGACGAAGGCATGCAGTTGTTGCAGGTACGGCGCCGCATGTTTCGGCCCGGTGAGGATGACCGGGAACGGCACGTCGCGGTTGTCCGGGTGCATCAGGATGCCCAGCAGGTACAGGAACTCTTCAGCCGTGCCGGCGCCGCCCGGGAAGATGATGATGCCGTGGCCGACGCGCACGAAGGCTTCCAGGCGTTTTTCGATGTCCGGCAGGATCACCAGCTCGTTAACGATCGGGTTTGGCGCTTCGGCAGCGATGATGCCCGGCTCGGTCAGGCCCAGGTAGCGGCCGCCGGTGATGCGCTGTTTGGCGTGGGAGATGGTCGCGCCTTTCATCGGACCTTTCATCACGCCAGGGCCGCAGCCGGTGCACACGTCGAGGCTGCGCAGGCCCAGTTCGTGGCCGACTTTCTTGGTGTATTTGTATTCTTCGGTATTGATCGAGTGGCCGCCCCAACACACCACGATTTTCGGCTCGACACCCGGGCGCAACGTACGGGCGTTGCGCAGCAGGTGGAACACGTAGTCGGTGATGCCCTGGGAATTGCTCAGGTCGATGCGCTGGCTGTCCAGCTCGTTCTCGGTGTAGACGATGTCGCGCAGGGCGCTGAACAGCATTTCGCGGGTGCTGGCGATCATTTCGCCGTCGACGAAGGCGTCGGCCGGCGCATTCAACAGTTCCAGGCGTACGCCGCGATCCTGTTGATGGATACGCACTTCAAAGTCTTTATAGGCGTCGAGGATGGTCTTGGCGTTGTCGATGTGCGCGCCGGTGTTAAGGATGGCCAAAGCGCACTGGCGGAACAACGTGTAGATGCTGCCGGTGCCGGCTTCGCTCAGTTGCTGGACTTCACGCTGGGACAGGGTTTCGAGGCTGCCCTTGGGGCTGACGGAGGCATTGATGACTTGACGTTGGGGCATTCTGATTCCTTGAAAGCACAGCCACCGCACCCGCCAGGGGTGGCGATGGCTGGAGAATGGTGAGCGCCGAACTCGGTCGCACGAGACGCACAGTTTGGCAGGCATGAGGCCGTGCGCAAACTCCGTCCAGCACCATCATGCCGCAGAACTTACTGAATCAGCTTCCAGTTTTTGTAGAAAACCCGACGCAGGGTGAACACCAGCCCGGCAAAGCCCGAGATCACGGCGTTGAGCACGGAGGGCAGCAAGGTCGGCCGCACAATATCGATGAACAGGCAGTAACGCTTGGCGTCGTTCTTGTTGAAGGACGCGTGCATCAGCGTGTCATCGAAGATAAACAGCGGGTCGTCGTGCCAGTAATGCTTGTGTTTGCCCACCTGGATGTAAACACCCTCGTGGTGCGGCGCCGGCGCCATGTTGTAGAGCACTCGGAACATCATGCGCAGCGGGCCGAAGTGGAACGACGTCGAGCGGTTTTCGTTGAACACCGACACCCCGATGGTCTTCACGAACGGCAGTTTTTTGCGCAGCTGCGGGATGTCCAGCGTGGTTTCGATCGGGCGGCCGTACCATTGGAAAAACAACATGCCGCGCTTTTTCTCGGCCATGCGTTCGTCCAGGTAACCGATGATTTCGTCCTTGTGGGCCATGGCGTCGTCGATTACCTGTTGCAGGTCTTCACGCCAGGCGGGCGGCAGGTCGTTCATGGTGTAGACATGGCGGTTGCGCAGGCTGAACAGGTCGAACAGGGTATTGAACGGCGCCAATATCCACGTGTTGCGGCCGTTGCCGACGAAGTATTTCTTGATCGTGTCGCGGTCGTACAGGCCGTTGCGCAGGAAGTCATAAATGCCGCAGAACAGCACCAGCAACAGAAATACCAGGGTGGTGCGCGGGAAGCAGTACATGAACAACAGAACGCCCAGCACCCAGGCGGCTGAGACCAGCTTTTTTTGAACAGCACTTTTACTCATGAAGCATGGCTCCGAACCTGAAACAAAGCGAAACAATGTTGCCATGATAGTGGGTTCCGGCGGCGCTGGGCGTTTTAAATATTGCGAAATTGTGAAGGCCTGGCACAGTTTTTAACCCGCGCGGTGGCGTATCCGGCCTTTTGTTGATTGGATTTTGTAAACAGAAGATTTGCGACTATCGTGACGCTTCGGTTTTTTGGACGTCATAGACCGGTACGATTAAGTTGAATGGCCACCATTGGCCTTCGGCACCTTGGAAGAGGCAGAAATTTTATGATCATCAAACCGCGGGTTCGTGGCTTTATCTGTGTGACCGCTCACCCTGTTGGCTGTGAAGCGAACGTCAAAGAGCAGATCGACTACGTCACCCAGCATGGCGTCATCGAAGGCGGCCCAAAGAAGGTGCTGGTCATCGGCGCCTCCACCGGTTACGGCCTGGCCGCGCGCATCAGTGCTGCGTTTGGCTGCGGCGCCGATACCCTGGGTGTGTTTTTTGAGAAAGAAGGCGAAGAAGGCAAGCTGAGCTCCGCCGGCTGGTACAACAGCGCAGCGTTCGAGAAGTTTGCCGTTGAAAAAGGCCTGTACGCCAAGAGCATCAACGGCGACGCGTTCTCCGACGAGATCAAGCGCCTGACCATCGAAACCATCAAGAAAGACCTCGGCAAAATCGACCTGGCGGTGTACAGCCTGGCCGCGCCACGCCGTACCGACCCGCAAGGCGTGGTGCACACCTCCACCCTCAAGCCGATCGGCAAGGCCGTGACCCTGCGCGGTATCAATACCGACAAAGGCGTTGTGGTCGATACCACGCTTGAGCCTGCGACCCAGGAAGAAATCGACGGCACCGTGAAAGTCATGGGCGGCGAGGACTGGCAGCTGTGGATCGACGCGCTGCGTGACGCCGACGTGCTGGCTGAAGGCGCCAAGACCACCGCCTTCACCTACCTCGGTGAAAAGCTGACCCAGGACATCTACTGGAACGGCTCCATCGGCGAAGCCAAGAAAGACCTCGACAAGAAAGTCCTGACCCTGCGCGACAACCTTGCTGCACTCAAGGGCGACGCCCGTGTGTCGGTGCTCAAGGCGGTGGTCACCCAGGCCAGTTCGGCGATCCCGATCATGCCGCTGTACCTGTCGCTGCTGTTCAAAGTGATGAAAGAGCAGGGTACCCACGAAGGCTGCATCGAGCAGGTCTACGGCCTGTTCAAGGACAGCCTGTACGGCAAAGAGCCGAAACTGGATGCCGACGGCCGCCTGCGTGCCGACCTGGCTGAGCTGGAGCCCAAAGTCCAGGACGCCGTGGCGGCGCTGTGGAACCAGGTGACTGACGACAACGTTAACGAAATCAGCGACTTCGCCGGTTACAAGGCTGAGTTCCTGCGTTTGTTCGGTTTTGAAATCGACGGCGTTGATTACGAAGCTGATGTGAACCCGACCGTGAAGATCAAAGGCCTGATCCAAGCCTAAACACGGTCAAAAAATGTGGGAGCGGGCTTGCTCGCGAATGCGGTATGTCAGTATCAGATACAGGGGCTGACACTCCGCTTTCGCGAGCAAGCCCGCTCCCACATTTGCTTTGTGTGAACTCAAAACCCTCCTAAACGCCATCGCGCTCCCGCCACTGCCCTTAATCTGCCAGACTCCTTCGGCTATCAAGCCACGCTAACGGAGGATCTGATGACGATTCGTGCAGTAGTTTTTGATTTCGGCGGTGTCCTGTTCGACTGGAACCCGCACCACCTGTACCGCCAGCTGATTGCCGACGATCACGAGCGGCAACACTTTCTCGACACCATTTGCACCCAAGCCTGGAACACCGAGCAGGACGCCGGTCGCAGCCTGGCCGAAGGCACGCGCCACCTGATCGAGCAGTACCCGGAACACGCACCCTTGATCCAGGCCTATTACGACCGTTGGCACGAAATGCTGCGCGGCGCGTTGCCAGAAGGTGTGGCGATTCTCGAGGCGTTGCATCAAGCCGGTATGCCGCTGTTCGGGCTGACCAACTGGTCGGCTGAAACCTTTCCCTATGCGCGGGCCAACTACCCGTTCCTGCAGTATTTGCGCGACATTGTGGTCTCCGGCGAGCTGAAGCAAATTAAGCCGGACGCGGCGATCTATCACGCGAGCCTCGGCCAGGTGCGCGCCCATCTGCCGGATATCCAGCCGGGCGAGGTGGTGTTTATCGACGACGTGGCGGGCAATGTCGAGGCCGCCGTCGCCCTCGGTTGGCAAGGTATTCATCACGTGTCGGCCGAGCGTACTGCGGCGCGCCTGCGGGCGTTGGGCGTGGACTTTTAGCGCGCCCATTTTTCCATGGCGAAATCCACAAAGGCGCGCAGCTTGGGCAGGCGGTAGCGGTCCTGTCTGTAAAGCAGGTGCATGGGGCGGCGGGGTAGCGTGTAGGACGTTAACAAGGCTACCAGCTTGCCGCTCTCCAGGTCCGGTTGTACCAGGGCATCGGCCAACATGATGATGCCCATGCCGTTCAGGGCCGCCTGGCGCAGGCCTTGCGAGCTGTTGATGGTCAATGACCCGGACACCGGCACCTCCACCTCGCCTTCCCCGCCAGTCAAGCGCCAGAGTTTGTCGGAGTCGCGCCAGTTGTCGGTCGCGGGGTAGGCGAACGCCAGGCAGTCATGGTGCTGCAGGTCACTGGGTGTCTGCGGCGTGCCGCGGCGTGCCAGGTAATCCGGTGAAGCGCAGAGGGTGAGGGTGTAGGCCTGCATGGGCCGGGCGATCAGGCTGGAGGTTTCCAGCTCACCAAGGCGGATTGCTACGTCGAAGCCGCTGTCGACCAGGTCCATCCGCTCGTTGCTGAGCACCACGTAGAGGTTGATCAGCGGGTAGCGCTGAGAAAATTCGCTCAGGGCAGGCGTCAGGCGTTCGGTGCCGAATACCGGTGGCGCGGTAATGCGCAGGTTGCCCTTGGGCGTTTCGCTGTGGGCCTGCTCCGCCAACACTTCAGAGTCGGCAACCAGCCCCAGTACCTCCAGGCAGCGCTGGTAATACTGCCCACCAAACTCGGTGAGGCTTTGCTTGCGCGTGGTGCGCTTGAGCAGGCTGACGCCCAGGCGCTGCTCCAGGGCGCGGAGGTGATTGCCGACCATGGTGGTCGACATCCCGCATTCCTGCGCGGCGGCCGTCATGCTGCCGCTCTCCACCACCTTGACGTACACCGACATTGCCTGGAACAGATCCATTATCAAGCCTTGGTTTAAAGTCATTACAGGAATGCGCAGTTTATCCAGCTCGGGTGGCTAACGATACTGGTGCCATCACCATGATGCACTGGAGCCTGCCACCATGACCGCCGCCTGCCTGATGACCACGTATCAACCCTTGGCCCTGAGCTTCACCCGCGGCCTGGGTACGCGCCTGTGGGACCAGCAGGGCCGTGAATACCTCGACGCGGTCGCCGGCGTGGCGGTGACCAATGTCGGGCATTCCCACCCTCGGCTGGTGACGGCGATCAGTGAACAGGCGGGCCTGTTGCTGCACACCTCCAACCTCTACAACATTGATTGGCAGCAACGACTGGCCCAGCGCCTGGCACAGTTGTCTGGCCTTGACCGTGCGTTCTTCAACAACTCCGGCGCCGAAGCCAACGAAACAGCGCTGAAACTCGCACGGCTGCATGGCTGGAAAAAGGGCATCGAAGAGCCGCTGGTGGTCGTGATGGAAAATGCGTTTCACGGGCGCACCCTTGGCACCATGGCGGCCAGCGACGGGCCGTCGGTGCGCCTGGGGTTTCAGCGCTTGCCGGGGGATTTTCTCAAGGTCGGGTTTGGCGACCTGGCGGCGCTGGAAGCCATCACGCAACAATTCGGCCCGCGCATTGCCGCGGTGCTGATGGAACCGATCCAGGGCGAGAGTGGCGTGCTGCCAGCGCCGCCCGGCTACCTCAAAGCCCTGCGCGAGCATTGCACGCGCCACGGCTGGCTGATGATGCTCGATGAAATCCAGACCGGCATCGGCCGCACCGGCGCATGGTTTGCTTTCCAGCATGAAGGCATCGTGCCGGACGTGATGACGCTGGCCAAAGGCCTTGGCAATGGCGTGCCCATCGGCGCCTGCCTGGCCCGGGCCGCTGTGGCCCAGCTGTTCACACCCGGCAGCCACGGCAGCACATTCGGCGGCAACCCGCTGGCCTGCCGCGTGGGCTGCACGGTGCTGGACATTATTGAAGAGCAAGGCCTGCTGCAGAACGCCGCGCAACAGGGCGAGCGGCTGTTGGCGCGGCTGCGTGTGGAGTTGAGCGAGCATCCGCAGGTGCTGGCGATTCGCGGGCAAGGCCTGATGGTCGGGATCGAACTGGCACAGCCTTATCGCGATCTGGCCTATCGCGCAGCGCACGAGCACGGCCTGCTGATCAATGTGACGCGCGGCAAGATCATCCGCCTGCTGCCGCCGCTGACGCTGGAGGCCAAGGAGGTGGAGATGATCGTAAGGGCCATCGCCCGCTTATTGGACTGAAACCCGGTAAAAGTGTGGGAGCTGGCTTGCCTGCGATAGCATCACCTCGGTCTGACATTAAGACCGAGGCGCTTGCATCGCAGGCAAGCCAGCTCCCACACATGCCCACATTGAATCCGTGTGACTTTCACAGATCTGGGCCGTTGAGCCACTCCTGATTCATGGTGTCGGTATCGCCCAGGTACTCCAGCAACCAACTCATCGCCGGCGACAATTTGCTCTGCGCCCAGGCCACGCACGATGGGCTGGCCGGGAACGGCCGACGCAATTGCAGCGCGACCAGCTCGCCACATTCGATCCACGGCAACACCTGATGCGCCGGCGCCATGCCCACGCACAGGCCATCGCGCAGGCAATCAAGCGCCGAGGACCAGTTGGGTACCACCAGCCGGCGTTGGTTATCCAGGGTCCAGGTGTCGCGCTTGGGCAGGTTGCGCGAGGTGTCGGTCATGCACAGCGAGGCGAACGGCCGCAGTTGATCGTCACTGAGCAAGCCGTCCAGCGCCGCCAGCGGATGCCTGGCGCTGACCACACACAGCCAGTTCAGCAGGCCCATGTCGCGAAAGGTGAAGTGGCTGGCCACCGGCACCGCGCTGGTGGCGCCGATCACAATGTCGGTGCGTTCATCGGCCAGGGCATCCCATACGCCGTTGTACACCTCGTATTCCAACAGCAATTCCACCTCGGGAAACTGCCGATAGAAGTCCAGCACCAGTTGCCGGCAGCGCTGGGGTTTGACGATGGAATCCACCGCAACCTTCAATTGGCCGCTCCAGCCATTCGCCACCTGCTGGCACAAACGCCGTGTACCGAGCATTTTTTTCATCACGCCGCGGGCTTCGTCTATAAATAGACGGCCGGCCGGGGTCAGCTCCACGTCACGATGTCGCCGCACAAACAGCGGCACCGCCAGCCATTCCTCGAGCTGACGCACCGTATAGCTGATGGCCGAAGGCACGCGGTGCAGTTCCTGGGCGGCCGCGCTGAAGCTGCCGTGGCGCGCCACGGCATCCACCACATCCAGCGAGTATTCGGACCACATGATGTTTGCCTTCAAAATATTTGATAGAGGTGTCCAATTATTATCGCTTCACACCAAAACTGTCAGCTTCATAATGGGCGCCAGTCAGCAAATAGTTTGATGGCAAGTTCAGCAAGGCTTCAATGAAAAATTCTTTTGGTTTCACGTGGTACCTGGCGGGGCTGAGCATGCTCGGTTATCTCGCCATGGATATGTACTTGCCGGCGTTCGGCGCCATGGGCGAGCAGTTGCAGATCAGTGCGGGTGCCGTGGGCGCCAGCTTGAGTATTTTCCTCGCCGGTTTTGCGGTGGGGCAGTTGTTGTGGGGGCCGTTGTCCGACCGCCTCGGGCGCAAGCCGATACTGCTGGCGGGCCTGAGCCTGTTTGTAGTGGGTTGCCTGGGCATGTTCTGGGTCGAAACCGCGCCGCAACTGCTGGCGTTGCGTTTTATGCAAGCGATTGGCGTGTGTTCTGCGGCGGTGAGCTGGCAGGCACTGGTGATCGACCGATATCCGGCCGATAAGGCGCATCGCGTGTTCGCCAGCATCATGCCGCTGATGTCGCTGTCACCGGCCCTGGCGCCGTTGCTGGGCGCCATGGTGTTGAATCACTTCGGCTGGCAGGCGATCTTCGGTGTACTGCTGGGCGTGTCGCTGCTGTTGCTGCTGCCGACGTTGTTGCTGCGCAAAATGCCCAAACGTCGGGCAGAGGAGGGCGAACCTTCGCGCCTCGGTTATGGGCAGTTGCTGACCTCCCGCGTGTTCACCGGCAACGTGATGATCTTCGCTGCCTGCTCGGCCAGTTTCTTTGCCTGGTTGACGGCTTCGCCCTTCATTTTGGGCGACATGGGTTACAGCCCGAATGACATCGGCCTGAGCTACGTGCTGCCGACGTTGGCGTTTCTGATTGGTGGTTACAGCTGCCGCAGCGCATTGCAGCGCTATCAGGGCAAAACCCTGCTGCCCTGGTTACTGGTGGCGTACTGCATCAGCATGGTGGCGTTGTACCTGGTCGCCACGTTGACCGTGCCCACCCTGACCACCTTGCTGATTCCGTTCTGCCTGATGGCGCTGGTCAACGGTGCCAGTTACCCGATCGTGGTGGCGAATGCGCTGATGCCGTTTGCGGAAAATTCCGGCAAGGCAGCGGCACTGCAAAACACCCTGCAGCTGGGGCTGTGCTTTCTCAGCAGCCTGCTGGTGTCGTCGATGATTGACCAGCCGTTGCTGATCACCGTGATTGTGATGCTCGCAACGGCGCCGTTGGCGGTGCTGGGGTATTGGCTGGCGCGGCCGAAGACGGATAACTCGGAACTCGCAAACGCTTAAATCTGCACTGCGATCAAAAATGTGGGAGCTGGCTTGCCTGCGATAGCATCGCCTCGGTGATTCCGAAGTACTCAGGTGTCTGCATCGCAGGCAAGCCAGCTCCCACAGTTGATTGGGTTTCTTCAGGGGTTAGAACGTGACTTCCATGTTCAGCGTTGGCGTGGAAGTCCGAGTCCCCCGGCCGCCGTCCACGCCGAACTTGTTGTGCCAGTACTCATAGCCCACCCCGAGATACAGGTTCGGCTTCACGTTTTTACCCGGCCGCACCGCCACCATCAGCGCGGTGCGCATCAGCGTTTCTGGCGCGGTGTCGCGGCCATGGTAGTCCTCGCCTTTGTCCCCGACGTAATTGATAAAACCCTGGAATTTCGCCGCATGGTTGGCGATGTCGAACGGGCGCATCCACGTCAGGTTGAGCATGTAGGTGTCGTCAAACGTATGGTTTGACTCCTGCGCGCCGGGGATGCCGGTGTGGTTCTTTTCCTTGTAGTACATCAGGCTCAGGTCCAACACACCGACCGTGTTGAACTTCAGCGTCGGGCCGATCACGAGTGCGCGCTTTTTGGCTGAGGCGACGTTGTTGTTGCGGTTGGCATCAAAGCCCAGTGTCAGCGCGTAATCCTTGATCAACCCAGTGCCGAGCGGCACATCAAACACCCGCGATGCATACAGTTGATGCCGGTAAACGGCGTAGACCTCACTGCCGCCATGGTCGGTGCCCTTGCGCGGGTCGTGGCTGTCGGACAGGAACACATCCAGGTTCAGGTAGTTGCTGCCGTATTGGTAGCCACTGGCGTGGGTAAAGCTGTAGATGCGTTTGCTGAAATCATCGGGGTTGTTCGGATTGGTGAAGTGTTGGCCATAGCGAAATCCTACGCTGTTGTTCATCCATTCCACCGCGACAGCCTCCCCACCGCCGAGAAGGGTCAATGCAACGGTTGCGCCCTGTAATGCCTTTTTCATTGTTTTAGGTCCTTTGGCGTTCTGGCTCATGACGGCCGGATTGTTTTTGTAACGCCGATGGAGGGTATCTTGTTCGATTGATTGTATACAACTCTATGGACATGCAGTCCAAACATTGCATACAGTGTTCGCACAACAAAAACAGAGAACCCCTCACCATGACTATCCCGAAGGCGTCACCGCAGCGGCCAGAAGATGAGAATCTTGGCACCGCCGCCAACATGGCTTACGGCCTGCAGCATGTGCTCACCATGTACGGCGGCATCGTTGCCGTGCCGTTGATCGTCGGCCAGGCGGCCGGTTTGTCGCCGGCGGATATCGGCCTGTTGATCGCCGCGTCGCTGTTTGCCGGTGGCCTGGCCACGCTGTTGCAGACCCTGGGCCTGCCATTTTTTGGCTGCCAGCTGCCGCTGGTGCAGGGCGTGTCCTTTGCCGGTGTGGCGACCATGGTGGCGATAGTCGGCAGTGATGGCGCCGGCGGACTACCGGCGATTCTCGGCGCGGTGATGGCCGCGTCGTTTATCGGCTTGCTGATCACGCCGGTGTTCTCACGGATCACCAAGTTTTTTCCGCCGTTGGTCACCGGCATTGTGATCACCACCATTGGCCTCACACTGATGCCAGTGGCGGCACGCTGGGCCATGGGCGGCAACAGCCGCGCGGCGGATTTCGGCAGCATGGCCAATATCGGCCTCGCCGCGTTGACACTGGTGCTGGTGTTGCTGCTGAGCAAGATCGGCAGCGCGGCCATTTCGCGGCTGTCGATTCTGTTGGCGATGGTGATCGGCACTGTGATCGCGGTGTTTCTGGGCATGGCGGATTTCTCCGGTGTGGCCCAGGGGCCCATGTTCGGCTTTCCCACACCGTTCCATTTCGGCATGCCGACCTTTCATGTGGCGGCAATCATTTCCATGTGCATCGTGGTGATGGTCACCCTGGTGGAAACCTCGGCGGACATCCTCGCGGTGGGCGAGATCATCGACACCAAGGTCGATTCCAAACGCCTGGGTAATGGTTTGCGCGCCGACATGCTGTCGAGCATGTTCGCGCCGATCTTCGGTTCATTCACCCAAAGCGCGTTCGCCCAGAACGTCGGCCTGGTGGCAGTGACCGGGGTAAAGAGCCGCTTTGTGGTGGCCACGGGCGGGGTGTTTCTGGTGGTGCTGGGGCTGTTGCCGTTTATGGGCCGGGTGATCGCGGCCGTGCCGACATCGGTGCTCGGCGGCGCCGGGATCGTGCTGTTCGGCACCGTGGCGGCCAGTGGTATTCGCACGCTGTCCAAGGTGGATTACCGCAACAACATGAACCTGATCATCGTGGCCACGTCTATCGGCTTCGGCATGATCCCCATCGCGGCGCCGAACTTCTACGACCACTTCCCTACCTGGTTCGCGACCATTTTCCACTCGGGCATCAGTTCGTCGGCGATCATGGCGATCCTGTTGAACCTGGCGTTCAACCACTTCACCGCGGGTAACTCGGACCAGCAGTCGGTGTTCGTGGCGGGCACTGAGCGCAGTTTGTGCTTCCACGATGTGGCGGCATTGCGCGATGGGGATTACTTCAGCGGCGGCAAGTTGTTTGATGCTGAAGGGAAAGAGATTCCGGTGGTGGCTGACGTGCCAAGGAAGGCCGTAAAACCTGAAACCACCGAAGTCTAAAAATGTGGGAGCGGGCTTGCTCGCGAATGCGCTGGATCAGTCGAAACCTTCATTGACTGACACCCAGCATTCGCGAGCAAGCCCGCTTCCACAGTGGGAATTAGCCCGCCTTGAGGACGTTGTGCGGCACTGAGCACACCTCATCCAGAAACTTCACCACGGTCCCCATGCACGCCTGGCGCTCTTCCACGTGGGGCATGTGGCTGGAATCTTCAAACAGCGCCCAGCGCACGTCCGCGATCTCATCCAGAAACGGCTTGACCACCAGTGGCGTCGCCTCGTCGTGTCGGCCGGAAATCACCAGAGTCGGCACATTGATCGCCGACAGGCGGCCAATCACATTCCAGTCCTTGAGGCTGCCAATCACGTGAAACTCGGTCGGGCCGCTCATGGCGTGGTACACCGTCGGGTCGGCGTCCACCGCTGCGAAGGTGCGGGCCACTTCTTCCGGCCACGGGATGACGCGGCACACGTGCTGGTCATAAAAAATCCGCGAGGCGGCGAGGTATTCCGGGTCCTGGTAGGTGCCGGCCTGTTCGTGTTTGAGCAGGGTTTCGTGCACGCCTTCAGGCAGCAGTTGGCGCAGGCGGTTGGCTTCGCTGACCCACGTGCGCATGCAGGTGGGCGAGTTGGCCGGGATAAACGCGCGCAAGCCCTTCGGCTGCAGAATCGCGTGCTCGCTGCCGAGCATGCCGCCCCAGGATTGCCCGAGGATCGCGTAGTTGTCGCTGATCTGCAGGTGGTCCAGCAAGTTGTTCAACTCTTCAAGGAACAGGCCGATGGTCCAGAACGACGGGTCTTTGTCCGGCAAATGGGTGGAGCGGCCATTGCCCAACTGGTCGTAGTGAATCACCGCATGGCCGCTGGCAGCCACGTCTTTGAAGGCGTCGACATAGTCATGGGTGCAGCCGGGGCCGCCGTGGATGATCACCAACGGTGTACGGCCGGTGGTCAGGTCGCCAGTGACGCGGTACCAGGTCTGGTAGGCGCCGAATGCCGCATAACCTTCGCGGACTTTCTCGATGAATTCCATTTCGTACCCTGCTCTGAAAAAAAAGGATCAGGGATACGATAGTCCGCACACGAGGTTTAAGTAACTAGCAAAACAGCTAGGTTTTGCCGAAGGTTCAGTCTTCCAGCAAGCGGTAATGCGTGGCGCGAACCACCGCCTGCACGCGGTTCTTGGCCCCCAACTTGTGCATCGCCGACGCCAGGTGCAGGGTGACCACCGCCAGCGAGCGGCTCAACTGGGTGGCGATTTCGGCAGCGGTCAGGCCATCGGCAGCCCATTTCAGGCATTCACGCTCGCGTTTGGTCAGGCGAATATGCGGGTAAGTGCGCAGCTCTTTGCTGAACAGCGGGTAGGCCGCTTCCTGCAGGGCATGGGTGATCAGGCTGAAGTCCGCCAGGGTCTGCTGCGCATCCTTCAACACCGTGCTGGCCTTGCCGGTGCGCAAGCCGGTGAGTGACGCGAAACCACCGCGAGGCAGGTGAATCGGCACGCTGACGCCGCAGGTCAGTTGGCGCTCATGCAGGTAAGAAGACACGGGGGCGTGGCAGGGGTCGATGATTTTCTGCAGTGCGGTCTGGGCTTTTGCCTCGTAGGACCATACGAACGGGGACACCGTGCTCAGGGCCAGGTGTTGCACCGGGTCGATCTGGTAAAACCCTTCGCTGCACCATAACGCATGCCAGTCGGGCGGCGTGTTGCGCAGCTCCAGCACCGAGGGCGTGATCAGCGAGCCGTCTTGGTCGATGGGCACCGGCGTGTAGTCGTACACCAGCGCGTCGAAGCCCAGTTGCTGGGCCAGGATAAAGGTATTGTCCATCTGTTCATCCAGGCTCCTGCCCGGCATCAGACGATTATTGAAGGCAGTCAGCCTGGTCAGCATCCGTTCTGCTCCCGAATTCATTTGAATCTCGACTTGCGGCAAGTAGAATGCCACGCCCCGGCGAAGGACTGCCAGGCCAAACCTATAAGAAATACTAGGTTATGGACGCACGGCATCCTCGGTAGTGTTGGCCTGATAAACGGCCGCTACCCGCCAGGCCGATACAACACAAGGAATGTATGCATGTGGCGTGAAATTGCCCCCGACCAGCAGTACAACGTGCAAGTCGACGGCCATAACCTCGTGGTCTACAGCTTTGGCGCTGGCGATGAGGTGCTCTTGTGCCTCAATGGCGGCCCGGGCCTGCCGTGTGACTACTTGCGCGACGCCCATGGCTGGCTCAAAGCGCATAACCTGCGAGTGGTTGCATTCGACCAGCTTGGCACCGGCGCATCAGCCAGACCGACTGATGTTTCCTTGTGGGAAATCAGCCGTTATGTCGAAGAAGTCGAAACCGTGCGCCAGGCCCTCGGCCTGGGCCGCGTGCACCTGCTCGGGCATTCCTGGGGCGGCTGGCTGGGCATCGAATACGCCATCCATTACCCCGATGCGCTGAAAAGCCTGATCCTCGAAAACACTGTCGGCGACATCCCGCACCTGTCCCAGGAACTCGAACGCCTGCGCGGCGCCCTCGGCAGCGAGACCGTGGCCATGATGCAGCGTCATGAAGCCATGGGCACCCTGGACCACCCGCAGTACCAAGCCGCCATCACCTTGCTCAACTACCGCCACGTCTGCCGCCTGGATGAATGGCCGGAGCCGGTCAAGCGCTCGCTCGGCGACTGGAACATGGGCCCGTACGAAACCATGCAAGGCCCCAACGAATTCCTCTACATCGGCAACCTCAAGGACTGGAACCGCATCCCCGAGATGGCCGAGTTCAAGATGCCGATCCTGATCACCACCGGCCAGCACGATGAGCTCACGCCCGCCTGCGCGCATCGCATGAAGCGGGCCGCCAGGCATGCCGAGTTGCACGTGTTCCCCAACAGCAGCCACATGCCTTTTTATGAGGAGCCCCACGCGTACTTCCCGGTGCTGCTGGACTTCCTCGCGCGTCACCGGGGCTGACGGATGAACCTGGCGCGCTACCGTTTTGTGCTGTCCCGGCCGCTGCAATTGCTGCCGGTGCTGTTTGGCATCAGCCTGATCACCTTTGTGCTGGTGCGCTCGATCCCGGGCGACCCGGCCCGGGCCTTGCTCGGCTCGCGCAGTACGCCGGATGCCTTGCTGAAAATCCGCGCCCAATACGGCCTGGATCAGCCGTTGTGGCTGCAATACTTCTACTTCCTCAAGAACCTGCTCAAGGGCGACCTCGGCCAATCGCTGCTGTACAAAGTCGATGCCTTGAAGCTGATCGTCACCCGCATCGAGCCGACCCTGGTGCTGGTGCTTGGCAGCGTGCTGCTGGCGCTGGTGATTGCGCTGCCGTTGGCGACGTGGGCGGCGCGTAATAAGGGCGGATGGGCGGACAACCTGATTCGTGTGTTCACCACCGTCGGCCTGGGCATGCCGGCGTTCTGGCTGGGCTTGATGTTGATTCTGTTGCTGAGTGTGAAGTGGGGCCTGTTCCCGGTGTCTGGCTACGGCCGCACCTGGCTGGACAAGGCCCACCATATGCTGCTGCCGTGCCTGACCATCGCCCTGGCGCTGTCGGCGGTGCTGGTGCGCAACCTGCGCGCGAGCATGTTGATGGAATTGCAGGCCGATCACGTCACCGCCGCGCGGGCGCGTGGGCTGTCGGAGGCCGCCGTGTTCCGTCGGCATGTGTTGCCCAATTCGCTGGTGCCGGCGGTCAACCTGCTGGCGGTGAACATCGGCTGGCTGATCAGCGGCACGGTGGTGATCGAAAGCCTGTTCGCGATTCCCGGTATCGGCCAATTGCTGGTGCGCGGCATTTTCACCCGTGACTACATGGTGGTGCAGGGCGTGGCCATGGTGCTGGCCTGTGCGACGGTGGTGGTCAACTTCGTTGCCGACGTGGTGACGGTGGCCCTCGATCCACGGGTGAAGATGCAATGAGCGGCCGCCCACTGATTGCTCCGTGGCGTTTGCGCCTGCGTTTTGGTTTTCGCAATGGCCGGCTGACGGCGGCGTGGGGCCTGCTGATCCTGCTGGTGTGGTTGGCCCTGGCGCTGTTTGCACCGTGGCTCGCACCCTTTGACCCGATTGCGCAGAACACGGACATCAGTTTGCTAGGGCCTGGCCTGGCGCACCCGTTCGGCACGGATAACTACGGCCGGGACATCCTTTCGCGCGTGATCTGGGGCGCGCGCATCGACCTGCAACTGGCCATTGTCGGGGTGATTTTCCCGTTCATGATCGGCACCTTTGTCGGCGCGGTTTCGGGCTACATCGGCGGGCGCTTCGACAGCTTCTGCATGCGCGTGATCGACGTGATCCTGGCATTCCCGTTTCTTGTGCTGATGCTGGCGATCATGGCGATCCTTGGCCCAGGTTTGAAAAGCTTTTATATCGCCATGGCGCTGGTGGGCTGGGTGTCGTATGCGCGGCTGATCCGCTCGCAGATCCTGGTGCTCAAGGAAAGCGAGTTTGCGCTGGCCGCCAAAAGCCTGGGCTTTGGCCATGGGCGCATTCTGTTCCGGCATTTGCTGCCCAACGCCATGTTCGGTTCGATTGTGTTTTCCATGTCTGACGCCGTGCTGGTGCTGCTCAATGGCGCCGCCGTGAGTTACCTGGGCCTGGGCGTGCAACCGCCGACCGCCGAGTGGGGCACGATGGTGGCCGAAGGGCAGGCGTTTATCACCACGGCCTGGTGGATTTGCACGTTTCCGGGCCTGGCCATCGTCACGCTGGCCATGGGCTTCAGCCTGCTCGCCGATGGCGTGGCGCAAGTGTTGGGGGATCGCGCATGAGCCTGCTGCAAGTGCGTGACCTTAGCGTGATCGCCCACAATGCCGGGCGCGATGTCACCTTGGTCGACCGCGTGTCCTTTGATTTGGCCGAGGGTGAAATCCTTGGCCTGGTGGGCGAGAGCGGCTCGGGCAAGACCCTGGCCTGTCGCGGGTTGATGCGCCTGCTGCCATCGCCCAACTTGCGCGTGCAAGGCGCTGCCGTGCGCCTGGCCGGGCAGGACCTGTTGACGCTGGACGAGGCCGGCATGCGCGCCGTGCGTGGCGGGCAACTGGGCATGATTTTCCAGAACCCCAGCAGCCATCTGGACCCGTTGATGCGCATCGGCGAGCAGATCGCCGAGGGCATTCGCCTGCACCAGGGCGCGTCGAAAAAAGATGCGCGCCTGCAAGCCATCGACGTGCTGCGCCAGGTCGGCATTCCCGATCCCAAGGCGCGGGTCGATAACTACCCCCACGAGTTTTCCGGCGGCATGCGCCAGCGCGCGATGATCGCTGTGGCGTTGGGCTGTAATCCTGAAGTGCTGATTGCCGACGAGCCGACCACCGCCCTCGATGTCACCGTACAGGCGCAAATCCTGCGCCTGTTACTGGAGCTGCGCGATCAGCGCGGCCTGTCGATCATCATGATCACCCACGACCTCGGTGTGGTGGCGCAAACTTGTGATTCCATCGCGGTGATGTACGCCGGGCGCCTGTGCGAGCATGGCAGCAAATACGAGTTGCTGGCCAACCCGCAGCACCCGTACACCGCCGGCCTGATTGATTGTCAGCCTGCCCACAGCAGTGGGCACGCGTTGCTGCGCACGATTCCCGGCCAGCCGCCGTTGCTGGACGCATTGCCGCAAGGGTGTCGCTTCAACCCGCGCTGTGCGCAGGCGGGCGCCTTGTGCACGCAGTTGTTGCCCCAAGGGGCGCGGGTGGCGTGCCACTATCCCTTGGGAGACCGATCATGAGCCTGTTGCAGATCAAGGACCTTGAGGTGCGTTTCGCGGCGCCCGGTACGGGCCTGTTTGGCCTGCATAAACAGTGGGTGAGGGCGGTCAATGGTGTCTCGCTGAACCTGGCCGCCGGTGAAACCCTTGGGCTGGTTGGCGAGTCCGGCAGCGGCAAGAGCACGCTCGGCCGGGCGATCCTGCACCTCAACCCGATCAGCGCCGGCCAGGTGCTGTTCGATGGCGTCGACATGGCCCATGGCAGCGCTATCGATATCGCCCGCCTGCGCCATGAAACCGCGATGATCTTCCAGGACCCGTACGCCGCATTGAACCCGCGCCACACCATCGGCGAAACCCTTGCCGAAGTGTTGCGCGTACAGCGCAAAGTGGCGCCGCAGCAGATACCGGCCCGCGTGAATGAACTGCTCGATCTGGTCGGCCTGCGCCCCGAATTGGCCAGCCGCAAACCCGGCTCTTTAAGCGGCGGCCAGTGCCAGCGTGTCGGCATCGCGCGGGCGCTGGCGGTGGAACCGCGCTTGATCATCGCTGATGAATGCGTGGCGGCGCTGGATGTGTCGATCCAGGGCCAGATCATCAACCTGTTGCTGGAACTGCAGCAGCGCATGAACCTGGCGATCCTGTTTATCGCCCATGACCTGGCCATCGTGCGGCGCCTGTGCGACCGCGTGGCGGTGATGTACCTGGGCAAAATCGTCGAGGAAGGCCCGGTGGAAGCGGTGTTTACCGCACCGCGCCATCCGTACACGGCGGCGCTGATCGAGGCGATCCCCGAGATCGATCCGCATCGGCCGTTGCCTGCAGAACCTTTGCCCGGTGAGCCACCGAGCCCGCTGAATTTGCCCACAGGCTGCGCCTTTCACCCGCGTTGCCGGTACGCCCGAACGATGTGTTCCGTGGTGTTGCCGCCGACGCATTTCCTGCACGAGCATCGATACAGTTGCGTGCTTGAAGCACCACTCACCCCTTCTGCCATTCATGAACAAGGAGTTATGACATGCAATCGCGCCACTTGAAGTTGCTCGCCGCCGCTACGTTGACCGCGTGGTCCCTTACTGCCGGCCTGGCCCAGGCCGCCGGTGTGCTGACCATCGGCTGCCGTGAAGACAGCACCACGTTTGACCCGATCAAAAGCGCGCAAAACCGCGACACCTGGGTGTTCGCCAACGTCTACGACACGCTGGTGCGCGTGGATAACCTGGGCACCAAGATGGAGCCGGGCCTGGCAGAAAGCTGGGACATTTCCAAGGACGGCCTGACCTACACCTTCAAACTACGCGACGCGAAGTTCTCCGACGGCTCGCCGATCACCGCCGACGACGCAGCGTTCAGCCTGCTGCGTATCCGCGACAACAAGGCCTCGTTGTGGAGCGACCCGTTCAGCCTGATCAACACGGCCAAGGCGTCGGACCCACACACCCTGGTCGTCACCCTGAAGACTCCGGCTGTAGCCTTCCTCTCGCAATTGGCGTCGCCGACGGTGTCGATCCTGTCGGAAAAAGCCATGACCAAGATGGGCGAAGACGCTTACTCGGAAAACCCGGTGACGTCCGGCGCGTTTACCGTGGACGAGTGGCGCAAGGGCGACCGGGTGATTCTGAAAAAGAACCCGAACTTCTGGCAGGCCAACAACGTGAGCCTGGATGGCGTTGAGTGGGTATCGGTCACCGACGACAACACACGCATGCGCATGGTGCAGAACAACGAGCTCGACACAGCGATCTTCGTACCGTTCTCCCGCGTGGAAGAACTGAAAAAAGACAAGAACGTGGTGATCCACTCCGATCCGTCGACCCGCGAAGACCACTTGCTGATCAACCACACCCACGGCTTGCTGGCCAAACCGCAAGTGCGCGAGGCGCTGGACATGGCCATCGACAAACAATCGCTGGTCAAGACCGCCACTTACGGTCAGGGCACCGTAGCCTATTCCTACATCCCGAAAGGCTCGCTGTACCACTACGCCAACAACCTGCAACGCCCGTATGACCCGACCGCCGCCAAGAAGCTGCTGGAGGCGGCCGGTGCCAAGGACTTGAAGCTCAACTACGTGGTCAACGCCGGCAACGAAGCCGACGAGCAGATCGCGGTGATCATCAAGGACCAATTGGCAAAGGTCGGCGTGACCGCCAACCTGCAGAAAGTTGACCCGACTCAAAGCTGGCAGATGCTGGTAGACGGTGAGTACGATATTTCGGTGATGTACTGGACCAACGACATCCTCGACCCGGACCAGAAAACCACTTTCGTGCTGGGTCACGACACCAACCAGAACTACATGACCCGCTACAAGAACGACAAGGTCAAGGAGCTGGTGGCGGCTGCGCGGATCGAGGCTGATCCGGTCAAGCGTGAGCAGATGTACATCGAGTTGCAGAAACTGGCAAAACAGGATGTGAACTGGATCGACCTGTACTACAGCCCGTACATCAACATCTCACGCAAGAATGTGAGCAACTTCCTGCAGAACCCGCTGGGGCGTTTCACCCTGGAAGAAGTAGTGAAAAACTAACCCCCCCAGATACACCGCAAAACAATGTGGGAGCTGGCTTGCCTGCGATGGCATCCACTCGGTATGTCAGATACACCGCGGTGATGCCATCGCAGGCAAGCCAGCTCCCACTTAAACTCGGTTCCACAGTTTGATTTGTGCTGTGTCAGGTTTTACTGCGCATCAAACGCCTGACCATTGACGCCGGCGCTGTCCGGCCCCATCAGGTACAGATACACCGGCATGATGTCTTCCGGCGCCGGCCTTTCCATCGGGTTTTCGCCTGGATACGCCTGTGCACGCATGCTGGTGCGCGTGCCGCCTGGGTTGATGCTGTTGGAACGCACCGACGCGATATCCTCCAACTCATCGGCCAGGGTTTGCATCAAGCCTTCAGTCGCGAACTTCGACACGCCGTACGCGCCCCAGTAGGCACGGCCCTTGCGCCCGACGCTGCTGGAGGTGAACACCACCGACGCATCCTGGGACAGCTTGAGCAGCGGCAGCAGCGTGCTGGTCAGCATGAACATTGCGTTGACGTTGACGTGCATCACCCGCATGAAATTCTCACCGGACAGCTGCTCGATCGGCGTGCGTGGGCCGATGATCGAGGCGTTGTGCAGCAGGCCGTCGAGGCGGCCGAACTCCTTTTCGATCATCGCGGCCAGCTCATCGTATTGATGGGGCAGGGCGGTCTCGAGGTTGAACGGGATCACCACCGGTTGCGGTTGGCCTGCCGCTTCGATTTCGTCATACACCTGAGCCAGGTTGGCTTCCGTTTTGCCCAGCAACAGCACGGTAGCGCCATGGGCGGCGTAGGTTTTTGCCGCCGCCGCGCCAATCCCGCGACCGGCGCCGGTCACCAGGATCACCCGGCCTTTGAGTAATTCTGGACGTGCGCAGTAATCAAACATAAATAGCCTCGACAGAATTCAAGATGTTACAGCTCTTGAAGTGGAATCCATTTCAGGTGGGAGCTGGCTTGTCTGCGATAGCACAGTGCCTGTCTCCAGATGGGCTGGCTGGCAGACCGCTGTCGCAGGCAAGCCAGCGCCCACATTGATCTCAGTGTTGGCGAGATCGTCTAACAATCAGCAACTGCACAGTGCGTTATCCAGCACCTTGCGCAGCTCCAGCGGGTGGTCCACGACCACGTCGGCGCCCCAGTTGCGGGGGTTGTCGTCCGGGTGGATGTAGCCGAACGTGACCGCTGCGGTGCGGGTGCCGGCGTCGCGGCCGGACTCGATATCGCGCAGGTCATCGCCCACGAACAGCACGCTGGCCGGGTCCAGGTCGAGCATCTTGCACGCCAGGATCAGCGGCTCCGGGTCTGGCTTGCTGTTCTTCACGTGATCCGGGCAGATCAGCAGCGCCGAACGCTCGGCCAGGCCCAGTTGCTGCATGATCGGTTCGGCAAAGCGCAGCGGCTTGTTGGTGACCACGCCCCAGACCAGGTTGGATTTTTCGATGTCCTGCAGCAGTTCTTCCATGCCGTCGAAGAGCTTGCTGTGGATCGCGCAGCCCTTGAGGTAGCGCTCCAGAAACTCCAGGCGCAGGGCTTCAAAGCCTGGGGATTCCGGGTCCATCGAGAAGGTCACGGCAACCATCGCCCGCGCGCCGCCGGAGATTTCATCGCGGATGTGCTGGTCGTTGATCGGCGCCAGGCCGCGGTCGGCGCGCATCGCCTGGCAGATCGCGATGAAGTCCGGCGCGGTGTCCAGCAACGTACCGTCCATATCGAAGAGAACCGCTCGCAACTTCACAGGCTTACTCCTCGCGCAGGGTCTGGATCATGTAGTTGACGTCAACGTCGTTGGCCAGCTTGTAGTGCTTGGTCAGCGGGTTGTAGGTCAGGCCGATGATGTCTTTGACGGTCAGCCCAGCCTGGCGGCTCCAGGCGCCCAGCTCGGAAGGGCGGATGAATTTCTTGAAGTCGTGGGTGCCGCGCGGCAGCAACTTCATGATGTATTCGGCGCCGATGATCGCGAACAGGTAGGCCTTGGGGTTGCGGTTGATGGTGGAGAAGAACACCTGGCCGCCTGGCTTGACCATGCGGAAACAGGCGCGGATCACCGAGGAGGGGTCTGGCACGTGCTCGAGCATCTCAAGGCAGGTGACCACGTCGAACTGCTCGGGCATTTCCTCGGCCAGGGCTTCGGCGGTGATCTGGCGGTATTCCACGCTCACGCCGGATTCCAGCTGGTGCAGTTGCGCGACGGCCAGTGGGGCTTCGCCCATGTCGATGCCCATCACGGTGGCGCCACGCTGGGCCATCGCTTCGCTGAGGATGCCGCCGCCACAACCGACGTCGAGTACCTTTTTGCCGGCCAGGTTGACGCGTTCGTCAATCCAGTTGACCCGCAGCGGGTTGATGTCATGCAGGGGTTTGAACTCGCTTTCGCGGTCCCACCAGCGGTGAGCCAGGGCTTCGAATTTGGCGATTTCGGCGTGGTCGACGTTGCTCATGGTGAATCCTCTAAATCTGATAAATCGGTTTGCAGGTGTTCAAGCGTAGGTGCAAACCCTGCGTTATTCGCTGTGCCCGCTGATGCGTTGGCCCCAGGCAATGGCCGTGGCGGTCAACTGTTGTTCATCCATGCGGGTCAATTGCCGGTCGTCGAGCAACTGCTTGCCGGCGACCCAAAGGTGTTTCACGCAATCGCGTCCGGTGGCATAGATAAGCTGTGAGACCGGATCGTAGATCGGTTGTTGCGCCAGCCCCGAAAGATCAAAGGCCACGATGTCGGCAGCCTTGCCGACCTCCAGCGAGCCAATCTCGCTTTCCAGGCCCATGGCGCGCGCGCCGTTGAGCGTGGCCATGCGCAGGGCGCGGTGGGCGTCCAGGGCGGTGGCCGAACCGGCGACGGCTTTGGCCAGCATGGCGGCGGTACGGGTTTCGCCCAGCAGGTCGAGGTCATTGTTGCTGGCGGCGCCGTCGGTGCCGATCGCCACGTTGACGCCAGCCTGCCACAGGCGCTCCACCGGGCAAAAGCCGCTGGCCAGTTTCAGGTTCGATTCCGGGCAATGGATGACGCTGGTGTTGCTTTCTACCAGCAAAGCCAGGTCGTCCTCGCTGATTTGGGTCATATGAACGGCCTGGAAGCGTGGACCGAGCAGGCCGAGGCGGCCCAGGCGCGCCAGCGGGCGTTCGCCGGTCTGCTCGACGGCTTGCTGCACTTCGAAGGCGGTTTCGTGCACGTGCATGTGGATCGAGGCGTCCAGCTCTTCGGCAATTATCCGGATTTTTTCCAGGTTTTCATCGCACACGGTGTACGGCGCGTGGGGACCGAAGGTGATCCGGATGCGCGGATGATGCTTGAGGTCGCCAAACAGCTCGACGCCCTGGCGAATCGCCTCGTCGGCCGTGCTGGCGCCGGGAATCGGGAAGTCGAGGATCGGAATCGCGATCTGCGCGCGCATGCCGCTGTTGTGCACGCAGTCGCTGGCGACCTTGGGGTAGAAGTACATGTCGCAGAAGCAGGTGATGCCGCCCTTGAGCTGCTCGGCGATGGCCAGGTCGGTGCCGTCGCGCACGAAGGCTTCATCGACCCACTTGGCTTCGGCGGGCCAGATGTGTTTTTCCAGCCAGGTCATCAGCGGCAGATCGTCGGCCAGCCCGCGAAACAGGCTCATCGCCGCATGGCCGTGGGCGTTGATCAAGCCCGGGCTGAGCAGCATGCCGGGCAGCTCGCGCACCTCGGTGGCGGCCAGCTTCAATGCCGCGGCCCGTGGCCCGATAAAGGCGATGCGACCATCGCGGATGCCCAGGCCATGTTCCTTGAGCACCACGCCGGCAGGTTCGACAGGTACCAGCCAAGTCGGCAGCAGCAATAAGTCGAGCGGGGCGGCAGTGGAGGTCATCGCAGGCTTCTTCCCGGGCAGCTATAAAAGAAGGGCGAAGTATACCCGAGCGTCCTGGCTGGCGGATCGCTATAATCGGCGGCTTTTGTTCATGAGTGCGGGGTAAGGGATGCGCGACCGACTGTTAGCAGCGGAGAAAGTGAAGGCCATCGAATGGCGTGATGGCGCGCTGCACCTGCTCGATCAGCGTGCCTTGCCGTCTCGGGAGTCCTGGGTTGCCTGCACCACTGTGGTTGAAGTGGCCGATGCCATACGCACGATGGTGGTGCGCGGCGCGCCGGCCATTGGTATCAGCGCCGCCTATGGCCTGGTGCTCGCCGCGCGTGAACGCATCGCTGAAGGCGGCGACTGGCAGGCCGCGTGGGAAGAAGACTACGCACTGTTGGCTGACAGCCGTCCGACAGCCGCGAACCTGTTCTGGGCCTTGAAGCGCATGCGCGATCGCCTGGATCGCATCAAGAAGCGCGCCGACCCGCTGGCGGCGCTGGAAGCGGAAGCGATTGCGATCCATGAAAGTGATCGAGAGGCCAATGTGGTCATGGCCCAGTTGGGCCTCGAGCGGATTCGCAAGCACCAGGGCAACGCCCAGGCGATCCTGACCCACGGCAATGCCGGCGCACTGGCCACAGGCGGGGTCGGCACGGCCCTGGGGGTGATACGCGCCGCGTTTCTTGAAGGGTTGGTCGAGCATGTCTATGTCAACGAGACGCGCCCCTGGCTGCAAGGTTCGCGGCTGACGGCGTGGGAGCTGGCAGGCGAGGGTATTGCGGTCACGGTGAATGCTGACTCGGCTGGCGCGCATATCCTCAAGACCAAGGGCGTGACCTGGGTGGTGGTCGGCGCCGACTGCATTGCCGCCAACGGTGATGTGGTCGGCACGATCGGCACGTATCAGTTGGCCGTATGCGCGATGCACCATGGCGTGCGCTTTATGGTGGTGGCGCCCAGCTCGACACTCGATTTGATGATGGCCACGGGCGAAGACGTCGCCCTGGAGGAGCGTGATCCCGGTGAGTTGCTGGACGTCATGGGGCAACAGTTGGATGTGGCAGCTTTGAATCCCGTGTTCGACGTCACCCCGGCTGATCTGATTGATGTGATCGTGACCGAAAAAGGCATCGTCGAGCGCCCGGACACCGCCAAGCTGGCCAAGTTGATGTGCCGTAAGCGCCTGCATTGAGGGGGGTTGGTGACTGTCAGGCTGCTATCGGGGGCAAGCCCCCTCCCACATTTTGACTGTGTTCACACGTCGAGTGTGGGAGGGCGCTTGCCCCCGATTGGCCTTATAAGTCAATAAAACCCTTGGATCTGCCCTCAAAAAACAGCACCACCCCACCTCTGAGCCCCTCTCGTCGCCCTCAGGCCCGTCATCCGTCAACTAACTATGCTCCATGCGCATCTGGGGGATAGGTGCGTGGCGGCGATTGTGATAACATCCGGCGGTTTCCAGGGCTGCCTCAAGGGGCTGCCCATAACGTGCAGATCCGTGTCATAACTCGTTGATTTGTCGTAAGTCGTTGTCAGGCACTCTGCCGGCAGCGGCGAGCTTCGTTCGTCCCATAGGATGTGACGAGGTTTCACCCGAAAAAGGAATCAGGCTTCTCATGGGCGAACTGGCCAAAGAAATCCTCCCGGTCAATATCGAAGACGAGCTGAAACAGTCCTACCTCGACTACGCGATGAGCGTAATTGTCGGGCGGGCACTGCCTGATGCGCGCGATGGCTTGAAGCCCGTGCACCGGCGTGTGCTGTTCGCGATGAGCGAGCTGGGTAACGACTGGAACAAGCCGTACAAGAAATCTGCCCGTGTTGTCGGTGACGTGATCGGTAAGTATCACCCTCACGGCGACACTGCGGTGTACGACACCATCGTTCGGATGGCGCAGCCGTTTTCCCTGCGCTATCTGCTGGTAGACGGCCAGGGCAACTTCGGTTCGGTCGACGGCGACAACGCTGCGGCCATGCGATACACCGAAGTGCGCATGACCAAGCTGGCGCACGAGCTGCTGGCCGACCTGCACAAAGAAACCGTGGACTGGGTGCCGAACTACGACGGCACCGAAATGATCCCGGCCGTCATGCCGACCAAGATCCCCAATCTGCTGGTCAACGGCTCCAGCGGTATCGCCGTGGGCATGGCGACTAACATCCCGCCACACAACCTCGGTGAAGTCATCGACGGTTGCCTGGCGCTTATCGACAACCCCGAGCTGACCGTCGATGAGCTGATGCAATACATCCCCGGTCCGGACTTCCCGACCGCCGCGATCATCAACGGTCGCGCCGGCATCATCGAAGCCTACCGCACCGGTCGCGGCCGCATTTACATGCGCGCCCGCTCGATCATCGAAGACATCGACAAGGTCGGCGGCCGTCAGCAGATCGTCATCACCGAGCTGCCTTACCAGTTGAACAAGGCGCGTCTGATCGAAAAGATCGCCGAGCTGGTTAAAGAGAAGAAGCTGGAAGGCATCACCGAGCTGCGCGACGAGTCCGACAAAGACGGTATGCGCGTGGTGATCGAGCTGCGTCGTGGCGAAGTGCCTGAGGTGATCCTCAACAACCTCTACGCCCAGACCCAGCTGCAGAGCGTGTTTGGCATCAACGTGGTTGCACTGATCGACGGCCGTCCGCGCATCCTGAACCTCAAGGATCTGCTGGAAGCCTTCGTGCGTCACCGCCGCGAAGTGGTTACCCGCCGTACCGTGTTCGAACTGCGTAAAGCGCGCGAACGCGGTCACATCCTCGAAGGCCAGGCCGTTGCCCTGTCGAACATCGACCCGGTCATCGCCCTGATCAAAGCTTCGCCGACGCCGTCGGAAGCTAAAGAAGCGCTGATCAAGATGCCGTGGGAATCCAGCGCCGTTGTGGCGATGGTTGAGCGCGCCGGCGCCGACTCGTGCCGCCCTGAGACCCTCGACCCGCAATACGGTCTGCGTGACGGCAAGTATTTCCTGTCGCCGGAACAGGCCCAGGCCATTCTGGAACTGCGCCTGCACCGCCTGACCGGTCTGGAGCACGAGAAGCTGCTGGCCGAGTACCAGGAAATCCTCAACCAGATCGGCGAGTTGATCCGCATCCTCAGCAGCGCCGTGCGCCTGATGGAAGTGATCCGCGAAGAACTGGAAGTGATCCGCGCCGAATACGGCGATGTGCGTCGCACCGAAATCCTTGATGCCCGTCTCGACCTGACCCTGGGTGACATGATCCCGGAAGAAGAGCGCGTGGTGACCATCTCCCACGGTGGCTATGCCAAGACCCAGCCGTTGGCTGCGTACCAGGCCCAGCGTCGTGGCGGTAAAGGCAAATCGGCTACTGGCGTGAAGGATGAGGACTACATTGCTCACCTGCTGGTCGCCAACAGCCACACCACGCTGCTGCTGTTCTCCAGCAAAGGCAAAGTGTACTGGCTGAAAACCTACGAAATTCCGGAAGCCTCGCGTGCCGCCCGTGGTCGCCCGTTGGTCAACCTGCTGCCGCTGGACAGTGACGAATACATCACCACCATGCTGCCGGTCGATGAGTACACCGAAGGTCACTTCATCTTCATGGCCACCGCCAAAGGCACCGTGAAGAAGACCCCGCTGGAATCCTTCAGCCGTCAGCGCAGCGTAGGCCTGATCGCCCTGGAACTGGACGAAGGCGACGTGCTGATCTCCGCTGCCATCACCGACGGCGAGCGTGAAGTCATGCTGTTCTCGGACGGCGGCAAAGTAACGCGCTTCAAGGAATCCGACGTGCGTGCCATGGGCCGTACCGCCCGCGGTGTGCGCGGCATGCGTCTGCCAGAAGGGCAGAAGCTGATTTCGATGCTGATTCCGGAAGAAGGCAGCCAGATCCTCACCGCGTCGGCGCGTGGTTATGGCAAGCGCACCGCGATTACCGAGTTCCCGGAGTACAAGCGTGGCGGCCAGGGCGTTATCGCCATGGTCAGCAACGATCGCAACGGCCGTCTGGTCGGCGCGGTCCAGGTGCTCGATGGCGAGGAAATCATGCTGATTTCCGACCAGGGCACCCTGGTGCGTACCCGTGTAGCCGAAGTGTCGAGCCTGGGCCGTAACACCCAGGGTGTGACCCTGATCAAGCTGGCCAAGGATGAAAAACTGGTCGGCCTGGAGCGGGTGCAGGAACCGTCGGAAGTTGAAGGCGAAGAGCTGGAAGAAGGTGAGGAATTCGACGGCGAGGTGATCGCAGCTGGCGATGACAACGTCGACGAGCCAACCCTCGATGCTGCCGCAGACGAAGAAGAACCGCAGGAATAAGCGGACACACAGGGGGCGGATGAAGATTCGCCCCCTTGTTGTTTGTCCGAACGGAAATATCGACAGCTGTGGAGATCGAGTGTGGGAGCGGGCTTGCTCGCGAAAGCGGACTGACATTCACCAGAGATGTCGCCTGTTGGATCGCTTTCGCGAGCAAGCCCGCTCCCACATTGGATTGGGTGTCGGCTGATATGTTTGTGTGACTACCACCAGATCAGAGTGAGATTGGATGTGAGCAAGAGAGCCTATAACTTCTGTGCCGGTCCCGCGGCGCTTCCTGAAGCAGTCCTGCAGCGCGCGCAGGGTGAACTCCTCGACTGGCATGGAAAAGGCCTCTCCGTGATGGAAATGAGCCATCGCAGCGATGAGTTCGTGTCCATTGCCACCAAGGCCGAGCAGGATCTGCGCGACTTGCTGGACATCCCCTCAAACTACAAAGTGCTGTTCCTGCAAGGCGGCGCGAGCCAGCAGTTTGCTCAACTGCCGCTGAACCTGCTGCCCGAAGGCGGCACGGCCGACTATATCGACACCGGTATCTGGGGGCAGAAGGCCATTGAAGAGGCCTCGCGTTACGGCCACGTCAATGTCGCAGGCACCGCCAAGCCTTACGATTACTTTGCCATTCCGGGTCAGAACGAGTGGAAGCTGTCTGCGGATGCGGCCTACGTTCACTACGTCGCCAACGAAACCATCGGCGGCCTGGAGTTTGACTGGGTGCCGGAAGTGGGCGATGTGCCGTTGGTGTGCGACATGTCCTCGGACATCCTCTCGCGCCCGATCGATGTGTCCAAGTACGGCATGATCTACGCCGGGGCGCAGAAGAACATCGGCCCGAGCGGCATCCTGGTCAACATCATTCGTGAAGACTTGCTGGGTCGCGCCCGTTCGGTGTGCCCGACCATGCTCAACTACAAGGTCGCGGCTGACAACGGCTCGATGTACAACACGCCGCCGGCATTTGCCTGGTACCTCTCGGGCCTGGTGTTCGAGTGGCTCAAGGAGCAGGGCGGTGTCGCCGCCATGGGCAAGCTCAATGAAGAGAAGAAGCGCACCCTGTACGACTTCATTGACGCCAGCGGCCTGTACAGCAACCCAATCAACCTCACTGACCGCTCGTGGATGAACGTGCCGTTCCGTCTGGCTGATGACCGCCTGGACAAGCCGTTCCTGGCCGGTGCCGACGCACGTGGCCTGCTGAACCTCAAGGGCCACCGTTCGGTCGGTGGCATGCGCGCCTCCATCTACAACGCTGTCGACATCAACGCGATCAACGCGCTGGTTGCCTACATGGCAGAGTTCGAAAAGGAACACGGCTAATGTCTGAGCAAGAACTCAAGGCCCTGCGTGTACGCATTGACAGCCTGGACGAGAAAGTCCTGGAGCTGATCAGTGAGCGCGCGCGGTGCGCCCAGGAAGTGGCACGGGTAAAAATGGCGTCCCTGGCTGAAGGCGAAGTGCCGGTTTTCTACCGGCCTGAGCGCGAAGCCCAGGTGCTCAAGCGCGTGATGGAGCGCAACAAGGGGCCGTTGGGCAACGAAGAAATGGCGCGGTTGTTCCGTGAAATCATGTCCTCGTGCCTGGCCCTCGAGCAGCCGTTGAAAGTCGCGTACCTCGGCCCGGAAGGCACTTTCACGCAAGCGGCGGCCATGAAGCATTTTGGCCACGCGGTGATCAGCAAGCCGATGGCAGCGATTGACGAAGTGTTCCGTGAAGTGGCGGCCGGTGCGGTCAACTTTGGCGTGGTGCCCGTGGAAAACTCCACCGAAGGTGCGGTCAACCACACGCTGGACAGCTTCCTTGAGCACGACATGGTGATCTGCGGAGAGGTCGAGCTGCGTATTCACCACCACTTGTTGGTGGGCGAGAACACCAAGACCGACAGCATCAGCCGCATCTATTCCCACGCCCAGTCACTGGCCCAGTGCCGCAAGTGGCTGGACGCGCATTACCCGAATGTCGAGCGCGTGGCGGTGTCCAGCAACGCCGAAGCGGCAAAGCGGGTCAAGGGCGAGTGGAATTCGGCCGCGATTGCCGGTGACATGGCTGCAGGCCTGTATGGCCTGACGCGCCTGGCCGAGAAGATCGAGGACCGCCCGGACAACTCCACGCGTTTCTTGATGATTGGCAGCCAGGAAGTGCCGCCGACCGGCGACGACAAGACCTCTATCATTGTCTCCATGAGCAACAAGCCCGGTGCGCTGCATGAGCTGCTGGTGCCGTTCCACGACAACGGGATTGACCTGACGCGAATCGAGACACGCCCTTCGCGCAGCGGTAAATGGACTTATGTGTTCTTTATCGACTTCATCGGCCATCACCGCGATCCATTGGTTAAAGGTGTGCTGGAGAAAATCAGTCAGGAAGCCGTGGCACTCAAGGTGCTGGGCTCTTACCCGAAAGCGGTTTTGTGAGGCTTTAACATGAGTGGCAACTTCCTCGCCCTGGCTCAGCCGGGCGTGCAACAACTGTCGCCTTACGTTCCCGGCAAGCCCGTGGACGAGCTGGCGCGTGAGTTGAACCTGGACCCGTCGAAGATCGTCAAGCTGGCCAGCAACGAAAACCCGCTGGGCCCGAGCCCCAAGGTGCTGGCGGCGATTCGTGAGGAGTTGACCGAGCTGACCCGCTACCCGGACGGTAATGGCTTTGCCCTTAAGTCCCTGCTGGCGGAAAACTGCCGGGTCGAGTTGAACCAGGTGACCCTGGGTAACGGCTCCAACGACATCCTTGAATTGGTCGGCCGTGCCTACCTGGCGCCTGGCCTGAATGCCGTGTTCAGCGAGCACGCGTTTGCCGTCTACCCGATCGTCACTCAGGCAGTCGGCGCCGACGCGCGTGTTATTCCGGCCAAGGACTGGGGTCACGACCTGCCGGCCATGCTGGCGGCCATCGACGCCCAGACCCGCGTGGTGTTTATCGCCAACCCGAATAACCCGACCGGCACCTGGTTCGATGCCCAGGCGTTGAACGACTTCCTGCAAGACGTGCCGGAACATGTGCTGGTGGTGCTGGACGAGGCCTACATCGAGTACGCCGAAGGCAGCGACCTGCCGGATGGCCTGGATTTTCTCGCGGCTTACCCGAACCTACTGGTGTCACGCACCTTCTCCAAGGCCTACGGCCTGGCCTCGTTGCGGGTTGGCTACGGCTTGTCGACGGCGGTGGTGGCCGACGTGCTGAACCGCGTGCGCCAACCGTTCAACGTCAACAGCCTTGCCCTGGCGGCGGCGTGTGCGGCGGTGAAGGACGCGGAATACCTGGAAGAGGGTCGCCGCATCAACGAAAGCGGCATGCTGCAACTGCAGGAAGGTTTTCGTGAGTTGGGCTTGGGCTGGATTCCGTCCAAGGGCAACTTCATTTGCGTCGACCTCGCTCAAGTCGCCGCCCCGGTATTCCAGGGGCTGCTGCGCGAAGGCGTGATCGTGCGCCCGGTGGCCAACTACGGCATGCCGAACCACCTGCGTATCACCATCGGTTTGCCGGCGGAAAACAGCCGCTTCCTGGAGGCATTGGCCAAGGTTCTGGCTCGTGGTTGATGTCACTGCATTGCAACCTGCTGTGCCTATGATCGGTCGCCTGGTGGTGGTGGGTCTGGGATTGATCGGCGGCTCGTTTGCCAAAGGCCTGCGCGAAAGCGGGCTGTGTGGCGAAGTGGTCGGTGTGGACCTGGACCCGCAATCGCGCAAGTTGGCGGTTGAGTTGGGCGTGGTGGATCGCTGTGAAGCAGACCTGGCGCTGGCTTGCCAGGGGGCGGACGTGATCCAGCTCGCGGTGCCGATTCTGGCGATGGAGAAGCTGCTGGCCTTGCTGGCCGGCATGGACTTGGGGCAGGCGATTCTCACGGATGTCGGCAGTGCCAAAGGCAATGTGGTGCGCGCGGCGCAACGGGCGTTTGGCGGCATGCCGGCGCGGTTTGTACCGGGCCACCCGATTGCCGGTTCCGAGCAGAGTGGTGTCGAGGCGTCCAATGCGCAGTTGTTCCGTCGTCATAAAGTGATCCTGACGCCGCTTGAGCAAACCGACCCGGCAGCCTTGGCTGTGGTCGATCGCTTATGGCGCGAGCTGGGTGCCGATGTCGAGCACATGCAGGTCGAGCGTCACGACGAGGTGCTGGCGGCGACCAGTCATTTGCCGCATCTGCTGGCTTTTGGTCTGGTGGACTCGCTGGCTAAACGTAACGAAAATCTCGATATTTTCCGCTATGCCGCCGGTGGTTTCCGCGATTTCACGCGTATCGCCGGCAGTGATCCGGTGATGTGGCATGACATCTTCCTTGCCAATCGCGAGGCGGTGTTGCGCACCCTGGACACTTTCCGTAGCGACCTCGACGCCTTGCGCGACGCGGTCGATGCCGGGGATGGCCATCAATTATTGGGCGTGTTTACCCGTGCGCGGGTGGCGCGTGAACATTTCAGCAAAATTCTGGCGCGCCGGGCCTATATGGAAACTGCTGTGAACGCCGATGAGCAGACCTTCCTCGCCAGCCCGGGTGGTCGCTTGAGCGGACAGATTCGGGTGCCGGGCGACAAGTCGATCTCTCATCGCTCGATCATGCTCGGCTCATTGGCCGATGGCGTGACCGAGGTTGAGGGTTTCCTTGAGGGCGAAGATGCCCTGGCGACCTTGCAGGCGTTTCGCGACATGGGCGTGGTGATTGAGGGGCCACACCATGGGCGCGTGATCATCCATGGTGTTGGCCTGCATGGCTTGAAACCGGCACCGGGGCCGATCTACCTGGGCAACTCCGGAACATCGATGCGGCTGTTGTCCGGCTTGCTGGCGGCGCAGCGCTTTGACAGTGTGTTGACCGGCGATGCCTCGCTGTCCAAGCGCCCGATGAGCCGCGTGGCCAAGCCACTGCGCGAAATGGGCGCGGTGATTGAAACCGGGCCGGAAGGGCGCCCGCCGTTGACTATTCGTGGAGGTCGGGCATTGAAAGGTCTGACCTATACGCTGCCAATGGCCAGTGCACAGGTCAAATCCTGCCTGTTGCTGGCGGGTTTGTATGCCGAGGGTAAAACCTCGGTGACCGAGCCTGCGCCGACCCGTGACCACACCGAGCGCATGCTGCGCGGCTTCGGCTATCCGGTGCAGGTGCAGGGCGCTACGGTGTCGGTTGAGTCGGGCCATGCGTTGGCTGCCACGCATATTGAGGTGCCAGGGGACATTTCTTCTTCTGCATTCTTTCTGGTCGCGGCGTCGATTGCCGAAGGCTCCGAGCTGTTGCTGGAGCATGTGGGGATCAATCCGACACGGACCGGCGTGATCGATATCCTGCGGCTGATGGGCGCGGACATCACGCTGGAAAACCTGCGTGAGGTCGGCGGTGAGCCGGTCGCCGATCTGCGCGTGCGTGCTGCTGCGCTGAACGGCATCGAGATTCCTGAGGCGTTGGTGCCGCTGGCGATTGATGAGTTTCCGGTGTTGTTCATCGCGGCGGCCTGTGCTCGGGGCCGTACCGTGTTGCGCGGCGCTGCAGAGTTGCGCGTGAAGGAATCCGACCGTATCCAGGTAATGGCCGACGGTCTGCTGGCATTGGGCGTGAAGTGTGAACCGACACCTGATGGGATTATCATTGACGGTGGCCTGATAGGCGGCGGCGAGGTGCATTCCCATGGCGATCACCGGATTGCCATGGCCTTCAGTGTGGCGTCGCTGCGGGCGACAGCGCCGATTCGTATCCGTGACTGTGCCAATGTGGCTACATCTTTTCCGAACTTTCTTACACTGTGTGCCCATGTCGGCATTCGTGTTGCCCAAGAGGCTCAATTGTGAATATCAAAGCACCGGTGATTACCATCGACGGGCCAAGCGGCTCGGGCAAAGGCACGATTGCCGGCATTCTGGCCAAGCGCCTGGGCTGGTGCCTGCTGGATTCCGGCGCGCTGTACCGTTTGCTGGCCTTTGCCGCGCGTAACCACGGCGTCGACCTAACCAACGAAGAATCCCTGAAGCTGCTGGCGGCGCATCTTGATGTGCAGTTCGTCGGCGCGACGGAAGGTCATCCGCAACGCATCATCCTCGAAGGGGATGATGTGACCGATGATCTGCGTAACGAACAAGTTGGCTCCTGGGCCTCCCAGGTTGCCGCGCTGCCGGCCGTGCGGGACGCGCTGCTGCAGCGCCAGCGGGCGTTTCAGGAGCCGCCGGGCCTGGTCGCGGATGGTCGCGACATGGGCACCGTGGTGTTTCCAGATGCGCCGTTGAAGATTTTCCTGACCGCCAGCGCCGAAGAGCGGGCGCGCCGTCGTTACTTGCAGTTGAAGGGCAAAGTCGATGGTGTTAGTCTGTCGAGTCTGCTAGATGAGATCCGTGCACGCGATGAGCGTGATACCCAGCGTGCGGTAGCCCCGCTCAAGCCGGCGGCTGACGCCATACAGCTGGATTCCACGGAGTTATCCATCGAGCAGGTGCTGGAACGCATCTTGAGTGAAATCGCCATTCGCGATATCGCCGGGTGACCAAGAAGGCTGCAGGGGACCAGTCATAGTCCTGCGGTGCTTCTTTTAATTGAAACTGACCCACACCGTCTGGGGTGTGGAGATGGGCGTATTCTTCGCCCTTATCAACAGGAATTAAAATGAGCGAAAGCTTTGCGGAACTCTTTGAAGAAAGCCTAAAAACCCTGAACCTTCAGGCAGGCTCCATCATCACCGGTGTTATCGTTGATATCGATTACCAAGCTCGCTGGGTAACCGTTCACGCTGGTCTGAAGTCTGAAGCTCTGATCCCGCTGGAACAGTTCTACAACGATGCTGGTGACCTGACTATCAATGTCGGTGACGAAGTTCACGTTGCTCTGGACTCGGTTGAAGACGGTTTCGGTGAAACCAAGCTGTCCCGTGAAAAAGCCAAGCGCGCTGAATGCTGGATTGTTCTCGAAGCAGCCTTCGCAGCTGAAGAAGTGGTCAAGGGCGTTATCAACGGTAAGGTTAAAGGCGGCTTCACTGTCGACGTTAACGGCATCCGTGCGTTCCTGCCAGGTTCTTTGGTCGACGTTCGTCCAGTGCGCGACACCACGCACCTGGAAGGCAAAGAACTCGAATTCAAGGTCATCAAACTCGACCAGAAGCGCAACAACGTTGTCGTTTCCCGTCGCAGCGTCCTGGAAGCAGAGAACTCCGCCGAGCGTGAAGCTCTGCTGGAATCCCTGCAGGAAGGCCAACAAGTCAAAGGTATCGTCAAGAACCTCACCGATTACGGCGCATTCGTCGATCTGGGTGGCGTCGATGGCCTGCTGCACATTACCGACATGGCTTGGAAGCGTATCAAGCATCCTTCCGAAATCGTCAACGTTGGCGACGAGATCGATGTCAAGGTTCTGAAGTACGATCGTGAGCGTAACCGCGTTTCCCTGGGCTTGAAGCAGCTGGGCGAAGATCCATGGGTTGCTATCAAGGCTCGTTACCCAGAAAGCACCCGCGTAACCGCGCGTGTTACCAACCTGACCGACTACGGCTGCTTCGCAGAGCTGGAAGAAGGCGTGGAAGGCCTGGTACACGTTTCCGAAATGGACTGGACCAACAAAAACATCCACCCTTCGAAAGTCGTACAAGTCGGCGACGAAGTGGAAGTTATGGTTCTGGACATCGACGAAGAGCGTCGTCGTATCTCCCTGGGCATCAAGCAGTGCAAATCTAACCCATGGGAAGATTTCTCTGGCCAGTTCAACAAGGGCGATAAAATCTCCGGCACCATCAAGTCGATCACCGATTTCGGTATCTTCATTGGTCTGGACGGCGGCATCGACGGCCTGGTTCACCTGTCCGACATCTCCTGGAACGAAGTTGGCGAAGAAGCTGTTCGTCGTTTCAAGAAGGGCGACGAGCTGGACACCGTTATCCTGTCGGTTGACCCAGAGCGCGAGCGCATCTCCCTGGGTATCAAGCAACTGGAAAGCGATCCGTTCTCCGAGTACGTTCAAGAGAACGATAAAGGCGCAATCGTTAAAGGCACTGTGAAAGAAGTTGACGCTAAAGGCGCCATCATCACTCTGGCCGACGATATCGAAGCGACTCTGAAAGCCTCCGAAATCAGCCGTGACCGCGTTGAAGACGCACGTAACGTTCTGAAAGAAGGCCAGGAAGTAGAAGCCAAGATCATCAGCGTTGACCGCAAGAGCCGCGTAATCCAGCTCTCCATCAAGTCGAAAGACGAGATCGAAGAGAAAGAAGCCATTCAGAGCCTGCGCGACAAGCCAGCCTCTTCTGAGCCTTCTGCTGGTCCTACCACTCTGGGCGACCTGCTGCGTGCACAGATGGAAAAACAGAACTAAGTTCTGTCAGACCATAGAAAAAGGGCGACTTCGGTCGCCCTTTTTTGTGCCTGAAATTCGTTGAATCAATACTGAGAACCAAGGTGCGCTGCATAGTGTCAGAACTGGCTATAGTTTTATTAAAAGCACGGTTGTCAGTGATGTTGTTTCAATAAGGATTTGGATGAACAAGTTTATTTTAATCTTCGCCGTAGTCATGCTTGCCGGCTGCTCTACCACCAGCGCCAAAACTCATGTCAAGCGTGGTGTCAGCGGTATCGAGGTCGACTGTTCGGGCCTTGGTGGCAATTGGAGCAAGTGCGAGAAGCGCGCTGCCCGCGAGTGCAAGATGCAAGGCTATAAGGTCATCACCCGATCTAGCGATGCTAAGGACGAAGAGGGCGACTACCTGTTCGGCTGGAATCCCGCCGGCGCTGTAACTCGCACTATGCTGGTGATCTGTAATTGAGGCTCAAAGGCGCATGTTGCGGGTGTCTGCCTATGCAGCAGATAAGTTGTCGAGTGGGCTGTTCAAATTCATCAAGTCATGCTAAAACCTTTGAAGCGCTTTTCCTAGCTGCTTGAAAAAGAAGGGAAAAATATGACGAAGTCGGAGTTGATCGAACGAATTGTCACCCATCAAGGGCTGCTTTCATCCAAGGATGTAGAGCTGGCTATCAAGACTATGCTTGAGCAAATGTCCCAATGTTTGGCTACTGGGGATCGGATTGAGATCCGTGGTTTTGGCAGCTTCTCCTTGCATTACCGCGCACCGCGCGTCGGCCGTAACCCAAAAACCGGGCAGTCAGTCAGCCTTGATGGCAAGTTTGTGCCTCACTTCAAGCCAGGAAAGGAATTGCGGGACCGGGTGAACGAAGACGAAGAAGAAGGCGTCTGAGTCTTTTTGGGGTAGGAGAAATTTATGCGTGGAGCAAAGCGCGTTGTTTTTGTGCTGGTAGCGTTGATTGTTGCGCTAGTGATTTTAGGCTTTGTGCTGGAAAACCAGCAGAGCGTGGCCCTTTCATTCCTGGGCTGGACGACTGTACAGATGCCAGTGTCGGTATTTGTAGTAGTCGCGTTAATCATCGGGATGTTGATTGGTCCACTGCTAGGCGTTGGGTTGGCGCGTAGCCGGCGCCACAGGTCGATCTCGGCAGCGCGTGGTTAACAGTCTATCCTGATACCCAAGACGTGCGGTGAGGCCGTTGTTTAACAGCTAAAGCTCTAGCGCGTAGGCCTTCGACTGGAAGGTGACTGATGGCGGCGTCTGGATGTAATAGGGTTGGCCAGCGCGTTTTTAGCGCCGCAGTTGGATATCCAGAGGTTAGCCGTTCCAATGTTTCTTGTTTGAGTATTCAGGTGCCGCGCTCTGAGTGCTCGGATATGTACTACACGTATGTCTGACGTGTTAGGTGTTAGGTGTTAGGTGTTAGGTGTTAGATTTTAGATTCAGGCTAAGCGGGAAAATGCTGCTGAAAGATAGCGCGTAATGCGCCCTATTTGGTTGCAGCGCCAGGTTCGTAGATAGATTAACAACGTGTAAAATTGAAAATTTTTGTATACCCATCTTGCAAAACTGCCCTCTGCGCAGCTTCAACTCGTTTTACCTCAAAGCAAATATCTGTCATTAGTGTCTCGGATGGCAGCGTCCGCGGTCGCCCGTATTCCTTGTGATTACCTTCCAATACAACGCAAGTAGGGATTATTGCTCTGGAGCGATTAACCCTCCGCTTTGATCGAGCAGCGAACAAATCAGTAAACGTCTGGGGCGACGACTCAGTAAGGGCGCCGTTTGGCGTGCGTATTTTCTGTAGGCTCATTATGCGAAAGCTGTTGGAGGTCTTATATACTTAATATGTTAGCGAGCTATTTAATAGTTGCGCACTAATAGGGCGTGGCAGATTAGTATCATTTTGGGCAACCCTTTTAACGTTAGGCGCTTTTTCATCATTCAGTTTTGTTGAATTAGAGAATAGGCGCTGTATCATCAACGCCCCAGCGTCGATAACACATAGGCGCCCAGTTAAAGATGGAAAATTTCGCGGAGCCGATCAATCAAGCGTGACGCTTGGAGCGATCAGGCATCGCAGCCCGGATTTCCGATCCTAGTCGGATCAAAGAGGGCATGAATTTGCGGTGGCGCAGAGGCCTTCTGTGCCCTCACGCACCTAATAATGAAGCACCTACGTCAGGTATTTTTGATGATTCAATTTCTCGATCTAAAGTCATTGAACAACGCTCTCCGTGAAGAGCTCGTTGAGGCGGCTACACGTGTCATCGACTCGGGCTGGTACATTCAAGGTGAGTTTCTCAAGCGCTTCGAGGAAGAGTTTTCCATTTATACCGGTGCCAGCCACACCGTCGGCGTTGCCAACGGCCTTGATGCTTTGACACTGACCATTCGTGCCTGGAAAGAGCTGGGCAAGCTCAAGGACGGCGATGAAGTCATCGTTCCGGCCAACACCTACATCGCAACGCTGCTGGCTGTGACGGAAAACAACCTGAAACCGGTTTTGGTCGAGCCTGACGAAAATACCTACAATCTTTGTCCTGAGAAGGTCGAGCGTGCGCTGACGGCGAAAACTCGATTGATCCTGCCGGTCCATCTCTATGGGCAACTGGCCGATATGCGCGCGATCAATAGGATTGCCGAGCGTGACAATCTACTGGTACTCGAGGACTGTGCCCAGGCGCATGGTGCGCAGATCGACGGCAGAAGTGCTGGTAACTGGGGTGACGCGTCCGGGTTCAGTTTCTACCCAGGTAAAAACCTGGGGGCGTTGGGTGACGCAGGCGCCATCACGTCTAACGATGCTGAGTTAGTCAGCATGATTCAGGCTCTGCGAAATTACGGTTCACACGAAAAATATAAGAATTTGGTGCAAGGCGTAAATAGCCGCCTGGATGAGATTCAGGCCGCAATGTTGAGCGTCAAGCTCAAGTACCTGCAGGCACAGACCGAGGCTCGGCGGCGTGTGGCAAGCCTTTATATGAATGGCATTAAAAATCCCTTGATTAAACTGCCCTTGGGCAGCGACGTCGATGTAATGAAGCATTTTTCTCACGTCTGGCACCTGTTCGTGGTGCGCTCCGAGGTGCGGGAAAAACTGGTACATCATCTCAACGCGTCGGGTATTCAAACATTAATTCACTATCCGATTCCGCCTCATCAGCAGCAGGCCTATGCAAGCGCCGAGTTTTATAATAAATCGCTTCCTACCACAGAGCGCATTCATCGCGAAGTATTGAGCTTGCCGATGAGCCCGATCATGACCGATTCAGAAGTCCAAAGTGTCGTTGAGGCGTGTAACGCTTTCTCTGTAGACGCCTGAATATGACGCTGCTCAGAACAAGCTTCCTCAACGGTATTGCGGTCGTTATCAAGATGCTCACCTTGCTGGGCATCAATAAAATGTTGGCCATCTATGTAGGCCCGTCGGGCTACGCTGCCCTGGGGCAGTTTCAGAACGCCGTGCAAATGGTAACGACGTTCTCGACAGGAGCCATCAGTACTGGCGTCACGAAGTACACGGCTGAATATCAAAACGATGAAGATGCGCAGCGCCGGGTTTGGCGCACGGCGGGCACAATTGCCTGTATGGGATCTGTATTGACATCGGTGCTTATCGTTATATTCAGCAAGCCGTTGGCTGTGTGGTGTTTTAATGATGAGGCCTTGTACAGCGTATTTATCTGGTGTGCGGCCACCGTCATATTCTTTTCATTCAATACATTATTGCTTGCGATCCTTAATGGTAAAAAGGAAATTAATCGATACATACTGGCTAATATCGGTGGAAGCCTCCTTTCTTTACTAGTCATTATCATTATGGTGAGACAGTTTGGTCTATATGGTGCGCTGATTTCATTGGTGCTGTATCAGTCTATCGCCTTCCTCGTGACATGCCTGCTGTGTTACAAAACAGAATGGTTCCGATTTTCCAATCTACTCGGAAAGTTAGACAGGCAAATTGCGATAAACCTGACAAAGTTTACCGCCATGGCGCTCACGACTGCTGCATGCGTGCCCGTTAGCCATATTTTGGTGCGTAATTATCTAGGTGCGGAGTTTGGCTGGGAAACCGCTGGGTATTGGGAAGCCATGTGGCGTCTGAGTACCGCTTATCTTCTATTAGTGACAACAACGCTGGGCTTGTATTTTTTACCCAAGTTGTCAGAGCTTATCAACCCGCTGGATATCAAGAGAGAGATTCTTCAAGGTTATAAACTGATTCTTCCTGTGGCGATGGTGTGCGGAGTAGTGATCTACAGCTTGAGGGATTTTATTATCGGCTTACTGTTTACCCAGGCGTTCAGTCCGATGCGGGATTTTTTCGCATGGCAGATGCTGGGAGACACGCTTAAAATTGCCAGCTGGATTCTTGCTTACCTGATGTTGGGTAAGGCAATGGTTAAAATGTATATTCTTACAGAGGTATTTTTTGCACTCAGTTTTTACGTGCTTACGGTGTTGCTGACCAAGGTGGGCGGTCCGGTGGGTGTGACATGGGCTCACGCAGCTAATTACGGTATGTACTTGATAGTCATGTACTTTCTTATTTATAGAAAGTTGAATAAAAATAACGCAGGATGAGGATGTGTTGCCCATGAGTCGCTTGCTATCTTCAATCCGCAATTTGATTCTGATGCAAACAGACGTCAACAAGAGCGTCGATTTAGCGGAAGTGTATGGAGCGATACTGTGGGCGGCCGATAAAGGTATTTATGACGACCCCGAACTGGAAGAAATATTAACTGCTCGATGCATGAGTATGCTCTCAGTGGACGAAATTCACTCGCCGTTGAAGGATTGTATTCATCTGATCTCGGAGCCCTATCTGATTGGCGGGCACACGCGGCTGATGGAGCAACTTTCGACAATGCATGCGGAAAAGCCTGCTCTGCTGATAACGCGTAAAAGTGCCCAGAGTGCGATCGAACGAACTCAAGGTTTTTTTTCCGAAAGCACCCTGACCAGTGCTTCCACACCCCTCGAGAAAATTGCTGAGATTATTCAGTGCCTCAAACCGTATAAAAGAGTGGTGATGCATATTCACCCAGATGATATGGTTTCTGTCATCGCATGCAAGATTCTAAAGACTGTCAGCACGGCGAAGATCTATTTTGTAAATCATGCTGATCATGTGTTTACTTACGGCAGCTCGGTGGCAGATGTCTACTTTGAACTAAGCACGTTTGGCCGTCGTCGAGACCTGAAAAAAACGATCTCTGGAAGTAAGTCTTTTCTAGGGATTCCATTGACAAGCAAGTTGGTACCAAAGCATCACAGCCTACCCAATAAAAATAGCACGTTAAATTTTTTCAGTGCGGCGTCGCCCTTCAAGTTCAAACCGGTCAAAGGCTATGATCTTAGGCCCGCCATACGCAAGGTGCTGACTGAGTTTAAACATTCAACCTTCTGGATCGTCGGTGCCAACCCGCTTACCAATACGTGGTGGTGGCCATTAAAGTTGCGATACTGGAACAGGTTTAAAGTGGTTTCCGCGCTGCCATACGAAAGCTACCTGGCACTCTTGGAGCGTGCAGATTTTTACGTCGACAGTTATCCAACGCCGGGTGGGACTGCCTTCGCGGAGCAACTTTTCAATGGGCGCCGTTGTGTCGGGTTACGCGCGCCTATACAAGGTTATTCACCCGCCGATAATTTGAAGAGTGAAAGTGTAGAGGGGTTTATTAACAGTGTTTTTCAGGGGGGTAATGATAGAGCTGTCATTGCGTCAGTGCTGGCTGTTAATGGGTATGAGGCAGTTAAGTCACGGTATCTGGCTTGTCTCTACGAAGATATTATGTGCGCCAATGAGATGGAGAAGCACGTGGCGTGGACGGGGGATATTAGCGTCTACGAGCAGCCGGGAAAAATAACCTCGGCAATTCCGCCGGAGGTCGTTTCCAGATTAATTGAATTTGATAAAAAATTTATGCGTGTTCTGTTTCTCGAGCTCAGCGCCACGCAGAAAATTAAAGTAGCCCTTAAACTTGCACGTTTGAAAATCAGCGAGCTTCTCTCTAAAAAAAGCCGGTCGGGTAAAGCATGAGGGCATTAGCGTTACGCTTACTTCTAATAATGCTCATACTCTCGGACTATGTCATTTTAACGCTCCACGCCCCCAGTGCCGTTGGAGCCTGGCGCGAAGGGCTTGTACTGGCGTATGTGCTTCTGACCGGGTTAATCACATTTTTCCAAATCGGAACACGTTATACAATTCCCGAGCGGTATAAAGAACAGCTGTTGATTATTCTGTTTTTTATAATATTTTATTGTATCTGCGGCGAGCTTTCCGAAGCATCATTTCGGATGTTCCGGTCGTTTGCTATGCCGATCCTCTTTGCCCTCATGATCAATGCGGTGTGCCTGGGTCTGGCGCTAGAAACGAAGTTGCGTATTATATTTTCAACACTCGTCGTAATGACGTTTGTCTCAGGCGGTTATGCCATTTATCAATACCTGACAATCAGCGATCCGGAACAATTCTGGTATTGGCCGCTATTGTCCGAGAAAGGTTTCGAATTGGAGACTTATAATTCCATGAGAGACGGAAATCCGAGAATGTCGGGTTTCTTTACGGGCACCCTTGAGTTTGCGGCCTTTAATTTGAACACCACGCTCTTTGCGTGTTGTCTGCTTGTGCAAGCCTTTAGGGAGAAGACCTATGACCGACGCTTTTTCCTGTATCTGTTGGTGGCCATTTTTTCCACTGCGCTGATTATTTATGGTTCGGTGAGGACGGCAGCTATCGGTATGGTTTCAGCTGTGTTTTTCCTGGCAGTGTTACAGTTATTACGTCGAAGTTTTTTTATCGGCTTTCTCGGATATAGTTATTTTATCTGCGTGACGGGCTCTATTTTTCTATACCTTGCACTGGGATATACGGAAGATCTTTCTGCCCTTGACCGGGTTCGGCAGTGGTTGGTGGTGCTTGAATCACTCAATAGAATGCCACTGGGTCTGGGTTTCGGTGCTATTGGACCAGGTCAACTATATTGGTTTGATTCACTGTGGTTGAATCTGCTGGCGTCCTCTGGGTATCTGGGCGTCGCTTTGATGCTCGGTCTGATCTGTTTCTACAGCAGGATTGTCATCGCTACCCAACAGCTGCGTATTGGGGGTAATGTATTTATGAGGGGGGTGGCTGATTATATGGTGATCAGTTACCCGTTTTTCCTGAGCAGCTTTTTCTTTCAGTCATATACGAATAGTGTAGTACTGTACCTTTTTGCGTCGATCGCAGTGGTGGTGGTGTATGAGTCGAAATATCGTGCAAGCTAAAATTTCGATATTGATCGTTCTTTATAAAAGGCATTATAGAGAATCTGCTGCCATCACGACGTTATTGAGTAATGTCGCACTTTTTCGTGCGCAAGGTATCGACGTTGAATTTTTTATATGGAATAACACGCCTGAATGCTCTCCGGCGTTATCGGCTGAGAATTTGACGTGGCTTGAAGGTAATAATGACGGTTTAGCTTACATTTATAATCGCGTTGCAGATTTGGCGTTTGCAGGGCGGGCGACGCATTTCATGATCTCGGATGACGATACGGATTACTCAAGCCAGAATTACGTAGAGGCGATTTCCGGCGCACTTGAATTCGAAGCCACTTCAGCAGTTGATTTGTTTGGCGTCATGGTGCCAAAAGTTTACTCAAGAGAAAAATTGGTAAGTCCGGGATTACGCTTCTGGTTCTTCGGCCGATTATCCGACGACGTTGACAGTGGCATAAACTCATCGCGTAATAAACTAGCTATCAATAGTGGTGTAATTTTCAATAAGTTTTGTTATGAGAAAATGTCACCGCTGTTTGATGAGCGTCTTAAGTTTTATGCGACGGATACCGCATTCTTTGTAAAGTATGAATCCTTTTATCCTCATTTTTATGTGTTGGACACGTGTTTGCAGCACGACCTTTCCGAACATACATCGGACAGCGCCGAACGAGCCATTTTTCGCTTCCAGGAAATGATCTTGGGCTTACGCGTCATCTTCGAGCATAAGGGATACCTCTTTCATGGCCTTATGGAGGTGTATCTGCTCGTCTCCTCGTTAAGAAAAAGCCTCTCCTATAAAAACGCAGGATTTTTCCGTTCCTATTGCACGTCGTTTAAAGGAAAAAATAATGCTGATAGAATTAGTTGAATTTCTTTCTTTAAAAGTGAGAAAACGTGGCATCAAAATTGATAAGCGCATTTCTGATGCCTATCTGTTGAATCTCGTTTTGTCAAAAGTGGTAATGGCGATAAACGGGTTTTTAAAGTTTAGAAGGTTGTCAGTTATTCTTGTAGGAAAGGGCGTTACTCTAAAAGCCAGATCGATGATCACTACAGGTAAAGGCTTGGTTATTGATGATGGATGCTTTATCGACGCATTGGCGGTCAAGGGTATTGTCTTCGGGCGGGGGGTTTCCTTAAAGAAAAATGTGACAATCGAGTGTACGGGTAGTTTGACTAAATTAGGCGAAGGGCTCTCGGTAGGTAACGATGTGGGCATTGGCAGCGGTAGTTTTTTAGGCTGCGCCGGTGGCGTTACTATAGGAAGTGACACAATCATCGGGAATTATGTTTCGTTTCATTCGGAGAATCACAATTTTTCCGACCCCGCAATACCGATTCGTCTTCAGGGCGTTAACAATGAAGGGATCCACATCGGCAATAATTGTTGGATAGGGGCTAAAGTGACTGTTCTGGATGGTGTTGTTCTTGAGGACGGATGCGTTGTAGCCGCAGGAGCAGTCTTGAAGGCGGGGCGATACACTGCTAACTCCATATACGCAGGCGTTCCGGCAAAGCGCATAAAAGAACGCAGCTAAAGGATTTGCAGTGAAAAAAATTATATTTTTCCATTTGTTGAATGACTACAGCGGGAGCCCTAAGGTTCTTTTGCAGGTTATTGAGGCAGTGGCAAAGAAAGGCTTTGAGGCCGAATTATATGTGGGAGGGGGCGCTGAAGGCGGTTTTCTCTCTTCGGCGCCATGCGTGCAAAAACGCTATTTTTATAAGAGATTTGAAAATAAATATTTGACGCTGTTGAGCTATAGTCTTTCGCAGCTGATTCTGTTTATAAAATTATTACGCTATCGTCACGCCTCTGCGATTTTCTATGTCAATACGTTACTTCCCTTCGGCGCGGCGCTAGCAGGGAGAGTGCTCGGCATCCAGGTTATTTATCATATTCATGAAACGTCAATCCGCCCTAGACCCCTGAAGCTGTTTCTGCGGTGGACGGTTGAAAGGTGCTCCAGCAAAAATATTTTCGTCTCGCGCTTTCTAGCCAAGGCTGAGTCTTTTACGAACATAGAAAGTCGTGTGATTTATAATTCGATTCCTCAGGACATGGTCAGTAGTGGTGCGAATCACGTATATCCTTACGCGTCGAGTAATAAATTCAATGTGCTGATGATCTGCTCCTTAAAAGCTTACAAAGGTGTGAATGAATTCGTACGTATTGCTGATCTGTTAAGCGGTCAACAGGATATCGAATTTAACTTGGTGCTCGGTGCCAGTGATTCTGAGGTGGATGATTTTTTTTCGTCCGTCACGGTGCCTGATAACTTGACCATTATTTCCCGGTGCAAGGATGTGATTCCTTATTATCAGAGGGCGAGTGTTTTACTGAGCCTTTCGAAGCCGGAAGAGTGGGTGGAGACGTTTGGCTTGACGATTCTCGAGGCGCTTTCGTTTGGTGTACCTTGTATTGTTCCTCCGGTAGGTGGGCCTGTCGAACTGGTGTCGGAGGACAAGGAAGGTTATCTCATTGATTCAAACCGTGTGGAGGACATCGCCGCCAAACTGGCGTTTCTCCATAAAAGTCCTGAGGTGTGCTTTCGCTTGTCTGAGGCTGCAAGAGTGAAGTCACTTAGTTTCTCAGTTGATAACTTTGAAAGTGATGTGATTGAGGTGTTTAATGGGGTTTAAAATAGCAGTGATCGGCACGGTCGGTCTCCCAGCCCAGTATGGTGGGTGGGAAACGTTATCGGAGCAATTGGTCACTTACCTTGACCGAGAATATGGGATCTCGGTCTATTGCAGCGCACGGTCATATTCAACTCGGCCTGCAAAGTATCGCAATGCCGACTTGATTTACCTTCCGTTGAAAGCTAACGGCGTGCAAAGTATTCCTTATGATATTGTCAGTATGCTGCATGCCTACCGAAAGAATGATATTTTGGTGGTGCTGGGTGTGTCGGGTTGTATTGCGCTTCCTTTTTTAAAGCTGCTTACCAAGAAAAAGATTGTAGTCAATATCGACGGCTACGAGTGGAAACGCGCTAAGTGGTCAGTGCTGGCGAAGAAATTCCTGAAGTTCTCAGAAGCCATGGCAGTTAAATACGCCGATGCTATTGTTACCGATAATAAAGTGCTTCAAGACTATGTCCGCGATGAGTACTCACGTGAAAGTACTCTTATTGCCTACGGTGGCGATCAGGCGGCTACCAGTGCACTGGGAGAGGCGGACTTTGAGCATTATCCATTCCTTCGTAAGCCTTACGCGTTCTCAGTCTGTAGGATCGAGCCGGAGAATAATATTCATATTATTCTCGAGGCCTTCAGTACGGGTAGCTTGCCGTTGGTGATTGTGGGGAATTGGAAACAAAGCGAATACGGTGTAGCCCTGCAGGATAAATACGCGAGCGTCGGGCATCTTCACTTATTGGATCCTATCTACAAGAGTGAGGAACTGAGCCCGTTGCGCAGTAACGCGACCGTCTACATTCACGGTCATAGTGCGGGTGGCACCAACCCGTCCCTGGTGGAGGCCATGTGGCTGAGTTTGCCTGTGATTGCATTCGACGTATCTTTCAATCGTGCGTCTACTGAGGACGGTGCAAAGTTTTTTTCGTCCAGCCGGGCACTTGTCGATTGCGCGTCACGTCTTTTTGCCAATGAAACCGAGCGCGCTGAGCTGGGTGGAAAAATGCATGAGATTGCGGTGCGTCGTTATCGTTGGGAAGGTGTCTCTTCTCAATACGACAAATTATTCAAAACGCTTCTTTCATCTGAGAGGACTTAACAATGCTGGATGAAATTAGCGTTAGTCCCGCTCCGGGTGCGTCCACTGTACTTCTTACAGGCGGAACGGGATTTGTAGGGCGCTCAGTGCTGGATGCGTTGGTTAAGGCTCAGTATCAAGTGGTGAATGTAACCCGCAAGACGGTCCCTTCGCCGCTCCCTGGCGTGCAGGATTTTATTATTGATTCGTTGACAGGGGGCATCGACTGGACAGCGCCACTGTCGAGTGTGGACGTGGTCATTCACTCTGCCGGTCGAGCGCACATCATGAACGAAACCCATAGCAATCCATTGCAGGCGTTTCGGGAAGTTAATGTGAACGCTACGCTCAACCTGGCTCGGCAAGCCGCTGACGCCGGCGTTCAGAGATTCATTTATATAAGCTCGGTTAAAGTCAATGGTGAAGAAACCAGCGCTGGCCGTGCGTTTACGCCAAAGGATGTCCCTGCGCCGCTCGACGATTATGGAGTGTCCAAGCTGGAGGCAGAGCAAGCGCTCTTGGAGCTGGCGCGTCACACTTCAATGGACGTCGTCATCATTCGGCCCGTCCTGGTGTATGGGCCAGGCGTGAAAGCCAACTTTGAACGAATGCTCTCTGTCGTTGACAGGAAGCTGCCACTTCCTTTTCGCACGATTGATAACCGAAGAAGCCTAGTCTTCATTGGTAATTTGGTCGATCTGATTTGCGTGTGCATCAAACATCCTGCCGCTTCGAACCGCGTGTTCCTCGTAAGCGATGGTGACGATCTGTCTATTGGACAGATTCTGAAAAAGCTCGCCGTGGCGATGAACAAGCCATCCTATGTGTTTGCTTTTCCTTACGCGTTATTGAATGTTGCAGCAGCGATAATCGGCAAGAAAGATTTTTTGCAACGGTTGTGCGGTTCGCTTCAAGTCGATATCACAGACACGCGGGAATGCTTAAACTGGACACCTCCAGTAACTACTGACGAGGCTTTTGCAATCACGGCTCGGCATTATCAAAAAAAGCAGAATGGACCGTCGCATGGGTAATTTGGCTGAGATGCTTAAGTCCAGGGATAATAATTTTAATTTTATCCGGATGGTTGCGGCATTTTTTGTGTTGGTGTCACACTCGTTTCCGCTATCTCGTGGCGCTACCGAAGTTGAGCCGTTGATGGCTCAGCTTGGAATAACACTCGGTGGCTTAGGCGTATTTACTTTTTTTTGCATATCCGGATTTTTCATATCGCTGAGTTATGAGCGGTCCAAGACCAAAATTGATTTTATCGTGGCCAGATTTTTAAGGTTGTACCCTGCGCTGTTGGTTGTATTGGTGTTAAGCGCCTGGGTAATTGGTCCGTTGTTTACCGATTTTAGTTTGCGTGATTATTTTTCTTCTAAAGAAGTACATAAATACATTACAGGGAACTTGAAACTGAAGGATATTCACTTTCAGTTGCCAGGCTTGTTTCAGGATAATCCCTATCCCGGAATCAATGGTTCGCTATGGACGTTGTATTACGAGGTGCTGCTGTACGCAATGGTGTTTGCGCTCGGTGTTGTCGGTTGTTTGACACATACTCGTCGGGTGTCGATATTTTTTGTACTGTATTTTGTGTTTTATACAGTATTCAACCTGTTGCAAAAAAATGAGTACCTGATTGCAGGTTTCCAGCTTCGCACGTGGGTGCAGTGGAGCTTCGCATTTGTCATCGGGATGATATTTTATGCCTACCGAACCAAGGTTCGGCTGAGCGTCTGGATGTTAACCCTTGGCTGGTTGGCCGCGCTGTGTTCCTACAGGTCTCCCTTGTTCGTAGAAGTGTTCGTGATCGCATGGAGTTATTCCGTCTTTTTCGTTGCCTTCAACACCCAGTGGTTCGCACGCCAATACAATAAGCTCGGGGATTACTCTTACGGTTTGTACATATATGCTTTTCCTACTCAGGAGATCCTTGCGCACACGTGGAGAGGAATATCGCCCGTTGAAATGATTCTTGTGGCGCTTCCCGTTGCATTGGTTCCGGCTGTCCTGTCGTGGCATTTGATAGAACACCCTTGTATTCTGCGCAAAAAAGCGCTGGCGTCCTGGCTGTCCCTTTCAATCGCCAAATATTCGGGAAAGTTTGCTAAGTATTCGTCTAAACGGTTGTGAATTGAAAGGTTGGTGAAAACATGAAGCGTTTTTTTGATCTAGTACTGAGCCTCTTTGCCTTGCTCATACTCTTGATCCCGATCTTGCTTGTTACGGTGGCAGTTAAATTGACGTCAAAGGGGCCTGCACTGTATTGGTCTGACCGCGTAGGGGTGAACAACGTATTGTTCAGGATGCCAAAGTTTCGCTCAATGCGAATTGGTACGCCTGCTGTCGCCACGCATTTGCTGCTCGATCCGTCTAAATACTTGACGCCGATTGGCAACTTTCTTAGAAAGTCCAGCCTCGATGAGTTGCCTCAGCTGTGGAGTATCATCGCAGGTGATATGAGTTTTGTAGGACCAAGGCCCGCGCTTTTTAATCAGGCCGATCTGATTGAGCTGCGTACCGAGCAAGGCGTACACCTCATCCGTCCAGGTCTCACGGGGTGGGCGCAGGTCAACGGCCGTGATGAGTTGCCCATACCGGTTAAGGTTGGCTATGATGCTTTTTACGCGAAAAACATGAGCGTTCTTTTCGACCTTAAAATCTTGTTTTTAACAGCTTTGAAGGTCATTAAACGTGATGGTGTTTCACATTAATACCGTACCAAGTGTTTGATTGGCCGATTCAGGTTGATTATGCAAAGTATGTTTTTTGTTCTGCGTTGTAACGCGATCAACAAAAAATTTTTGATCTGACGCATAGGCGATAGGTGAGTCATGATAAACCGGTTGCGTACGTGGCTATTAAAATTGCCTCGTCATCAAAAACGACTGATTCAGGTATTGGCAGACGTCATACTCGTATTTTTGGCGCTGTGGATGGCTTTCTTAGTCCGTCTCGGAATCGACGAGATGGTCAACCCGGTCAAAATGCACTTATGGTTGTTTCTGGCGGCGCCGGTGGTTGCGATACCTCTGTTCATTCGCTTCGGTATGTACCGCGCTGTCATGCGTTATTTTGGCAATGATGCGTTGGTCGCAATCATCAAGGCCGTCAGTCTTTCTTCTTTAATCCTGGGTGTTGTTGTTTATTGGTATAGCAATCATCAGAACGTGGTGCCCCGGTCGATCATTTTCAACTATTGGTGGTTGAGCTTGATCATGGTCGGTGGCTTGCGTTTGACCATGCGTCAGTACTTTTTAGGTGATTGGTTTGCCGCTGCCCAACATGTCCCGTTTACCAGCCGGGACGACGGTCTTTCACGCGTCGCAATCTATGGTGCCGGCGCGGCGGGGAATCAACTTGTGGCAGCGCTTCGTATGGGGCGAGTGATGCGCCCGGTTGCGTTCATTGACGATGACGCGTCTATTTCGGACCGTGTCATCTCGGGCCTCCAAGTCTATAAGCCCAAACATATCCAGAGGATGATCGACGTCACGGGCGCACAAGAAATTCTCTTGGCAATCCCGTCCTCCAATCGCGGTCGGCGCCGGGAGATTCTCGGTTTTCTCGAAGGTTTTCCGCTCCACGTTCGTAGCGTCCCGGGGTTTATGGACCTGGCCAGTGGAAGGGTCAAGGTTGACGATATTCAAGAGGTCGATATTGCGGACTTGCTGGGTCGTGATTCGGTGCCTGCGCAAGGCGATTTGCTTGAGCATTGCATCAAGGGGCAGAGTGTCCTTGTCACGGGTGCGGGTGGCTCGATCGGTTCAGAGCTCTGTCGGCAAATTCTGGAGCTTAAGCCTAAAACCTTGCTCTTGTTTGAGCACAGTGAGTTCAATCTCTACAGTATTCTTTCAGAGTTGGAACAGCGTATTACTCGTAAATCGCTACCGGTAAAACTGCTACCCATCCTGGGTTCAGTAAGGGACCCGTCAAAACTGCTGGATGTCATGAAGGCCTGGCGGGTGGATACCGTTTACCACGCTGCTGCCTATAAGCATGTACCCATTGTTGAGCACAACATCGCAGAGGGTGTGCTGAACAATGTTATCGGCACGCTGAACGCGGCGCAGGCGGCGGTTCAAGCGGGCGCATCGAATTTTGTATTGATTTCCACCGACAAGGCAGTGCGCCCAACAAACGTGATGGGCAGCACCAAGCGACTTGCCGAGTTGACGCTGCAGGCGTTGAGCCGCGAACCTGCCCCCGTGCTGTTTGGGGACAAGTCCAACGTGTCGCGGGTGAATAAAACCCGTTTTACGATGGTTCGATTTGGCAATGTATTAGGCTCCTCCGGTTCGGTGATCCCGCTGTTTCACAAGCAGATAAAGTCTGGCGGACCGCTGACGGTTACGCACCCGAAGATCACCCGCTACTTCATGACCATTCCTGAAGCGGCTCAGTTGGTCATCCAAGCGGGTTCCATGGGGCTGGGCGGAGACGTGTTCGTGCTGGATATGGGGGAGCCGGTCAAGATCGTCGAACTGGCTGAAAAAATGATCCATCTGTCAGGGCTGAGCGTGCGGTCCGACAAAAATCCTCACGGCGATATTGCCATTGAGTTTTCCGGTTTGCGGCCGGGCGAGAAGTTATACGAAGAGTTGCTAATCGGAGACAATGTTGTTGCAACGCAACATCCGATGATCATGAGCGCTAACGAGGACTACTTGTCGTGGGAAGTGTTGAAGGTCAAGCTTTCTGAGTTGCTGGCCGCAGTCGATCAAGACGATTTCGGCCGGGTTCGCCAGTTGTTGCGCGACACCGTCAGCGGTTATACGCCGGATGGGGAAATTGTTGACTGGATATATCAGCAGCGTCGGCTTGAACCATGAGTTTAAAAGTTACAACTTTACGGGTGAGTCACTCTGCCCGAATAGAAAAACACACGCTGTAACCGACTCACTTTTGACTCCCTCCAAACATCACCTAAGTTAGAAAGGCAGCTTCGGAAAGCTGCTTTTCTTCTACCGATGTCATGGAGCGTCACCTATGCAAAACACCTATATCTCTTCCCTGATCTTTGCCTTCCTCGCGAGTGTCTCCGTCGCCACCACCGCAGCCCCATCCGCCAAACCCGAAGTCCCAACGCCTATCGTCGCTCAGATGGCGAAAGTTGAAGAAACGACCAAGGTCAATCTCAACACGGCCGACGCTGAAGTCCTGCGCCGCGATCTGTTCGGCATTGGCGCCGCCAAGGCCAAGGCGATCGTCGCCTATCGCGACAGCAATGGGCCTTTCACTGCGGTAGACGAGTTGCTGGAAGTTAAAGGTATCGGTAAGGCATTGTTGGAGAAGAACCGCGACAGGTTGGCAATTAATTAAGGCTGTAAACCTTGCTCAAAAGGCCGGTCATTGACCGGCCTTTTCTTTGTCTGAGATTTGAGCTTTCAAGTTCTCGCGCACAACTTTCATGATCCGCGTCGCCAACGCTTGGCTCTCTACGCTCCTGGCCAGCACCAGTGCCCCTACCAACGTCGACATCAGTACCAGGCTTCGTTCGTTGGCATTCGCGTGAACCAACGTTGATTCAACCTGCCTTAATCGCGCTTCAAGCACAGCATCTGTGGTCGGGCTCTGCTGTCCCCTCAGGCCCAATTCCGAAGACATGGTCGGTAGCGGGCAGCCTTCAGCGGGAGAGGTCTGGTGCCATTCAGACAGGTAGTTGTCTATGAATGCATCCAGCGGCCGTGCCTGGCTGAACAGTGTTTCGCAATGCGCGTCCAGTTCTGCAGCCGCAGCCTGCAGGGCCTTTTCCACCAGATCATCCTTGGACTTGAAATGCGCGTAAAAGCCACCGTGCGTCAGATCGAGTGCCTTCATCAGGGGTTGCAGGCCGGTCGCGCTGATGCCGTCGCGGCGAAAGCGCATTGAGGCTTCCTTGATGATGCGTTGATGAGTCTGGGCTTTATGGTCTGCTGAATAACGCATGGGGCGGCCTCGTGGACGAGCGGGCATGTTAACGGAGTTAAGCTTTTTTACCCATCTACACATCGTTCAGCGGTACTGGCATGAAAAGTGATTACATCTGGTTCAGGGATTGTTCAACAATCGTGAGGTGGTATGACGCTCAGCTTGTCTCTGGCGGATCAGATTGCACGTGAACTGCGTGCCGACATCATTGGCGGGCGGCTGTTGCCCGGCATGGCGCTGGTCGAGGTGGATCTGGTCAAAATTTATAACGCATCGCGCAATACCATTCGCGAGGCCTTGCACCGTTTGGGGCAGGAAGGGCTTACCCGTTATGTGCGCAACAAAGGCGTGATGGTGCGGCGACTGGAACGAGATGAAGTGCGTGACCTGTTCGTTGTACGTCGAACCCTCGAATTGCAGGCTATCGCCCAGAGCGGGGTGCTGACGGATGCTCAGTCCGAGCACATGCAAAACGCAATCGAAGCCACCTCCCTGGCCAGGGAGCGTGAGGACTGGCGGGCGGTGGCGACTCACAGCCTGGCGTTCCACCAACGGATTGTCGGGTTGATGCGCAGCCCGCTGTTTGATGAATTTTTCGCCCAGGTGATTGCTCAATTGCGCCTGGTGTTTTGCGCGGCACCCGATGAGCAGCGTTTCCAGTCGCCCTGGATGGAGCGTGACCAGGAGATCTACGCGTTGCTGGCGGGCGGCAACAAAGCGGCTGCGCAGGAGGCGATGAGCCTGTACCTGGACGATTCCGAACGCCTTTCCCTGGCCTTGTTTGATCACCCCTGATGGAGGATTGCCCCATGTATAAAGACTATCCGGCCGCGTACCAGGTCAGCAAAGGTTCTGCGCTGCAGGTTGATACCGCGTTCTATGAGCGCATTCGTGAGCGTGCGGACCAGCGCACATTGATCGAGCAGTTCGAAGTGCCGATCCGCACGGGCAGGGCGTGGAAGGTGCCGGCTGGGCATGTGTTCCGTGTTACCACGCCGGTTGGGCCACAAGTGGGTGACTTCAATGTGTGGAATGCCAACGATCCTCGCGAACGTCTTTGGGCTGCGCGCACCCGCCAGTTACAAGGCGCACATGTCAGCACTCATGATCGACTGTGGTCGAACCTGCCGTTTCTGCGGCCGCTGGTGACCATCACCGATGACAGCCTGGCAAGTTATGGCATCGACGAGCATGGCGGACGCCTGCACGATTTGCTCGGCACGCGCTGCGATCCGTATGTGAATCGCATGCTTACCGGCGAAGACTTTCATCACCATTGCCACTCAAACCTGACGCGCGCGGTGCTACCCCACGGCCTGACGGAGTTCGATGTGCATGACGTGTTGAACATTTTCCAATGCACCGGCCTCAATCACGACGACATGTACTTCATGAAAGCCTGCCCGGCGCAGAAGGGCGACTACCTGGAGTTTTTTGCCGAGATTGACTTGCTCTGCGCTTTATCGACGTGTCCTGGCGGGGATTTGTCGCTGCCGATGTGGGGGCCGGACGCGCAGGATCCGTTAACGGTGTGTCGCCCGTTGGGTGTGGAGATTTATCGCCTGGAGGAGGAGTTGCTCAATGGCTGGAGCCAGCCTGAGCGTGCTGCCTACAAGGGGCAGCACGGATTGCATATTGCCAAGGCGGCGTGGGAGTAGCGGCAGCTTCAGCGGTCCTGGGCGTCCTTTGAGTCTGCCTGGGCGTTGCGCTCGGCCACGCGTTTGCGTTGTTCGTCGGTGAGTTCCACCTTGTTGGCGCTGTCACGCAGCATCAATAAACCACCGACGATCGAACCGATCGCGACCACTAAAATCAACCAGGCATACCACGGCATAGGGCTCTCCTTGAGGCAGCAAATCGTGGGGAAATTTCCCACGGTAATAGCTGCTTTGAGTAACGGGCTTTCTTAGTAGTTCATTGTAGGCCCGTTATGCTCCAGTAGCCTCAGAGCCCCGTCAACATCGCATCGGCCGGTGCGTCGGCGCGGTCCTGCGCGGTCAGTTGGAAGTAGATGAATCCCACCAGCATAAAGCCCAGGAAGATCAGCCCGATCAGCGCGTTGAACCAGGCCATGGCCACCAGGCACACCACCGCCAGCATCAGCGCAATGCCCGGCACAATCGGGTAGCCCGGCGCACGGAAGGTACGCTCCAGCAGCGGCTCGGTCTTGCGCAGTTTGAACAGGCTGAGCATGCTCATGATGTACATCACGATGGCACCGAACACCGCCATGGTGATCATCGCGGCGGTCAGCGTCATGCCGCCCAGATTGATCAGGCCGTCGCTGTAGATGGCGGCGATGCCGACCACACCACCGGCGATAATTGCCCGGTGCGGTGTCTGAAAACGCGACAGTTTGGCGAGGAAGGAGGGCAGGTAGCCGGCGCGCGCGAGGGCGAAGAACTGGCGTGAGTAGCCGAGGATGATGCCGTGAAAACTCGCCACCAGGCCGAACAGGCCGATCCACACCAACATGTGCAGCCAGCCGGAGCTGTCGCCCACCACGGTTTTCATCGCTTGCGGCAACGGGTCATTGATATTCGACAGCGTGCGCCAGTCGCCCACGCCGCCGGCAAAGAACATCACGCCCATGGCCAGCACCACCAGCGTCAGGATGCCGCTGATGTAGGCTTTGGGGATGGTGCGCTTGGGGTCCTTCGCTTCCTCGGCAGCCATCGCTGCACCTTCGATGGCAAGGAAGAACCAGATGGCGAAAGGAATGGCCGCAAACATCCCGGCTATCGCCGGCGCGCCGAAGGTGTCGGACCCGGCCCAGCCATTGAGGGCGAAGTTGCTGAAGCTGAACGCCGGCGCTACCACGCCCATGAACACCAACAGTTCGGCGACGGCGAGCACGCATACCACCAACTCGAAGGTGGCCGCGAGTTTCACCCCAAGAATATTCAGGCCCATGAAGACGATATAGGCACCGACGGCCGCGTGTTTGGGGTCGAGTGCCGGAAACTGCACATTCAGATAAGCGCCGATGGCCAAGGCAATTGCAGGCGGGGCGAAGACAAATTCGATCAACGTCGCCAGGCCGGCGATCAAGCCGCCTTTCTCACCGAATGCGCGACGGCTGTAGGCAAATGGGCCACCTGCGTGAGGAATCGCCGTAGTGAGTTCGGTGAAGCTGAATATAAAGCAGGTGTACATGGCGGCGACCATCAGCGAGGTCACCAGAAAGCCCAACGTACCGGCGACGCCCCAGCCGTAGCTCCAGCCGAAGTACTCGCCGGAAATCACCAAGCCGACGGCAATGCCCCACAGATGCAGGGTGCCCAAGGTGGGTTTGAGTTGTGTATTCATCGTGTTGCTCTCCCTGAACCGTTTGGAATGATTCAAGGTGTTGCAGCGGCCATGCCAGTGCGCCATTCATTGTCGTAAAGACGCCGAACTGTCGTCGAGGAGACGGTTTGGCGTTTGAAATCTTCTGTCATTGCACCAGTTGAGTGCAGGGGCGTTTGAGCTGCCGTCATCGCGGGCAAGCCCGGCTCCCACAGGTAACCGCAATCCCCTGTGGGAGCCGGGCTTACCCGCGATGAGGCCCCCAACAGCCTCCACCGACCTCTGTAAACCCCGCATAAACCCACTCTTTACGCCGTCTTTACGCCCGGCCCCCAGCGTCGCTCTCGTTCCTTTACGCCACTCCTGCGGACAATTGCCTCACACGCGGCAATCGCCGCAAAACGGAGAGACTTCCATGAGCGTTCTGGACGGGGTGTCACTGCTATTGGCCGTGGCGCTGTTCATTTATCTGCTGGTTGCGCTGTTACGCGCGGATCGGAACTAGGAGCAGGCTATGCACAGTTATGACTATTGGCTGATCATCGCCTTCTTTGCCGTGGTGCTGGTGCCGGCACCGTTCCTGGGAAGGTTCTATTACAAGGTGATGGAAGGCCAGCGCACCTGGCTCACGCCGGTGCTCGGCCCGGTTGAGCGCGCGTGTTATCGCCTGTCCGGCGTGGACGAGCATCAGGAACAGAGCTGGCAGAAGTACACGCTGGCGCTGTTGGCGTTCAATCTGGCCGGTTTCGTGTTGCTGTTCGCTGTGCTGTTGTTCCAGGAATACCTGCCACTGAACCCGCAGAAATTGCCGGGTCAGGAATGGACGCTGGCCTTCAACACCGCGGTCAGTTTCATGACCAACACCAACTGGCAGAACTACAGCGGTGAAGCCTCCCTGAGCTACCTCAGCCAGATGATCGGCCTCACCGTGCAGAACTTCGTCAGCGCCGCCACCGGCCTGGCTGTGCTGGTCGCGCTGTGCCGTGGTATCGGGCGCAAATCCACCAAGACCCTGGGTAACTTCTGGGTCGACATGACCCGCGCTACCCTCTACGGCCTGTTGCCGTTGTGCCTGGTGTTCGCGTTGTTCCTGGTGTGGCAGGGCGTGCCGCAAACCTTCGCGCACTACGTGAACGCCGTGACGATGCAGGGCGTGGACCAAGTGATCCCACTCGGCCCGGCGGCCAGCCAGATTGCAATCAAGCAGTTGGGCACCAACGGCGGCGGGTTCTTCGGTGTCAACTCGGCGCATCCGTTTGAAGACCCGACGGCGTGGGCCAACCTGTTCGAGCTGTCGGCAATCATCCTGATCCCGGTGGCGTTGGTGTTCACCTTCGGTCACTACGTGAAGGACCTGCGTCAGAGCCGCGCGATTCTGGGCTGCATGCTGGCGCTGTTCCTGATCGGCGGCGCGACGTCGATGTGGGCCGAATACCAGCCCAACCCGACTCTGAACAACCCAGCGGTTGAACAAACCGCACCGCTGGAAGGCAAAGAGGCGCGCTTCGGCACCACCGGCACAGTGTTGTGGTCGGTGGCCACCACGGCGGCGTCCAACGGTTCGGTCAATGGCATGCAAGACAGCCTCAACCCGCTGACCGGCATGGTGGCACTGGTCAACATGATGGTCGGCGAAGTGATCTTCGGCGGCGTCGGCGCCGGTATGTACGGCATGTTGCTCAACGTGTTGATCGCAGTGTTCCTCGCTGGCCTGATGATCGGCCGCACCCCGGAATACCTCGGCAAGAAGCTGCAGGCCAAGGAAGTGCAATTGCTGGTCGTGACCTTGCTGGTGATGCCAATCGGCACGCTGGTGCTGGGCGCCATCGCTGCCAGCCTGCCAGGCCCGGCGGGTGCCATCAGCAACCCCGGCCCGCACGGTTTCAGTCAGCTGCTGTATGCCTACACCTCGGCCAGTGCCAACAACGGTTCGGCGTTCGGCGGTTTCAGTGCCAACACCGCGTTCCACAACCTGATGTTGAGCCTGTCGATGTTGCTGGGGCGTTTCGGTTACATCCTCCCGGTACTGGCCCTGGCCGGCAGCCTGGCGATGAAAAAGACCGCTCCGATTGGCCAGAACAGCTTCCCTACGCATGGCCCGCTGTTCGTGACCCTGTTGACCGTGACCATTTTGCTGGTGGGCGGCCTGACTTTCCTGCCGACACTGGCACTGGGCCCAATCGCTGAACATCTGAGCATGGGCTTCTGAGGGATATGAAAATGAATATGCCTGCAAAAAATGCGGCCCCGGTGCACACCCAGGAGCCCGCCAAAACCGCCATCTCTGCCTTGTGGCGCCCGGCGCTGGGCCAGGCGTTCGTCAAGCTGGACCCGCGCCAGCTGCAACGTTCGCCGGTGATGCTGGTGGTCGAGCTGACCGCCATCCTCACCACCGTGTTGTGCTTCGTGCCCGACACCGCCGTGCCGACGTTTGTCGCCGTGCAGATCGCCGTGTGGTTGTGGTTCACCGTGCTGTTCGCCAACTTCGCCGAAGCCTTGGCCGAAGGTCGCGGCAAGGCCCGCGCCGACAGCCTCAAGGCTGGCAGTGAAGGCCTCAGCGCACGTCGCAAGGAGGCCGACGGCAGCTTCAAGGTCGTGCCGGCCACCAGCTTGCGCAAAGGCGACGTCGTACGCGTCGCCGCCGGAGAAATGATCCCCGGTGACGGTGAGGTCATCGAAGGCATTGCGGCGGTCAACGAGGCGGCGATCACCGGCGAGTCCGCGCCAGTGATCCGCGAGTCCGGCGGCGACCGTTCGGCTGTCACCGGCAACACGCGGCTGGTGTCGGACTGGTTGCTGATCCGCATCACCGTCAACCCGGGCGAGTCCACGCTGGACCGCATGATCGCCCTGGTGGAAGGCGCCAAACGCCAGAAAACCCCCAACGAAGTCGCGCTGGATATCCTGCTGATCGGCCTGACCCTGATCTTCCTGCTGGTGGTGGTCACCCTGCAGCCGTTCGCGCACTTCGCCAATGGCAGCTTGCCGCTGGTGTTCCTGGTCGCACTGTTGGTGACGCTGATTCCTACGACCATCGGCGGCCTGTTGTCGGCCATCGGTATCGCCGGCATGGACCGTCTGGTACGCCTCAATGTGATCGCCAAATCCGGGCGCGCGGTGGAAGCGGCGGGTGACGTGCATGTGTTGCTGCTGGATAAAACCGGCACCATCACCTTTGGTAACCGTCGCTGCGCGGCAGTGATCGCCGCGCCTGGCGTCAGTGGTCGGGATTTGGCCGAGGGTGCGCTGCTGGCATCGCTGGCGGACGACACCGCAGAGGGCAAATCCATCGTCGAATACCTGCGCGCCTTGCACCCGCAGGCTGAGCCGACCCTGGACCAACTGACCTCGGTGCCCTTCAGTGCTGAAACGCGTTTGTCCGGTGTCGATTACGAAGGCCGTGTGTTCCGCAAGGGCGCGGTGGATTCGCTGCTGGCGTTTATCGGCCAACAACGCCGCGACCTGCAACCGGCACTCTCGCGGGAAATCGACAAGATCGCCCAAAGCGGCGGCACACCTTTGCTGGTATGCGCCGACGGCAAATTGCTCGGTGCGATCCACCTCAAGGACGTGGTCAAGCCTGGCATCCGCGAACGGTTTGCCGAGCTGCGCAAACTGGGGATTCGCACCGTGATGGTGACGGGCGATAACCCGCTGACCGCTGCGGCGATTGCTGCCGAAGCCGGCGTGGACGATGTGCTGGCCGAAGCCACGCCAGAGAAAAAACTCGCGCGCATTCGCCACGAACAGAACGACGGTCGTCTGGTTGCCATGTGTGGTGACGGCGCCAACGACGCCCCGGCACTGGCCCAGGCCGACGTCGGCATGGCGATGAACGACGGTACCCAGGCGGCGCGCGAGGCGGCCAACATGGTCGACCTCGACAGCGACCCGACCAAGCTGCTGGACGTGGTGCAGATCGGCAAGGAACTGCTGGTGACGCGCGGCGCGCTGACCACGTTTTCCATCGCCAACGACGTGGCCAAGTACTTCGCGATCCTGCCGGCACTGTTCGCCTCGATCTACCCGCAATTGGGCGTGCTCAACGTGATGCATTTGCAGAGCCCGCAGAGCGCGATTCTCTCGGCCATTGTGTTTAACGCGTTGATCATTGTGGTGCTGATCCCGCTGGCGCTGCGCGGTGTGCGCGTGCAGGCGGCGAGTGCGGCGGCGTTGCTGCGTCGCAACCTGCTGATCTATGGGCTGGGCGGGATTGTGGTGCCGTTCGTGGGCATCAAGGCGATCGACATGCTGCTGACCGCGCTGCACCTGGTTTGACCCGATTCCTGGGGGCGCCACGTCGGCGCCCACAGGCTGCAATGACTCACGTGAGGAATCTGAAATGTCCACCATGATCCGCCCGGCCTTGAGCCTGCTGGTACTCATGACCCTGATCACCGGCGTCGCCTACCCATTGGTGGTGACCGGTGTCGCGCAAGTTGCTTTTCCTGACCAGGCCAACGGCAGCCTGGTGCGCGATGCCGACGGCAAAGTGCGCGGTTCCAGCCTGATCGCCCAGGATTTTACCGGTGATCAGTGGTTCCATCCGCGCCCGTCGGCCGGCGCATTTGCGACGGTTTCCAGCAGCGCGAGTAACCTGGGCCCAAGCAACCCGGCGTTGGCAACGCGGGTTTTCGATGATGCCAATAAACAACTAGTGCCAGGCCAGGGGCCGGTGCCGTTGGCATCGCTGACTACCTCTGGCAGCGGTCTTGATCCACACTTGCCTCCACCGGCGATTGCCTATCAACTGGCGCGGGTGGCAGCCGCACGAAATGTGCCGGTGGCAACCCTGCAGCGCTTGCTGGATGAGCACATCGAAAGCCCGTTGGTGGGGCCGCCGGTGGTGAATGTGTTGGCGCTGAACATGGCGCTGGAAAAGTTGTAAGTAGTGGTGCCGTCATCGCGGGCAAGCCCGGCTCCCACAGGGGAATACATTCCTACTGTGGCAGCGGGCTTGCCCGCGATGGCGGCCTGAAGGACTCCAGATAAACACCTGAAGGAACCGCAAAGCATGAGCGACTCCGGCCGCGCCGACGCCCTCTTAGCCGATCTGCCCCGGGACGGCCGTGGCCGGCTCAAAGTCTTTCTCGGCGCTGCGCCGGGCGTGGGCAAGACCTACGCCATGCTCCAGGCCGCCCATACCCAGCTGCGCCAGGGCGTGCGGCTGATCGCCGGGGTGGTCGAAACCCACGGCCGCGCCGAGACCGAGGCCTTGCTCAGCGGCTTGCCGCAGCAACCGTTGGTGCGTACCGAATACCGCGGCGTGATGCTCGAAGAAATGGACCTGGATGGCCTGCTCGCCGCCAAGCCCAAGCTGGTGCTGGTCGACGAACTGGCCCACAGCAACGCCCCCGGCAGCCGGCATGAAAAACGCTGGCAGGACATTCAGGAACTGCTCGCCGCCGGCATCAACGTGTTCACCACGGTCAACGTCCAGCACCTGGAAAGCCTCAACGACCAAGTGCGCGGGATCACCGGCGTGCAAGTGCGCGAAACCCTGCCGGACTGGGTGCTGCAAGAGGCAGACGAGTTGCTGCTGATCGACCTGCCATCGCGCGAGCTGTTGGAGCGTCTGCGCGACGGCAAGGTGTACGTGCCGGAGCAGGCCCGTGCGGCCATCGACGCGTTTTTTACCCAGACCAACCTGATGGCCCTGCGCGAGCTGGCGATGCAGACCGCCGCCGCCCACGTCGATGACGACTTGGCCCAAGGCTATCGGCAACTGGGCCAGGCTGCGCCGGCGGTGCGCGGCCGCTTGCTGGTGGGCGTGGATGGCGATGCGCAGGCCGAACGCCTGGTGCGTCACGCCAGCCGCGTCGCTCAACGCCGACATTTGCCCTGGAGCCTGGTGCATATCGACAACGGCCGCGCGCGCGATGAGCAAGCGCGCCTGCGCCTGCAAAACGCCCAGCAACTGGCCGAGCGCCTCGGCGGCGAAGTGGTGTTGTTGCGCGCGGGCGAGGTGGCGAAGACGCTGATCCAGCATGCCGCCGAACGCCGCGCGAGCCTGCTGCTGGTCGGGCAGTCGCGCATGCGTTGGCGGCGTCGGTTGTTCGGCGGTGGGTTGGCGGCGCGCTTGCTGCGCAACGCGCGCGGTCTGGAAATCAACGTGCTCGACAGCGACGACATGCCCGCACCGCCGCGACTGCCGGATGTGCGCGGGTTGGTGTGGTTCGATTATGGCCTGGCAGTCGTTGCGACGATCGTGGCGGCGGCGTTGGCCTGGGCGGTGGCCAGCGTGTTGCCGCTGCCGAACATCTCGCTGGTGTTTCTCGCGGCGGTATTGCTGGTGGGCGTGCGCAGCAGCCTGGGGCCGTCGCTGGTGTGTGCGGCGCTGTCGTTTCTGACCTACGATTTTCTGTTTATCCCGCCGAACTTCTCCTTCGCCATCCAGCGCGAGGAGGACGTGTTGACCCTGCTGTTCTTTCTGCTGATGGCGGCGTTGACCGGCAACCTGGCCGCACGTCAGCGTCGGCAGCTGCAGGCCTTGCGCGATACTCAGGAAGAGACCAGCGAACTGCTCGACCTGTCGCGCAAACTCACCGCCGCCACCGATCGCCAGGCGGTGATCAGTGCGGCGGCCCATCATCTGGAAGGCTGGAGCGATATGGAGCTTTGCCTGGTCAACCGGGACGCGCATGGCGACTGGCAGGTCGAGACCGGTTCCGCGCTGAACCTCACCGAATCCGAACGCGCCGCCGCCGATTGGGCCTGGCAGCACGATCAACCGGCCGGCATGGGCACCGGCACGTTGCCGTTCGGGCGCTGGTGGTGGTGGCCGCTGTCGGGCGAGGAGGGGCCGCTGGGCTTGCTTGGCGTGAGCCCCAAACCGGGCCTGGAGCTGAGCGGGCAGCGTCGTCGCCTGCTCACCGCATTGAGCCAGCCGCTGGCCCAGGCGTTGGCGCGGGCGCAACTGGCGCAGGAGCTGGAATCGGCACGTCTGCACGGCGAAACCGAGCAACTGCGCAGCGCCTTGCTGGCCTCTGTATCCCACGACCTGCGTACGCCGTTGACGTCGATGCGCGGCAGCATCGACAGCCTGTTGGCGCTCGGCGAGGCGATTCCTTTGGAGGATCGCCGTGAATTGCTTGAGGGCACCCGCGATGAAGCCGAGCGCCTGGACCGCTATATCCAGAATTTGCTGGACATGACACGCCTGGGCCACGGTGCGCTGAAACTGGCGCGTGATTGGGTTTCGCCCGGCGATATCGTCGGCAGCGCCCTTGGCCGTTTGCGCGCGGTGCTGGCGCCGCTGCAGGTCAAGACTGACGTGCCGGCCGAGCTGCCGTTGCTGTATGTGCACGCCGCCTTGATCGAACAAGCGCTGGTCAACGTGCTGGAAAACGCCGCGCGTTTCTCACCCGCCCAAGGCCGTTTGGAGGTGAGCGCGGGCGTGGCGGATGACCAATTGTTTTTTGCGGTAGCCGATGAAGGGCCGGGGATTCCCGAAGACGAGCGCGCGAAGATTTTCGATATGTTCTACACCGCCGCCCGCGGTGATCGCGGCGGGCAGGGCACGGGCCTGGGCCTGGCGATTTGCCAGGGCATGGTCGGCGCACACGGTGGGCGTATCAGCGTCGCCGAGGGCATTGAAGGGCGGGGCACGTGCATCACCTTGTTCCTGCCGTTGCCGACTCAGCCTGGCCTGGAACGCGAGGCTTGAGCTACCCTCTTTTTTTCACGGATTTTGATTGGACACCATGAGCCAGACCGCGACGATTTTAGTCATTGATGACGAACCGCAGATTCGCAAATTCCTGCGCATCAGCCTGGCCTCCCAGGGCTACAAGGTGATCGAGGCCGGCACCGGCAACGAGGGCCTGGCCCAAGCGGCGTTGAGCAAACCGGATTTGCTGGTGCTCGACCTCGGCCTGCCTGACATGGACGGCCAACAAGTGCTGCGCGAGTTTCGCGAGTGGTCGACGGTGCCGGTGCTGGTGCTGTCGGTGCGCGCCAGTGAAGTGCAGAAGGTTGAAGCGCTGGATGGCGGCGCGAATGATTACGTGACCAAGCCTTTTGGTATCCAGGAGTTTCTCGCCCGCGTTCGCGCGCTGCTGCGCCAGGCACCGGCGGGGGAGGCTCAGGAAGCGGCCTTGAGTTTTGGCCCGCTGACGGTGGACCTGGCCTATCGCCGCGTGCTACTGGACGGTGCCGAAGTGGCGCTGACCCGCAAGGAGTACGCGGTGCTGGCGCAACTGGCGCGGCATCCGGGGCGGGTAATCACCCAGCAACAATTGCTCAAGGATATCTGGGGGCCGACCCACACTGAAGACAGTCACTACCTGCGCATTGTGGTAGGGCATTTGCGCCAGAAGTTGGCGGATGACCCGACTCAGCCACGGTTTATCGTGACTGAGGCGGGGGTGGGGTATCGGTTGTTGAATGCCTGAGTTTCGCGGCGTCCGCGCAGGCCTTATCGCAGGCAAGCCAGCTCCCACCATTGAATGTGTTCACAGATCACAATGTGGGAGCGGGCTTGCCCGCGATAGGGCCATCAGCCACAGCACACATTTCAACTCTGCTCACTCTCATATTTGTCCAGCGTATCCCTGGCAATCTCCCGCCCCAAAGCGATCAACTCCGGCGCCTTGTAGAACTCGAAAAACCGACACACACGCTTCGGCACGTTGATCAGCACGTCCGGCGGGTAACCGGCGATCTTGTACTGCGCCAGCGATGTCTGCATCACCTCGAAACTCTGGTTGATCAGGTCCAGCAGCGACGCCGGCCCGACGTTGTCGATGATGAACGAACCGGTTGCTGACTTTGGCGCCCCGGCCTTCTCCGGTGCAGCCGCAGGTTGCTGGGATTCGGGTTCGGCCGATTCCAGCCATGGGTTGATCTCCGCTGTCTGGGCGTGCAAAGCCTCCTGCTCAAGCTTCATCAACTGTTCGGCTTGTTTGCGGCGAAACGGCAGGTGTGAACCCAATGACTTGGCCAAGCTGTTGAAACGACTTTTGAACGCCGGTGGACGCTGGATCACGGGCAGTTGGTAATGTTTTTGGTTGGTGGCGTTGAGGTTGACCGCGATGATCAAGTCGCAGTGGCTCGACACCACCGGCACGATCGGCAGCGGGTTGAGCAGACCGCCGTCCACCAGCATTCGGTTGCCCTGCATCACGGGCGTGAACAGGCTTGGAATCGCCGCGGAGGCGCGCATGGCCTGGTGCAGGCAACCTTCCTGAAACCAGATTTCCTGTTGGTTGGTCAGGTCTGTCGCTACGGCGGTGTAGGGAATGCGCAGTTCTTCGATATTGATCTCGCCGACAATCTTGCGGATCTGGCCGAAGACTTTTTCGCCACGAATCGCACCCAGGCGAAAGCTTACGTCGACCAGGCGCAGTACATCGAGGTAGTCGAGGCTTTCGATCCAGTTGCGGTACTCGTCAAGCTTGCCGGCCGCATAGATTCCACCCACCACGGCGCCCATGGAGCAGCCGGCGATACAGGCAATGTCGTAGCCGCGCCGTTCGATCTCCTCGATCACGCCGATATGGGCATAACCGCGGGCTCCACCGGAGCCCAGCACCAAGGCAACACGCTTCTTCATGGTCCATGTCCTTCCCAAGGCAGGTGCCCACAATGCACCCATTGAGGGGCAAGCTTCAATCTTCGCCGGGGGGCTGTAATATTTTTCCAGGATAAGCGCAGTGCTCGGGTATGCTCTGACGATAGGCGCTCTGATTTCAGGCTGCGGACAAGGCACTTTTCCTTGTAGGCAACGTCTACACCCTACGACTGTTTTTCTTTATTTGAGGTGTCATCGATGAAAGCCTGGATGTGTGTGCCTGTGATTGTGTTGGCCCTGGCCGGCTGTGCCGGGAAAACCGCATACCGCGACAGCTGTGGCACGCAACTGGATGCCGCGTGGCATGAACTGGACCTGGCCAAGGCTGAAGGTTTTGCCGGCACCGTGAGCTACTCCAAGGCATTGTCCTTGTTGACTGGCGCCAAGACCCAGCAGCAATTCGAAGCGTTTGAAGGCTGCTCCAACAAGGCCGAAAAGGCGCGGTTCTATATTCGTGAGTCGCGCGCCGGACGTTAAGTCCTAGCGGCAACCAGGATGTTCATCGTCAAGGGAGGAAGGCATGTCAGCTTTGGTCGATCAGTTAGTCGCTCAGGTCATTGGCCTGGAAGTAGGGTTACTGAGCTGCCAGGCTCGCCTCGCCGCCGTCACCGACGATGAAGCCCTGCATGACCTGCGCACCACCGTGCGGCGCCTGCGCAGTTTGTTGCGCCCGCTGCGCGGGTTGCCGGGAGTCGAACAACTCGAATTGGCCGCCAGCACAGTCGGCCAGATGACTACGCCGCTACGCGACCGCGAGGTCCTGGCGGCGTACCTGCATCAGCACGGCTATCACCAGGCCGCTGAACGGCGCCTGCGCCTGCAACCCGACGCCTATCGCCATGTGGCGCAGAGCCCGGAAGTGGCGCACTTGCTGCAGATTCTCGATGCGTTCCCACGCTTTATCCGGGCTTCGCAGCACCAGAAACTGCTCAAGGGCCTGCGCCCGCGCATCGAGAAGCGCTTGGGCAAGCAATGGCACAAACTCGGTGATGCCCTCAAAGACCCGACCCATGATCGCCACCGCCTGCGGTTGCTGATCAAGCGGGTGCGTTACGCCGCCGAGACCTACCCCGAACTGGACAAACTGCCTGCCAAAGCCATGTCGCGCCTCAAGCTAGCCCAAGGCGCTCTGGGCGATTGGCACGACTGCTGGCAGTGGCTGGCGCAGGCCGGGCACCAAGCGGATTTGCAACCCTGCGTGCCAATGTGGCATCGCACCATGAGCAAGGCAGAAGGCGAGGCGGATCGGGTGCTGGACAAACTCAGTGCGGATTGTTTCTAGGTCGGTCCGGTTTTTGGCCGGAATGAGCGCTGTACCTTGTCAGCCCGATGGCTAACATCGCCCCATCGGTTTTCTTGATGTGAGGTCGCCATGCGCTTTAGTGATTTGCTCGACGCAGCCCGTAACAACCCGTTGGACGTGACCATCCCCGCCGAATGGGCTCAGGGCCGCGCGACCTTTGGTGGCCTGGTGGCTGCGTTGCAATATGAAGCCTTGCGCGCCCAAGTCCCGGCAGACCGGCCCCTGCGCTCTTTGGCCATCACCTTTGTCGGCCCCGTTGCGCCGGATGTGCCGGCCAGTTATCAAGTCGAAGTGTTGCGCGAAGGCAAGGCGGTCAGCCAGTTGCTTGGCCGCGTGGTGCAGAACGGTGAAGTGGCGACGCTGGTGCAGGCCAGCTTTGGTGCGCCGCGTGAGTCAGTGATAGATGTCGCGAGCGAGGCGCCGCCTAGTTTCAAACACTGGGATGAATGCCAGGAGCTGCCCTATATCAAGGGCGTGACCCCTGAGTTCATGCGCCACTTGGCCATGCGCTGGAGCGTCGGTGGGTTGCCGTTCACCGGTAACAAATCGCGCGACATGGGCGGTTGGGTGCGCCTGCGCGGTGATGTAAAGGAAGAGCCGCTGACCGAGTCGCACATCCTCGCCCTGGTCGACGCATGGCCCCCGGCCTTGCTTCCGCACCTGACCCAGCCGGCGCCGGGCAGCACGCTGACCTGGACCATTGAATTTATCCAGCCGCTGCAAGACCTGAGCACCCTCGACTGGTGCCAGTACCACGTCAACATCGAATATGCCCGCGACGGCTACGGGCATGCCGCGGCCGCACTCTGGAGCCCGACAGGCGAGTTGATCGCCATCAGCCGCCAGACCGTGGTGGTCTTCGCCTGAACCTCAGAATCGCTGGCTGCCTTGCGCTTCCAGTCTGCGACCGTGGCGCTGAAGCGCCACGCCTGCCAACACGCCGATCACGCCGACGGCAAAACTGGCCAGGCTCAGGCTGAACACGCCGGATGCCATCAACAGAAAACCGATGATCAGCAGGGGTACGGCAATTAATTGCAGCCCCAGGTTGGTCGGGTGCTGATGGGTTTCTGGGTGAATGCGCCATTGCCAGGCGGGGAAGTTAGGATGACGTTTGCCCATGATGGTGAATCCTCTGTCCGTTGAAGTAGCTTGGACAGAGTTTATGTAGGGGAGGGCGGGGTGGCGAATTGGGGCTGGCTATCGGCCTCATAGCTTTGATGTTGGTGTCACCCTTTAATAACAGGCGGAATCAGGGGCATTTATGTAGACGGAGGCCCCGCAGAGAGACGGATATCACGTTTTGAATTCAATCAACGACTCCTCATACTTTCACATTGTTATTTTCAACGTGTCGAATGTGGGGGGTATTCTTTATGGTGATGTCACCAAGTCCCCCATAGCTAAGATCAATGCGACACGTGTTGAAACCTTCGAGGTTCCATTGTCGGTTGGTCTGTCTGGATTTCAGCTATATCAATGCTAGAGTTATATGAGGTCTATCGTTATCTCTATCTATAGAGAATAAGACTATCTCTCCTGTTGCAATCGGTATGGAGAATACCTTGTTAAAAATACTTCTATCGAAATGATTCCAAACTTTATTTTTCAATCTCAGAATTATGGTGGTCATTCGCACCCGGTAGTTTTCCTGTGCGCGTCTTTCCAATGGTACTTAAATGGAGATGAGTACCCTGGTTTCCCAGCCTTAAATGGGTAAATATATAAGTTTTAGTTTTGGTTCCATGGTTTTTTAGTTATTTAAAATAGTAGTCATCTGGGCCGTTTATGTATACATTAGGGTCGCTAAGTGAAATGAATCTGGCTTTGAATTCTATTGAGGCATTTTCGCTGGTTGCGCGAAACTCGAAATGGTCATTGTGTTTTTTTATTTCCACCTTGAATACCTCGTGGGCGGGTATGTTTTGTACTTTTAATTCTTTAATGTTATGACAAGTTAATCCTGTCCTGCAGGTGTTATATCCTTTGTTCTTCCACTTTTCCGGCAACTGGTCCGGAAATTCTGGTATGTCAAACCCTAGGCCGACACAGGGTTGGTCGTTATCAATCCTCATGGAGAAAAGAGCAACCCTGTCAATTGCTATCGGTTGGCTAAAAATCTTTCCGAAAAATATACTTCCGTCTAATTCATTCCAATACTTCATTTTTGCTTCCTAAATGGATAGTGTTCCTTCGCCCCGGGTATGCTGCCTTTTCGGGGTTTATCAATTTAACGTCCATGGGCCTCAAGGCCAGCCGGCCAATAGCCGGGTTCAAAAGGCAGCCCTTTCAGCCCAGGTAGTCATTGAGAAATACATCGGCGGTCCCTCGCACTGAATAGTCAGGCGAGAGACTTTGAAGAGGTTCGTCAGGTAAATATGTCGGCGCTATTCGCCGGGGAGGCTAGGAGGTTTCGGCAAAATTTCGGGTAAACGCAAGGGCGATCGTAGGAGTCGGATTACAGGTTAAAAAGTCCTATAGCTTCAACTGCCCAATCGCTTTGCTCAACTCCCCGGCCAGCGTCGCCAGCTCATTGCTGGTGGTCGCTGAATCCACGGTCTGCTGCACCGTGTTTTCGGTCACATCGCGAATGCTCACCACGGCGCGGTTCATCTCTTCGGCGACATGGCTTTGCTGTTCGGCCGCCACGGCGATCTGGGTGTTGCTTTCGCGCATCTGCGCCACGGCGCCGGTGATGTCGGCGAGGGCCGCGCCGGCTTCCTGGGCTTGCTGTACGCAGTCGTCGGCCTTGAACGAGCTTTCCTGCATGAAGTCCACCGCATCGCGGGTGCCGGCCTGCAGCGCCGAGACCATGCGAGTGATTTCGTCGGTGGAGCTTTGCACGCGTTTGGCCAGGTTGCGCACTTCGTCGGCGACCACGGCGAAACCACGGCCCATTTCGCCGGCGCGGGCGGCTTCGATGGCGGCGTTGAGGGCGAGCAGGTTGGTCTGTTCGGCGATGCTGTGGATTACGCCGACCACGCCGTTGATTTTCTGGCTGTCCTCGGCAAGCTTCTGAATCATCTCGGCAGTCTGTTGCACGCCGGTGGAAAGCCCGGCAATCGAACGCTGTACCCGGCTGACCACTTCCTGGCCGCTGCCGGCGAGGGTGTCGGCGGTTTGGGACAGGTCGCGAGTGGCGCCGGCGTGCTGGGCGATGTGGTAGACGGTGGCGGTCATCTCATTGATCGCGGTGGCGGCCTGATCGGTTTCGCTTTGCTGGCCGAGCATGCCGTGCTGCACCTCGTTCATACTGCTGGCCAGGCGCGCGGCGCCATCATCCAATTGCTGCGCGGTGCGTGCCACGGTGCTGACCACCCGCTGGTAGCCGGCTTGCATGGCGTTGAAGGCGCTGGCCATCTGGCCGACTTCGTCCTTGCAGGCCAGGGGTACGCGGGCCGACAGGTCGCCGGTTTTCTCGACGTGCAGCATCACGTCCTTGAGGGTGTTGAGTTGGCTGAGCAGAAAGCGGATCAGCAGTTGCGAGGCGCCGAGCATCGCCAGCATCAGAATCAACACCGCCACCGCGTAGTTGGCGAAGCGTTCGCCGAACACTTGGCTCAGGCTGCGTCCGTAGGCCAGCACGGCGACCTGCTGGCCGTCGGCACGCGCGATCACCTCGGCGCCGATCAGCGGTTTTTCACCGAACAACGGCATGTGATTAAGCTCGACCCAACCGCTGGCATTGCCCAGGGCTGACAGAGCCTGATTGGCCAGCTGTGGGACTTGTCCACGGGTAAACGTCAGCCAATGCTCGCCCTTGGGCAATGGCTTGTCGGCGGGCCAGGCACTCAACAACCGCGCCTGCGCCTGTGCCGTAGCCTGGGAGGCATCGTTGCGCGCCTGTTGCTCGAGTTGCACGGCGTAGAGCACGAGCAACAAGGTGGTGATGAAGGCGACCGCGTTGACGGCCCAGAACTTGTATTTCAGCGAGATATTGCTAAGCCAGGCACCCATGGAAGGTTTTCTCTGATAGCGGAAACAGCATTGGCAAGGTGCCATTATTGTGCCGCTACTCAGGAAGCCGGTTTTGACATGGGTCAATGCGCCGCATTAATCCACTTCAGGCAAACCAAAAAATGCGCGCGAACAGGCGGTGCTGTGTGCAGCCAAGTCTTCCAGGGTTTCGTTGCGGTGCAGGGCGACTTCGCGCAGCACTTCTGGCAGGTAGGCCGGTTCATTGCGGCCGTTTTTCGGCTTGGGTCGCAACGTGCGCGGCAGCAGGTAGGGCGCGTCGCTTTCCAGCATCAGACGGCCACGTGGGATTTCCCTGACCAGCGGGTGCAGATGCGTCCCACGGCGCTCGTCGCAGATCCAGCCGGTGATGCCGATATGCAAGTCGAGGTCGAGGTAGCTGAACAGCGCCGATTGTTCGCCGGTGAAGCAATGCACCACCGCAGCGCTCAGGTGGTCGCGGTAATCCTTGAGGATCTCCAGCAAGCGCTGGTTGGCGTCGCGCTCGTGAAGAAACACTGGCAGTTTCAACTCGACGGCGAGTGCCAGGTGTTCTTCGAGGACTTTTTCCTGTTGTGGGCGCGGGGAAAAATCGCGGTTGAAATCCAACCCACATTCGCCCACTGCACGCACGCGGCTTTCGCTGAGCACACCCCGCAATTGCCGCGCGCTGTCGCCGTTCCAATCGCTGGCGCAGTGGGGATGAATGCCGGCGGTGCTGAACAGGCGCTGGCCGCTTTCATCGAGTTTTATGCAGAGTTCCAACGCCTGCTCGCTGCCCTCGATACTGGTGCCGGTGAGCACCAATTGCTGCACGCCGGCGGCATAGGCACGGTCGAGAACGGCCTGGTGCCTCTCGTCGAAACTGGGGTTGGTCAGGTTGACGCCGATATCAATGAGTTGCATGGTGCTATCTCCGCCTGCGGCCGGAAAGCATATCAGAGCTGTAGATTTATAAGAAAAACGAAGAACTACAACGAGTTATAGCTGTCTTTGAACGTCGCAAGTGACATTGTGGTCGGTCGTACGCCGTCCTCCATGCCACCGTTGCGCGCCTTGCCAGCGCATAAAGCGCTCTGTTTCTGACCTCCAGCCCTTCGCCTTTCGCGAGGGTGCTGGCCAGTATTCTTTCCGGAGAGCGGATGATCCGACCCTCGGCGTTGCTTATGTTGTGCCTGACGTTACTGCTGCCCATGGCGGCGGTCGCACGTCTGGATGGGCCGCTGGAAGTGACCAAGCCCGGCAAGGTACGCGACCTGGCGCAGATTCGCTCCAGTCGCACGCTGCGTGTGCTGGTCAATCAGAGCCGTAACAGTTCCGGTGAGGTCCAGGGCCAGGCCATCGGTGTTGAATACCATCGCCTGCGCGCCTTCGAGCAATACCTGAACGGCCACGCCCGTGACGGGGAAGAAATCACTCTCAAAATTATTCCAAAAGCCAAGGACCAACTGCTTGGCGCGTTGGCCCGGGGTGAAGGCGACCTGGTGGCTCCCGGTGAATTGCTTGATGTGAAGGCTGCGCACAAGATCAGCACCAGCGACCCCATTGCCAGTGATGTACCGTTGTGGCTGGTTGGCGTGAAGGGCGAGCGACGCTTTACCAAGCTGGAGCAGTTGTCCGGGCGCACGCTGGCCCTGACGACCGGCAGTGCAGCGGCGGATGCGATCAATCAGGTCAACCAGCAACTGGCCCTGCACAAGCGACCGCCGGTGAAGGTGGAATGGGTCGATCCGACCTTGGCGGTGGAAGATGTATTGGAGATGGTCCAGGCCGGGATTTTCCATCTCACCATCGTCGAGAAACCCATTGCCGAACGTTGGTCGAAAATCCTGCCCAAGTTGCGCTTTGATCGGCAAGTGGCTATCAGCGAGCCGGGCGATGAGTACTGGTTTGTTCGCCAGGATGCCTCAATGCTGCGGGCCAGTATTGACCGTTTCCTCAAGACCTACCGAACCCCTTCCGATCAGGACGTGGCGTTCCAGCGTATCTACCGACGCCTGTATCAGGTGCGCAATCCATTGGCTCGGGCTGACCGCCAGCGCTTGGAAAAACTGCGCCCGGTCCTGCAAAAGCATGCCCGCGAGCAGGGCATGGACTGGTTGAACCTGGCGGCGCTGGCGTTCAAGGAGTCGGCCCTGGACCCCGGCGCGCGCAACAGTGGCGGCCCGACCGGGCTGATGCAGATCACACCTTCGGCGGCGCAGCGGGTGGGCGTTAACAATATCGAGAGTCTGGACAGTAATGTGCAAGCAGGCGCCCGGTATCTGGCGATGATCCGTCGCAAGTTCTTCGCCAGCCCCAAGCTTAACGAGCGCGAGCGTATGGCCTTCGTGCTGGCGGCTTACAACATGGGGCCGGAGCGGGTGCAGGGCATGCGGGCCGAGGCTCGGCGCCGCGGTCTGAACCCCAATCAATGGTTTTTCCAGGTCGAGCGTATTGCCATGGAGCAAGTGGGCATGGCTGGCGTCAGCTATGTTAATAGCGTGAACAAGTACTACCTGGCGTTTGATCGAGAGCGAGAGTCTCTGGAGCCGACAGTGCCAAAACTTGCTTCACGCAAATGATCGGATTTATAGATGATTATTAGGCGATTTTTGCGCTTTTATGATTGCCTTATCCGATTAATATAGCGGCCAACCACCCCCTACCTGGAAAAGGATTAGCACCATGAGCCCATTGATCAACCGTATCCTGTCTACTCGCGCTGGTTATGGCCTGACCATCCTGCGAATTTTTGTTGGCATCATCTTCGCTGCCCATGGTTCGCAAAAACTCTTTGGCTGGTTTGGTGGCTACGGCCTGGCGGGCACTGCGCAGTATATGGAAAGCCTTGGGCTGACTCCCGGCACCTTGATGGCGGTGCTGTCGGGCGGCACGGAATTCTTCGCCGGCCTGGCATTGATCATCGGTTTGCTGGCGCGCCCGGCGGCCTTGGGCCTGACCTTCCTGTCGCTGGTGGCAATCTTCTCGGTGCATATTCATAACGGTCTGTTCATGGCCAACAACGGTTATGAGTTTGCCCTTGCCTTGCTCGGCGGCGCTTTGGCGGTGCTGCTGGAAGGGGCGGGCAAACTGTCTGCCGACCGCGCCATAGCCCGCTGATACCCAGATAAAACCCGGAAAAAGCCCGCCCTGTGCGGGCTTTTTCGTTGCTCGGGATTCTTGACACTGCCCCACCGGCTTCTCTAGGATGCTGCTCATGCGCCGATTTAAACAGCTAATTGCGGGGCGCCACTGGGCTCGATACAGCCCGACAGAAGCATGCACTCATCGAGAGTCAGGCTTCGAAATACCGCTAAAGCGCTGGTTCGGTGTTGCCTCTCACCTGCCCGCAGACTTTTGAGGCAGAGACACGACACGATGAATGCACTTCGCCCCCTCATACGCCTGGCCCCGATCACCGCGGACCTGACTCAGCGCAATCCGAAAATCCTCCTGGGTGGCAAGCACCAGCCTACGCTGCTGCGTTACCTCGATGGCTGGCCGCGTCGCACCGGGCGGCCTACGGCGTTCCTGATCCAGTTTGTGGAAGATGGCGACTCCCTGGCCCGCTTTGCCACCAACAGTTTCGACCTTGCGGTAATTCAGGCGCCTAGCGCCGCTGATGCCGATGAAGTCATCCGTCAGCTGACGCGCATTGCCCGCCAGGGACTGATCGCTCGTCGTTGAAGGCTTAGAGCTGGATGGCGGTCACGGCCGATCGACGTCGCCGGTTGTAAAGCGACACCATCCACGCGATAAGGCACAACAGCAGCGGTACGGCGCTGATCAGCAGCAGTTTCAGAGTTAGCTCCACTTGCTGCACCGATGCGTACGCCTCGACCTTGAGCGCCTGTAACTCCATGGGCAGTCGCAGGCGTTCCTTGTTCAGTGCCTGCAGCTGGGCATTGGTATTCACCGCTTGGGTGCCGAAGCCGGTGTCTGGCGGTTTCAGGCGTTGCCATTCGTGCTCGGTTCGCTCAAGCCGTCGTTCAAGTTCCCCCGCCTTTTGGGCGTAGGCCTGTGCAGCGACTTCGCGCATGTCTGAAAGCGGGTTGGGCGATTGGCTGGCCGTTGCACGGGGTCGAATGCTCGCGAGAACGTCAGGAGCCGCCAGGTTATCCAAGGTATTCAAGATAAACGTAACGTTGCTGTTGGCGGCAGAGCTGATGACAGAGTCCATGAGTAAATCAGTGTCGGCGACCACCACCACCTGAATGTCTGCGGCCTTTTGCAAACCAGCAGACTGCCCGTCGACACCGTCTGGAAATGCGGAATAGGCGGGGCCGCCGAGGCGAGCCGCTATCACCTGGCGTTGGCCGACAGCAGACGGTTGTTCGATCAGTGAGTCGAGTGCGGTGGTTGATGCAAAGCGCGCAGCGTCCAATAGCGCAGACTGCGTGGAGCTTTGCAGCAGCGGGGTGAGCAGCGTGCGGCTTTTCCTGATGCGAGAAAGTGCGCCACTGCTCGAGACAATCACCGTATCCAGTTTCCACGCGCTGACGTCGTCCGCCGTCATCGCCTGGCGCGGCAGGCTCAACCTGGCCGGATGGAAGACGGTCGGCTTGCCAGCGCCGGGGGACGCCGACGAGGCATAGAGATTATCCACCAGCAGCTTGCCCGCCGGCATCTGTACGCCCCATGCGGCAAGCAGGCCGTCCAGCATGGGATTTGCCGGCGCGGCGTCTGACATGCTCTCGCTCAGTGGGTCGAGAAAGATCAGCAGTTTTCCGCCCCTGAGGACAAACTGTTCGATCGCGTACAGGGTTCGCTCTGGCAGTGCGCGCGGGTGGACGACCATCAGCGTCCCGATCGATTCAGGCACTTGGGGAATGTTCGCTTCCAGGCTTTCGAGGGTGAAGTGCTGATGCATTTTCGCCAGTAACAGCCCGCCGGACTCGTTCAACGCCAACCCTGTCAGCACGCCAATAACGGGTGGCGCTGGGTGCCCCAGTGTGTAGATCAAGTGGCTTATTTCATATTCGAGCATCGGTTCGTCATCCAGGCTGAATGCGTCGATACGTTGTGCAGCCTGGCCTGCACGCACACCTATCAGACCGAGAAACCCGTGTGTGTCGTCCAGCCCGAACAGGCCCGCTTTATAGGCCTCTTCTGAATAAGGCCCCGGATCAATAACGTGCAAGCTAATCCTGCCCCTGGCGGCTTTTTCGAACTCCTCAAGCAGGTCTCCCACCCGTTCGCCATAGCGTTTCAACGCTTGGCTTTTTCGCGGGTCATGGCGTGAGTTGAAGTAATACAAATCCAGTGGTTCCTCAAGTGAGGCGAGCAGTTGCCGGGCCTGCGGCGACAACGTATGGATTTTGTGTTGTGAAAAGTCCCAACGGATATCGGGAAGGTTGTTTACCCAGACCAGATTAAAGGCCAGAAAGAGTAATGATATGACCGTAAGTGTCATACCCGTGCGAATAGCGGATCGCATGCGGTGCTTTCCTTCTCAACGGGTTTTGTAATTGAGTGTGACTGCTGTTGCCGCAAGAAAGGCAAGGATCATGCTGACGAAGTACAGGCTGTCATGGAGTGTCAGTTTGCCGTTGTCGAGAGTGCCGAAGCGTAAGATCGGGTCAAGCGCGATCAGACTGTCTACCACCCAAATAGGCGCCTGGTGCTCAAGGGCATCCAGTGCCGAAGAAAGCATGCTGACTGTAAGCAGCAAACCGAGCGAAAGTAGGAAAATAACGATGCGCCGATGAGTCAGTGCGCAGATAAAGCATCCCACCGATAGATAACTTCCCGCGAGCAACCCGCTCGCCAGAAATTGCGAGGTGATAACGGCGTTGTCCGCAGCGCCCAGGTAGTTGGCGACAACCACCAAAGGGAAGGTCAGGGCCAAGGCAATGCCACACACGACCCATGCGGCCAGAAATTTTCCCAACACCCGTTCGACGGTCGTGATGGGCAGCGTTTTCATCATGTTGCGCATGCCAGGGTTATGTTCGTCCGACCACAGCTGCGTTGACAAGCTTGGAATCAGCAGCAGGTAGAGCCAAGGGTGTAACTGGAAAAACACCTGTAAATCAGCACCGCCTTCTTCGAGCCATGGGCTCGTATTCAGCCCCAGTGCCGCGCACAGCAGTACAAACGCAGCAACACTCAGGTACGTGCCTGGCGTACGGGCATAGCTGACGAGTTGACGCTTGAAAATCACCGGCAGCAGTTTCAAAGAGATACCTCATGACTCAAATGGCGAACGACTTCGTTCAGGCGCCCTGTTTCCAGTTTCAATGACGTGATGTTCCAGCCGCGATGGGCGATAAGTGCGTTGATATGGGGATAGATGCTGTGACCGGGCAGGGCCAGAACGGTCACGGTGCCGGGTGTATGCCGGTCTTCTTCTATGCCGGCGACGCCGGGTAAGACGGCCAGTGCGAGTAAATCCAGCGGGGTTTCTGCGGCCAGGGTGACGGCCCGGTAGTGTCGGGATTTGCGCTGAAACTCGGGCAGCGGCGTGTCAGCCACCAACTGGCCGCGCGCGATAACCAGTGCTCGCGTGCACAGGCTGGCCAGCTCGTCGCAATGCCGGGAGGCGATAATCACCGCCATTTCTTCGGTCAGGGACTGGACCAGTGTTCTGAATTTGATCCGTTGATTCGGCGCCAGACCCTCGGTCGGTTCATCCAGCAGAAGCAGGCTGGGTGTATGCAGGATGGCTTGCGCGATGGCTACCTTGCGCTTCAAACCTACGCAAAGCGCACCGACAGGAACGTTGAGCACACGCGACAATTCCAGGCGCATGGCTGCTCGATCCACTCGGCTGCGTTTTTCAGCGCCGGTGAACCCTCGAACGTCGGCAATGAAGTTGAGAAAGCCTTTAACGGACATCGTCTGATGGCTGAGCCCGGCCTGGAGCTGATAGCCGAGGACTTTGCGTGCTTGAAGTGGATGGGTCTGGGTGTTGAACCCATGGACGGTGATGGACCCGGAGGAGGGATTGGCGATGCCGGCGATCAAGTTCAGCAAGGTTGTTTTGCCGGCGCCGTCTTCCCCAAACAGACCAATACATTCCTGGCGCTGAGCAAACAATGAGAAGTTGTTGATGACTTTACTTTTGCCCAAGTACTTAGTCAGGCTGCTTATCTCGAGCATTTTTTTACCGATTAAGTTTGGCTGAGCGTATGGGACGTGCGTGTCGTGGATAGTTGAGCGTTAAAAAGGTTACGTTTAATCAATACGCTTGGGAACGCGCGGGCGAGGTTATAAGAAAAGTCCTACGTCAAGCCGGATAACTTACTGAAACAATTGCGCTGTTTCGAGAATGGTTAACGGTCGGATTCTTTATCTGGCGTTTATGTAAGGTTTGCTCTTTTGTAACGAGACCTGATTATCATGATGCTTCTACGTACTCTTGTTCTAGAACGCAGTGGCCAGGACGCGCCGGTTAACGGTGCGCTGCTCTGCGGGTTTGCTGTTGCCCAGATCGACTGCAACTTTCTCGTCTATAGCCTTGATGAAGAGACTGAGCCGGGCAACTCCAGGGTTTACATCGCCGCGTTACGGAAAAAACTCGACCGGCATTTTCTGGGCAGTGTCGAGTCCAAGGAAGACCTGCAAGTGGCTATGCAAGTCTTCAAGCAGATCCTGATGGCCGCGGCAGCCTCCGGCACTAAAGCCAGCGCAGTGAACGACAGTTCGATCGCTTTCCATTTCATTGATTTGAAAGGCTGCAAATTACCGCCGGCCAGACCGGAGGATCATCATTCGATGATCATCAAGAAGGCATTGGTAATGAAGGTGATTACCTTGGGCATGTCTGCGCCTGTCTTGCCTGCGATCGAAAGTGCTTCCTTGATCGTGCCGTCCATTCGCTTCTCATCACAAATGATCCCGCCCGCCAGAACTTCAAGCCCACCCACGCCCGTCGAGCCGCCGGTGCTTGAGCCTGTGGTTGCTGAGGCGTTGGATATCCCCGTCGCAACTGCGCAGAAGGTAGCGCTGGCAGAGCCCGTTGCGCAGCCGGCTCAACTGGCACCGAGTGAACCCGCGCCAGTGCAGCGCCCCGTTGAAATGGAACATGCATTGATGCCTGAGCTGGACAGCACGCTGACCAATCTTGCCAAGGTCGCCCAGGACCTGACGCAACAAAAAAACGCGGTCATTGAGCGAGAAAAAGTGCTTGAGCAGTGGCAGGCCCGGCTGCAACAAAAGCAGGGCGAACTGGATGAAAAGGATCGTGAGCTGGAGCAGCACGCGACGCAATTGCAGGAGCAGCAAGCATACGTCAGCCAGAAAGCCCAGAAGCTGGCGCTGGCGATGTCGCAGGTGTCAGGTATGCGACAGCGGTTGCAGGGTGTGCTGCTTGAACTGGATCAAACCCTGGAAGGCTAGAGTTGAAGCAATGTGCTTGCTGATCTGGCTACTTTTCATAGTTCATTTATCATCCCCCCTGCCAGTCGACGCCAAGGCATGATGCTGTGGCGTTTCGGCACCATTGGACATTGTCTGGGGATGCAAGCGTTTGAGTACCAAGCTGATTACCAAAGAAGGTCATGAGGCGCTAAAAAAAGAGCTGGATTATCTGTGGCGTGAAAAACGTCCGGACACCACGCGTAAAGTGACCTGGGCGGCGTCTCTGGGGGATCGCAGCGAAAACGCGGACTACCAGTACAACAAGAAGCTGCTGCGCGAAATTGACCGGCGGGTGCGCTACTTGCGCAAGCGGCTGGAAGATATGCGCGTGGTGGAATACATGCCTGAGCAGGAAGGCAAGGTATTCTTCGGCGCCTGGGTTGATATCGAAAACGAGCAGGGCGAGACCAAGCGTTTTCGTATTGTTGGCTATGACGAGATTTATGAGCGCATGGACTACATCTCCATCGACTCACCGATGGCCCGGGCGTTGCTCCGTAAGGAAGTCGACGATGAGGCCATCGTGCAAACCCCGACCGGCGAGGTGTGCTGGTGGATTACCGGTATCGAGTATGTGAAATAAACGCTGCTGGCCCGTATTCCGAATAGCGTACGGGCCATCAATGTATCAACCTTCGCGCAATACCGTCAGTGGGCTGGCATTCAACGCACGACGCGTGCCGAAGACGCCGGCACCGCCGATCAGTACGGCACCGATCACCGGCAGCAGTAACAGCCACGGGTGAGGGTGCCAGGCCAGGTCGAACGCGTAGCGGTACAACACCCCTGTCACCAACTCCGTACCCAGCGCTGCCAGCAGGCCGCTGACTGCGCCGAGCAAGCCGAACTCGATGCGGCGTGCCTTGACCAGCAACTTGCGCTCTGCGCCCAGTGCGCGCAGCAATGCCCCCTGGCGAATGCGCTCATCCAGGGTGGCCTGCAAACCGGAAAACAGCACCGCCATGCCGGCCGCCAGTACAAACAACAATACGTATTCCACCGCCAGGGTCACTTGGGCGAGGATGCTGCGTAACTGCTCCAGCAAAGCCTCGACCTGCAGAATGGTGACGGCCGGGAACGCCCGTGACAGGTCAACGATCTGCTGATCATGGCCTGGCGCCAGGTAGAAGCTGGTCAAGTAAGTTGCGGGCAGGTCCTTCAAGGTGCCCGGTTGGAAGATCATGAAAAAATTGGGCTGGAAGTTATCCCAGTTGATGGTCCGCAGGCTGGTGACCCGCGCTTCACGATTTTCTCCGCCGACGGTAAAGATCAGATGATCGTTGAGTTTGAGCTTCAGGCTTTCAGCCACCTTGGCTTCCACCGAAACCCCGGGAACCTCATCGCCCGGTTGCTGTGACCACCAGGAGCCGGCTGTCAGCACATTGCCCGGTGGCAAGTCGGCCGCCCATGTCAGGCTCAAGTCACGCTGCACCGCTCGGTCGCCGCTCGAGTCTTTGCTGACAATTTCCTGTACCGGTTCGCCATTGATGCTGATCAGCCGGCCCGGCACCACGGGGTACAACGGCGCCGATTGCGCTTGCACATCCAGGAGTCGGGCGCTGAAGGCGTCCTTGTCGGCCGGCAGGATGTTCAGGGCGAAATAGTTGGGCGCATCCTTGGGCAACTGGTTTTGCCAGGTGTCCAGCAACTCGCCACGCAGCAGGGCGATCAAGCCCATGGACAGCAGGATCAGACCAAACGCCAGCGACTGCCCGGCCGCCGCCAACGGATGACGCAGCAACTGCCCCAGGCCCAGACGCCAGGGCAGCGTGGCGCGGGCCAACAAGCGCCGCAGGCTTTGCAGCAATAACAGCAGCAAGCCCCCGAGGATCAGCGCAGCCACCACGCCGCCGCCCAGCAAGGCGAAGGTCAGCACCAGGTCGAGGCTGAGGCGCCACATAATCAGGCCGAGCGCGAACAGCGCCGCGCCATACACCATCCAGGTACTGGATGGGATCGGCAGCAGGTCACGGCGCAAAACCCGCAGCGGTGGCACACGCCCGAGCGCCGCCAGGGGCGGCAAGGCGAAGCCGGCGAGGGCGACCAGCCCGGTGCCGATGCCCGCGACCGCCGGTAGCAGCCCGCCGGGCGGCACGTCCGCCGGCAGCAAGTCGTGCAGGAAATAGAACAGACCAAACTGCGCCAGCCAGCCCAGCAGGGCGCCGGCCAGGCTTGCCGCCACGCCCAGCACGCTCAGTTGCAGGGTGAACAGCAACATCGCCTCGCGGCGCGACAGCCCAAGGCAGCGCAACAGTGCACTGGCATCGAAGCGTCGGCTGGCGAAGCGATTGGCCGACAACGCCACCGCCACGCCAGCCAGCAAGACCGCGACCAGGCTGGCCATGTTCAGGTAGCGCTCGGCCTTGCCCAGCGCGCCGCCGATTTGCTGGTTGCCGTCTCGCGAATCCTGCAGGCGCTGGTTGGCGGCGAGGCCTGGCTTGACCAGGTCGCGATAGGTTTGCAGCGCCGTGCTGCCTTGAGGCGCGCGCCACAGTTCACGGTAACTCACGCGGCTGCCGGGCTGCACCACGCCGGTGGCATCGAGGTCGGCAAGGTTGATCATGACGCGGGGTGTAAGGCTGTAGAAGTTACCAGCGCGGTCTGGCTCGTAAGTCAGTATGCGCGTCAGCCGCAGGGTCTTCATGCCGACATCGATGCTGTCGCCGACTTTCAGGTCCAGCGCCGTCAGCAGCCTTGCTTCCACCCAGGCTTCACCGGGCTTGGGCCCGCCGCCTGGGGTTTCAGTGCCGAACGGTTCTGCCGCACTTTTGAGCTCGCCACGCAGCGGGTACTGCTCGTTGACCGCCTTGATGCTGGAAAGCTGAATGCCATTATCCGTGGCGATGACGCTGGAGAACTCAACGATGCGAGCATGATCCAGGCCCAGTTCGGTCCCGGATTTGATTTGCTCGGGACGGGCTGGCGAGCTGCCTTCGAGCACCAGATCGGCGCCGAGGAACTCGGTGGCACGCAACAGCATGGCGCCATTGAGGCGTGCACCGAAGTAGCCGATGGCGGTGCTGGCCGCCACGGCCACCACCAGCGCAAAGAACAATACGCGCAACTCGCCGGCGCGGGCATCGCGCAGCAATTGACGCATGGCAAGGCTGAACAGGCGCAACAGCGGCAAACGTGCCATCAAGGCTCCAGGGGCGCGACCATCAGGCCGGCTTCAAGGCGGATCAGGCGTCGGCAACGGTGGGCCAGGCGCTCGTCATGGGTGACGAGTACCAGGGTCGTGCCGCTTTCTTTATTAAGCTCGAACAGCAGGTCGCTGATACGTTCGCCGGTGTGGCTGTCGAGGTTGCCGGTAGGTTCGTCGGCAAACAGCACATCCGGTTCGGCGGCGAAGGCTCGGGCGATGGCAACCCGTTGTTGCTCGCCACCGGAAAGCTGGCGCGGCGAGTGGGTCAGCCGCTGGCCCAATCCGACGCGCTCGAGCAGGTGTCTGGCGCGCTCGCGGGCGTCCTTGCGGCCGTCGAGTTCCAGCGGCAGCATGACGTTTTCCAGCGCGTTGAGGCTGTCGAGCAGCTGGAATGACTGGAACACGAATCCGACGTGCTCGGCGCGGATGCGCGCGCGCTGGTCTTCATCCAGGGTGCTCAAGGCTTGGCCTGCCAGTGTGACTTCGCCACTGCTGGGCAGGTCGAGGCCGGCCAACAGGCCCAGGAGGGTGGATTTGCCGGAGCCGGAGCTGCCGACGATAGCCAGGCTATCGCCCTTGTTCAGTTCCAGGCTAAGTTCGTGCAGGATAGTCAGTTCACCTTCCGCGCTGGGAACCACTTTGCTAAGGTTCCGCGCGGTGAGAATGCTTGCGCCCATGGAGAATCCGATGCGAATGTGGTTTTTAAGTGCTGGCCTGGCCTTGATGTGCATGGCCCAGAACGCAGCGGCGGGTACAGTCCTGATCGTTGGCGATAGTATCAGTGCCGGTTTCGGCCTGGATACCAGCAAAGGGTGGGTGGCCTTGCTGGAGCAGCGGCTCAAGCAGGAAGGTTTTGACGACAAGGTGGTCAATGCGTCCATCAGCGGCGACACCAGCGCAGGTGGTCTCGCGCGGCTGCCGGCGGCGCTTGCAGAGCATAAGCCGGACCTGGTGATCCTCGAGCTGGGCGGTAACGATGGCCTGCGCGGCCAGCCGCCAGCGCAATTGAAACAAAATCTTGCGTCGATGATTGACCAGTCCAAGGCTGGCGGCGCCAAGGTGCTGCTGCTGGGCATGCAGCTGCCGCCCAACTACGGTCCCAAATACACCACGGCGTTTGCCGAAGTGTATGGCGCCTTGGCCAAGGAAAAAAGTATCCCGCTGGTGCCGTTTTTCCTTGAAGGTGTGGGTGGTCATCCAGAGTTGATGCAGGCCGATCAGCTGCACCCGGCGGTCGGTGCCCAGGGCAAGTTGCTGGAAAATGTCTGGCCAACGCTAAAACCGCTGCTATGACGCTTTTATACCGGCAGGCTTTCGGCTAAGGTGGCGCCCCCCCGATCTGGAGCCCCCGATGTCGCGCCCTGCCTGGTCCCTGTTCAATTACCAACTGATCGAGCCTGACGAGCAGCTGGACCTGTTCGCCTGCCAGGAAGTTCGGGTGCATCTGGTCGCGCGTCAATTGGAGTTGGGCGGCTCGATCGATCGCACGCTTTGCGGGACTTTATTGCCCGCACAACCGCGTTGGTCCTCGGTCGACCGCTCGATCTTTCAAGACCAGCGACTGTGCCCCCTGTGCCGAGCCATCCTTGAATCGCAGAAGCGTGGCACACCGCCGATCTGGCCGGAGCTGCGTTTCGAGCTGTAAAGGCTTGCGCACGGTCGCAGGCCCTCTGCCTTACCCTCTGACACCCGTGTACAATCAGTTTTTTCCTACCCGTCGTTCTGCGAAGGATTTTCCGGATGTTGTCGCGCCTTTCCGTCGTTTCCTGCTGCCTGTCCCTCGCTGCGCTCTGTGCAGTCGGCTCGGCATCAGCGCTGCAGTTGCCCTTGCCGCCGCCAGGTGAAGACATTGTCGGTCAGGTTCAGGTGATCAAGGCCAAGTACGAAGACACCTTTGCCGACCTGGGCACCACCTACGACCTGGGTTATTCGGAAATGGTCGCGGCCAACCCTGGCGTCGACGCCTGGTTGCCGGGGGCGGGCACCGAGATCGTGCTGCCGACGCGTTTCATCCTGCCGCCGGGTCCTCGTGAAGGCATTGTGATCAACCTGGCGGAATACCGGCTTTACTATTACCCCAAGGGCCAGAATGTGGTTTACACGTTCCCCTTGGGCATCGGCCGTGAAGGCTGGGGTTCGCCGGTCGCGCACACCACCATCACCGGCAAGATCCCCAACCCGACCTGGACGCCGCCCGCGTCGATCAAGGCCGAGCACGCTGCCAATGGTGACCCGCTGCCTAACGTGGTGCCTGCCGGTCCGGACAACCCACTGGGCCCGTTCAAGTTCACCTTGGGCACGCCGGGTTACTTGATTCACGGTTCCAACATGAAATTTGGTATCGGCACGCGTACAAGCCACGGCTGCTTCCGCATGTTCAACAACAATGTGCTGGAAATGGCCGACATGGTGCCGGTCGGCACATCGGTGCGCATCATCAATGATGCCTACAAGTTCGGCAGCAGCGGCGGCAAGGTCTACCTTGAGGCGCATACACCGCTGAACGATGACGGCACGCCGTCCGTGGTCGACAAGCACACGGCGGTCATCAATGCCCTGCTCAAGCGCGAAGACCTGGCCAATAACCTGCGGGTGAACTGGGATCAGGTGCGCGATGTGGTGGCGGCCGAAGACGGTCTGCCAACGGAGATTGGTGTACCGGGCGCCAATGCGCCAGTGGCGTCCAGTACGCCGGTCGATCTGCAGCAGTAAGCCTGCTCGATCCCAGGCCCGCCTCAGCCTTGCGCTGCGGCGGGCTTTTTATTGCGCGGGCTTCAGGGCCGAATCCCAGGCAATAAAAAGCCGACCCAAGAATGGATCGGCTTGATAACAACCCCGAAGGATTATTACTTGCGGCTTGCTTTTTCAAGCATGCGCAGAGCGCGCTCGTTAGCTTCGTCAGCAGTCTGTTGTGCTTTTTGAGCAGCAGCCAGAGCTTCATCAGCTTTACGGTAGGCTTCGTCTGCACGAGCCTGGGAGCGAGCTGCTGCGTCTTCAGTTGCAGTCAGACGAGCTTCGGTTTCTTTGGAGACGCTGCTGCAACCGGTAGCCAGAACTGCGGCCAGAGCCAGAGCAGAGAATTTCAGAACGTTGTTCATCGTGTTCCCCTTCAAGGACTTTCTATTAAATGGCTACTTTCTCAGAGTGAGCGGATAGCCGGCGTACATACTACTCATTACTTGTAGTAAGTAAACTGACGTAGCGCAAGAAGCAAAAAAAATTCTTGCGCCGAATCTGTTTTGGCTAATCTTTGGGAGGATTGTATAAAAACCCTCCAGATTTTTTCGTTTCCCTGGGAACTCGATCCAGGCTGAGAGGTCCGGCCCGCATGTGCCGGGTCCGGTAAACAGGCAAAGATTTATATATCGACGTTGACACTTTTTTTCAGTTGGCCGTTACCGCCTCGTGCATCTTTTTGCGTATGTAGAGGTGACTTTAAGAGCGGCAGTTCGTCTCAAGATTCAACTGCCGGCAATGTTCAGGCTATCGATCACTCATTGATCGAGGCCCTTTCTGTAACCGCCAACGGCAAGGGATGACGAGTGCGCCTTGAGCTATTGCAGCATTGGTGACTACTATTCCCTACGTGCTGGTTGTGAGCGCTATAGGTTTTCTCGTTGTCGAAACCGGCACGGGGTGGCGTAGATGTTCCTTCGCCGGAAAAACATCGGTAAGGTAGGGGTCAAAATCCAAGACCCGCGAGGAGTAGTGATGAGCGAGGCGTTGTCCATCCACCATGACCAGGCAGGTCATCAGTTCGAGACCAATGTGGACGGTCATCGTGCCTATCTGACCTATATGGACCTCGGTAAACAGACCCTGGATATCTATCGCACCTTCGTGCCCAACGCGTTGCGGGGCCGTGGCATTGCTGCGGCGTTGACCGAAGAAGCGTTGAAGTTCGCCGAAGAAGCCGGCTACACGGTGATCCCCTCGTGCTCTTATGTAGAGCGCTACATGGAGCGCCACCAGCGCCATGCCGCGAAGCTGTAACTGAGCGATCGCACCACGAAAAACGCCGGGCTAAGCCCGGCGTTTTTGTGTGCGCAATTCAGCGTTTCAAGTGCGTTTGCGTTTTGGCAATACGTCCTTGAGCTTGGCGTGCATGCTGCGCAGGGTGGTCTCGGTGGCGGACCAGTCGATGCAGGCATCGGTGATCGACACGCCGTATTGCAAGTCGGCCAGGTCTTTTGGAATGGCCTGGCAACCCCAGTTCAGATGGCTCTCGACCATCAGGCCGATAATCGACTGGTTGCCTTCGAGGATCTGGTTGGCGACGTTTTCCATTACCAGCGGCTGCAGGGCCGGGTCCTTGTTGGAGTTGGCGTGGCTGCAGTCGACCATGATGTTCGGCTTGATCTTGGCCTTGTTCAGCGCCTGCTCGCACAGCGCAACGCTGACCGAATCATAGTTGGGCTTGCCGTTGCCGCCGCGCAGGACCACGTGCCCGTAGGCATTGCCCTTGGTGGTGACGATGGACACGCCACCTTCCTGGTTGATCCCCAGGAAGCGGTGCGGGCTGGACACCGATTGCAGCGCATTGATCGCGACGGTCAGGCCGCCATCGGTGCCGTTTTTGAAACCGACGGCCGAAGACAGCCCGGACGCCATTTCGCGGTGAGTCTGGGATTCGGTGGTGCGCGCGCCGATGGCCGACCAGCTGATCAGGTCCTGCAGGTACTGCGGGGAGATCGGGTCGAGGGCTTCGGTGGCAGTGGGCAGGCCCATTTCAGCCAGGTCCAGCAGCAATTGACGACCAATGTGCAAGCCGTCCTGAATCTTGAACGAGTCATCCAGGTACGGGTCGTTGATCAAACCTTTCCAGCCGACGGTAGTGCGCGGTTTTTCGAAATAGACACGCATCACCAGGTACAAGGTGTCGGACACTTCAGCCGCCAGCACTTTGAGGCGCTCGGCGTATTCGTGGGCAGCCTTGAGGTCGTGGATCGAGCAAGGGCCGATCACCACGAAGAGGCGGTGGTCGGTGCCGTCGAGAATGTCACGGATGACTTCGCGGCCCTTGGTGACGGTCTGCAGGGCAGCGTCGCTCAGAGGGATTTCGCGCTTGAGCTGATCGGGCGTGATCAGGGTCTCGTTGGATTCGACGTTAAGGTCGTTGATCGGTAAATCAGCCATCGTGTTACTCGTCAGGGTCACGGGTGCCGGCCGCCAGCCATCCCCGTGCGGCGGAGCACAGCATGATTTGAATGCAGGGGGGAGGAACCTTAGCGCGTAACACGGGCCCGCGACAATGGGCAAAACCGGCTTTAATCCAGCGCCGGCGCCACAAAAGTCTCGCGGGAGAACTCACCGGCATGACGCGAGACCCACTCCCGAGCCATGGCTTCGAGTTGCGCAGGCGTCGGCTCGGCGTCTTCATGCAAGCGGCAGTAGCGTTCGATCTGGCACACTTGCTCGCCCATTCGCGCACCGAACAATGCGTGCTCATCGGTAAAAGAGATGCCGATGCGATAGCCTTTTTCGAGCTTGCGACACCAGGCTACATAGCCCGGATAACGGGCGCTGGCGCCCAGGGAAGGGATGCGCAGATCAACCGCCGTGCCCTGGCGCCAGGCACGCGGGCAATTGCAGGCGACGCCGCCCAGGCCGATAGTGTGCAGGCGTTGGCGGGGAATGGCGGGAGCGGGGCGTTGGATTAACTCGACAGCGACATCATCAGGGTGAGGTAAAAAACGACCCATGTACACGGACTCCGAGCACCGTCCAGTTGACGGCGGTGGCAGCAGTATAGTGAAGGAACTGGAATTGACCGACCTGGATATTGACCAGCAACTGCTGGGATTGCCAGGTATTTCGCTGGTGGTATTTACCAGTGTCGGTTGTTCCAGTTGCCGCTGGGCACGTCAGCAGCTGCCGGGCTGGCGTTTGCCGGTCGACCGCGTGTGCTGGGTGGATGCCGGGCACAACGGCGGTGCGGTCGAGCGCTATCAGATCTTTCATTTGCCCGCCTTGTTCCTCGTGTGCGAGGGTCAATTCCTTGGGCAGTTACACACCCGTCTTGCACTTGCCGACCTTACCGAGGCAGTGAATCAAGCACTCACCCGCACACCAGAGGATTTGCCATGACCGCAGTTGCATCCCCGTCACCACGCATTGGCATCATCGGCACCGGTGCTATCGGTGGGTTCTACGGCGTGATGCTGGCGCGTGCCGGGTTCGACGTGCACTTCCTGTTGCGCAGCGAATACGCGGCGGTCAGCGAGCACGGCCTGCACCTCAACAGTACGCTGCATGGCAAGTTGCACCTGCACCCGGTGCAGGCCTACGCCCGCGCTGCGGATATGCCGGCGTGCGACTGGCTGCTGGTGGGCACCAAATCCACCGGCAATGTGGACCTCGCGCCGACCATCGCCCAGGTCGCTGCCCCGGACGCCAGGGTGGTGCTGTTGCAAAATGGCCTCGACGTCGAGGACAGCCTGCGCGAACACCTGCCGCCGTCGCTGCACTTGCTGGGTGGCCTGTGCTACATCGGCGTGCACCGCTCTGCGCCGGGCGTCGTCGAGCATCAGGCCTTGGGCCGGGTCAATCTTGGTTACCACAGCGGCACCGCGGCCAACGATGAATCGCGTCAGCGGGCGATTGTCGAAGAGGGCGCCGCGCTGTTTCACCAGGCCGGTATCGAGTCCCAGGCCATGGCCAATGTGCACCAGGCCCGCTGGCACAAGCTGGTGTGGAATGTGCCGTATAACGGCCTCTCCGTGTTGCTGGGCACTGGCACCACCGCGCTGATGGCCGATGAATCGAGCCGCGAGTTGATCCAGGCATTGATGGCTGAAGTGGTCAAAGGCGCGCACGCCTGCGGCCATGAAATCCCTGCCAGTTACGCCGAGCAGATGTTCGCCATGACCGAAACCATGGACGACTACCTGCCCAGCATGTATCACGACCATGTGCACAAACGTCCGCTGGAATTGGCGGCGATCTACGCCCGGCCATTGGCCGCGGCAAAAGCGGCGGGCTGCGAATTGCCACGCATGCAGGCGCTATACCAGGCCTTGAGTTTTATTGATCGGCACAACCGCTGATTCGGGGGAAACACCATGGCGAAGGGATTGGGCGACAAACTGGTGCTGGCGATTTCGTCGCGCGCACTGTTCGACCTGAGTGACAGTCACAAGGTCTACCTGGCCGAAGGGGTAGAGGCTTATCGCAAGTACCAGATCGAGCACGAGGAAGAAACCCTCGAGCCCGGCGACGCCTTCCCTTTGGTCAAGAAGCTCTTGAGCCTCAACGCCAGCCTGGGCCGTGCCCGCGTCGAAGTGGTGCTGGTGTCGCGCAACAGTGCCGACACCGGCTTGCGCGTGTTCAATTCGATCCAGCATTACGGCCTGGATATTTCCCGCGCCGCGTTCGTCGGCGGGCGCAGTCCCTATCCTTACCTGGCCGCATTTGGTTGCCACCTGTTTCTGTCGACCCATCCCGACGATGTGCGCAGTGCACTGGATGCCGGCTTTGCCGCGGCGACAATTCTGTCGGGCGGCCCGCATCGGGCCTCAAGTGAAGAATTGCGGATTGCGTTCGACGGTGATGCGGTGCTGTTTTCCGATGAGTCCGAGCGTGTCTATCAGTCAGGCGGGCTGGAGGCATTTCTGGCCAGCGAGCGCGAGTCGGCGCGCCAGCCGTTGCACGGTGGTCCGTTCAAGGGGTTCCTGGCGGCGCTTAACGTGTTGCAGAGCGAGTTCGCAGATGAGGCGTGCCCGATTCGCACAGCGTTGGTCACCGCGCGTTCGGCGCCGTCCCACGAGCGGGTGATTCGCACCCTGCGCGAATGGGATATCCGCTTGGACGAGTCGTTGTTCCTCGGTGGCCTGGAGAAGTCCGCGTTTCTGGAGGCGTTCGCCGCCGATGTGTTTTTCGATGACCAGGCCGGTCATTGCGAGAAGGCCAGGGAAGTAGTGGCCACCGGGCATGTGCCCCATGGCATCAGCAATGAGTTGAAAATCCACACCGAGAGCTGAGCCCCAGTCCCGCAGGCGCTGCTAAGCTCATTCAATCCCCGCCATCCTGGCCGTCCAGGAGGTTCTATGATTCGTTCGATGCTGTACGCCACGGACCTCGGTCTGTATGCGCCCTATGTCATGCAGCATGCGCTGGCACTGGCCCGAACGTTCAAGGCGGATTTGTATGTGATTCATGTGGTCGAGCCGATCGGGCTGTTCGCCGAATCGGTGCTGCAAAGCTACCTGGATGAGAAAGCCCTGAGCGAATGGCAGAGCCAGGGGCTGACCACGGTGATGGCAACCATCGAGCAGCGGGTGCTGGACAGTTTTCGCGAGGAGCTCGGGGAAGGGGAGCAGGACCTGAAATTGATTCGCTCGGTGCGCGTGATCCAGGGGGACCCGTGCGAGGTCATTCTCGACCAGCTGCAAAAACTTTCCGTCGACTTGTTGATCGTAGGAAGTCACAGCCACGCAACGGCCGCTGCCACGCCGCTTGGGCGCACGGCCGCCAGGGTGCTGCAGTTGGCGACAGTGCCGGTTTATATGGTGCCGTCGCTGCAGCGCCGACGCAGTGACGATGCCTGATCGGTAAAAACGATAAAAAGTTCTAGATTTATGCATCTTACCTTTAATATAGTTATATACCGTCGCTGATACCCGTGGCGTCTATCTGCTTTGAGGGACACATATGAAGCTTCAACAACTGCGCTACATCTGGGAAGTGGCGCACCACGACCTCAACGTTTCCGCTACCGCTCAAAGCCTTTACACCTCGCAACCCGGTATCAGCAAGCAGATCCGCCTGCTCGAAGACGAGCTGGGCGTCGAAGTGTTCGCGCGCAGCGGCAAGCACTTGACCCGCGTCACCCCGGCCGGCGAGCGCATCATCACCACCGCCGGCGAGATCCTGCGTAAAGTCGAAAGCATCAAGCAGATCGCCCAGGAATTCTCCAACGAGAAAAAAGGCACCCTGTCGATCGCCACCACGCACACCCAGGCGCGTTATGCCTTGCCGCCGGTGATCCGCGATTTCATCAAGCAATACCCGGACGTCGCCCTGCACATGCACCAGGGTTCGCCGATGCAGATCGCCGAGATGGCCGCTGACGGCACCGTCGATTTCGCCATCGCCACCGAAGCCCTCGAGCTGTTCGGCGACCTGGTGATGATGCCGTGCTACCGCTGGAACCGTTGCGTGGTCGTGCCCCAGGGTCACCCATTGGCCAAGCTGCCAAAGTTGACCCTCGAAGCCCTGGCCGAATACCCGATCGTGACGTACGTGTTCGGTTTCACCGGCCGCTCCAAGCTCGACGAAGCCTTCAGCCATCGCGGCCTTACGCCGAAAGTAGTGTTTACCGCAGCCGACGCCGACGTGATCAAGACTTACGTCCGACTAGGCCTGGGCGTGGGTATCGTGGCCAAGATGGCGGTCGATACCAACCTCGACAAAGACCTGGTGGTGCTCGACGCCAGCGAGCTGTTCGAGTCCAGCGTGACCAAGATCGGTTTCCGTCGTGGCACGTTCCTGCGTGGCTTCATGTGCGATTTCATCGAGAAATTCGCGCCGCACCTGACCCGCGAAGTCATGGCCAAGGCGATCCAGTGCCACAACAAGCAAGAACTGGAAGAGCTGTTTGACGGCGTAGAACTGCCCGTCCACTGAGTGGCTTATCGGGCCTCGGTAACCGTGAAGTGTTGCCGGGCGCCCGCCACCAGAATCTCCACCTCATCCCCTTCGAACTTGCCCAGCAGGCTTTTGCCCAGCGGCGAGCGTAGGGTGATGACGGTCACCGGTTGCCCCACCACGTCGACCTTCAAGCCCGCCGCATCCGGCGCCAGAAACAGCCACTGCTGGCGACCGTTCTCGTCTTCCAAACCCAGCAGCGCACCGACTTCTATGCCGCGTTGATCATCGTAAGCACGCAACTGCAGGTTCTGGCACAGCGCGAGCGATTGCTTGATTTCTTCGACGCGCTTGGCTTGCCCGGCCGCGAGGTAAGACGCTTCCAGCCCCAGCGTGTCGTACTTGTTCTCGGCGATGTTCTCTTCGTGGGTCGCGGTCTCGTAGGCGGTCTGCGCGGCGCGCTGGGCAATGTCGAGGTCGACGGTGAGTTTTTCCAGGATCAACTGGAGGACGGCGTGCTTATTCATGGGCATCAATCGCAGAATTGCAGGACATTCGCCTTGCTCTTTTCATTGGGCGCGTTCTGGTCCTGTTGCAGCCAGAACTGGCATTTGGGGTTGGACAGGTTGCGCGCGTTGTTGCGCGCCTGGTCCAGGGTTTGCTGTTGTTCCTGCTTGCGAAGGTTTTCCTGATACTGCTCGAACATACGGTTCGGCGGTTCTGGCGCAACAACGGTGGCGGGCTTGCCCAGTTGCTGAACGGCCTGAGCCACCGGCGCCAGGCTTTGCGGGAACACGTAGCGCGACGCCAGCCAGGTGGTCAGCACAATGGCAATAAAGCCCAGCCACAGGCCGAACGCCACGGCGATACTGAGCTTGAACAGCGACAACGAACGATCAGACATAGTGGCCTCCTGGCGGGCATTTGCGGCGTGGCGGCGATTGTCGCACAGCCACTGTGCAGAATAATCGCGATCAAGCCTTCTGCATCGACGCATTTATGCGGACAATCGAGCCTTTGAGTGTTGGAGCCCGGAATGAAAGCCCGCTGGGATATTTTTTGCAGCGTCGTCGACAACTACGGCGACATTGGCGTGACCTGGCGCCTGGCCCGGCAACTGGTGGTGGAGCACGCCTGCGACGTGCGCTTGTGGGTCGATGACTTGCGTGCTTTTGAACGCATGTGCCCAGAGATTGATGTGCAACTGAACCCGCAATGGCAGGAAGGCGTAGAGGTGTGCCATTGGCCGGCACAATGGCGCGACACGCCTTGCGCCGATGTAGTGATCGCAGCCTTTGCCTGCCAGCTGCCCCCTGAGTACATGGAAGCCATGGCCGCGCGCGACCGCACGCCGTTGTGGATGAACCTGGACTACCTCAGCGCTGAAGACTGGGTGGTGGGTTGCCATCGCCTGCCGTCGGTGAAGTTCAAGGGCGTGCAGAAGTATTTCTTCTTTCCTGGCTTTCGGCCGGGCACTGGCGGGCTTTTACGCGAAGGCGGCTTGCTGGAGCAGCGTCAGGCTTTTCAAGAGGATCGCGCCGCGCAGCGGCAATTCCTGCAAGCGCTGGGCGTATTTCCGGCAGATGGCGCGCGTTTGATGTCGCTGTTCGCCTACGAAAACGCCGGGCTCGCCCGTTGGCTGGACGTGCTGGCGACGGACGGGCGTGCCACTCATCTGTTGGTGCCCGAAGGGCGCATCCTTGGCGATGTGCAGCGCTGGCTCGGCGTGGAAGGCCTTGCGGTGGGGGCGGTGCATCAGCGCGATGCCCTGACGGTGCAAGTGTTGCCGTTCGTACGCCAGGAGCAATATGACCGCCTGCTGTGGTGCTGCGACTTCAACGCCGTGCGCGGCGAAGACTCGTTCGTACGCGCCCAATGGGCCGGGCGGCCGATGCTGTGGCACATCTATCGCCAGGACGAAGACATCCATCTGGACAAGCTTGATGCCTTCCTGCAGCTGTACACCGGGGCCTTGTCGCCCGCCGCCAAGGCAGCGGTGGTCGCCCTTTGGCAAGCCTGGAACGCTGATGGCGATATGGCACAACCGTGGAAAATGCTGCTGGAGCACTGGCCAGAGGTGAGTCAGAACGCCCAGGCGTGGTGTCTGGAACAAGGCTTGCAGGCTGATCTTGCGACGGCGCTGGTACAGTTTTATGAAAGTTGGATATGATACGCGACCTTGATTTTTGTAAATCCCATCCAAATTTCGGATATACGCAATGAAAACTGGTAAAGAACTGAAACCCGGTACAGTGATCCGTCTCGAAAACGACCCTTGGCTGGTTCAGAAAGCTGAGTTCACCAAGTCTGGTCGTAACAGCGCAATCATGAAGACCAAGCTGAAGAACCTGCTGACCGGTTACAAGACCGAGATCGTTTACAGCGCCGACGACAAACTGGACGACGTGATCCTCGACCGCAAAGAAGCGACCCTGTCCTTCATCAGCGGCGACACCTACACGTTCATGGACACCACCGACTACACCATGTACGAGCTGAACGCTGAAGATATCGAAGCTGTTCTGCCGTTCGTGGAAGAAGGCATGGAAGACGTCTGCGAAGCGATCTTCTTCGAAGACCGCCTTGTTTCCGTAGAGCTGCCGACCACTATCGTGCGTAAAGTTGCCTACACCGAAGGTTCCGCTCGCGGCGACACGTCGGGCAAGGTCATGAAGCCTGCCAAACTGGCTAACGGTACCGAGCTGCAAGTGGCTGATTTCATCGAAATCGACGACCTGATCGAGATCGACACCCGTGAAGGTGGTTCGTACAAAGGTCGCGCCAAGAAGTAATTCTGGCCCCGCCGATACGAAAAAAGCCCGACCTTGAGTCGGGCTTTTTCATGGGCGCCTGTTTACTTCAGGTGTTGCTTGAGCTCTTGCGAGGCCTGCAGCAAGGCTGAACGGACTCCCGGCACCTGGCTGACCACGTTGAGTAAACCGTAGTCGTGGATCATGCCGTTGTAGCGCACGGCGGTCACCGGTACACCGGCCTGGTCCAGCTTGCGTGCGTAGGCTTCACCTTCGTCACGCAGCACATCGGCGCCAGCGGTCTGGATCAGCGCAGGCGGCAAGCCCTTGAGTTGATCCGTGGTGGCCCGCAGCGGCGACGCGTAGATCTGCGCGCGCTGATTGGCGTCGGTGGTGTAGTTGTCCCAGAACCACTTCATCATGTTTCGGGTGAGGAAGTGCCCCTCGGCAAATTGGTTGTAGGAACCGGTGTCGAAGTTGGCGTCGGTCACCGGCCACAGCAACAGTTGGAACTTGATTGCCGGTGTGCCTTTGTCCTTGGCCATCAGGCTGACGACTGCCGCCATATTGCCGCCGACGCTGTTGCCTGCGACCGCCAGGCGCTTGCCGTCGACATTGATCTCCTTGCCGTGCTCGGCCACCCATTGGGTCGCGCCGTAGGCCTGGTTGATCGCCACCGGGTAATGCGCTTCCGGCGAAGGCGTGTAGTTGACGAACACCGCCACTGCGCCGGAACCCACCACCAGATCGCGCACCAGTCGCTCGTGGGTTGGGTAATCGCCCAGCACCCAGCCGCCACCGTGGAAGAACATAAACACTGGCAATGCGCCTTTGACCCCGGCTGGCCGCACGATGGTCAGGTCCAGCGGCTTGCCATCAACCTGAATGGTTTTCTGACTCACATCGGCGCTGGGCAGCGTCAACTTCACACCCGCCTGGGCGCCGGTCAGCACGGCCCGCGCGTCTTTGGGCGTCAACTGTTCCATTGGCTGACCGGTGCCTGCGTTGAGCACATCCAGGAAGGCCTGGGTGGTGTGCTCAACGTCGCCGGGGGCGGCGAACGCGGTGTTGATCGACAGCGCGAGCAGGGTACCGGTGAGGGCTTTACCCATTGTGTTCATGTGCTTCTCCAGTGGCGGCAAAGGGCGTCAGACAGTCACGTGCAGGCGTACATCGACATTGCCGCGGGTGGCGTTGGAGTACGGGCAGACTTGGTGAGCCGCGTCGACCAGGCTTTGCGCGTCATCCTGCGCCAGGCCCGGCAGGCTCACGTGCAGGTCGATGTCCAGGCCGAAACCGCCGGGGATTTGACCGATGCCGACGTGGGCCGTAATCGAAGCGTCATCCGGGATTTTGCGTTTGGTCTGACTGGCGACGAACTTCAGTGCGCCGATGAAGCAGGCCGAGTAGCCGGCCGCGAACAGCTGTTCAGGGTTGGTGGCTTGGCCGCCAGCGCCGCCCAGCTCTTTGGGCGTGGAGAGTTTGACGTCGAGGATGTTGTCGCTGGAAACAGCACGACCATCACGGCCGCCGGTGGCGGTGGCTACTGCGGTATAGAGAGTTTGCATGGTGTCGTCCTCTTGGGTTTTTAGCGCTAAATGTTTGTGCGCTAAGTAGTTGGTGGGGCGAATGTATAGCGCTAATGTTTAGCGCGCAAGATAAATTTACAAAAATATTTCCCGGACATTATTTTCTGGGGCAACCCCAAACAAATGTGGGAGCTGGCTTGCCTGCGATTGCGCAGTGTCAGCCACTGTATTCATGACTGATGTACCGCGATCGCAGGCAAGCCAGCTCCCACCTTTTTACTGCGTGAATGCCTTTAAATTGCGTCTTGCAGATTGCCCCGCAAGGCAATCAAGTCACTTTGCAACTTGCGCAACTGCTCCAGCTGTAACCCGCTGGCGCCGAGGATGCACTGCGGGATGCCCATGGCTTTTTCCTGCAACGCGCGGCCTGCCGGGGTCAATTCCACCACCACCACACGTTCATCTTCGCGGCTGCGGGTCCGGCTGAGCAGGCCTTCGGCTTCCAGCCGCTTGAGCAGCGGCGTCAGCGAACCCGGATCGGTCAGCAGGCGAGTGCTGATTTCGCCGACGGTCAAGCCATCTTCTTCCCACAGCACCATCATCGCCAGGTACTGCGGATAGGTCAGGCCGAGGGCTTGCAGCAGCGGCTTGTAGACCTTGGTCATCAGCAATGAAGTGGAGTGCAGGGCGAAACACAGCTGGTTATCCAGCATGAGGGATTCGCAGGGGGCGGGATTTTTGCGCATGACAGTGCCTCGAAAAAGCGTATATGGGCTGGAATCTAGCGATCAAACCTTTAATGCGCCAGATAATTCTGCCTGTGGGGTCAGACCAGGCCGCTTTGTAATGCCAGATCCCAGGGCGGTACTGGGCTGAAGCGGGACTTGAGGTATTCCAGCAGCAGGCGGCTGCGTGCATTGGCCTGCTGTTCCAGACGCAGCGCGTAAATGCCGGTGGTTTCCGGGCTGGGCAGGCCGTTTTCGCAAAACAGCGGTAATAACTCACCGCGCACCAGGTATTCACTGGCCAGCCACGTCGGCAAGTGCGCGATGCCCAGCCCGGCGAGCGCGCCGCACAGCAGTGCTTCGGCATTATTGGCACTCAGGCGGATGCGTTGCGGGCGATAGGTGGCGCGGCGCCCGTCCAGCTCGAAGCGCCAGGCGAACATCGGCGCCAGGCCGTCCCAGTCGAGGCCATCGTGCTCGCTCAGCTCCCGAGGATGAGTCGGCGTGCCACGTCTTTTGAGGTAAGCCGGGCTGGCGCAGGCGATGCGCACGATGCTGGCCAATGGCGTGGCGATCAAGCGGGTGTCGACGATGTGCCCGGCGCGCAGCACCAGGTCGACCTTGCCCAAGTGCGCGCCCTGCATGTCGACAAAGCTGTCGATCAAATGCAGGTGCACATCCAGCCCCGGATACACGTTCAGAAAGTCGGCAATCACCGGCGCCAAGTGCCGTCTGCCGAAGGCTGCCGGCGCGTCCACGCGGATCAGGCCCTCCGGCGCGTGGCTCAACGACACCGCCTCGGCCCGGGCCAGCTGCAACTCGCTGACAATCCGTCGCGCCCGTTCGGCAAACGCCAGGCCTGCCGGGGTTGGCACCACGGCATGGGTGCTGCGCTGAAACAAGCGGCTGCCGACCGAGCTTTCCAGGCTGTCAATGCGCCGAGCCACTGCTGAAGGGGTCAGCGGATGGCGGCGAGCGGCGGCGGAAAAACTGCCGGTTTCCAGTACATCAAGAAACAGGCTCAGTTGATCGGTCAAGGTATTGGGGTTCATGAATAGGCGCTTATGCGAGTTCGGCACAGCCATTGTGCGTTGCTGTGCGTTTCCACGCCACAGGCGACTGCGTAGCATGCGTCGCCTGGGGCTTTTGGAGTGATGCGCGGTGTTGGATTTAGCGATGTACCTGGTATTGGGCGCAGCCCTGGGCACGGTCGGCGGGCTGTTCGGCATCGGCGGCGGGCTGATTGCCATCCCGGTGTTGGGCGTGTTGTTTGGGCTGGATCAACAGCTCGCCCAAGGCACTGCGCTGGTGATGGTGGTGCCCAATGTGATGCTGGCGCTTTGGCGTTATCACCAGCGTAACCGTATCGAATTGCGCCACGCGTTGCCGTTGGGCGTCATGGGTTTCTGCTTTGCCTGGCTGGGTTCGATCTGGGCGGTGGGTTTGGACGCCGGCGCGATGCGCATCGGTTTTATTGCATTCCTGCTGACGCTCTCCGCTTACAACCTGCTGCGCATGTTCACTCGCAATGCGCCGCCGACTGCGCAGATGCGTTATTCCTGGCCTTGGCTCGGCGTGCTCGGCGCCGCCTCGGGTTCCATGGGCGGCTTGTTTGGCGTGGGTGGCGCAGTGGTGGCGACGCCGGTGCTGACCAGCCTTTTTGGCACCACCCAAGTGGTCGCTCAAGGCCTGTCGCTGGCGTTGGCGCTGCCCAGCACCAGCGTGACCCTGGTCACCTACGCCTGGCATCAGGAGGTGGATTGGATGATCGGCGTGCCGTTGGCGGTCGGTGGCCTGCTCAGTATCAGTTGGGGGGTAAAAGTCGCCCACGCGCTGCCCGAACGGGTATTGCGCGGCCTGTTCTGCGGCTTTCTGGCGGTGTGCGCGGTGATGCTGACGTTTAAAGTCTGAAGCCTTCGAGGATGTACTCGGCCAGGCATTCGGTGATGGGCGAGGCCATCGCCGGGTTGCGCAGCAGGCGCAGGCTCATCGACGGCAGAGGCGGAAAGCCTTCATCGCTGCCCAGGATCCGTAAGTCGTCGGTCACCAGGCCTTCCATGCTGACCATCACCGCCAGCCCCGAGCCGACCACGGCTTGAATCGCCGCGACGTTGGAGCTGTGGTACGCCAAGCGATAGTCGATGCCGGCAGCATCCAGCGCGGCGCGGGTCCATTGGGTGCAAAAGCTGTCGACGCCGGAAATCGCCAGGGGCAGGGTCTCGTGCTCATCCACGCAGAAGCATGGCGCCGCCACCCAGACCATGCGCTCACTGCGCAGCAATTCGCCGATTTCATTGCCGGGCTCGCGGCTGATCACGGTCAGCGCCAGGTCGCGCCGCTGCATCAACACCGCTGACGACTCGCAGTGCATTTCGATCTGGATCAGCGGGTAGGCCTTGGAAAACCGTTTGAGAATCCCCGGCAGGAAACGCATCACGTAATCGTCCGGTGTGCCGATGCGCACCAGCCCGACCATGTGAGGTTCGCGCAGGGTGTTGAACACCTCACTGTGCAGCTTCAGGATGCGCCGTGCATAACCCAGCAACACCTGGCCTTCCGCCGTCAGCCGTACCTGACGACCGTCACGCTCGAACAGCTTGCGCTGCAGCACGTCTTCTTCGAGGCGCTTCATCTGCATGCTCACCGCCGACTGTGTGCGATTGACCAGTTCACCGGCGCGGGTAAAGCCGCCCTGATCGGCGATGGCGACGAAGGTGCGCAGCACTTCGGTATCGATGCTTGGGTAGCCGGGCAATTGATCAATCTCCGAGATGTATTACATAAGAAACATTCGTTGGATTGATCATAGTGCCAGGCACACACTCTCGTCATCCCCATTGGAGGGCGAGAAGATGAAAGGTCAGAAAGGTTTTGTGTTGATGACGAAACGTCCGTTTTCCGGATTTTTTCAGCGGGTTGCCCGTTGGCAGGCACTGCACCATGAGCGTCAGGCGCTGGCGAGGTTGAGCGACGATGCGCTCAAGGACATCGGGCTTAATCGGGGCGATGTGGAGCAGGACAGTCACCTGCATTTCTGGCAAGACCCGCTGCGAAAGTAATCTGCAATGCAGTAGGGTAGTCGGCGAGCCCACACGGAGAGACTCATGCCCGCCGACCTGTCTTTTTCACTCAAGCACGCTCGACGCATGGCGCTGGCGGCCCAGGGTTTTTCCGGGCGCCAGGCGCCGGCACTGATCAAGGCCTCGCACCTCAATCGTTTGATCGAGCGCTTGGGTGTGCTGCAGATCGATTCGGTCAATGCCGTGGTGCGCTCGCATTACCTGCCGCTGTTTTCCCGCCTTGGCCAGTACTCCCCGCTGATCCTCGAACAAGCTGCCTGGAGCCAGGGGCGGCGGCGCTCGCTCTTCGAGTATTGGGGCCATGAGGCCTCGTTGCTGCCCATGGCGCTGTACCCGTTGATGCGCTGGCGCATGGAGCGGGCCAGGCAGGGCCAGGGGATTTATGCGCAAATGGCGCGGTTCGGGCGCGAGCAGCAAGCCACTGTTCAGCGCGTGCTGCAGACCGTCGAGCAACAGGGCGCGGTGGGTGCTGGCAGCTTGTCCACCCGTGAGGAGCGCGCCGGCCCGTGGTGGGATTGGAGTGATGAAAAGCACGCACTGGAATGGTTGTTTGCCGCGGGGTTGGTCACGGTGGCGGGGCGGCGTGGGTTTGAGCGGCTCTATGACTTGCCCGAGCGCGTCATCCCTGCCGACATCCTTCTGGCCACGGTGAGCGAGGCCGAGGCCCAGCGCGGTTTGCTGTTGCACAGCGCGACTGCCTTGGGCGTCGGTACCGAAAAAGATCTGCGCGATTATTTCCGCCTGGACCCTGCCGACAGCCGTGGCCGCTTGGCCGAGCTGGTCGAGGATGGGCTATTGCGGATGTGTGAGGTGCAGGGCTGGAAGCAACCGGCGTACTGCCTGCCGGAACCGAAGGTGCCGCGCAAGGTACCGGCCAGCGCCTTGTTGTCGCCGTTCGACTCGCTGATCTGGGAACGCAGCCGCACCGAGCGATTGTTTGATTTTCGCTACCGTCTGGAGATCTACACCCCGCAAGACAAGCGGGTGTACGGCTATTACGTGCTGCCGTTTTTGCACAATGAGCGGATCGCCGCGCGTGTCGACCTGCGCGCCGAACGCGCCCATGGGCGGCTCGCCGTGCATGCAGTGCACGAAGAAGAGCCGGGGCTGGACGAGGAGGGGATGCAGGCGTTGGCCTTGAACCTGCGGCAGATGGCTGATTGGCTGGGGCTGGAACAGGTCCAGCTCAACTGCCAGCGGCCAAGTGCCGCCCGCTTAAGAGTGGCAATGCTGCAAACCTGAGGGGTGGAAAGCTTTTCAGCTGAATCGGGCCTGTTGTGGCGAGCGGGCTTGCCCCGCGTTGGGTGGCGAAGCCGCCCCAGTACGGCCGCTGCGGTATGCCTGGGCGGGTGGGGTGGGTGGTTTTGGGGCTGCTTCGCAGCCCAACGCGGGGCAAGCCCGCTCGCCACAACAGGCCCACTCACCCAAGTCTCAGCGTTTGACCTGTTTCAAAGTCTCGGCAATCAAAAACGCCAATTCCAGCGACTGATCGGCATTCATCCGCGGGTCGCAGTGGGTGTGATAGCGGTCCGACAAGCCATCTTCGGTGATCGGCCGCGCGCCGCCGATGCATTCGGTGACGTTCTGCCCGGTCATTTCGATGTGAATCCCGCCGGCATACGAGCCTTCGGCTTGATGCACCTGGAAGAACTCTTTCACCTCGCCCAGAATCTGCGCAAAGTCGCGGGTCTTGTAGCCGCTGCTGGCCTTGATGGTGTTGCCATGCATCGGGTCCGAGCTCCACAGCACCTGCTTGCCCTCGCGCTGCACGGCGCGGATCAGGTTGGGCAGGTGGTCGCCCACCTTGCCGGCACCCATGCGCGCGATCAGGTTGAGGCGGCCGGGGTCGTTGTCCGGGTTAAGAATGTCGATCAGGCGGATCAAGTCGTCGGGGTTCATGCTCGGGCCGACCTTCACGCCAATCGGGTTGTTCACCCCGCGCAGGAATTCGACGTGGGCGCCGTCCAGCTGACGGGTGCGGTCGCCGATCCAGAGCATGTGCGCCGAGCAGTCGTAGTAGTCGTTGGTCAGGCTGTCGCGGCGCACGAAGGCTTGCTCGTAGTTGAGCAGCAGCGCTTCGTGGGCGGTGAAGAAGCTGGTTTCGCGCAGTTGCGGCGAGCTGTCCATGCCGCAGGCGCGCATGAAGGCCAGGGTTTCGTCGATACGGTCGGCCAGTTGGCTGTATTTTTCGGCCAGTGCGGAGTTGGCAATGAAGTCCAGGTTCCACTTGTGCACTTGATGCAGGTCGGCAAATCCGCCCTGGGCAAACGCGCGCAGCAAATTCAGCGTGGCGGTGGACTGGTGGTAAGACTGCAGCAGACGGTCCGGGTCCGGCACGCGGCTTTTTTCGTCAAAGCCGATGCCATTGACGATGTCGCCACGGTAGGCGGGCAGGGTGACGCCGTCGATGGTTTCATCGTTGGCCGAGCGCGGCTTGGCGAACTGGCCGGCCATGCGCCCGACTTTCACCACCGGGCAGCCGGCGGCGAAGGTCATCACGATTGCCATCTGCAGCAGCACCTTGAAGGTGTCGCGGATCTTTGCCGCAGAGAACTCGGCAAAGCTTTCGGCGCAGTCACCGCCCTGCAGCAGGAACGCGCGGCCCTGGGTCACTTCGGCAAACAGACGGCGCAACTCGCGGGCTTCCCCGGCAAACACCAGCGGCGGGTAGCTGGCCAGGTTCTGCTCCACTTGCAGCAAGTGCGCAGCGTCCGGGTACTGGGGTTGTTGCTGGATCGGCAGGGCGCGCCAGCTGTCGGGGCTCCAGGGTTGGCTCATCGTGAACTCGATTGGTTGATTGACGGTGGGGCGCCAATGTTATCAGCAATTAGTGCGTGACCTGTTGCCGCCGGTTGGCCGACAATCGCGCCTTTGCCGTGCGGTAAACCCTTTAGGAGTAGTGATGACCGAGGAGCGTGTCGAGCGCCTGCTGGCCGAAGTCCATGATGACTTCGGCATGATCCGCGTGCTTGAAGTGGCCGATTACCGCTTTCTCGAGTTTGGCGACGCCATCGAGCAAAGCTGCGTATTCACCGCCGACCCGAGTTGGCTGGAGTACGACTACACCCGCGCGATGCTGATTGGCGCGTTGTGCCACGAGCAACCGGAGAGTGCGCTGTTCCTCGGGCTGGGCGCCGGCACGCTGACCCAGGCGTGCCTCAAGTTCCTGCCGCTGGAAGACGTCGAGGCCATTGAGCTGCGCCCGGATGTGCCGCGCCTGGCCATTGAGTACCTGGGGCTGGATGACGATCCGCGCCTGTACATCCGCATTGGCGACGCGTTGCAGTTGCTCGATAGCGCCGAATCGGCCGACCTGATTTTCGTCGACCTCTACACCGATGTCGGCCCGGGCGTGGGGCACCTGGCCTGGACCTTCCTGGAAAACTGCCAGAAGAAACTCAACCCCGGCGGCTGGCTGGTCATCAACCAGTGGGCAACCGATGATGGCAAGCCACTGGGTGCGGCGTTGTTGCGCGGGTTGTATCACCGGCATTACTGGGAGCTGCCGGTGAAGGAGGGCAATGTGATTCTGCTGGTGCCTTCGGAGCTGGATCAGGCACTGGACCTGGGTGCGCTGACGGCGCGTGCCGACGCTTTGGCGCCGCGGTTGGGGTACTCGTTGCAGGCGTTGATCAAGGCTATTCGGCCGGCAACGTAGTTGCCTGTTCTGGCCTCTTCGCGAGCAAGCCCGCTCCCACATTCGACCGCATTCCATAAGATGTCCGCGTACAAATGTGGGAGCGGGCTTGCCCGCGATGAGGCCGACACTGTCCACTCAAATCCCCTTGAACACCCCCGGGCGCTTCTCAACCATCGCCCGCACGCCCTCTTTGGCATCTTCACTGTTGAGCAGCTTTTCCACCAACGGCTGCAACCCTGCCGCCGCGACCGCTTCACCTTGCATGCGCGCCTGGCGGGCCGACGTCAGCGTCGCCTGCACGCCCAGTGGCGCCTGGCGCGCGATGCGGTTGGCAAGTTCGATGGCGCGGGGCAGCAAGTCTTCGCTGGCCATCACTTCCTGCACCAAGCCCAGCCTGAGCGCCTCGTGTGCATCAAATTCATCGCCGGTGAGCAACCAGCGCATGGCGTTGCCCCAGCCGGCCACCTGATGAAAACGTAAGGTCGCGCCGCCAAACGGAAAGATTCCACGCTGGACTTCCATTTGCGCAAAGCGCGTGTTGCTCGCGCAAATATTGATATCGGCTGCCAGCATCAACTCGATGCCGATGGTCAGGCAATAGCCCTGGGCCGCGACGATCACCGGTTTGCTGACCCGCGGCCCGGCGAACACACCCCATGGATCGCAGCCACCCAGTGGCGGTTGCCAGCCTCCGGACATCACGCCGCTGACATTGGCCAGGTCCAGCCCGGCGGTGAAGTGGTCGCCGTGGGCAAACACCACGGCCACTCGCGCCTCGTCGTTTCGATCAAATTCACCATAGGCCAGGCTCAGCTCATTGAGCAGATCCAGATCAAAGGCATTGCGCTTGGCCACTCGGTCCAGACCCAACAGCAGGACATGGCCCTGTAACTCACGGCTGACGCGACTGCTGCTGGCTTGATTCATCGGGTGTGCCCTCAGGGCTTGGGTGGGTTTCAGACCAAAGGTCTTGATGGGCAGGTGAACCGTTTAAGCGTTATGACCAACAGGGCCGGGCCTTTGAAAAATAGACCCTGGCGCGGCGATCCGCAAAGCCTTTGATGCAGCGCGGTTTATCGGCGCTTTGCGATAAAAAAAGCTCCCTTTTTCAGCTATTTCCGGTATAGTGCGCGCCGGCCTTTAACCGGGCCGCGTTTAGGTAGCGCAATTCCCCGAAGTCAGCTTCGGCTGCACGTCCGCACAGCGGACTCTTCCTTGACGAATCTTTTTCATTCATTCGTTTTCGCAAATCCCCGCCGACAAAGCAGCCAGGGCGACTCTTGAGTCTCAACACGGCATGCGCAGCTTTGGAGCATGGGTCTTTGCGGATGCACTTAGAGGCAGACCCATGACCCAGGAAACCGGCGGCTTCGCCGCTTTTAATCTTAACCCGAACATTCTTGCTGCCGTCATCGCGACTGGCTACGAAGAACCTTCGGCTATTCAGCAGCAATCGATCCCGATCATCATGGCCGGCCAAGACATGATTGGCCAAGCGCAAACCGGTACCGGTAAAACCGCCGCGTTCGCCCTGCCAATTCTGCACTGCATCGATCCTGCCAAGCGCGAGCCGCAAGCCCTGATCCTGGCGCCAACCCGTGAGTTGGCGCTGCAAGTAGCAACCGCTTTTGAAACCTACGCCAAGCAAATGCCAGGCGTAACCGTTGTGGCCGTTTACGGCGGCGCGCCTATGGGCCCACAACTTAAAGCAATCCGTAACGGCGCACAGATCGTTGTCGCCACTCCGGGCCGTCTGTGCGACCACCTGCGTCGTGACGAGAAAGTGCTGTCGACCGTGAACCACCTGGTTCTGGACGAAGCTGACGAAATGTTGAAGCTGGGCTTCATGGATGACCTGGAAGTCATCTTCAAGGCGCTGCCACCCACCCGTCAGACCGTATTGTTCTCGGCTACCCTGCCACAGTCGATCCGTGCCATTGCCGAACGCCACTTGCGCGATCCGCAACACGTGAAGATCCAGACCAAGACTCAGACCGTTACCGCGATCGAACAGGCTCACCTGTTGGTTCACGCTGACCAGAAGACCTCGGCTGTATTGAGCCTGCTGGAAGTCGAAGACTTCGACGCCCTGATCATGTTCGTGCGCACCAAGCAAGCGACCCTGGACCTGGCCAGTGCCCTGGAAGCCAAAGGCTACAAAGCCGCTGCGCTGAACGGTGACATCGCCCAGAACCAACGTGAGCGCGTGATCGACTCCCTCAAGGATGGCCGTCTGGACATCGTTGTGGCGACCGACGTTGCTGCCCGTGGCCTCGACGTTCCACGTATCACCCACGTGTTCAACGTTGACATGCCGTACGACCCAGAGTCCTACGTCCACCGTATCGGCCGTACCGGCCGTGCCGGTCGCGAAGGTCGTGCACTGCTGCTGGTGACTCCGCGTGAGCGCCGCATGCTGCAAGTGATCGAGCGTGTAACCGGTCAGAAAGTTGCCGAAGTCCGCCTGCCGGATGCCCAGGCCGTTCTAGATGCTCGCATCAAGAAACTGACCAACAGCCTGTCGCCGCTGGTGGCTGACGCTGAATCGACCCACGGCGATCTGCTGGACCGCCTGACTGCCGATATCGGTTGCACCCCGCGTGCCCTGGCTGCAGCCCTGCTGCGCAAGGCTACCAACGGTCAGGCCCTGACCCTGGCTGCGATCGAAAAAGAACGTCCACTGGTGCCGAACAACGCTCCGCGCGGTGATCGTCCAGAGCGTACTGGCGACCGTCCAGACCGTGGTGATCGTGAGCGTCGTGCTCCGGTTCCATTGGCTGAAGGCCGTGCTCGCTGCCGTACCGCGCTGGGCGCGCGTGATGGCATCGCGGCCAAGAACCTGCTGGGCGCTATCCTCAACGAGGGTGGCCTGGCACGTGAAGCGATCGGTCGTATCCAGGTGCGTGACAGCTTCTCCCTCGTGGAGCTGCCGGAAGACGGTCTGGAAAAACTGCTGGCCAAGCTCAAAGACACACGCGTTGCCGGTAAGCAGCTGAAGCTGCGTCGCTACCGCGAAGATTGATCCGCCTTTGGGCTGATTGATCGCACAAAAAAATCCCCGACTGGTTCGGGGATTTTTTTTGCCTGGATTTGAGGTTTGGACCAGTACTCGATCAAGTCACAAGCGGGCTTGCTCGCGAATGCGGTGGATCAGTCAATATTCCCGGTGACTGACACCCTGCATTCGCGAGCAAGCCCGCTCCCACCTTTAGATCTGTGTTAGCCGAAGCGGTAGATGTCCATCCCGAGCGCACCCATGGTGAACCCCTGGTGCGCCACGCTGAATGCGCCACCCGCGCCCCGCGCAAAATACAGCGGCAACAGGTGCTCTTCACTCGGATGGCTGCGCACGGCATGCGGCGCCTGGCGGCGATAGTCGTGCAAGGCCGCCTCGTCGTTGGCGGCGAGTTTGTCCACTACCCAGTCGCGGAAATCGCGCGCCCAAGGCTCAATGCTCTCAGGTCCGGCCTGCCAGTTCAGCTCGCCCAGGTTATGGGTGATGCTGCCAGAGCCGATCAATAGCACACCTTGTTCGCGCAGGCTGGCCAGCGCATGCCCGACTCGGGTCTGCAGGGCAGGGCCCATGCGGCTGGGCAGCGATACCTGCACCACCGGGATATCGGCTGCCGGATACATCAGTGACAGGGGCACCCAGGTGCCATGGTCGAACGGGCGCTGATCATCGATGCGCGCCTCCAGGCTATCAGCCTTGAGCAGTTCGATTATCTGGGCTGCCAATTGCGGGTCACCGGGTGCGGGGTACTGCACGGCGAACAATTCCCGTGGGAAGCCGCCGAAATCGTGCCAAGTCTCGGGCGCGGCGCTGCCAGTAACGAGCAGGCCCTGGCTTTCCCAGTGCGCCGAGACCACCACAATGGCTGTTGGCCGTGGCAGTTCGGCCGCCAGGCGCTTGAGTGCCGGGCCGCTGGCACCGGGTTGCAGGGCGAGCATGGGCGAACCGTGGGAGATAAACAGGCTGGGGAACATAAAAGGGGTCCTGAGCGTTAATATGGGACCATCTTCAATCAGATCATTGATCTAAATCTAATATAAGTTTTAGCGCTTTTTGATCGAATTTTCAGGGTGATTCCATGGAGCCTAAGTTTTGGCAAGAGCGTTGGGCACGCAACCAGATTGGTTTTCATCTGCCCGAGGTCAACCCCTACCTGCAACGCCACTGGCCAAAACTGGCCTTGGCTGAAGGGGCAAAGGTGTTGGTGCCGCTGTGCGGCAAAAGCCTGGATCTGATGTGGCTGGCAAGCTTGGGGTATCGCGTGTTGGGTGTGGAGCTGTCCGAGCAGGCGGTGGAGGCGTTTTTCAGTGAGCAAGGGCTGATGCCCAGGATCAGCCAGCGTGGCGTGTTCAAGGTGTACCGGGCAGACTTGATCGAGGTGTGGTGCGGCGATTTCTTTGCCTTGGACGCCGAAGCGCTGGCCGATTGCTCCGCGCTTTACGATCGCGCAGCACTGATCGCGTTGCCGCCGTTGATGCGGGCGCAGTACGCCGAGCATCTGAACGCCTTGTTGCGTCCGGGCTGTCAGGGTTTGCTGATCACCCTCGACTACGATCAGACACAAAAGGCCGGGCCGCCGTTTGCCGTCGCTGATGAAGAGGTGAAGCTGTTGCTGGGGGGGCATTGGTCTGTGCAGGTGCTGGAAGAGCAGGACATCCTGGGCGAGAGTTGGAAGTTTGTGCAGGACGGGGTCACGCGGCTGGAAGAGCGGGTTTATCGGGTTACAAAGGGTTGATTGTTGCGCTGGCTGGTTTCTTTCGGGTGATTGAGTGCATATCCGTTGGTGCGGTCACGGCCGCTGGCGGTTGCGCTCTTACGGCGGGTCACTTTTGGCAAACGCCCGGAATGCCGGCCCAGCCAAAAGTAACCAAAAGGTCTTCGCCCCACCACTTGGTGCCTCGCTCCGTTTGAACCCGTGGGCCGCCGGGATGGGCCATCCCTGGCCCAACACGGCTAACCCGGCGTCCTGGCGGGTTAGCCGCGGTTTCAAGCCTGCGTTCGGCCAGCGTGGTTGACGGGGCCTGTCAGCTCAAAGTCAAAAGCAGAGCACGGCGACGTGGTAGCCGACCTGAGTGGTGGAAGCAAAAGCAGATCAACAGCACAGCAACGCACTTCTACCTGATGCACTGAGAACCCAATGTGGGAGCGGGCTTGCTCGCGAAGGCGGTGGGTCAGCTACACATGAGTTGACTGACCCACCGCCTTCGCGAGCAAGCCCGCTCCCACAGTGGGTAAGTTCAGCTTCTTTGGTGCTTTTGCGAAGTGACCCGCTGTAAGAGCGGCGCCCATCTTCTCTGTACCCAGCACGCACCCACAAAAAAAGGGGCGATCAGATCGCCCCTTTATGTATTACCGCGCAGCTATCAGCCCCGGCGACGCAGTGCGTCGATCCGCTCTTCCAGCGGCGGGTGGCTCATGAACATGCGTGCAAAACCTTGCTTGATGCCACCGTTGATACCAAACGCCGTCAGGCTGTCCGGCATGTGCACTGGCAGGCCTTGTTCGGAGCGCAAGTGTTGCAGTGCTGCAATCATCGCCCCGGTACCGGCCAGGCGGGCACCGGCTTCGTCCGCGCGGAACTCGCGTTTGCGCGAGAACCACATGGTGATCGCGCTGGCCAGGAAGCCCAGCACCACCTCGGCAAAGATGGTCGCCACGAAGTAGGCAATGCCGCGGCCTTCTTCGTTCTTGAAGATCACCTTGTCGACGAAGTTGCCGATGATTCGCGCGAAGAACATCACGAAGGTGTTCACCACGCCTTGTACCAGCGCCAGGGTGACCATGTCGCCGTTGGCCACGTGGCCGATCTCGTGAGCCAGTACCGCCTTCACTTCGTCGTAGGAGAAGCGTTCGAGCATGCCCTGGCTCACCGCAACAAGGGCGTCGTTCTTGTTCCAGCCGGTGGCAAAGGCGTTGGCCTCATACGCCGGGAAGATCCCGACTTCAGGCATCTTGATGCCAGCCTCGCGGGACAACTGCTCAACGGTCTGCAGCAACCATTGCTCATGGCGGGTGCGTGGCTGGGTGATGACCTGGGTGCTGGTGCTCATCTTCGCCATCCATTTGGAGATGAACAGCGAGAAGATCGAGCCGGCAAAACCAAAGACTGCACAGAAGACCAGCAGCTGATTGAGGTTCAGATCAACCCCGTTGGCCGCCATGAACCCGTTGAAGCCGAATAGGCTCAGGGTGATGCTGGCAATCAGCACGACCGCCAGGTTAGTGGCCAAGAACAGCAGGATGCGCATCATGGTTGTAGAATTCTCCTCATGCTTAATATGTCGCGTACTGCGGGGTATATAAGGTGCGGCCTGGGGCGATTCAACCGAGCGACTATTTCAAACTGTGTCCTACAGCCTGAATGTAGAGCCTTGAAAGGATTTTCCGAGCCGAAAAGCCCACCGCGATCACCCCATTCAAGCCTTCGCACCCCGTAATTATAGGAGGCTGACCGGTCCGTGGCGTGCAGCGGCTGGGAGGAGGGCGCGCAGCGTAGAGAAGTGTTGCCAGATACTCGCCGTACGACCGAATGTCGGTCGTACGGCGGCATGTGCGTTATTGGCGATAAGACTTGAGGAAGTTGCCGATGCGACCAATGGCCATGTCCAGGTCATCCACTCGCGGCAATGTCACCACGCGGAAGTGATCCGGCCACGGCCAGTTGAACGCCGTTCCCTGGACCACCAGCAGCTTTTCCGACAGCAGCAGGTCGAGCACGAATTTCTCGTCATTGAGGATCGGGCAGACTTTCGGGTCGATCCGCGGGAACGCATACAGCGCGCCCATGGGTTTCACGCAGCTGACGCCGGGGATCGCGTTGAGCAGCTCCCAGGTGCGGTTGCGCTGCTCCAGCAGGCGGCCCTGGGGCAGCACCAGGTCGTTGATGCTCTGGTAGCCGCCGAGGGCGGTCTGGATTGCATGCTGGCTCGGCACGTTGGCACACAGGCGCATATTGGCCAGCATGTCGATGCCTTCGATGTAGCTCTGGGCGTTGTGCTTGGGCCCGGAGATGGCGATCCAGCCGGAGCGGAAACCCGCCACGCGGTAGGATTTGGACAGGCCATTGAAGGTCAGGCACAGCAGGTCCGGCGCCAGGGAGCCGGTGCAGATGTGCACGGCGTCATCGTAGAGGATCTTGTCGTAGATCTCGTCGGAGAACACCACCAGGTTGTGCTGGCGTGCCAGCTCGAGCATGCCCAGCAACACTTCCTTGGAGTACACGGCGCCGGTCGGGTTGTTCGGGTTGATGATCACCAGGGCCTTGGTGTTCGGCGTGATCTTGGCCTTGATGTCGGCCAGGTCCGGGAACCAGTCGGCGCCTTCATCGCACAGGTAGTGCACCGGGTGGCCGCCAGCCAGGGTCACGGCAGCGGTCCACAGCGGGTAGTCGGGCGCCGGCACCAGCACTTCGTCGCCGTTGTTGAGCAAGGCCTGCATGGACATCACGATCAGCTCGGACACGCCGTTGCCCAGGTAGATGTCTTCGATGCCGACACCTTCCACCTGTTTCTGCTGGTAGTACTGCATCACGGCTTTACGCGCGCTGAACAAGCCTTTCGAATCGCTGTAGCCCTGGGCGGTCGGCAGGTTGCGGATCACGTCCTGAAGGATTTCGTCCGGCGCTTCGAAACCAAACGGCGCCGGGTTGCCAATGTTCAGCTTGAGGATGCGATGGCCTTCCTCTTCCAGGCGTTTGGCGTGCTTGAGCACTGGGCCGCGAATGTCGTAGCAGACGTTGGCGAGCTTGTTCGATTTGCTGACCTGCATGGCGATGTGATCCTGAAAATGAACGATCCAGACGGCGTGGACACTACCGTACTGCGAATCCTGCGAGGCCTGCACCCATAAATACGTTTGAATGCCGGTAGCGCGGGTGCCAGACTGGCGTTTTGAAGAGGCGCAATCATACGTGCCGCCTGTTCCGTGGAAAAGATACAGATCAGGCTTTTTCAGTTGCCGAGGTGGATTGATGGATAAGTTGCAGAAAACCCTGGATGAGTGGCGGGACATGCTCGACCCCGCGCAGTATCAGGTGTGTCGTCTCAAGGGCACCGAGCGCCCTTTCAGCGGCAAATACAACGAAACCAAGACCGACGGTGTGTATCACTGCATCTGTTGCAATGAGCCGCTGTTCGATTCCAGCACCAAGTTTGATTCCGGTTGCGGCTGGCCGAGCTTCTATGCGCCGATTGCCGACAGCGCGATGATCGAGATCCGCGACGTCAGCCACGGCATGGTCCGCACCGAAGTCACCTGCGCCAAGTGCGATGCGCACCTGGGGCATGTGTTCCCGGATGGTCCGCCGCCGACGGGTTTGCGGTACTGCATCAACTCGGTGTGCCTGGACCTCGTCCCGCGCTAGGGCAGGCAGCACCCTCCACATGTGGGAGCGGGCTTGCTCGCGAATTCAGTGTGTCAGTGACCAATGAGCTGGCTGACACACCGCATTCGCGAGCAAGCCCGCTCCCACTTTTGTATCGAGCGTGGATGAAGGGATTGATGTGAGCAAATAGGGCCTCATCAATGCGGTCAATTAAATTGCACACAATTAAATTGCCTGCTATCTTTCCAGGTCTTCCCCCTGTTTGAGGCACTGCCATGAGCACCAACCTGCTGAGCATCCCGTGCACCACCATCAAAGGTGAGCAAAAGACCTTGGCCGACTTCGCCGGCAAGGCCATTTTGGTGGTCAACACCGCCAGCAAATGTGGTTTCACCCCGCAGTACAAAGGCCTCGAGCAACTCTGGCAGCAGTACAAGGACCAGGGCCTGGTGGTGCTGGGGTTCCCCTGCAACCAATTCGGCAAGCAGGAGCCCGGCAACGAAGGCGCGATTTCCGAGTTCTGCGAATTGAATTTCGGTGTCAGTTTCCCGCTGTTCAAGAAGATCGACGTCAACGGCAGCGAGGCCCACCCACTGTTCGTGCAGCTTAAAAAACAAGCGCCGGGCTTGCTGGGGTCCAAGGGCATCAAGTGGAATTTCACCAAGTTCCTGATCGGTCGTGACGGTCAGGTGGTCAAGCGTTTTGCCCCGACCACCAAGCCCCAGGACTTGACCCAAGAGATTGAAGCCCTGCTCAAATGATCGATGTATCCGCCGTGTCCCTGGCACTGGACGACCAACTGTGTTTCAAGCTCTACGCTGCCTCACGGGCGGTGACGCGTGCCTATAAGCCGATGCTTGACCAGTTGGGCCTGACCTATCCGCAGTACGTGGTCATGCTGGTGCTGTGGGAATGGCACGAGGCAACTGCGCCGCAGCCGACCGTCAAGGCGTTGGGCGAGCGGCTGATGCTCGATTCGGGCACATTGACGCCGCTGCTCAAGCGTCTTGAGCAGCTCGACCTGGTGAGCCGCCAACGCAGCGCACGGGATGAGCGGGAAGTGCACCTGGGTCTGACTCATACCGGTGTGCAGTTACGCGACCAGACTCACCGCCTGAAAACCCGCTTACTGTGTGACAGCGGCATTGACTTGAACCAGGCCGACGCTTTGCGCGAAGGCCTGGACCAGTTGCTGGCGCAGATCAAAGGCTTGTCGTCTGCGGCACCCACAGGTCCAACAGAGCCTTGAGTTCTTCGCGGCGGAACGGTTTGGCCAGGTAGTCATCCATGCCCGCGGCCCGGCAACGCTCGCGCTCTTCCGAGAGGGCGTTGGCCGTCAAGGCGACAATGGGCAAATCGGGCCAGCGCCCGCTGCGGCGAATCTGCCGGCTGGCCTCGTAGCCATTCATTACCGGCATGTTGCAGTCCATCAGCACCATGTCAAAGCGCTGTTCTTCAAGGAACTTGAGCGCTTCGCCACCGTGCGCGGCCACCACCACTTCGCAGCCGAGCTTGCTGAGCATGCCTTTGGCCACCAGTTGATTGACCGGGTTGTCCTCCACCAGCAGGATGCGCGCCCGGTGCGTAAACGGCGCGGCTTCCATCTGGATCGGGTCGAGGATCAGTGGCGCGTCGCTGCGCAAATTGCGTTGCAGGATCTGATACAGCGCGTTGCGGCTCAAAGGGCGCGCCTGTTGCTGCAGCGGCGCCAGGGCTGCCACTTCCTCACTGGGCATAAAGTTGCCGTAGGCGGTGACCAGCAGAATGGGCGCCTTGATGGCTGGGCGCAGGCGGAACAGGCACTCCGGGCAATCGGTGATCAACAGGTCAGGGTGTTGCCCGCTCAGGTCGTCGTCTTGAGAATAAACGCGCGGTGCCAGCCCCCAGTGAGGCAACAGGGTGCTGAGCAATTCTGTCAGGCCGCTACCCGCGCTGGTGATGGCGATGACTTCGCCTGCCAGCGGCGCGTAGCGAGTGGCGGGCAAATGCGTGGGCAGTGGCAGGTCGGCGCAGAACTGGCTGCCAAACCCGACTTCCGAGCTGATGCTCAGCCGGCCCTTCATCGCTTCACACAGATTGTGCGTCAACGCCAGCCCCAGCCCCGTGCCACCAAACTGGCGGGTGATGCCTGCGCCGGCCTGGGTAAACGGCTGGAATATCTTCACCTGCGCATCCTGAGCGATGCCGATACCGGTATCGCACACTTCAATCTTCACTCGGCCCTCACTGGCGCTCAGGCGCACGTCGACGCGGCCAAAGCGCGTGAACTTCAAGGCGTTGGAGAGCAAGTTGCTGACGATTTGCCGCACGCGTGTCGGGTCGCCAATCACTTGGGCGGGAAACAGCGGGTCGATCAAGCACGTCAGTTCAACGCTCGGTGCTGCGTTTTGCGACAGCAGGTTGGCGGTGTCTTCCACCAGCGAGCTGAGATCGAACGGGATACGCTCCAGCTCCAGTTGGCCGGCATCAAACTTGGACAGGTCGAGGATATCGTTGAGCAACTCCACCAGAACTTTGCCGGAGTCATGGGCAATCGACAGTTGCTGACGCTGCTCGGCATTCAACGGGCTGTCCAGCGAGAGGGCGATCATGCCCAGCAGGCCGTTGAGCGGCGTGCGAATCTCGTGGCTCATGTTGGCCAGGAACGCCGCCCGTGCCTGGGCCATGCCCAGCGCCGTCATCTTCGCAGCCTCCAACTCATCATTGGACTGGCTCAGGCGTTGGTTGCTGGCCTTGAGCTCCAGTGTGCGTGCGGAGACGATATCTTCCAGCTGGCCCAGGTACTCGGTGAGTCGGTCCTCGGCGTGGCGGCGCTGCTGGATTTCGGTCTCCATGTTTTCGAATTGCTGGTTGGCGACACTGACCAGCACGCCGATTTCGTCGTTTTCGTGCCCTGGCGGGCAATCCAGATGTGCCTGCTTGCTGGTGCTCAGCGCGCGAATAATGCGCACCAGCGGTTGGGTCAGCATCACGTAAAACAGGCCCAACAGGATGCCGGTCAGCAGCAGGCTGCGGGCAAAACCGTTAAGCAGTGTGATCTCGGCGCGGTGCAGGAAGCGGCTGCCGAAGGCGTAAGTGTCGACGTCCAGGCGCAACACGCCCAAGGAATCATTAGGCATGTGGCTCAGGAATAACCGGTCCTCAAACTGGCGGTTGGCGCCAAACAGAAAATCGCTGATGGGCCGGTAGGTGCTTTCCTTACGCGGGCGATCGACGTCGGCCAGCACCACGCCATTGTTGTCGACCAATTGCGCACGGGTGATCGCCGGTGAGTGCAGCAGGCCCAGCGTCAGTTCCTGGGCGAGTTCGGCGTCGATGTTGTAGGCGATACGGGAGGCGGGGTTATGGCTGATTTCGATCAGCGAGCGTATTTCACGGTTGATGGATGCGTCTTCGCTGGCATAATCAATGCCGATTTGGATCAGACTGAGCAAGGTTCCCAAGACGAAACCGACCAGCACAGTCAATCGAGCTTGTTTATAAGACAAGCGGTGGGCGAACTTGATATCCATCGGGTGTTGAACCACTTCACGTTTCCCTTCGCCCGGCAAGCATAGCTGAACATCCACCGGCTTTGGCTTGCTCGGCATAATCGTTGATTTTTTTACAGGTGCAGCCCTGTCGCGGTGTGCCGCAGGGTTGCCAATACGCCATCTTTTGCAAGAACTTGCCAGAGGAATAGTCGTGGATAATCGATTGAATGCCTTTCTTGAGCGTGCCGATGCGGTACTTGCACGCCTGGAACCGTTGTTGCCGGCGCCCCGCCAAGCCATCGACTGGGACCAGTGCCTCGCCGCCCGTTGGCAGCGCGAAGGCCGCAGCGGCTTTTTGCTGCCCCTGGAAGTCAGCCTGGACATGCGCCTTAGCGACCTGATCGGTGTGGACAAGCAACGCGAACAACTGGCTCGCAACACCCAGCAGTTTCTCGAAGGCCTGCCCGCCAACCACGCGCTGCTGTGGGGTTCGCGCGGCACGGGTAAATCGTCAATGGTGCGCGCCTTGCTCGCCCAGCACGCCAAGGCCGGCTTGCGCCTGATTGAAATCGAGCGCGATCACCTGGCCGACTTGCCGCGCGTGGTCGAGCAACTGCTCAAGCTGCCGCAGCGGTTCATCCTGTTCTGCGACGACTTGTCGTTCGAGGCCGGCGAGGGCGACTACCGCGTGCTCAAGAGTGTGCTGGACGGCTCGCTGGAGCAGGCGCCGGAAAACGTGCTGTTGTATGCCACGTCCAACCGTCGTCACCTGGTGCCGGAAAACCAGAGCGACAATGACAACTGGAAACGCGTGGACGGCGAGCTGCACCCCAGCGAGGCCGTTGAAGATAAAATCGCCTTGTCCGACCGGTTCGGCCTGTGGTTGTCGTTCTACCCGTTCTCTCAGGAACATTTCCTGAACGTGGTCGAGCACTGGATTGGCGAACTGGCCAGCAAGGCCGGTTTGCAATGGCAGCGCGATGAAGCGCTGGATATTTTGGCCGTACGTTGGGCCACCGGGCGCGGCAACCGCAATGGCCGGTGCGCGTATCAATTCGCCCGTTACTGGGTGGGTCTCAAGTTGTTGGAGCGTCAACCATGATCGATTTGCAACAGGCCGGCACGGGCCTGGATGGCTATGCAATGCTGTGTGCGCAACTGGAGTCGCTGTTGGCCGATGAACGCGACTTCATCGCCAACAGCGCGCAGTTCTCTGCGTTTCTGTTCAACCAGCTGGATGACCTGAACTGGGCCGGCTTCTACCTCAACCGCAACGAAGAGCTGGTGCTTGGCCCGTTCCAGGGCCAGATTGCCTGCGTGCGCATTCCGTTCGGTCGTGGGGTGTGCGGCGCGGCGGCGGCATCGCGGCAAACCCAGCGGGTGGAGGACGTTCACGCGTTCCCTGGGCATATCGCCTGTGACAGCGCTTCCAACAGCGAACTGGTGGTGCCCCTGATCAAGGACGGCCAACTGATTGGCGTCCTTGATCTGGACAGCCCGTCGCTCTCGCGTTTTACCGCGCAGGACCAGGCGGGCATCGAACAGCTGGCAGCGATTTTCCTGCGTCTGACCGACTGCTGACCGGTGGCGGCAGGGAGAGTGCAAGCACTCGCCCTGCCTATTGCAAGGCGTCCAGTTCATTAAGGCGCATCTGCAGCATCCTCTCCAATTCAAGCATGCATTTTTCCAGGGTCTTGATGCCGGTTTCGATCCTCGGCCGATCTTCACCTTGCGCGCAGGCGTGCTCCAGCGCTTCACATTCGCCGGCCAGCGCAGCGGCCTGCACGATGCGCGCAGCTCCCTTGATCTTGTGGGCCTGGTCAATGATGGCCTGGGGCGATGCCTGTTGCGCCAACATGGCGGTCAGTTCCTGACGGTCATGACGGCTGCTGTTAAGCAATTCCTCGAGCAGGCGGCGACTCAGCTGTGGGTCGCCGCCCGTCAGCGCTTCCAGGCTGCTGAGGTCGAGCCTCACACCGCCGGGTTGCTGGCCGATCTGCGCCAGTTGCCGCTCCAGCACCGTCAGGCTGATTGGTTTGAACAGGCAGTCGTTCATGCCCGCTTGCGCGCAGCGCAGTTTCTCTTCCGGCTGAGCATTGGCGGTGAAGCCCAGCACGACGCAGGCCGGCAGCTGTTCGCGCTGTTCATACTCACGGATCGAGCGGGTCAATTCGTAGCCGTTCATGATCGGCATGTTGCAGTCGGCGATGACCAGGTCGAAGCGTTCCTGACGCCATGCCTTGAAGCCGGCGGCACCGTGCTGGGCTGCGGTGAACTGATGCCCCAGGTAACCCAGTTGCTGGCACATCAGCAGGCGGTTCGCGGGATGGTCATCCACCACCAATACGTTGAGCACCGGCGCAAGCGCCGGGGGCGCGGGTTTGAGTTCTCCCACGGGCTGGACCGGCTGCAGGCGCGGCATTGTCAAGTTGACATGCACTTGGGTGCCCACCATCGGCACACTGCTCAGGCTCAGTTGCCCGCCCATCATCGCGCACAGGCTTCGGCAGATCACCAGCCCCAGGCCTGCGCCGCTTCTGGCCAGGTGCCCGGAGTTGTCGGCCTGGGCAAACGGCTCGAACAGGCGCAGTTGGTCGTCGCGACTGATACCAATGCCGGTGTCCTCGACCACCAGTTTCATCTCGACCTGCTGCGGTTGATCGGTGGGTTGCACGTCCACCTTGATGTGCACCCGCCCGCGCTCGGTGAACTTGATCGCATTGCTCACCAGGTTGGACAGCACCTGTTTGAAGCGTAACGGGTCGATCAGCACCTCGGTGTCATCCTGCTCGGGCTTGAACTCCAGCAGCAGGCTGAGGGTTTTCTGCCGTGCCAGGCCGTCGAACACGCGCACTACCGATTCGATGACTTCCCGCAGGTTCACGCGTTCCGGCGCCAGGCTCAAACGGCCGGACTCGATGCGCGCGATGTCCAGAATATCGCCGATCAATTCCAGCAGGTCTTTGGCCGAGTTGTAGGCCACTTCGATCGCCGGGCGGTCGAGATGGCCCTGGTCAGCCCGCTTGAGGGTCAACTCCAGCATGCCGATCACGGCATTCATCGGCGTGCGGATTTCATGGCTCATGGTGGCAAGGAAGGTGCTTTTGGCCCGGTTCGCTTCATCGGCGCGTTCCTTGGCGGCGCGCAACTCGTCGAACAGCTGGCGCCGCTCACTGATGTCGATCCAGCCCCCGATGATGCCCTGGACTTCACCGACGGAGTCACGGTAAGGAAGAATCCAGTGATAGATCGTCAGTTTTTTTCCGTGCAGGTGCAGGGTGCGGTCGAGAATCAGTGGGTTGCCTTGCGCCACGACTTGCTGGTAGTCCGCGTGGTATTGCGCGGCTTCCGATTCCCGGGCCATGTCCATCTGGATCACGCTCTTGCCGATCACGTCTTCACGCTTGACGTCGAAGACCTGCAAGTAACTGTCATTACAGGTTTGCAACAGGCCGTTTCGATCACGCACATAGATCGGGTGCGGGGTTTCGTTGACCAATGCGCGCATGAACTCAAACTGATCGTTAAGGGCGCGCTCGGCCATTTTTCGATGTTTGATCTGGCGGCGCATGTGGGCGTTCCAGGTCAGTGAAATCAGCAGCAACAGCCCGGTGCCGACGATGATTTGCGCGATCAACTGGTGGTAATTGCGCCAGTAACTGTCGGGGGCGGCGGTGTAGCCTCGCCAGCGACTGTTGATCACGCCCATTTCGTCTGGAGCAATGCTCAGCAGGGCCTTGTCCAGGATTGAACTCAGTTCGACGGCGCGGCGAGGTGTTGCCAGGGCGAACGTGGCGGGGAGGGTGCCGATACTGGTGCTGATCTGCAGTTTGTCCTGGAAAACCTGGGAGGATAGGAAGTAATTGGCGATCACCAGCGAGTTGACGGCACCTTCCACATTGCCTTGGGCCAGCATTTCGGATGCCTTGAAGGTGTCGCTGACCTCCACCAGGCGAATCTGCGGGAAGTCCTGCGTGAGGATTTTTTCCAAGGGGTTGCCCACGGTGATAGCCAGGCGCTTGCCTGCCATCTGCTCCAGGTTCGAGGGTGCGCCAGGCTCTTTGCGGGTCAGCAGGATGTAGGAGTTTTCCAGGTAAGGGCGACTGAAGCTCAGCGAAGCCTCCCTTTCAACGCTGGGGACAATGGCCCCGATGATATCGGCTTTGCCGGTGGTGACCTGCTCGATCATCGCGTTGACTTCGCGACTGCGCAGGATCTTGAAACGTAACCCGGTGCGCAGGCGTATCAGTTCCAGCAAGTCTGCGGTGATGCCGCGAAAATTGCCTTCGGCGTCGAAAAACGTCAGCGGTGCGAAGGTCTCATTGACGACGACTGTCACCACCGGATGGTCTTTGAGCCAACGCTCTTCGCGCTGGGTCAGCTGCAGTTTCTTGTCGGTCAGCAAGATATCGCTGCCGGCGCTCCAGCGCTTGGCGATACTGTCGCGTTCATTGATGGGGATGGCGGCCAGCACCGAATCGACGATGCTCAGCAAAGTGCGCTGATCCTGGCGCAGCGCAAAGCTGAAGCCGTAGGCTTCATGCTTGCCGAAGTTGGCCATGCGGATGTTTTTCAGGTAGCCCTTGTTGATCATGTAATGGGTGGAAATGGTGTCGCCCAAAAACACGTCGGCCTGATCGAACGCCACCGCATTCAACGCGTTTTGGTACGAGGGGTAGGCGCGGATGTTGGCCTTTGGATACAGCTTCTGTACTTCGCTCAACGGCAGGTAGTGGTAGACCAGGCTCAAGCGCAGTCCGGCCAGCCCATTGCCCAGGTTGTAGGTTTCACCCTCACGGGTCACCAGCACGGGTTGGTCCACCGCGTATGGCTGCGACAGGATGAGATTCGGGTTGGCGGCTTCAAAGCCGTTGGAGGAGCCCAACAAGTCAATTTCGCCCGTTTCAAGCGCGTGGATCGATGCTTCTCGGGTGGGGTAGCGCACCACCTTCACGGGCAATGCCAGGGCTTGGGCCAACAGCCCTGCGTAATCGGCGGTCAGGCCCTCATAGTCGCGGCCGCTGGAGGTCAGGTCGAAGGGCGGGTAGTCCGGAGCCGAAGTGCCGAGCACCAACTCGCGTTTGTTCTGTAACCACTGGCGCTGGGCCTTGTCCAGTTGAACATCCAGTTGTACCGCACTTGCACGGCTCAACAGCGTGAAGTGTTCCGGGCCGGGAGCGGGGTCCGCAGGCACCGTCGTGCTGAAACACACACCGGCGATTAATATAATCAAATAGTCCTTTATACGGCTGGGCATCCGCTTTCTCACACTAGCGCGTTTCGTTTTGCCATCTCGATAAGTTCTACCAAGGACTTGGCTTTAAGTTTTTGCATCAGCCTTTTTTTGTAAGTGCTTACTGTTTTGTTACTTAAAAACATACCTTTGGCGATTTCCTTATTGGTACGGCCTTGTGCGAAAAGTTGTAAGACCATCAGTTCCCGATCGTTCACTGTTTTAAACAGTTCAAGTTCCAGCGTGTCTGTGCCGTCTGCAGTTCCATTGAGCGCCTGGCTGGGAAAATAGTTGTAGCCCGACAATACGGCGCGGATGGCACTCAGCAGTTCGCTCAGGTCGCCTTCCTTGCACACATAGCCATCCGCGCCCGAGCGCATGCAGCGCGTGGCAAACAGCGTCGGGCTCTGGGCGGTCAGAATCAGGGTTTTCATCGATGTGTTCATGGCGTTGAATCGGCACAGCACTTCGAGGCCGTCAAGTTTGGGAATGCTGATATCCAGAATGATCAAGTCCGGCAGGCATTCGCGAACCATTTGTATCGCATCACAACCGTTGTCCGTTTCACCGACGACTTTATAACCCTCATGTTCCAGCAACATGCGGATCGCCAGCCTGATAACGGGGTGGTCATCAATGATAAAAACCGTGTTCATAATCACATTCCATGCAAGTGCAAATAAAGCGGGCACATTAGCTCAGAAGAGGAGGGAGGAGCATGAACCATGGTGGGAACAGGTATAAAACAGGAGAATTCCTACATGAAAAAAGGTAGTTGCCTACCAGTTGTTAAGGCTTTGTGACGCTGGATGTAAGCAAGTTTTAAATCAGTGCGGTCATTGGCAGTGCCGGCGATACAGCGATTGGTTCAGGTATGTTTTCGTAGGTGGGCAGAGTTTAAAGTCCTACATTTATAATCGGACCTGGGGGGCAATCAACTTTTCGAGTTCGTCTTTATTCAGCGGTTTGGATAAATAACCAAGCAGCGGCAAACCACGCTGCAGGGCTTGGGTGGTCAGGTTGAACAGTTCCGAGGAAGGCAGCCCGCTCAGCAGAATGGCGCCGGTTATAAAGTGTTGGCGACTGGCGATTTCCACCAGCTCCAGGCCGAGTAAATCAGGCAGGCATTGGTCGCACAGCATCAGGTCAAACGGCCTTTTGGACTCAGACATCGCGCGGATCGCCTGTTCGGCATTTTCTGCCAGAGTCAGGTGGTCGAAGCCGAAGGTGTTAAGCAGGCACTGGGTGGCCAGAAGCTGAAAGGGGTGATCCTCCACCAATAGGATTCGAAGAGGGTGTCTGGGCATAGGGCACACGGGTCAGTCAAGCGTCGATGGGGTGGCGCGTAGGAATTGCTCGCCAGGTCCGCCAGAAGCGGGCGTGATTATTCCTTGAATCAGTGTACGAATTCGATCAGGCAGCTCTGTTCCCTTCGTAGGCAGATTCTGTTCGGGGAACAGGCGGCGTGATCGAAAGCGTCATTGTGGGCTCGAACGCCCGGTCATCTCCCGTGCCATCTCGGTGGCGTAGCTGTCGGTCATGCCGGCAATAAAGTCGATCATGCGCATGAACGAGGCGTGCAACGGCCACGCCGGGTCCGGTGCGCTGTTGCCGAGCAGGTCGAGGATGCGCCGGTTCTTGAACGACGGCGTGCGCCCGCCATGTTGCTCCAGCGCGGCACCGCAAAACGCATTCAAGAGGATTTCGAGGGTGGTGTAGGCACCGATTTCATGCAGGGTCTTGCGCTTGTCCTGGAAGATTTTCTTGCGGGCCATGTCCTTGGCATCCAGCACGCAACGCTTGGCAGGGCCATGCATGTGCTCCACCAGATCGCCCGGCAGTGTGCCGGCCAGCAACGCATCCTGCTGTTCCACGAAAGCCCGGGCAGCGGCATTGGTCAGGTGCTCGATGGCCTTGCCGCGCAAAATCGCCAGCTTGCGCCGGCGCGAGTCTTGCGCGCCCAGTTGTCGATAAGTCTGGGGCAGGTCGTCACCGACCAGGTCGAGCAACAACGACTCGACCTCGGCGTATTCGAGCAACTCCATTTCCAGGCCGTCTTCGAGATCGATCAAGGCGTAGCAGATATCGTCTGCCGCCTCCATCAGGTACACCAGTGGATGACGGGCCCAGCGTTGTTCTTCCAGTTGCGGCAGGCCGAGCCTGTGAGCGATCTGCTCAAGAATCGGCAGCTCGCTCTGGTAACAGCCAAACTTATGCTTCTTGTAGCCCAGCGAGTCGGCGTGGCGGGCGGTCCACGGGTATTTCAGGTAGGTGCCCAGGGTGGCATAGGTCAGGCGAGTGCCGCCGTCGAACTGGTGGTACTCAAGCTGGGTCAGCACCCGAAAACCCTGGGCGTTGCCTTCGAAATTGAGAAAGTCATTGCGCTCGGCGCTGCTCATGTCGTCCAGCCAGCCGCGTCCGGCCGCCTGTTGGAACCAGTGGCGGATGGCATCTTCGCCGGAATGCCCGAATGGCGGGTTGCCGATGTCATGGGCCAGGCAAGCCGATTGCACGACCATGCCCAGATCGCTGGGGTCGCACCAGTCGGGCAGGGCGCTGCGCAGGGTTTCGCCCACGCGCATGCCGAGGGAACGGCCGACGCAACTGACTTCCAGGGAGTGGGTCAGGCGCGTATGAATATGATCGTTGCTGGACACCGGGTGCACTTGGGTCTTGCGGCCCAGGCGGCGGAAGGCGCCGGAGAAAATAATACGGTCATGGTCTTTGTGAAACGGGCTGCGGCCGAGTTCTTCCGGGCTGTGCAGAGGCTTTCCAAGACGTTCGCGGGTAAGCAGGGTGGGCCAATCCAAGGCGGGTACTCTCCGTGCGGTGAATGACCCTCCCAGCTTCCCGGTTCAGCTGCACCGGGGCAAGCGAAAATCTACAAGCCGGCCGCGTCTATATCGATTAACAGCAAACGCTGACCGTTATCGAAGAATTGTCCGGCGGTCAGGCAATACTGATTGGTGGTGGCGTCGCGGTAAGTCTGGGAGAGGGTCAGGCGTCGCTCCTCCCAGCCTTCGGCCAGCAGGTGATAGAAGTAGGGGCGCCACGACCAGTTATGCCCAAGGTAGCGGCTGTCGGCCTGCCAGGCGTCCTGGCGCCATTCGAAGTTGGGCGTCAGCTGGGTACCATGCCGGTCGCACTGATAAAAGCGCAGCAGCCAGGGGAAATCCGGCAATTGAGGTAACTGTTCCAGTGGCGCCTGGCCCTGTGCCCAGTTCTGCAGGATCAGCGTCAGCTGGGCCAGTTGCAGGCGCAACTGCATGATGCGGCCGCGTTCAGCCAGTTTTTGCTGCACGTATACCGTGCGCAGCCGGGCAAACTGCGGCACGAAGGCATCGGTGGCAAACCAGTCGAGTTGCGCTTGGGCAAACAGGTAACCCTGTACGTACCGCGCGCCGCATTCCAGGGCGAAGCTCAGCTGCGCCTCGGTTTCCACGCCCTCGGCGATGATCCAGCAGCCCGTCTTTTCGGCCATTTGCGCCAGCGCACGCACGACCTCACTGCTTGGTCCGCCCTTGGCGGCTTCCTGGAACAGGCGCATGTCCAGCTTGAGGATATCCGGCTGCAGCGCGAGCACCCGGTCAAGCTGGGAGTAGCCGGCACCGAAGTCATCGATGGCAATGCGTGCACCGGCCTCACGATAGCGCGCCACCACCTCGGCCAGACGCTGGATGTCACCGCCCAGTTCGGTGATCTCGAACACAATGCGCTGCGGATCGACGCCATGCGCATGCACCTGCTTCAGGCTGGGCAAGGCTTGGCCGGGGCGCAGACGGTTGATCCAGCGGGGCGAGATGTTCAGGCTCAGAAACCAGTCTGCAGGCGCTTCATGCAGGCGGCTCAAGGCATTGTCGCGGATCTGCCGGTCGAGGCGGCGCAAGGCCACGCCTGGCGTGCGCGGGTCGGCAAACAGCGGGCCGACTGACAGCAAGCGGCCATCAGCCTGGCGCAGACGGCCGAGTGCCTCGACGCCGGCGATGCGCCCGGTGGCAGTGTCGATGAATGGCTGGAAACAGGCGAGCGGTTGCCCGTCGATCACGGGGCCTCCTTAAGAGAGCTGACGAAAAAAAGGCCCGGCCCTCAGTTACGAGGGCCGGGCCGATTCTGTTTGCAAGAATGCAGCCAGTCGCGATTAACCCTTGCGCCCTGCCATGGCCAATTTGATCAACGGGATCAAACCGGCGCCCAGCCGCACCAAGCGCGTCACGCTGCTGATACTGCCGGCCTTGGCGCCCTTGCCGGTAAAAAAGCCCATCAGCGTCACTGCAGCCACGCCCCACAGCGGCGCATGCTTGATGCCCAGGCTGTCCTGCCAGTTATGGCGCAGGTCACGCACTTTGTTCAGCGGGACCATCAGTTGCTGAGACTCATGGCGGATTTCCTGACGGTGCATTTCCATGCGCAGGCGGATCAACGCCTTGCGCATTTCCCGGCGGGAGGTGTTTTGCGGGATTTCAGTCATGCTCATGGCAGCAGGCGCTCCCGATCATTGGCCAGCTCTTCGAGGGTGGCGTGGAAGGGCGTGGATTCATCGAATATCGCCGCTTTCAAGCGCACTCCGCAAAATGCTGCGGCCAGGCTGTAGAACACGCAGAGGCTGATAATCCCGGTGAGACGGTAAGTGTCCCAGACCAGAATCATCACCAGCGCCGATAACCCCACCAGCAACAATAGGGCAAACACCAGCGCCAGGCCTGCAAACAGCAGCAAGCTGACCGTGCGGGATTTCTGCTCCTGCAACTCGATGCCAAACAATTCGACGTGGCTGTGCAGCAAGCCCAGAACGGCCGCGCCCAGGCGTCGGGAAGTGGAGCTTGAGCTCGTGGACGAGCCGGATTCGCCGATAGACATGGTATTAGCGCCTTGTAGCCAGCAGACCGATCAGAAAGCCAACGCCGGCGGCAATGCCGACTGACTGCCAAGGGTTGGCTTGCACGTAATCTTCGGTGGCGGTGACAGCCGCCTGGCCGCGTTCACGCAGGGAATCTTCGGTCAGTTGCAGGGTTTCGCGGGCCTTGAGCAGGCTGTCGTGGATCTTTGTGCGCAGCTCGTCGGCCTGGTCGCCGGCCAATACCGCGGTGTCGTCCAGCAACCTTTCAGTGTCACTGACCAAGGTTTGAAAATCCGCCATCAGTATTTCTTGAGCAGTCTTTGCAGTTCTTCGGGCCATGGTTATCTCCGTGATTGGCTGATCTGTGCGTCTGGTGCGTTACGTTTGTTTTCGAGTCACCGGTAACGGTGAAGGTTCACTGCAATTGTCTGGTACAGCTTTTGCTTTGCCTTGGTGCGCCTGCCCCAGGGTATGCGCTGAATCCGGGCGACCCGAGGCTGATGCCTTGAAAAACCTTACCCTAAATCAACAAAACCCGCGGAAAAACCCTGTCGGCAACGGCCTGTTGTGTTGATCGCTGCGCTAAAGCGGTTCACACCTTCTGCACAGAGGTGGGACCGGTGGTGCCAATTTAGTGCGCGACACCCTGGCTTGAACCGCTTTGGTGCTTTTTGCCTTTAATGCAGGCCTGCCAACCTCCATGGAAAATATGCAAAGTGCTGTGGACACGCTTGTTCACAGCTCCAACACCCTGTTCATCCTGATCGGTGCGGTCATGGTTTTGGCCATGCACGCCGGCTTCGCGTTCCTGGAAGTCGGTACCGTACGCCAGAAAAACCAGGTGAATGCCCTGTCGAAGATCCTCAGCGACTTCGCTATCTCTACCCTGGCCTATTTCTTTATAGGCTATTGGATCTCCTACGGCGTGACCTTCATGCAACCGGCGGCGGTGATCAGCGCCGATCATGGCTACGGCCTGGTGAAGTTTTTCTTCCTGCTGACGTTTGCAGCGGCGATTCCGGCGATTATTTCCGGGGGTATTGCCGAGCGCGCCAGGTTCGCTCCGCAGCTGTGTGCAACCGCGCTGATCGTGGCGTTTATCTACCCGTTTTTCGAAGGCATGGTGTGGAACGGCAACTTCGGCCTGCAAGCCTGGCTGCTGGCAACCTTTGGTGCCAGCTTTCACGATTTTGCCGGTTCCGTGGTGGTGCATGCCATGGGCGGCTGGCTGGCGCTGGCGGCGGTGCTGCTGCTGGGACCGCGCAATGGTCGATACCGGGAAGGGCGCTTGGTGGCCTTTGCGCCGTCGAGCATTCCGTTCCTGGCGCTGGGCTCGTGGATCCTGATTGTCGGCTGGTTCGGCTTTAACGTGATGAGCGCGCAGACTCTCAATGGCGTCAGCGGTTTGGTCGCCGTGAACTCGTTGATGGCCATGGTCGGCGGCACCGTTGCCGCGTTGGTGATTGGCCGCAATGACCCAGGCTTCCTGCATAACGGCCCGTTGGCCGGGCTGGTGGCGATCTGCGCCGGTTCCGACCTGATGCACCCGGTGGGCGCGCTGGTCACCGGTGCGGTGGCCGGTGGATTGTTTGTGTGGTTCTTTATCGCGGCCCAGGATCGCTGGAAGATCGACGATGTGCTGGGTGTATGGCCGCTGCATGGCTTGTGCGGCGTGTGGGGCGGCATTGCGTGCGGCATCTTTGGCCAGACGGCCCTTGGCGGCCTGGGCGGTGTGAGCCTGATCAGCCAGTTGATCGGCACGGCACTGGGCGTGGCGGTGGCGCTGATCGGCGGGCTGTTGGTGTACGGCGTGATCAAGCGCGTGCACGGGCTGCGCCTGAGCCAGGAGCAGGAGTACTACGGCGCGGACCTGTCGATCCACAAGATTGGGGCGGTCAGTCAGGATTGAGCGGTTTTTCGGTCTGCGCATCAAAGCCGTGCAATAGGCGATAACGGTCATGGCGCACCTCATCCACCCGCGCCTGCACCTGGTGGTCCGGCAGGCCCAGCAGGATCAAGGCGTGGGAGGCGAGCATCAGGCTCGATTCCAGTAGCTCGGGCACCACTTCGCTGGCGCCCGCAGCTTTCAACTCGGCCAGCTGGCTGTCATCGCGCGTGCGCACCAGCACGGGGACGTGCGGGTTGATCCTCCTGGTTTCTTTCAGGACGGTCAGGGCCACATCGCTGTTATCCACGGCAATCACCACCAGCCGCGCGCGCTCCAGGCCGACCGCACTGAGCAAGGCCCCACGGCGGCAGTCGCCGTAATGCACGCTGCTGTCTTCGGTGGCGGCCTCTTTCACGCGCTCGGGGTCGTCATCCAGGGCGATGAACGCCTGATGTTCCCGGCGCAAAAAGCGCCCGATGGATTGCCCGACGCGGCCATACCCGCAAATCACCGCGTGGCCACGTAAGTCGGCATTGAGCGCGGTGATTTCCTCCAGTTGCACCTGCTGATTGGGCTTGCGGTGCAGGCGCAGGGCGACGCCCGGTGCGGCGCGCAGCAACAGCGGGGTCAGCAGCATCGAGCAGAAGGTGGCGGCCAGCAGCAAACCGTTGAATTCGTCCGGAATCAGCCGACTCTGCTGCATCTGCGCCATCAACGCGAAGCAGAATTCGCCGCCTTGCGCCAGGGCAAGGCCGCTGCGCCATGCGGTTTCACCGTCGCTGCCGCGCAACTTGACCAGGGCTGCCACCACACAGCCCTTGATCAGCATCAGCGCGAGGGTCAGGCCGAGGATCAGCAGGCTCTGGCTGACGAACAGCTGCAGGTCGATAAGCATGCCGATGCTGACGAAAAACAGCCCAAGCAGAATGTCGCGAAATGGCCGTATGTCCGCTTCAATCTGATGCCGGTAATGGCTTTCCCCCAACAGCATGCCCGCCAGAAAAGCCCCGAGGGCAGGGGAGAGGCCGAGCAAATGCGTAAGCCAGGCGGTGAGCAAGACGATCACCAGCGCCAACAGCACAAACAGTTCAGCCGAATGGGACGCGGCAACTTCGTGGAACAGGCGGGGCAGCAACCAACGACTGGCGAACAGCAATCCGACGAACAACAGCACGGTTTTGCCCAGCGTCAGCGGCAGCGCCCAATACCAGGCGTGTTCGCTGCTGCCGGCAAACACCGGCACCAACGTGAGCAGCAACACCGCCACCACATCCTGGAACAGCAATACGCCAATCGCGTTCTGGCCGTGGCTGCTGAAGATTTCCCCCAGGCTGCTCAGCTCCTTGCTGACAATCGCGGTGGAGGACAATGCCAGCCCCGCGCCGAGCATCAGCGCGACGCTTGGCGACAGACCGAAGCCCATCAACAGCCCTCCCAGCAAGGCTGCACACCCCAGCACCTGCAAACTGCCCAAGCCAAACACCACGCTGCGCAGGGCAAGCATCTTGGTCAGGGAAAACTCCAACCCCAAAGAAAACAGCAGGAACACCACCCCCAATTCGGCAAGGTCAGGCAGCTCTTCGCTGTCATTCACCCAATCCAGAGCGGTGGGCCCCAACGCCAGGCCCACGCACAGGTAACCCAGCACGGGCGGCAATTGCAGGCGGCGAAACAGCGCTATCACCACCAGGGATGAGGCCAGAATGATCAGCAGATTGGCAAACACAGGCGGCTTCCTTGCAGGTTGAGCGGACAAAAAGGCGCGAGAATCGCTGAATCAGTTATAGGCCATGGTGATCTGGGTCAGGCTTTTCTATGCCAAGCCGGCGATTTGTGGCCAGCGGGCCTGTCGTGGCGAGCGGGCTTGCTGTGGCGAGCGGGCTTGCCCCGCGTTGGGGCGCGAAGCGCCCCTGAAGCCTGCCTGCGAGTCCATCCTGAACAAACACACCAGCCGCCTGAGCCGTTTCGCCAACCAACGCAGATCAGCCCGCTCGCCACCGGTATTTGGCAGGCTTAGAATGGTTGCCTGTTTCCTGATCAGGCCAATTCGCCATGCTTCCTGAATGCCAGTTGTTCGGCACCCTGGGTTGCCATCTTTGTGAGATTGCCGAAGTCGAAATCATGCCGCTCGTCGAACACGGGTTGCTGGTGGAACTGGTGGATATCACCGATCCCGATGACCTTACAGACGCCTACAGCCTGCGGATTCCGGTGCTTCGCCGGGTGGATACCGGGGCCGAGCTGGACTGGCCATTCGACACAGCACAGGTGGTTGCCTTCCTGTCCTAGGCGTTCTCCGATGGCGAGTTTCCAAATATTACGTTACTGTATGTTTGTACAGCGATTGAATAGAGGGAACGCCCGTGGTGAATGTTGAACAATTGAAAAGCAGCGTCAATCGCATGTCCGCCGACGTCGTGCGCGACGCGGTGAACGAGCTGCGCCTCGACGGCCTGGTCACGGAAGGCAAGACGCCGTTTAACAAAGTGCATTTCAATACCTGCTTTGCCGAGATCGAAGCGTTGTTCCAGCGCGCCGGCTATCACAAACAGTTGGATGTAGTGGGTTACCAAGGGTTGTTGTACGCGCTTTACGATCCCGGTCGCTGGGAAGCGGTGGACGTGCTGCGTTGGCTCAAGGAGTTCACCGAAGCGGCCAGCGCTTCGCCGATCCTGCGCGCGCAATTGGCCAAAGCCTGAGATCCACCCTAGGCTCCATCGCGCTCCATGCGGGATAATGCCCGCCTGATTTTCCAGGCTTCGAGCATTGTCATGTCATCTTCCGGTTTTTCCGCGTCGCAACATCAAGCCAGCACGTTGTATTTGCCACCTGGCCCGTGGGCGACGGTGCTGGAGTGTCTGTGTGAGCATTTCCCTGCGATTGGCCGTGAACGCTGGCTGGACCGCATCGCCCGTGGCCGTGTACTCGACATCAACGGCACGCCGATCCAAATGGATTTGGCCTACAAGGAAGGCCTGTGCATTTACTACTTCCGTGAAGTGCCGAATGAGAAAGTCATTCCGGTTGAGGAAACCATCCTGTATGCCGACGAGCACCTGGTGGTCGCCGACAAACCGCATTTTCTCCCGGTGACCCCGGCGGGCGAGTACGTTGAACAGACCCTGTTGCGCCGCTTGATCCGGCGCCTGGATAACCCTGCTCTGGTGCCCTTGCACCGCATCGACCGGCACACCGCAGGGCTGGTGCTGTTTTCGGCCAACCCGCACAGCCGTTCAGCCTACCAACAGCTGTTTCCAACACGGCGCATCGACAAATTCTACGAAGCCATCGCTCCCGCGTTGCCTGATTTGACCTTTCCCATGGTTCACAAAAGCCGTCTGGTGGAGGGCGAACCGTTCTTTCGCATGCAGGAAGGCCCCGGCGTCAGCAACACCGAGACGGCGGTAGAAGTCCGTGAGAAAAACGCCGACCTGTGGCGTTACGGCCTGTTCCCCGTGACCGGCAAGAAACACCAGTTGCGCGTACACATGACCGCGCTGGGGGCGAGTATCTGCAATGACCCGTTCTACCCCGACGTCATCAAGGACGCCGAGGACGACTATGCCAACCCGCTCAAACTGCTGGCCCAGGGCGTGCGGTTTATCGACCCGGTCACCGGTGAGCAACGCGATTTCCGCAGCCTGATCACCCTCGACTGGTAACTGCGGAAACGACAAGGCCCGCGCGAGGCGGGCCTTGTGGGTCCAGCGTTAAGACTTACAGGTCTTTAACGGTGCGAACCTGATCCTTGTTGATGCGGGTCTGCTTGCCGTCAAGTTGTTCGAACTCGTAGAAGCCCGAAGCCTTATCGAATTTAGGGGTGTCGACGGCCTGGATTTCGCGACCGTCATTCAGGGTGATCACTGTAGGCGAGGCGCAACCGGCGAGAGTAGCGAGGCCCAGTGCAAGCATGAGAGCGGCGATGGTCCGTTGAGTCATGAGTGTGTCTCCGAGAGAATGCTTTTAAATTGCTGACCTTGTGACGCGCGGCGCGTCGACAAAGTTCCTTGTGCGAGGTTCATTCTGACACGCCGCAGGCTGCGTGCAACAGTTCAGGTGTATTCAGGTTGGCCAGGCGCGGGTCATTGGCCGGGCACTCCAGGCCCACGCCGCCCAGTTGCAGCAGAATCTTGCGCGGGCTGCGTTCACCGGCGTCCCAGGCCCGTTCGACCTCAGTTTTAAGGTGGGTTGGGATGATGCAAATCAAGGGTTCCCAGAATTCGCCCTGGCGCACCATCACCGGCACCTGCGGCGTGCGGCGTGCAGTTTCACGCAGATCGGCAAGCAGCGCCGCGTCGATGTTTGGCACGTCGCAGGGCAGTATCAGCAGCTGCGCATGGCGCGCGGCGGCGAGCCCGGCGCGGATGCCTGCCAGCGGGCCGGGAAAGTCCGGGCTGTCGTCGCTCACCAACTGGTCGGCGTAGGGCGCATACAGGTCATGGTTGCGATTGCACGAGATGATCAGGTCATCCGTCAGCGCCCGGGTCAGGCGTTGCAGGTGGGCAATCAACGGCTGGCCGTGCCACGCCAGCAGGCCCTTGTCCTGACCACCCATGCGTTGGCCACGGCCACCGGCCAATAGCAGAATCGAACAGGGCAGGGGCGAAGAATCGAGAGACATGGCGGTTCCGCTGCGGCAGGTAATAGGGCCCTGTGATATAACATCGGGCTGTTCCTTCGACAACCGGACCGAGCCATGAATGCCAAGGCTGATGCGCCCTTCGTACCCCTGAATATTGCTGTACTGACTGTCAGCGACACCCGCACCCTGGACACCGACACCTCGGGCCAGGTCTTCGTCGACCGGCTGACCGCCGCCGGCCACACCCTGGCCGAGCGCGTGCTGCTCAAGGACGACCTCTACAAAATCCGCGCGAAAGTCGCCCACTGGATCGCCGAAGATGTGGTGCAAGTGGTGCTGATCACCGGCGGCACCGGCTTCACCGGGCGCGACAGCACGCCCGAAGCGGTGAGCTGCCTGCTCGACAAACACGTCGACGGCTTTGGCGAACTGTTCCGCCAGATCTCCGTGGCCGATATCGGCACCTCCACCGTGCAATCGCGCGCCCTGGCCGGCCTGGCCAATGGCACGCTGGTGTGCTGCCTGCCGGGTTCGACCAACGCGGTGCGTACCGGCTGGGACGGCATCCTCGCCGAGCAACTGGACAACCGTCATCGCCCCTGCAACTTCGTTCCTCACTTGAAGCAGGCCGAACCCTGCGAATCCCGTGGATAAGCCCGGCAAAACCGGCGCCCTGATGCCAGTGGAAGACGCGCTGCGCCAACTGCTGGACATGGCCGAAGCCGCGCCGATCCGTGATCCGCACGTGGTGCCGCTGGCCGACTGCGACGGCCGCGTGCTCGCGCAAGACCTGATCTCTACGCTCGACTTGCCGCCCTGGCCGAACAGCGCCATGGACGGCTACGCCCTGCGCCTGGCGGACTGGACAGGCGAGCCCTTGCCTGTCAGCCAACGGATCTTCGCCGGTCAGGCGCCGCAGCCGTTGGCGGCTGGCACCTGTGCGCGCATCTTTACCGGTGCGCCGGTGCCCGAAGGCGCCGATTGCGTAGAGATGCAGGAAAATGCCGTGGTCCACGCCGATGAGCGTGTGAGTTTCACCGAACCTTTGCAGGTGGGTCAGAACATCCGTCCGCAAGGCCAGGAAACCACCGTCGGCGAGTTGGTGTTGAGCGCCGGCACTCGCCTGGGCCCGATCGAGCTGGGCCTGGCCGCCTCACTGGGGCACGACCGCTTGAACGTGGTGCGCCGCGTGCGCGTGGCCGTGTTGTCCACCGGCGACGAGTTGATCGAGCCCGGTTTGCCGCTCGGCCCGGGGCAGATCTACAACAGCAACCGACGCGTGCTGTGCAGCTGGCTGGCGCGCATGGGCTGCGAGGTGATCGACGCCGGGATTCTGCCGGATGACCTGGAGAAAACCCGCAAACGCCTGTCGGACCTGGGCACTGTCGACCTGATTCTGTCGACCGGTGGTGTGTCGGTGGGCGAGGCTGACTTTCTCGGTATCGCCCTGCGTGAAGAGGGCGAGTTGGCCCTGTGGAAGCTGGCGATCAAACCAGGCAAACCGCTGACCTTCGGGCATTTTCGCGGTGTGCCGGTGATCGGCCTGCCCGGCAACCCGGCCTCGACCCTGGTGACCTTTGCGCTGCTGGCGCGGCCTTATCTGCTGCGCCGCCAAGGCGTGCAAGATGTCGAGCCGTTGCGTTTCGAAGTGCCGGTGAGTTTCACCTGGCCCAAGCCGGGCAACCGCCGCGAGTACCTGCGCGGGCGTATCGAGCAAGGCAAGGCGATCATCTACCGCAACCAGAGCTCCGGCGTGCTGCGCAGCGCGGCGTGGGCAGAAGGGTTTGTGGAGGTGTTGGAGGGGACGACGCTGGCTATTGGGGATCGGGTCAATTTCATTCCCCTGAGTGAAGTCCTGAACTGACAATAGAGAATTACTGTGGGAGCTGGCTTGCCTGCGATAGCGGTCTACCTGTTCCAGATAAGCAAGCTGACACCGCTATCGCAGGCAAGCCAGCTCCCACATGTGTATGCGTGAATGTCTGAGATGCTCAGTAATCATCCCCACGCTCAGTCACATCCCGCTCCACCGGCTCGGCGTTCGGGTCGTACCCGGCCGGGAACTTGCCCTTCAGCGTCCACGCAAACGCAATGATCTCCGCCACCGTGCGGTACAACTCTTCGGGGATGCTGTCGCCCAGCTCCATGCGCGCCAGCAGCTTGACCAGCTCGGCGTTCTCATAGATCGGCACTTCATTTTCCCGCGCCAGCTTCAAAATGGCTTCGGCCAATGCATCGTCGCCCTTCGCCGTCAGGGTCGGCGCTTGCTGGCCGTCGTACTTGAGGGCAATCGCCTGGCGTGGTGGGGTTGGATTTTTCATGCGGTTTCATCCACCCAGCGTTGTTCCAGGCCGGTTCTTGGTCCGCGCGGTGGGGTGCCGAGGTGGCAATCCAGGTCGCCGACGTTGAGGCCCGAGGTCACCAGGCGCTCGCGCAAATGGCCCAAATGGCTTTCGATCAAACTGGCGGTAAAGGGCCGGGTTGCCCACAGCTGGCTGGACAGTTTGCCCTGGGTCAGTTGCGCCTGAACCTGCAATGGCCCCAGCGGCTCCATGTCGAACGCCAACTCGACGCGCCAGAGCATCTGCTTGGGGTCTTTCTTGTCTTTGCGTTCGGGCTGGTCCTTGTCCGGCGTCGGTTCCTCGCGCTGGAACTTGACCTGCAACGGCACGATGTCCTGCAAGGTGCGCATGGGGATTTCCAGTTGCCAGGTGGTTTGCAAGCGGCCATCGGCGGTGGTGCCGGTTTGTTCAAGACTCGACAGCTGATGGCTCTGCAGGCGCGAAATCGCACCGGCGGCCAGGCGCAGCAGGTTTTCCAGGTCGCTTTCGCCTTCCAGGCGCTGCATCAACCGATCCGGCAGCGGAAAGCCGGCGGGTGCCTGGCGCGCGCCGATCTGGCCGAGCGTATTCAGCGGGTTACGCACAAAATTGGGCAGTACCTGAGCCAGGGTATTGGCGGCGAGGATGGCATTGAGGTTGGTGGCACTGGGCAGGGCCGGCAGCAAGTCGGCGACCAGGCGCAGCAATGCGCCTTTCATGTCCAGCGGCGGGATTTGCGGGTTTTGCCCGGCGAGTAACTTGGCCTCCAGAAACGCGCCGCTGTTCTGTACCAGCTGCGCCAACACCTTGGGGTTGCTCACTTGTGCCAGGTCGGGCAACGCCGCCAGCAACCGCGCCGCCGCGGCGCGCAGGTCGGTGGACGTGCTGTCGTCGGTGGGCAGGTTTTGCAGGGCGGTGAAGACCACGTCCAGCGAGCCTTGACGACTTTGCTGGGTGGAAAGCTGTTGGGCCACCGCCAATTGATCCTTGAGCCCGCTCAACGGCACGAAATTCAAGGTCTGCGCATTTTGCACCACGGCGCTGAGCAAGCTGCCCACCCGCAGTGGCTGCGGGCTTTCCAACGTCAGCGTGGTGCCGGCGAGGGCGTTGTTGAGCACCGTCACCAGCGAGCGGTAGATCGCCGGTTGCGTGGTGCCTTGCGGCAACATCTGGGTGGTCAGCACCTTGGCTTGCAACAGCGTGCCCACCGGCATTTGCGTGGTGTCGATACGGGTGAGGGCGGCCACGTTGGCGCTCAAGGCCTGCTGCAGCGAGAGCGTCAGGTTGCCGGCTGGCGTCTGGCTCACCGCTACATTGCTGCCCAACGGCAGAGGCTGGGCGCTGCTGGCTTGCACCAGGGTCTGGCGGCCGCCTTCAAGGGTCAATTTGAGCAACAGCTGAAACGCATCGCCGCCTTGTTTAAGCGCGATCACCTCGGCGTTGGCGGTTTTCCCAGGGTCGATCAGTCCGGCCTGCGGCTCCAGCAGTTTGAGCAACTCGCCGGTCGGCGGCAGCGGGGCAGGTCCGGGCGCCGGGGCAGGAGGCAGCGTAGGAAGGTTGATCTCACCGGTCATCGTGCGCATCGTCTCTGGGGAAATTGCCCTCTTTAGAGTAGGGCATCACATGTATAATGCCGCCCGTCTGCAAAGAGAGCGGTAAAAACCTCACAACTATTTGATCCAGCTCTCTAAAATCGGTCGCCAAAGCCGTTATTGTGCATCTCTCTATAACGGCCGCTGCACCGCCGACTTGAACCGTAAAGGCCCGCGATCTCTTGACCAGCCCTCTTCTTGAAGCCGTAGCGCTCGCCTGTGAACGCGACCTGCGGACGCTGTTCGAACACCTCGAACTGCGTCTGACGGGCGGCGACATGGTGCAAATCAGCGGCCCCAACGGCAGCGGCAAGACCAGTTTGCTGCGCCTGCTGGCCGGTTTGATGCAGCCGACGGCAGGGGGCGTGCGTCTCAACGGCAAGCCGCTCAACGAACAACGCACTGAGTTGGCCCGCAACCTTGTCTGGATCGGCCACGCCGCCGGCATCAAGGACGTGCTCACGCCGGAAGAGAACCTCAGTTGGCTCAGCGCCCTGCATCACCCGGCCTCCCGTGATGCCATTTGGCAAGCCCTGGCGGCCGTCGGCCTCAAAGGCTTTGAAGATGTTCCCTGCCATACCCTGTCCGCCGGCCAGCAGCGCCGCGTAGCGCTGGCGCGCTTGTACCTGCCGGGCCCGCCGCTGTGGATTCTCGACGAACCGTTCACCGCCCTCGACAAACAAGGCGTCGCCCAGCTCGAAGAACACCTGGCCCGGCACTGCGAGCAGGGCGGTTCAGTGGTGCTCACCACTCACCACACGCTGACGCGCATGCCCGCCGGTTACCGTGATCTGGATTTGGGCCGGTGGTCGGTATGAGTGTGTTCGCGCTGCTGGTCGCCCGTGAAGCACGGCTGTTGTGCCGTCGCCCGGCTGAATTGGCCAATCCGCTGGTGTTCTTTGCCATCGTCATCGCCTTGTTCCCGTTGGCGGTCGGTCCCGAGACTAAACTGTTGCAAACCTTGTCCCCAGGATTGGTGTGGGTCGCTGCGCTTTTATCGGTGCTGCTCTCGCTGGACGGGCTGTTTCGCAGCGATTTCGAAGACGGTTCCCTCGAACAGTGGGTCCTTTCGTCGCACCCGCTGCCACTTCTGGTTCTGGCCAAGGTACTGGCACACTGGGCTTTTTCCGGCCTGGCGCTAGTCTTGCTCTCACCGTTGCTGGCGATGATGCTGGGCTTGCCCGTCGAATGCCTGCCGGTATTGTTGCTGTCCTTGTTGCTCGGTACGCCGGTGCTCAGCCTGTTGGGGGCGGTGGGCGCAGCGTTGACCGTCGGTTTGAAGCGGGGTGGCCTGTTGCTGGCCCTGCTGATTCTGCCTTTGTATATCCCGGTGTTGATCCTGGGCAGCGGCGCCTTGCAGGCCGCGCTCATGGGCATGCCGGCGACCGGTTACCTCCTGTGGCTTGGCAGCCTGACCGCCCTGGCGGTAACCCTGACACCCTTTGCTATAGCGGCTGGCCTGAAGATCAGCGTCGGCGAATAATGAGGTCTGGTTAAGCGTTATTAACCAGTAAAGACCCTGAGTTTCTCGCCAAGACGAGAAACCACCGTGATGGAAACAGCAATGAACTGGACCTGGTTTCACAAGCTCGGCTCGCCCAAATGGTTTTACGGCATCAGCGCCAAGCTGCTGCCGTGGTTGAGCGTCGCCGCCGTGTTGCTGATCGGCATCGGCCTGGTCTGGGGCCTGGCCTTCGCACCGCCGGACTACCAGCAAGGCAACAGCTTTCGCATCATCTATATCCACGTGCCTGCCGCGATGCTGGCGCAGTCCTGCTACGTGATGCTGGCCGTGTGCGGCGTCGTCGGGCTGGTGTGGAAGATGAAGCTGGCCGACGTCGCCCTGCAATGCGCGGCGCCCATCGGCGCGTGGATGACCGCCGTGGCGCTGGTCACTGGCGCCATCTGGGGCAAGCCGACCTGGGGTTCATGGTGGGTGTGGGACGCGCGCCTGACCTCGATGCTGATCCTGCTGTTTCTGTACTTTGGCCTTATCGCCCTGGGCAATGCTATCAGCAACCGCGACAGCGCCGCGAAGGCCTGCGCGGTGCTGGCGATTGTCGGCGTGATCAACATCCCGATCATCAAATACTCGGTGGAGTGGTGGAACACCCTGCACCAGGGCGCCACGTTCACCCTGACCGAAAAACCGGCGATGCCCGTGGAAATGTGGGCGCCGCTGCTGCTGATGGTGCTGGGGTTCTACTGCTTCTTCGGCGCCGTGCTGCTGATGCGCATGCGTCTGGAAGTGCTCAAGCGTGAGGCCCGCACCAGCTGGGTCAAGGCTGAAGTGCAAAACAGCCTGGGAGCGCGGGGATGAGTTTCAACTCTTTCAGTGATTTTCTCGCCATGGGCCACCACGGCCTGTATGTCTGGACGGCCTATGGCATCTGCCTGGCAGTGCTGGCCCTCAACGTCGCCGCGCCGATCCTGGCCCGCAAGCGTTACCTGCAACAAGAGGCGCGCCGTTTGCGCCGGGAGACCGATAAGTGAATCCGCTGCGTAGAAAGCGTCTGTTGATCATCCTGGCCATCCTGGTCGGTGTGAGTGTTGCCGTGGGCCTGGCGATGAGCGCCCTGAGGGAGAACATCAACCTGTTCTACACCCCGACCCAGATCGCCAACGGCGAAGCGCCGGTAGACACGCGCATTCGCGCGGGCGGCATGGTGGAGAAGGGCTCGCTGAAACGTTCCGGTGATTCCCTCGACGTCACCTTCGTGGTCACCGACTTCAACAAGGCCGTGACCATCACCTATCGCGGCATCCTCCCGGACCTGTTCCGCGAAGGCCAGGGCATCGTCGCCCTCGGCAAGCTCAATGCCGACGGCGTGGTGGTCGCCGATGAAGTGCTGGCCAAGCACGATGAGAAATACATGCCGCCGGAAGTCACCAAGGCCCTGAAAGACAGCGGCCAACCCGCTCCAACCCCAGCAAAGGAGGGCTAAGTTGATGACGTCCGCACTGTTTATTCCCGAGCTGGGCCAGTTGGCGATGATCCTCGCCCTGTGCTTTGCCGTCGTGCAGGCCGTGGTGCCGTTGCTTGGCGCCTGGCGCGGCGACCGCCTGTGGATGAGCCTGGCCCAGCCGGCCGCCTGGGGCCAGTTTGCCTTTCTGTTGTTCGCGTTTGGTTGCCTGACCTATGCCTTCATGACTGACGACTTTTCTGTCGCCTATGTCGCCAACAACTCCAACAGCGCGCTGCCCTGGTACTACAAATTCAGCGCCGTGTGGGGCGCCCACGAAGGCTCGTTGCTGTTGTGGGCCTTGATTCTCGGCGGCTGGACCTTCGCCGTGTCGGTGTTCTCGCGCCAACTGCCGCAAGTCATGCTGGCGCGGGTGCTGGCGGTGATGGGCATGATCAGCATTGGTTTTCTGCTGTTCCTGATCATGACCTCCAACCCATTCAGCCGCATCCTGCCGCAGATCCCGGTGGACGGGCATGACCTCAACCCATTGCTGCAAGATATCGGCCTGATCGTGCACCCGCCGATGCTCTACATGGGTTATGTGGGTTTCTCGGTGGCCTTTGCCTTCGCCATCGCCGCCTTGCTCGGCGGGCGTCTGGATGCCGCCTGGGCGCGCTGGTCGCGGCCGTGGACCATCGTCGCCTGGGCCTTTCTCGGTATCGGCATCACTTTGGGCTCGTGGTGGGCCTATTACGAACTCGGCTGGGGCGGCTGGTGGTTCTGGGACCCGGTCGAAAACGCCTCGTTCATGCCGTGGCTGGTGGGCACCGCGCTGATTCACTCGTTGGCGGTCACCGAAAAACGCGGCGTGTTCAAAAGCTGGACCGTGTTGCTGGCCATCGCCGCGTTTTCCCTCAGTTTGCTTGGCACGTTCCTTGTGCGTTCGGGCGTGCTGACGTCGGTGCATGCGTTTGCGTCCGACCCGGCGCGCGGCGTGTTCATCCTGATCTTCCTGCTGTTTGTGGTGGGCGGCTCGCTCACCCTGTTTGCGTTGCGCGCGCCGGTGGTCAAGAGCCAGGTCGGCTTCAACCTGTGGTCGCGTGAAACGCTGTTGCTGGGCAATAACCTGGTGCTGGTGGTGGCCGCGTCGATGATCCTGCTCGGTACCTTGTACCCGCTGGTGCTGGACGCGCTGAGCGGTGCCAAGCTGTCGGTTGGCCCGCCGTACTTCAACGCGTTGTTTATCCCGCTGATGGGCCTGCTGATGGTGGTGATGGCAATCGGCGTATTAGTGCGCTGGAAAGACACCCCGGTGAAATGGCTGGCTGGCATGCTGATGCCGGTGCTGCTGGGCAGTGTGGCCTTGGCGGTGATCGCAGGCTTTGCCTATGGCGACTTCAACTGGGCGGTGCTCGCGACTTTCCTGCTCGCCGCCTGGGTATTGCTGGCCGGCGTGCGCGACATTGTCGACAAAACCCGCCATAAAGGCCTGATCAAAGGCTTGCCGACATTGACCCGCAGCTATTGGGGCATGCAGGTCGCGCACCTCGGCATCGCCGTGTGCGCCCTCGGCGTGGTGCTCTCCAGCCAGAACAGCGCCGAGCGCGACCTGCGCCTGGCACCCGGCGAGTCCATGGACCTGGCCGGTTACCACTTCATCTTCGAAGGCGCCAAGCACTTTGAAGGCCCGAACTTCACGTCGGACAAAGGCACTATTCGTGTGGTGCGCAACGGCAAGGAAGTGGCCGTGCTGCACCCGGAAAAGCGCCTGTACACCGTGCAAAGCTCGATGATGACCGAAGCCGGCATCGACGCCGGTTTCACCCGCGACCTTTATGTGGCGCTGGGCGAGCCGCTGGGCGACGGCGCCTGGGCGGTGCGCGTGCACGTCAAACCGTTTGTGCGCTGGATCTGGTTCGGTGGGTTGCTCACCGGCGTGGGTGGCTTGCTGGCCGCGTTGGACCGGCGTTATCGCGTCAAAGTAAAAAGCCGGGTGCGTGAAGCCCTCGGCCTGCAAGGAGCGCCGGCATGAAGCGTTGGTTGATGGTGTTACCGCTGGCGGCTTTTCTGGTGGTGGCGGTGTTTCTTTATCGCGGCTTGTACCTGGACCCGGCCGAGCTGCCTTCGGCGATGATCGGCAAGCCATTCCCGGCGTTCAGCCTGAAGACCGTGCAGGGCGACAAGACCCTGACCCAGGCCGACCTGCTGGGCAAGCCGGCGCTGGTCAACGTGTGGGCGACCTGGTGCATCTCGTGCCGCGTCGAGCACCCGGTGCTGAACAAACTCGCCGAGAAGGGCGTGGTGATCTACGGCATCAACTACAAGGACGACAATGCGGCGGCCCTGAAGTGGCTGGCGGAGTTCCACAACCCGTACCTGATGGATATCCGCGATGAAGACGGCAACCTCGGTTTGAACCTCGGCGTGTACGGCGCTCCGGAAACCTTCTTTATCGACGCCAAAGGCGTGATTCGTGACAAGTACGTCGGCGTGATCGATGAAGTGGTCTGGCGCGAGCAACTGGCCGCCAAGTACCAGGCGCTGGTCGATGAGGCCAAGCCATGAAGCGTCTGTTAGCCGCTGCTGTTCTTGCGCTTGGATTGGTCGGCGTCGCGCATGCGGCCATCGACACCTACGAATTCGCCAAGGACGGTGACCGTGAGCGTTTTCGCGAACTGACCAAGGAACTGCGCTGCCCCAAGTGCCAGAACCAGGATATCGCCGACTCCAACGCGCCCATCGCCGCCGACCTGCGCAAAGAGATCTTCCGCATGCTGGGGGAGGGCAAGGACAACCAGCAGATCATCGACTTCATGGTCGAGCGTTACGGTGATTTCGTGCGTTACAAACCGGCCCTTACCGGCAAGACCGCGCTGCTCTGGTTCGGCCCCGCCGGGCTGCTGCTGGCCGGTGTGGTGGTCATGGCCGTGATTGTCCGCCGCCGCCGCGCCGCGCCTACCGATGGCTCCGACGCGTTATCCCCCGAAGAGCGCAAACGCCTCGACCAATTGCTGGACACCAAGACTGATGATTGATTTTTGGCTCGCAGCAGGGTTGCTGCTCCTGATTGCCCTGAGTTTCCTGTTGATCCCTGTATTGCGCGGCCGTCGCGCCCAGCGTGAAGAGGACCGCACCGCGCTGAACGTAGCGCTTTACCAGGAACGCGTCGCCGAGTTGCAAGTGCAGCAGGACGAAGGCGTGCTGAATGCCGCGCAACTCGACACCGGCCGCGCCGAAGCGGCCCGTGAGCTGCTGGCCGACACCGAAGGCGCGGGAACGCCTCGCGAATCGCGCCTGGGCAAACCGTTGCCGTTTTTGGCGGCGTTTCTGGTGCCGGTCCTGGGCGTTGCGCTGTACCTGCATTACGGGGCGAGTGACAAGGTTGAACTCACCCGCGAATTTTCCCAGCCACCGGTGTCGATGCAAGACATGACCCAGCGCCTGGAACGCGCCGCCGCTGCCCAGCCGGATTCGCCGGAAGGGTTGTACTTCCTCGGTCGCGCCTACATGGCCCAGGACCGTTCCGCCGATGCGGCCAAAGTCTTCGAGCGCACCGTGGCTTTGGCCGGTCGCCAGCCGGAACTGCTCGGCCAGTGGGCGCAGGCGCAGTATTTTGCCGACAACAAACAGTGGTCGCCCAAGGTGCAGGCGCTGACCGATGAAGCCTTGAAGCTGGACCCCAAGGAAGTCACCAGCCTTGGCCTGTTGGGTATTGCCGCCTTTGAAGGCCAGCGTTATCAGGACGCCATCGACTATTGGAACCGCCTGTTGGCGCAGCTGCCACCGGAAGACAATTCCAGGGTCGCGCTGCAAGGTGGTATCGACCGAGCGGCGGAAAAGCTCAGGGAGAGCGGCGGTACTGTCGCTCAAGCGTCCAAGGCTGTTCTTAAAGTGCGCGTGGATTTGTCCGCCGAGGTGAAGGCCAAAGCCCTGCCCACCGACAGCGTGTTCATCTTCGCCCGTGCCGTCTCCGGCCCGCCTGCACCGCTGGCGGCCAAGCGCGTGACCGTCGCCGAACTGCCTGTCACCGTCGAACTGGGCGATGCGGACGCGATGATGCCGCAGTTGAAACTGTCGAACTTCCCCGAAGTCCAACTGGTTGCGCGCATATCCAGGGCCGGTCAACCGACCGCTGGCGAGTGGATCGGCCGCAGCCAACCCTTGGCCAGCACTGCCACTGCGCTGCAGCAGCTGACCATCGACAGTCCGGACAAGTAAATCGAGGAAAACGCCTATGACCGCCTTTGCACGCATCACCCTGCTCAGCCTGGTACTCGGCCTGAGCGCTTGTGCGGTCCACCGGCCACCTCCGGCACCCACCGGCCCGACCATCCCGCCGTCGGGCCCTTCGACCCAGCCAAGCACCCAACCGTCCGGCCCGGTGACCCCGCCGCCGAAACCGCTGCCAAGCAAATCGCCGACCTTCGCCCCACCACCGGGCGCCGCCAGCCACTGGGACGGCAAGATGCAGGTGTATGTGCTGGAAGAACAGCCCGACACCTTCTACCGCCAGCGCACCTACTACCGCTGGAGCAACGGCTGGAGCCGCTCCATCAGCCCGAACGGGCCGTGGGAAGAGACCGATGTGCACGGCGTACCGCCGGGGCTGAGCAAGCAATACGCGCAATGACAAAAGGCGACCTTCGGGTCGCCTTTTTCATACCCGTGGAATGCATTCTTGCATCCACTGGAGGCCAAATGTGGGAGCGGGCTTGCTCGCGAAGGCGCAGTGTCAGCCAGCCTATCAATCACTGCCCCACCGCCTTCGCGAGCAAGCCCGCTCCCACGGTTTTGAGCTCTATCTGATCTGAATGTTAGGCCTGTTTCGCCATCGTGCGAGAAATCCCCTGATGTACACCACACCCAGTGTGGGAGCGGGCTTGCCTGCGATAGCCGTGTGTCAGCCATAAATTCGCCAGCGGACCCACCGCCATCGCAGGCAAGCCAGCTCCCACAGGAATCACCGCGCTATCAAGCTACGGGACACTCCCGATTCAGTGCCTGATCTACTGACAGCTGAGCAATCTCAATCATCTGCACCACCGCCAGCACCTGCTTGCGGCCTGTGCCCTCCAAATGCTCGGCACAGTCGTACGCACACACCGTCGCCGATTCCAGCATCTCGCTGGCAGTGGTCAGGGCAACTTCGGTGCTGAGGCCGGGGCGGAGGGTGAAGATGAGGTCGGGTGGTGTATGTGGGGTGGTAGACCGGTCATAGAAACCCGGCAGGCCGAAGCCTCCCGTGCACAGCCGCCACAAAGCAGGTTGCAAAGGGTGAGCCATACGCAGGTTGGTCGACCGGGGAATGGGAGACCCGGCAGGGCTTGGCCCTCCTGCGTACGGCTCGGTCCACATAATGCAGAGCGGTTAAATGACTGAGCGTAGGGAAAGTCTTGTTCAGCTGTCGTTATATCGATCGTTCCCACGCAGAGTGTGGGAACGATCGGTCAACACTGAATACCTTAAGGCAAGCTGTGTCCGCGATCATCATTCCATGCAGGTTTTGGGCGTAATGCGCAGTGTCCCCGTCTTGACCATGTCGCTGTTCGGCGCGGGCTCTTCAGTCGCCGTGAATATCAAAGGGTAAGGCTCGCTCTTGGCCAGCGCGGCATTCACCCGTGCCATGAACGTCTCTTCACTTTTGGCGTAGAAAATCCACTGCACCTGCTGGTCAGCCGTCACTGTGCACACAAACTTCGCAAGCCCTTGCACCTCCACGGCCGGCACGACCTGCTGGCGCATTTGGCCCATCCTGTAGACGTCGCCCGGTAAGGGCACGGGGAAAGGTGAGACGTATTTCCAGGTGATCCTGACCTTGTAAGGCAGCGCCTGTTTTTCAGCGACCGAGATCGAGCGTTCGCCCTGGTAGCTCAGGACCTTGGGCGTTTCCGGGAAGTCGGCTTGCTGATAACCGTCCGGGCCCGCATCAGCCAAAGGTTGGCGACCGGGCGTCGTGTCGAGCACGGCGAGGACGTCCTTGAGCATTTTCGCTTTTTGCGCTTGCCGGTCGGCCACGCAACGCTCGACTGCCGCACTTGCTGCAGACCCTTTATCCAAGCACTGATCGCGTACAGCCACCGGCGGTGGTTGAGGGGCAGGGGTGGCGCAACCCGCGAGGAGCAGGCTGGCGAGCGTCAGCCCGCACAGTCGGTGATAGGCCAGAGGACGTGTTTGGTCAGTGAACATCCGTGTTTTTCCTTTAACGCTGCGGGAGTGCCATCAAGTAGTGGCTAGTTGATGGCGCGAAGTGTGCCAGACGTCTTCGCCGCAGACCACTGGATACCCACCTCCAACCTTTCACAAAACCTTCATCAAACCGCCGCCCTCCAGTCATGTTCAAGTAATAGCACTGACACCTGGCGCGCCTACTGTCGTTTGAACTCAACCGCAGCCATCCCCTGGCTGTTCAAACCAGACAGAGATGCCCATGACTCACGCTATCCATGTCGATCACTTGAACAAGACCTTTGCGAAGAAATCCGCACTGGTCGACCTCGAACTCACCATTGCTGCCGGTGAGATGGTCGCGCTGATTGGCGCTTCCGGGTCCGGCAAGTCCACGTTGCTGCGCCACTTGGCAGGCCTGGCCTGTTGCGACAAAAGCAACGGCGGCAGCGTCAAGGTGCTGGGCCGGGAGGTGCAGGCCAGTGGACGGTTGAATGGCAAGGTGCGGCGGCTGCGTGCAGACATCGGCTACATCTTCCAGCAGTTCAACCTGGTCAATCGCCTGAGCGTGCTCGACAACGTGCTGCTCGGTTGCCTGGGCCGCATGCCGCGCTGGCGCGGCAACCTGGGTTTGTTCAATACCGAGGAAAAGGCCTTTGCCCTCGAATCCCTCGCCCGTGTTGGCCTGGCCGATCTGGCCGCGCAACGTGCGTCGACCTTGTCCGGCGGTCAGCAGCAGCGCGTGGCGATTGCCCGTGCCTTGACCCAGCGCGCCGAAGTGATTCTGGCCGATGAGCCTATCGCGTCGCTGGACCCTGAGTCGGCGCGCAAGGTCATGGAGATCCTCGCCGACATCAACCGCCGCGACGGCAAGACCGTGGTGGTGACCCTGCATCAAGTCGATTACGCCATGCGTTATTGCCCGCGGGCTGTGGCCCTCAAAGGCGGACGGATTCATTTCGACGGGCAGGGCAGCGCCATGAGCAGCCAGTTCCTCAACGATTTGTACGGTGCCGACGTCGACACCAGCCTGATGTTTTCCGACCAGACCCGCCACACCGACGTTACCCCTCGGCTGGCCCTGGCGCGCGCTTGAAACCCTACTCACGACCCACAGGAATTCCTTCCATGTTGAACCGTATCGGCCACGTGTTTCTGTCTGCGGTGTTGCTGGCCGGCGTCGCACTGGGCAACGCCCAGGCCGCCGACAAAACCATCAACTTCGGCATCATGTCCACCGAGTCCTCGCAGAACCTCAAGAGCATCTGGCAGCCGTTTCTGGATGACATGCACAAGAAGACCGGCCTGACCATCAACGCCACGTTCGCCTCCGACTATGCCGGCCTGATCCAGGGCATGCGCTTCAACAAAGTCGACGTGGCGTGGCTCGGCAACAAGGCGGCGATGGAAGCGGTGGACCGCTCCAACGGCGAGATCTTCGCCCAGACCGCCGCCGCCAACGGCGCCGCCGGTTACTGGAGCGTGCTGATCGTGCGCAAGGACAGCCCGATCAACAATGTTGACGACATGCTCAAGAACGCCAAGAACCTGACCTTCGGCAACGGCGACCCGAACTCCACCTCGGGCTACCTGGTGCCGGGCTACTACGTGTTTGCCAAGAACAATGTGGATGCCGCCACCGCATTCAAACGCACGCTGAACTCCAGTCATGAAGTCAACGCACTCAGCGTGGCCAAAGGGCAGTTGGACGTTGCCACCTTCAACACCGAAAGCTGGGACCGCCTTGAAGTCACCCAGCCGGACAAGGCCGCCATGCTCAAGGTGATCTGGAAATCGCCACTGATCCCGGCTGACCCGATGGTGTGGAGCAAGGCGCTGAGCGACAGCGAGAAGACCAAGATCCGCGATTTCTTCGCCCACTACGGCGACACCGATGAAGAGAAGGCCGTGCTGAAGAACATGCAGCTGGGCAAGTTCCTGCCGTCGAGCGATGACCAGCTGTTGCCGATCCGCCAGCTTGAGCTGTTCAAGCAGCGCACCACCATCAGCGCTGACGACCACCTTGAAGCCGCTGACAAGGCCAAGAAGCTGGCGGACATCGACGCCGACCTGGCCAAGCTGCAGCAGCGCATCACCGAGCTGGACAAGAAGACTGCAGCCAACGGCTAACCCCTGTAGGAACCGGATTCATGTGGGAGCGGGCTTGCTCGCGAAGACGGTGTGTCATTCAACGCATCCGGCGACTGATTCACCGCCTTCGCGAGCAAGCCCGCTCCCACTTCAAGCCCGGTTCCAACCCTACACCGAGAGTGACCCATGACAACTCTGCACGCTGAAGCTGTAGGCAAACGCACTTGGCCGCAATACCTCGGCTGGGGCCTGTTCCTGGTCCTGCTGGCCTGGGCCTGGCACGGCGCGGAGATGAACCCGCTGGCGCTGTACCGCGACTCTGGAAACATGGCGACCTTCGCCGCCGACTTCTTTCCGCCCGACTTCCACGAATGGCGCTCCTACCTCAAAGAGATGATCGTCACCGTGCAAATCGCCCTCTGGGGCACGGTGCTGGCGATTGTGTGCTCGGTGCCGCTGGGCATCCTGTGCGCTGACAACATCACCCCCTGGTGGGTGCACCAACCGCTGCGCCGGGTGATGGATGCGTTCCGCTCCATCAATGAAATGGTGTTCGCCATGTTGTTCGTGGTCGCCGTCGGCCTCGGTCCTTTCGCGGGCGTTCTGGCCCTGTGGATCAGCACCACCGGCGTGCTCGCCAAGCTGTTTGCCGAAGCCGTCGAAGCCATCGACCCAGGCCCGGTCGAAGGCGTGCGCGCCACCGGCGCGAGCGCCTTGCAGGAAGTGATCTACGGCGTCATCCCGCAAGTGATGCCGCTGTGGGTGAGCTACGCGCTGTATCGCTTCGAAGCCAATGTGCGTTCGGCCACGGTGGTTGGCATGGTCGGCGCCGGCGGCATCGGCGTGATCCTCTGGGAAAACATCCGCGCCTTCCAGTTCGTCCAGACCTGCGCGGTGCTGCTGGTGATCATCGTTGTCGTGAGCTGTATCGACGTGCTGTCCCAACGCCTGCGCAAGCAGTTCATCTGACGCCAGAGGGGTGCCCGCGCGGCGCTTTTTTTAAGCATGCAGTTGTCTAGACAAGATGAGCCGGTGTACCGCGAACTCGCGGACATCCTGCGCCGTGAACTGAGCAGCTACCAGGCCGGCGACTTCCTGCCCGGCGAGGTGCACATGGCCGAGCGTTTTGGCGTCAACCGCCATACCTTGCGCCGTGCCATCGACGAACTGGTGTTCGAAGGCAGCCTGTTGCGCCGCCAGGGCAAGGGCACTCAGGTGCTGGACCGCCCGCTGATTTACCCGATGGGCGCCGAGACGTCCTACAGCCAATCGCTGTCGGCTCAGGGCATGGGCGTGCAGGCGGTGCTGCTCAAGCGCCGCTACTGCTACGCCAGCCGAGACGAAGCGCTGCAGTTGGGCATCGCCGAAATGGCGCCGATGATCGAACTGCAAACCCTACGCAAGCTCGACCACCAGCCCGTCAGCCTGATCCGCCATCGCTACTGCGCCAGCCGCGCGCCGCTGCTGGCCGATTACACCGGCGGCTCGTTGCGCCAGTACTTGCGCGAGCGGGACTTGCCACTGACCCGCACCCAAAGCCTGATCGGCGCGCGTTTGCCCAACCGTGACGAAGCCGCGCTGCTGATGATGCCCCGGCACTTGCCGGCCCTCACCGTATTCACCCTTTCCCGCGATCGCGACGGCCGCCCGGTGGAGCTGGCGCAGTCCACCAGCCGTTCGGATCGCTTCCAGTACCAAGTGGTGACCTGATGGAGACCCCGATGAACCTGTCCCCGCGTCAGCATTGGATGGGTGTGCTTGCCCGCGCCCAGCTCAATGAATTGCAACCTCACGAAGCGGCTTTGAAGGACGCCGAGTACCAGCTGATTCGCGCCCCTGAAATCGGCATGACGTTAGTGCGTGGCCGCATGGGCGGGGATGGCGCCGCCTTCAACGTCGGTGAAATGAGCGTGACCCGTTGCGTGGTGCGCCTGGCTGACGGCCGCACCGGCTACAGCTATTTGGCCGGGCGCGACAAAGCCCACGCCGAGTTGGCCGCCCTGGCCGACGCGCACCTGCAAGGCACGCAACCGAGCCTGTGGCTCAGCGATTTGATCACCGCGCTGGCCGCTGCCCAAGCCAAACGCCGCGCGCAAAAAGAAGCCGACACTGCCGCCACCAAGGTTGAGTTCTTCACCTTGGTGCGAGGAGAAAACTGATGAATGCGCACCTGTTGCAACCGGCGTTTGTCGACCCGGTACTCGATGCCCAGCGCGGTTTTCGCGCGGCGCTCAAAGCCCTGGCCGAACCGGGCCTGATCCAGCACTTGCCTTCAGCGCCGCGCCTGGATGGCCTGGCACCCGCCACCTACGCACTGTGCCTGGCGCTGCTGGATGGGGACACGCCAGTGTGGCTGGCGCCGACCTTCGACACGCCGCTGATCCGCGCCAACCTGGCCTTTCACTGCGGCTGCCCACTGACGGATAAGCGCGAAGAAGCGGCCTTTGCGTTGCTCGGTGAACAAGACCTGCTCGACCTCAGCGGCTTCGACCACGGTAACGACCGTTACCCCGACCAGTCCTGCACCTTGCTGGTTCAGCTTACCGATCTGGAGTCCGGTCGCGGCCTGCACTGGCATGGCCCCGGCATCAAGACGCAACGCCGGGTGAACCTGCCGGTGCCGCAGGATTTCTGGCTGGAACGCCAACGCCGCGAAGCCTTCCCGCGTGGCCTGGACGTGGTGTTCAGCGCAGGTCATCACCTGATTGGCCTGCCACGCAGCAGCCGCATTGCACAGGAGCACGCCTGATGTACGTAGCCGTCAAAGGTGGCGAGCAAGCCATCGACAATGCCCACCGCCTGCTGGCGAAAAAACGCCGGGGCGATACCGCCATTCCCGAACTCAGCGTTGCACAGATCCGCGAACAACTGCCGTTGGCCGTGGCGCGGGTGATGACCGAAGGCTCGCTGTTCGACGAAGAACTCGCCGCGCTGGCGATCAAGCAAGCGGCGGGCGACCTGGTGGAAGCAATCTTCTTGCTGCGCGCCTACCGCACCACGCTGCCGCGCTTCAGCCCGAGCCTGCCGATTGATACGGCGCACATGGTATTGAGTCGACGCCTGTCGGCCACCTTCAAAGACGTGCCCGGCGGCCAGCTGCTCGGCCCGACCTTCGATTACACCCACCGGCTGCTGGATTTTTCGCTGCTGGCCGAAGGTGCATACCCAGGCCCGCAAACCACGGCGGATGCGCGCATCGAAGCCTGCCCGCGGGTGCTCGGTTTGCTCGCCAAAGAAGGCCTGATCCAAAACGAAGCTGACGACAACGCCAGCGTCGCCGACATCACCCGCGACCCGCTGGAATACCCGGCCAGCCGCGCCGAGCGCCTGCAAGCCCTGGCCCGTGGCGACGAGGGGTTTCTGTTGGCGCTGGGTTACTCGACCCAACGCGGCTATGGCCGCAATCACCCGTTTGCCGGCGAGATTCGCATTGGCGACGTAGAGGTGTGGATCGACCCCGAAGAACTGGGCTTCCCGGTGTGCCTGGGCAGCATCGAAGTGACCGAGTGCGAGATGGTCAACCAGTTCGTTGGTTCGGCCACGCAGCTGGCGCAGTTCACGCGTGGCTATGGCCTGGCGTTCGGGCATGCCGAGCGCAAGGCCATGGGCATGGCGCTGGTGGACCGCTCGCTGCGCGCCGAGGAATACAACGAAGAGGTGGTGTCGCCGGCTCAGCGCGAAGAGTTCGTGCTGGCTCATTGCGACAATGTCGAGGCCGCGGGCTTTGTTTCGCACCTCAAATTGCCTCACTACGTGGACTTCCAGTCCGAGCTGGAACTGATCCGCAAACTGCGCCAACCGGCCGAGGGCACGCGCCATGAATGACCTGACTCAATCACCTGCGCGTGACCCGGCGTACAACTTTGCCTACCTCGACGAGCAGACCAAACGCATGATCCGCCGCGCCTTGCTCAAGGCCGTGGCCATCCCCGGTTACCAAGTGCCGTTCGGGGGCCGCGAGATGCCGTTGCCGTACGGCTGGGGCACCGGCGGCATGCAATTGACCGCCGCGATCCTCGGCGCCGATGACGTGCTCAAGGTCATCGACCAGGGCGCCGACGACACCACCAACGCCGTGTCGATCCGACGCTTCTTTGCGCGCACGGCCGGTGTCGCCACCACCGAAGCCACGCCGGAGGCGAGCGTGATCCAGACCCGCCACCGCATCCCGGAAACGCCGCTGCAGGCCGACCAGATCATGGTCTACCAAGTGCCCATCCCGGAGCCGCTGCGCTTTATCGAACCGTCGGAAACCGAGACGCGCACCATGCACGCGCTCAACGATTACGGGGTGATGCACGTAAAACTCTACGAAGACATCGCCACTTTCGGCCACATCGCCACCAGCTACGCCTACCCGGTAATGGTCGATGAGCGCTACGTGATGGACCCGTCACCGATCCCCAAATTCGACAACCCCAAGCTCGACATGAGCCCGGCGCTGATGCTGTTTGGCGCCGGGCGTGAAAAGCGCCTCTACGCAGTGCCGCCGTACACCCAAGTCAACAGCCTCGACTTTGAAGACCACCCGTTCGAGGTGCAGAAGTGGGCACACAACTGCGCGATCTGCGGCAGCCATGAGTCGTTTCTCGATGAACTGATTCTCGACGACGCGGGTACCCAGAGTTTTGTGTGTTCCGACACCTGGTATTGCGCCCAGCGCGTGAAGGAGAACAACCAGTGAGCCAGCCGTTATTGCACGTGCGCGACCTGTCTTTGCTTTACGGCCCGGAGAAGGGCTGCCAGGGCGTGAGTTTTGATCTGTACCCCGGCGAAGTACTGGGAATTGTCGGCGAGTCCGGCTCAGGCAAATCCACCTTGCTCTCGTTGCTGAGCGGGCGTTTGCCACCGCAAGCCGGGAGCATTGGCTACCGCAGCAAGGACGGTGAATGGCTCGACCTCTACAGCGCCAGCGAAGCCGAGCGCCGCACCTTGCTGCGCACCGAGTGGGGCTTTGTCGAGCAGAACCCCCGTGACGGCCTGCGCATGGGTGTGTCGGCCGGCGCCAATATTGGCGAGCGTCTGATGGCCCAGGGCGTGCGCAACTATGCGCAACTGCGCGGCGCCGGTCTGGATTGGCTGGGCCAGGTGGAAATCGACCCGCAGCGCATCGATGACCTGCCGCGCACCTTCTCGGGCGGCATGCAGCAGCGCCTGCAAATCGCCCGCAACCTCGTCTCCAGCCCACGCCTCGTGTTCATGGACGAACCCACCGGCGGTCTGGACGTGTCGGTGCAAGCGCGTTTGCTCGACCTGCTGCGCGGCCTGGTGCGTGAGCTGGATTTGGCGGTGGTGATTGTCACTCATGACCTGGCCGTGGCCCGTCTGTTGGCCGACCGCCTGATGGTGATGCGCCGTTCGCGCGTGGTGGAAACGGGGCTCACCGACCAGATCCTCGACGATCCACAGCACCCTTACTCTCAACTGCTGGTGTCTTCGGTATTGCAGCCATGATGAATGCCTTGATCGAGGTTCGCGACCTCTCGAAAACCTTCACCTTGCACCAGCAGAACGGCGTGGTGCTCAACGTGCTGCGCGGCGTGGATTTTAGCGTGCAGGGCGGCGAATGCCTGGTGCTGCACGGCCAGTCCGGCGCGGGTAAAAGCACCTTGCTGCGCACGCTGTACGGCAACTATCTACCGGCAGGTGGCAGCATTCGCGTAAGGCATGCCGGTGAATGGCTGGAGCTGGTGGGCGCCGAGCCGCGCGACATTTTGCAGGTGCGCCAGCAGACCCTGGGTTACGTCAGCCAATTCCTGCGCGTCATTCCGCGCGTGGCCTGCCTGGACGTGGTGATGGAGCCCGCGCTCGCCCGTGGTTGGTCGAAGGCCAATGCGCAGTCACGCGCCGAGCACTTGCTGACACGCCTGAATATTCCCCAACGCCTGTGGCAACTGGCGCCCGGCACCTTCTCCGGTGGCGAGCAACAGCGCGTGAATATCGCCCGTGGCTTCATGGTCGAGTGGCCAGTGATGCTGCTGGACGAGCCCACCGCGTCCCTGGACGACAACAATCGCCAGGTGGTGCTGGAACTGATGAACGAAGCCAAGGCTGGCGGCGCCGCACTGATCGGCATCTTCCACGACCGCGCCGCCCGTGAAGCGGTTGCCGACCGCCATTTCGACATGACCCCCACGCCCGTTGCCGCAGAGGAATACGCCCATGCCCGCTGAACAGATCCTCAGTAATGCCCAGGTCGTTACGGCTGAGCGTGTGTTCCTCGGTTCGGTGGTGCTGCGCGACGGCCAGATCGTCGACATTGCCGAAGGCCGCAGCCAGTTGCCCCAGGCCCAGGACCTGGGCGGTGATTGCCTGCTGCCGGGGCTGGTGGAGTTGCACACCGACAACCTGGAAAAACACATGACCCCGCGCCCCGGCGTGGACTGGCCGTCGACCTCGGCGGTGCTCAGCCATGACGCGCAGATCATCGCGGCGGGCATCACCACGGTGTTCGACGCGGTGTCCATCGGCGATGTGAACCCCAAGGGCAACCGCATGAAGAAACTGCCGGCGATGCTCGACGCCATCGCCTCGGCCGAGGGCGCCGGGCTGACCCGCGCCGAGCACCACTTGCACCTGCGCTGCGAGCTGTGCCACCCGGACACCCTGAGCGTGTTCCGCGACCTGGTGGAAAACCCGCTGGTGCGTCTGGTGTCGGTGATGGACCATTCGCCGGGTCAGCGCCAGTTCGTTCTCGAAGCCAAGTACCGTGAGTACTACATGGGCAAGTACCACCTCAACGACGAAACCATGGACGCGTTTATCGTGTTGCAAATGGCCAACTCCCGCGAGTACAGCGACCGCTATCGCGCGGCCATCGTCGAACATTGCCTGGGGCGTGGGTTGTCGGTAGCCAGCCACGATGACGCCACGTTGGCGCATGTTGAAGAGTCGGCGCGCTACGGCATGACCATTGCCGAATTCCCCACTACGCTTGAAGCAGCCCAGGGCTGCCAGGCGCTGAACATGAAAGTGTTGATGGGTGCGCCGAACGTGGTGCGCGGCGGGTCACACTCGGGTAATGTGGCCGCCGCCGGCCTGGCTGCGCAGGGATTGCTGGATATACTTTCCAGCGACTACTACCCGGCCAGCCTGTTGCAGGCCGCGTTCGTGCTGGCCGATGAGCAGGACGGCGGCGACCTGGCGCGCGCGGTCAAGATGATCAGCCTGGCACCGGCGCACGCGGCGGGCCTGACCGATCGCGGTGAAATTGCGGTGGGCCTGCGTGCTGATCTGGTCCAGGCCAAGCGCCGCGAAGGGCTGCCCGTGGTGCAACAAGTGTGGCGACAAGCGAAGAGGGTGTTTTGATGGCAGGCAGGTTGATCTATCTCATCGGGCCATCGGGTTCGGGCAAGGACAGCCTGCTGGATGCCGCCCGCCCGCGCTTGACCGAGCGCGGCTGCCGCATTGTGCGGCGGGTGATCACCCGTTCGGCCGAAGCGGTGGGCGAGGCGGCCCAGGGTGTGAGCCCGGAGCAGTTCGCCGCGATGCAGGCCGAGGACGCGTTTGCCCTCAGCTGGCACGCCAATGGGTTGTCGTACGGCATCCCGCGTGTGATCGACGACTGGCTGGCGGCGGGGGAAGACGTGCTGGTCAATGGGTCCCGCGCGCACCTGGCACAAACCCGCGAACGCTATCCCTCGGTGCTGGTGCTGTTGCTGACGGTCGATCAAACCGTGTTGCGCCAGCGCTTGATCGCGCGGGGGCGTGAGTCGTTGGCCGATATCGAGGAGCGCCTGGCACGCAATGCACGGTTCACCGCAGACCTGATCGCCGGCAATGGTGCGGGGCTGCTGGTGCTGGATAACTCCGGCCCGCTGGTGCATACCGTCGAGCGCTTGCTGTGCTGCCTGGATCACGGGCACTCGGCATGCGCCTGACCTTGCTTGGCACCGGTGACGCGCGGCAAGTTCCGGTGTACGGCTGCGAATGCGCTGCCTGCGCCCTGGCGCGCAGTGATGAAGGGTTACGCCGCCGACCGTGCAGCGCGTTGATCGAATGTGGCGACCAGCGCTGGTTGATCGACAGCGGTTTGCCGGACCTGACCGAACGCTTCCCGCCGCGCAGTTTCAACGGGATTTTCCAGACCCACTACCACGCTGACCATGCGCAAGGTTTGCTGCATTTGCGCTGGGGCCAGGGGCTGGTGATTCCGGTGCACGGGCCGGCGGACCCGCAAGGGTTGTCCGACCTTTACAAGCACCCGGGGATTCTGGATTTCAGCCAGCCGTTTGGCGCATTCGAAACCCGCGAATTTGGCGAGTTGCGCGTGACGGCGCTGCCATTGCAGCACTCCAAACCCACCTTTGGTTATCTGCTGGAAGGCGAAGGTCGGCGCATCGCCTACCTCACCGACACGGTCGGCCTGCCGCCTGCCACCCTGGCCTGGCTGCAACGCGCGCCACTGGAGGTGTTGGTGCTCGATTGCTCCATGCCGCCGCAGCCCCAGGCACCGCGCAATCACAATGACGTGACGCTGGCATTGCGCAGCATTGAGCAAACAGGTGCGCAATTGGGCGTACTGACGCACGTGGGGCATACGCTGGACGCGTGGTTGCTGGAACATCGGCGCGAGTTGCCCAGGCATGTGACAGTGGCGTGGGATGGCCGGGTGCTTTGAACACGGCATGACGTCTGTGGGAGCGGGCTTGCTCGCGAATGCGGTGTGTCAGTTGAGGGATTCTTCACTGACCCAGCGCTTTCGCGAGCAAGCCCGCTCCCACATTGTGATTTTTATTGTCTGCAGATATCCATTCCAAATCGGCTTGCCAGCGCCTTGGGTCCCTTGGCCGTCAACCCCAACGCGCGACTGTCCAGGTCTTGGGTCACCCATCCACGGCGGATAACACTTTGCAGCAATGCCGCGCCCAAAGCACCGGCCAGGTGCGGGCGGCGCATGCTCCAGTCCAGGCACGAACAGGCGAAACGTCGGCGCTGCGTGCGCAGTGCGGGCACATCGATGCCCAGCTCGGTCATGGCTTGTTCACCCGCCGCGCTCAGCTGGTAAGTGCCGTCGCCCATCAACCAGCCGCTGGCGATGAAATGGTCGTGCAGGTGCACGGCCAGGGTACCGGCCATGTGGTCGTAGCAGGTGCGCGCAAACTGCAAACGCGTGGGCGTGGTCGAGACGAAACCCCTGCTGGTGTGGCGGCTGATCACCATCAGGCCCTCGATGGCCTGCGCCACGTGCGGCCCAGCCAGGCTGTAATAGCGATGACGTCCCTGGGTGTGCAGCGTAAGCAGGCCATCGTTCTTGAGCCTGGCCAAATGGGCACTGGCGGTCGAGGCGCTGACCTGGGCAATTGCCGCCATCTCGGTGCTGGTTCGTGCGTGGCCATCCATCAGCGAACAGAGCATTTTCGTTCGCGCGGGCTCCGCAATCGCACCCGCCACGTGTGAAAGCGCCGTGTCCTCGTCCTGAGCGTGCATATTTCGTTCCTGAGCGAATCGTTGCCGTGTGAGAGGGCAGATAGTAACGCTTCTTTTGCAAACAGGACGTGCCCGATGACACCGCTGCAAGCCGCGACCCATGCCGACCCTTACGCCTATTACGCGGCCCTCAGGCGCAACGATGAGCTGTCGTTCGATGCTGAACTGGGACTGTGGATCGCCAGTAGCGCCAGGACTGTCGAGGCCGTGCTGACGCACCCTGACTGCCTGGTACGCCCGTCACACGAGCCGGTGCCTGCGGCGATCGCGAACGGTGCGGCGGGTCAGGTGTTCGCCAAGTTGATGCGCATGAACGAGGGCGCGGCCCACCAGTGCCCCAGGGCGGTGGTCGAACCTGCACTGGCCAGGTTGGACGCGGTGCATATCGCCAGGGTGGTGAGGCAAGTCAGCAGGCGCCTGCACAGCCTCGATGAGTGGATGTTTACGTTGCCGGTCGCTGTGGTGGGTTCGTTGCTGGGTGTGCCTGGCGAGCGGTTGCACAGAGTCGCCGCGTTGACCCGGGATTTTGTCGCGTGTCTTTCGCCGCTGAGCAGCCAGGCTCATTTGCGCGCCGCCGATGCTGGTGCTGTACACCTGGGGCAGCTGTTCGGCGCGGTGCTCGAGCAGACCGGGTTGCTCGAGCAGCTTCTCCACGGCGAGTGGGGTGACCCGAATGCACTGACGCCTAACCTGATCGGCTTGCTCTCCCAGACGTGTGAAGCGAGTGCCGGCCTGATTGGCAATACGCTGGTCACACTCACCCGGCGGCCTGACCTGCTGGCGCACATCCAGCGCATGCCGGCTTTGGTGCCAGCGCTGGTGGAGGAGGTGGCCCGCTATGACTCGCCGGTGCAGAACACGCGGCGATTTGCGGCCGGGCCCTGCTCGATTGGCAATCGCTTTCTAGAGAAGGGCGATACCGTTCTCGTGTTGCTGGCCGCTGCGAACCGGGACCCCGATGCAAACCCTGACCCGGACAGCATTCTGCTTGAGCGACCCGGCCGGCGCTTGTTCAGCTTTGGCGTTGGCAAACACCACTGCCCTGGCCAAGCGCTCGCGTTGAACATCGCATCGCAAGCGCTGCGCGAATTATTGCGCCAGCCGAGCGTCTGGGCCGATGCTCGCCAATGCGGTTACTGGCCGTCGCTGAATGGGCGCATCCCGCGGTTTGAATGTGCAGGCCTATATCCGTAACGCGAGCCGCTTCCAGGCGATCAAGTGTGTAGGGCTTTGTTTCCATGCCGAGTTTGACGCGTGAGGGTTTTCTAAACTTTATATGTTTTACAGTGTTTTAAAGTCCCTGTTTTCGGGCGAGGGTTTGAGTGTGTAGTGCGCGTATATGATTATTCTTGTGTGTGGATGTGAGGTGTATGTATCCAGTTGTTATATGTTTGGGCGTGAAACATAGTCAGGGCTGGTGCGCGGTTTTTTGTTGTGTGAGGTTAGTTTGGCGGTTAAGTAGATTGCCGCGTCCTGGGCCCTGTTTCGGGTCGGCTTAATTTTTTCAAAGGATGTTATATGCGCGTTGCCACTTCATTTGTTGACCATCCTCTACATCAGCCTGAATTGCCTGAATCCAGTGCACCGGCTTTTACATACCCTGCCCACGTCTCCATGGCGCCAGCCCAGAAGCCCGCTTTTGGCACGCAGGAGGCCGCTAACCAGATCCTGCGGGGAGGCTATCGCCATTACGATCGCGATGGCGACGGTAAAATCGAGTTGTCTTTTACCCTTGACGAAAAGTTCTCTGCCCAACAAAAAGTGTCCATTCGCCAGGCACTTCAAATGTGGCAAGACGTGACCACGATTATATTCAAAGAAAATTCAACCTGCGCCGACGGCTCAATAACCATTGCAGCCGATCCTCGTACCAGTGGTGGTGTGTCACAGTTACCCAATCAGTATTACGGTGACATGAAAACCACCATTGGAACGCAGGGCGCTCGCGAAATCCCCGCTCACGGCGATTACTTTTTATTTACCGCAGTTCATGAGTTGGGGCACGCCCTGGGCCTTGGTCACCCTGGCGAATATGGCAAGCGAGTGCACACCTATGCACAGACCGCATACGAGCAAGACACCAAGGCCTGCAGCGTAATGAGTTATTGGGATGAAACCAATCAACCGGGCCATGACTTCCAACGGCGCCATCCGTGCGTGCCGATGAAAGATGACATTGGCGCGATACAAAAACTCTACGGTGCCAATTTCAATACGCGACCTACCGACACGACCTACGGGTTCAACTCCAACACGGGCCGTGATCACTTGAGCCTTGAGTCCGCGAACGATGCGCCGATCTTTTGCATTTGGGATGGGGGCGGCAATGACACGCTGGACGTTTCCGGGTTTTCCCAGGATCAGGTCATCAACCTGCACGCTGAGTCGTTTTCCAGTGTGGGCGGCTTGAGGGGCAATGTATCCATCGCCAAGGGCGTTACGCTGGAAAACGCTGTCGGCGGTTCGGGCGACGACCAAATCAACGGCAACGAGGTGGGCAACAGGCTCCGCGGTGGCGCGGGCGCGGACAGGTTGCGCGGCGGTGGCGGCGCGGATGTTTTTGTGTACGACAGGGCAAGCGATTCTACGCTTGGCCAGCCAGACGAGATTCTTGATTTCAGCAGTGGCACCGACAGGATCGATCTTTCCGGCCTGTTGAAAAATACCTCCATCAGGCATTTTTACGTGGTTGAGCAGTTCACGGGACGAGCCGGCGAGATCGTCCTCAGCCATGACCAGAGCAGTGGCGCTGGTAGCTTGAGCCTTGACCTTACCGGCCAGGGCAAAGCCGATTTGTTTCTCAAAAGTGTGGGGAGGATTCGCGCCCGTGACATTGTCACGGGCACCGGGTCCGGGCTTGGGCTGACGGGCCTCAAACGCCAACGCAGCTCCCCGCCGGGGCTTCTATCGGGCCTCAAGGCGCACGATACCGTCTATGGCTTCAACGCCAACAGCGGTGAGCGCTCAAGCAGCCTGCATGCCGGCAGCGCCGCGCCGCGTTTCCTGGTACAGGACGCGGGTGGCAACGATACCCTGGATTTTTCCGGTTTCGAGCATCACCAAACCATCGACTTGCGCCATAACTCTGCCTCCAGCGTGGGCGGTCTGCGCAACAACGTCGCCATCGCCAAAGGCGTTGTTGTGGAGAATGCGATTGGCGGCTCCGGCCAGGACACGCTCATTGGCAACGCGGTGGATAACGTCCTCACTGGCGGTGCTGGCGGCGATGTGCTCTGGGGTGTGGGCGGTAGAAACACGTTCAAATATGACCAGGCCAGTGACTCGACCGGTCACGATGCCGATGTGCTCATGGATTTCGCCAGTGGCGAGGACACTGTCGATCTGAGGGCACTGGCCAAACAGTACGCAACCCCCTTGCGCCTGGTGCAAGACTATACGGGGCGCGTTGGCGACACCGTGATCAACTACCACCCACAGAGCGGCCGCTACGTTGTGGGCATCGACCTGCTGGGCCACCGCCAGTCTGACTTCCTGATCAAGAGCGCGCGTTTGATCAAGCCCCAGGATGTGCTTGGCCTGACTGCGCATCGGCGCTGATCAGGGTTTGCACGTACTCCACAAACGCGCGTGCCTTGGCACTCGCCATCCTGCCAGTGGGGAACACTGCCCATAAATCAATCGGCGGCAGTTGCCAGTCAGTCAGCACGGGCTTGACCTCACCACTGGCCAGTTCCGGGGCAAACATCCAGGTCGATGCCATGGTCAGGCCCAAATGGTTCAGCACCGCGGCGCGCACGCCCTCTGCGGCGGTGACGCGGATGCGGCCGCGGGCGACGACCGGGTAGTGACTGTCGCCCTGGCTGAACGTCCAGTTTGAGCCGCCGCCCAGGCTGTAGATGATTGCCTGGTGTTGCAGCAAATCCGCCGGGGTGGCCGGCTCGCCACAGCGTTCGAAGTAGGCCGGGGTGGCGAGGATTTGCCGCGGGGATTGGCCGATCTTGCGGGCGGTAAGGCCCGAGTCGCTCAAGTTGCCCATGCGCAGGGCAACGTCGATGCCTTCTTCCACCAGGTTGAGGCTGTGGTCGTTGAGCACCACTTCGACGTTCACGGCGGGGTATTGCGCCAAGAAGGGGCCCAGGTGAGGAATGATGTGCAACCGGGCGAAGGTGGTTGCGGCGCTGATGCGCAAGTTGCCCGACAGCCCGGCGCCTGCACCGCGTGCGGCGTCGTCGGCCTCATTGGCTTCGTCGATGGCGCGCCTGGCTTTTTCGAAAAACGCCAGGCCTGCCTCGGTCGGTGTCAGGCCGCGCGTGGAGCGCAACACCAACCGCACCGCCAGGCGCGCTTCCAATTGCGCGATGCTTTTGGAGACAGCAGGCTGGCCTATCCCCAAGCGTTTGGCGGCAGCTGAGAACGAGCCGGTTTCGACCACGTTCACGAAGGTTTCCATGGCGGTGAGGCGGTCCATCGGGTGTCCTTGGGTTATTGGGTGAGGGCGTCGAGCATCGCCGACGGTTCTGGGCGTTGAGTGTAATCCGGGTTGACCTCGGCGTAACGAATCACGCTGTCCTGGCCGATCACGTAGCGCGCTGGCATCGGCAGGGTCCAGGCCGGGTCGTCATTGATCAGCGGCAAGTTGTTGCCCAGGGCCTTGTAGAGTTCGATCAGGTAGTCCGGCAGTTGAAAGCGCAGGCCGAATGCATCGGCAACGTCGTTGTGGGTATCGCTGAGGATCGGGAAACCCAGCTCGGTGATGCGTTCGGATTTACGGCTGTTGGCGGCAGTCTGCGGCGACAGGGCCAGCAGGCTCGCGCCGTGGTCTTTCAACGTCGGCAAAAAGGTTTGCAGCGCTTGCAGCTCCATATTGCAATACGGGCACCACACGCCGCGGTAGAACGTCAGCACCAGGGGGCCGTTGGCCAACAGATCGGCTGAGGACACCCACGTACCGTTGGCATCCTTGAGGCTGAACAGCGGCGCCTTGTCACCCACCTTCAACGCACGCTGTGCGGCGCCGGACGCAATCAGCTCGGCTGTGGCGCGTTCCATGATCGGATGAATATGCGCCGGCGCGTTGTAGGGAGGCTTGCCGGCTTTGAAGTCAGCACGGAAGGCATCAAGTGTGGCTTGAAGTGTCATTGCGATATTCCCTCAGGAGATGAGCCGAGTTGGCGGGAGGGATAATGGGCGCGGCGGGGCGGGCGAAGAAGCAGGGTGAGGCGCATAGCAATTATGCCCTGCGGGAATAAACACCGCTTATTTCCACTCTTTAGGCATACAGCCGCCACTCCCGTTAAAGCAATCTGCGCTTGAGCAAATAACTATAGGGTTACGTTTATCAAGCCGGGCCAAGGAGGCTGAGGCGCAAAGCGGGTTATTGATCAAGGAGCTGCAAGACGCGGGTGGGGTGCTGGATCGGGTCACCGGCAGCCATCCTATTTTTACTCACCGCTCTAACCCGTACACGATCCTGGTGCCGCATCCCAAGAAGGACGTGCCCCTGGGCACCGTCAAAAGCATCAGGAAACGCGCCGGGCTGTTTCAGTGTTGAGCAGAGCATTCATGCAACCAACGAATCGACCGCTATGTGCGCGAGCACAAGGTTAAAAGCCGCTCGTCATTTCTGGCGGATGCGGCCCTGGAGAAGTTGGTGCGCGCCTGGTTGCGGTCAGGCTGGGGCAACGGCCACCGTGCGCGAAGCACTCAGGAACCGCAACAACGCCACCAGTGGGAACGCACTGCCCACCAGCATCACGCCCAGCCAGCCGCCGTGTTCATACACACTGCTGGCAATCGCCGAGCCGAAGGCGCCGCCGATGAAGATGCTGGTCATGTACAGCGCGTTCAAGCGGCTGCGGCTGTTGGCGTCGAGGGCGTAGATGGCGCGTTGGCCGAGGACCATGTTCATCTGCACGCAGAAGTCCAGCACCACACCGGTGACGGCCAGGCCGATCACGCTGTACAGCGGATGCACGAAGGCGGGCAAAAAGCTCAAGGCGGCAAACAGCATCGCCAGCAGCGAAGCGCGGTGCGTGTGGCCGGCGTCGGCCAGGCGGCCAGCGATAGGCGCGGCGATGGCGCCCAAGGCACCGACCAGGGCGAACAGCGCGATCTCGCTTTGGCTCAAGCCGTGGTTGCGCGACAGTTCCAGCGGGGCGGCAGTCCAGAACAGGCTGAACGTGGCGAACATGCAACCCTGGTAGAACGCGCGCTGGCGCAGGACCGGTTGCTGGCGCAGCAGCGTGCCAAGGGAGCGCAGCAGCTGGCCGTAGCTGGCGCTGTGGTCGGGCTGGCGCTTGGGGATGGTCATCAGCAGGACCACGCTGATGAAGGCCATCAATGCCGCGGCGGCCATGAACATCGCGCGCCAGCCGAAGTGGTCGGCCACCACGCTGGACACCGGCCGTGCCAGCAAAATGCCGAGCAACAGGCCGCCCATGATGCTGCCAACCACGCGGCCCCGGGATTCGGCGGGCGCCAGGTGCGCCGCCAGCGGGATCAGGATTTGCACCGAGACAGAACTGAAGCCGATCAGCAACGACACAAGCAGGAACAAATTCGGCTGCTCGGTAAAGGCAGCACCCAGTAGGCTGGCGATGGCCAACACGGTGGTGGCGATCATCAGCTTGCGGTTTTCCAGCAAGTCACCCAGCGGCACCAGGAAAAACAGGCCCAAGGCGTAGCCGATTTGTGTCAGGGACACGATCAGGCTGGCCATCGCCGGCGTCAGGCCAATGTCGGGTGCAATCAGTTCGATGATCGGTTGGGCGTAGTAGATGTTGGCAACAATGGCGCCGCAACAGAACGCAAACAGCATCACCATGCCTCGGGTCATGGTGCTTGAAGCGTGTGGGGTAGCGTTCATGGTGTTCTCGTTAAAGCGAAGGAAGAGGGCGTGCGAGAGTAAAGACAATCGCACGGCCGGAGTAGGGCGCTGTGGGTGATAACACTCATGCCGCAAATTAATGACTGAATCGTTAACTTTTGAGTCGAACGGCAATGATACATTCAGTCACAACTGCCGAAACAGGAAATCCACTTTCATGAAAATTTCGCTGAACAAGATGATCCTGGCTTCAACCCTGGCCGCCGCCATGGCCATTGGCTTGGCCAATGCCGCCGAGGCTCCGCGGGTCGGTGTGCGCGGCGCCATTACGGCGATCGATGGCGACGCAATGCACGTCAAGGTCAACAGCGGTGCAGACGTCACCGTGCACCTGACCAAAGACACCCAGGTCCGCGCCGTCACCCTGGCCAAGATTGATGAAATCAAGCCCGGCAGCTACATCGGGTCGGCCGCCATGCCGAATGCCGATGGCACCCTGACTGCCCTGGAAGTTCACGTGTTTCCACCGGCCATGGCCGGCACGGGCGATGGGCACCGTGCGTTTGACTTGAAAGAAGGCAGCAGCATGACCAACGGCACCGTCGGCGATCTGGTGGTCAGCAACGGGCGCACCTTGACCGTGAAGTACAAAGGCGGTGAGCAGAAGATCGTAGTGCCGGATGATGTGCCGATCGTCAACCTGGAGCCAGGGGATCGCAGTTTGTTAAAGCCCGGTGTGAAGGTGGTGATGTTTGCATCGCAGGCGGCGGATGGGACGGTTACCGCTCAGGCGATTTCGGCTGGTAAGGACGGCGTGACACCGCCGATGTAACGGCCAAAACACAGAGCCAAATGTGGGAGCGGGCTTGCTCGCGAAAGCGCAGTGTCAGTCATCGAATCAATCGACTGAACCACCGCCTTCGCGAGCAAGCCCGCTCCCACATTGTTTACCGCGTTTATTCAGTTACTGACCGCTGTAGATCTGATCAAAAATCCCACCATCATTGAAGTGGGTTTTCTGCACGGTGCGCCAGTCACCAAAGGTCTTCTCCACCGACAGGAAGTCGACTTTCGGGAAGCGGTCGGTGTACTTGGCCAACACCTTCGGGTCGCGGGGACGCAGGTAGTTGTTGGCTGCGATTTCCTGACCTTCAGGCGACCACAGGTACTTCAAGTAATCTTCGGCCGCCACGCGGGTGCCTTTTTTCTCAACCACTTTGTCGACCACCGACACCGGTGGCTCCGCTTCGGCGGAAACGCTTGGGTAGATCACTTCGAACTGATCACGGCCGAACTCACGCGCGATCATTTCTGCCTCGTTTTCAAAGGTCACCAGCACGTCGCCGATCTGGTTGGTCATGAACGTGGTGGTGGCTGCGCGGCCGCCGGTGTCCAGCACTGGCGCGTGTTTGAACAGTTCGCCAACGAACTTCTTCGCCTTGTCTTCATCGCCGCCGTTCTTGAGCACATAACCCCAGGCCGACAGGTAGGTGTAGCGGCCATTACCCGAGGTTTTCGGGTTGGGCACGATCACTTGCACGCCATCCTTGAGCAGGTCCGGCCAGTCTTTGAGGGCCTTGGGGTTGCCCTTGCGCACGATAAACACCGTGGCGGAGGTGAACGGCGCGCTGTTGTTCGGCAGGCGGGTGACCCAGTTGTCCGGCACCAGCTTGCCGTTGTCCGCCAGGGCATTGATGTCGGTGGCCATGTTCATGGTGATCACGTCAGCCGGCAGGCCGTCGATCACCGAACGCGCCTGTTTGCTGGAGCCGCCGAAGGACATCTGCAAGGTCAGCTTGTCGTTTGGGTGCTCGGCTTCCCAGTGCTTCTGGAAGGCGGCGTTATAGTCTTTGTAGAAGTCGCGCATCACGTCATAGGAGACGTTGAGCAGTGTGACGGGGGCAGCCTGTACGGCGCCCGCCAGGGCTAGGCCGGCGGCCAGTAAAGAGGCGCTAACGAGTTTTTTCACTGCTCATTCCTTGTTGTTCGAGAAGGTTGTCGATTGAGTGGGGGCATTTTGCCACCGACTATAGCCGCGCCCGTATAGACGTTTAAAGATTAAAACGAACTTTGCTTATTCCACTTTGCGAAACAGATTGCTGCCACAGCGCGAGCAAAACGCTGCGTTGGGCTCGTGGTTGTCTTTCTTGCACACCGGGCAATCGTGCTGCAGCTGTTCACCGCGCATGGCACTGGCCAATTCAGCGGTAAAGATCCCCGTGGGCACGGCGATGATCGAATAACCCGTGATCATCACCAGCGACGAGATGACCTGGCCCAGCGGAGTCTTCGGCACGATGTCGCCAAAGCCCACGGTGGTCAGCGTCACGATCGCCCAGTAGATGCCTTTGGGAATACTGGTAAACCCGTGTTCCGGGCCTTCGATCACGTACATCAGCGTGCCGAATACGGTCACCAGGGTGCACACGCTCAGCAGAAACACCACGATCTTCTGCTTGCTGCCACGCAGCGCCGCCATCAGATAGTTGGCTTGCTTGAGGTAGGGGCTGAGCTTGAGCACGCGGAAAATCCGCAGCATCCGGATGATGCGGATGATCAGCAGGTACTGCGCGTCGCTGTAATACAGCGCGAGGATGCCGGGCACGATGGCGAGTAAATCCACCAGCCCATAAAAACTGAACGCATAGCGCAACGGCTTGGGCGAGCAATACAGCCGCAGGCCGTATTCGATGGCGAAGATGACGGTAAAGCCCCACTCGATATAGGCCAGCACGTCGGCGTAGTTATCGTGGACGGTCTGGATACTGTCGAGGATCACGATCACAAGGCTGGCGAGGATGATCAGCAACAGGGTGCTGTCGAAGCGCCGGCCGGCCACGGTGTCGCTTTGGAACACCATTACATAGAGGCGCTGACGCCAGTCGTTGTTGCTGTCCATAAAACCCGCCCAAATCGAATATCGGGCAAGCCTAGGGGGATTCGAACGGGCTGTCCACGCGGGCTTTGAACATCCGCTGGCTGGCGCGTACCAGCCAGCAGGCCAGGACAAACGGGGCCGTCAATGCGGGCAGGTGCAGGGCGGTGAAACCGGGCGTGAGGATGACCGCCAGAAGGATGCCGAGCAGCGGCTGCCAGGGTCGGCGGCATGACTGGCTTAACGCCAGCGCGGCCAGCGCCGGGTTATAGCTGTGTAGACCGAGGAGGGCGCTGGCCGGTTCGTCCAGCCACAGGGCGATCAACACGCCGGTAGCGGCGCCCGTGAGTGCCCATAGCGCGGCGCGGCGGTTGGCCAGCAACAGGCCAAGCGCAATCAGCGCGCCAGCCAACGGCCGGTCCAGCAGCATGATTTGCGCAAGCCCGGTGAAGGGTGCGGTGAGCACGTCCAGGGTGTCGGGTGCGGTGAGCGTGAATGTGCTGTCAGGCACTGTGCCCACCAGCAACCAGCCGAGGCCCACAAAGGGCGCGGTGTAGGCGGGCAAGTCATGCGGCGCAGTGGCGTGTTTCAACCATTGCCGCGTGAGCATCGCACTCAGGCCGCCGCACGCCAGGATCAGCGGCGGCAATAAGGCCGACCAGGCGAAGTGCTGGCTGATCAGCAAGCCCAGCAGCACGCCGTTGTAGCTGTAAAGGCCAGCTTGGCGTTCGGCCTTGGGATAACCCCGGCGCTGGGCCGTGAGCAAACCGGCGACGCCACCCAATAATGCGCCGCCGAATAAGGCCGGGGCGCCGATCAGGATGGCCAGCAGGCACAGCAAGCCACACAGTGGCTGGCGTTGCAGGAAGATCTGGCTGAAACCGTTGAGCAGGGCTTCGGCCCAGTCGGGGCAGGTTGGGTTGTGCATGGTGGTTAGTCAGTGAGACGGAGTCGTCCCCAATCGCAGGCAAGCCAGCTCCCACATTTGAATGCATTACAGATCAAAATGTGGGAGCGGGCTTGCTCGCGATGGGGCACTTACAGACGCTAAATCAACGTTTCGATGCGCAACGAGTTGGTCGACCCCGGCTGCCCGAACGGCACCCCCGCCGTAATCACCAACGTATCCCCGCGCTGCGCCATGCCTTGCGCCTGAGCAATCTCCAGCGCCGTGGAACACACCTCATCCACCTGGCGCAGTCGATCGTTGACCACCGAATGCACGCCCCACGCCACGCTCAAGCGCCGCGCTGTGGACAGGTTTGGCGTAAGGTTGAGGATCGGCGCCACCGGCCGCTCCCGCGCCGCGCGCAGGCTGGAGCTGCCGGACTCGCTGTAGTTGACCAGCACCGCCACCGGCAGAATGCTGCTGATACGCCGAATCGCGCAGCTGATCGCGTCTGACACCGTGGCGTCCGCCTTCGGCCGGCTGACGTCCAGCTGCGTCTGGTAGTCCGGGCCGTTTTCCACTTGGCGGATGATCTTGCTCATCATCTGCACGGCTTCCAGCGGGTATTCACCCGAAGCGGTTTCCGCCGACAGCATCACCGCGTCGGCGCCTTCGGCCACCGCGTTGGCCACATCCGTCACTTCGGCGCGGGTTGGCGCAGGCGAAAAGCGCATGGATTCGAGCATCTGCGTGGCCACCACCACCGGTTTGCCCAGCTGGCGGCAGGTGCTGATGATGTCTTTCTGGATCTGCGGCACGCTTTCGGCGGGCACTTCCACGCCCAGGTCGCCTCTGGCCACCATGATTGCGTCACTCAGCTCAGCGATTTCCTGCAAGCGTAGGACGGCAGACGGTTTTTCGATCTTGGCCATCAAAAACGCCTTGTCGCCGATCAACTCGCGGGCCTCGCGGATATCTTCCGGGCGCTGCACGAATGACAGCGCCACCCAGTCCACGCCCAGCTCCAGGCCGAAGCTCAGGTCGCGGCGGTCCTTGGCGGTCAGCGGGCTGAGTTCCAGCAAGGCTTGTGGCACGTTCACGCCTTTGCGGTCGGACAGTTCGCCGCCATTGAGCACGGTGGTGTCGATGGCCTCGGCATGTTTGGTGATCACCCGCAGGCGCAGCTTGCCGTCGTCGAGCAGCAGGTCCATGCCCGGCTCCAGCGCCGCGATGATTTCCGGGTGGGGCAGGTTGACCCGGCATTGATCGCCCGGCGTTGGGTCCAGGTCCAGGCGCAACGCCTGGCCACGCACCAGTTGCACCTTGCCCTCGGCAAACGTGCCGACGCGCAGCTTCGGCCCTTGCAGGTCCATCAGGATGCCCAGCGGGTAATTGAGCTGGCGCTCCACCTGGCGGATCCACTGGTAGCGTTGGGCATGATCGGCGTGGTCGCCATGGCTGAAGTTGAGGCGAAAGATATTCACCCCGGCCTCCACCAGCTCGCGGATGTCATCGATGCCGTCGGTGGCCGGGCCCAGGGTGGCGAGGATTTTGACCTTCTTGTCAGGCGTCATGTTTGGCAGTCTCAAGAATCAGGATGGCGCGGAAGTCATTGACGTTGGTGCGGGTCGGCTCGGTGATGATCAAGCCGTCGAGGGCGGCGAAATAGCCGTAGCCATTGTTGTTGTCCAGCTCGTCGCTGGCCGACAGGCCCAGGGCTTCGGCGCGGGCGTAGCTGGTGGGGGTCATGATCGCGCCGGCGTTGTCTTCCGAGCCGTCGATGCCGTCGGTGTCGCCGGCCAGGGCGTAGACGCCGGGCAGGCCCTTGAGGCTGTCGGTGAGGCTGAGCAGGAACTCGGCATTGCGCCCACCACGGCCATCGCCGCGCACGGTGACGGTGGTTTCACCGCCGGAGAGGATCACGCACGGTGCCGCCAGCGGCTGGCCATGCTGCACGATCTGCCGGGCAATGCCGGCGTGCACCTTGGCCACATCCCGCGCTTCGCCTTCGAGGTCGCCGAGGATCAGCGGGCTGAACCCGGCCTGGCGCACTTTCACCGCCACGGCTTCCAGCGACTGCTGTGGGCGGGCGATCAGTTGGAAGTGGCTGCGCGCGAGCACCGGGTCGCCGGGCTTGACGGTTTCCGACGCGGGGTCTTGCAACCAGCTGCGCACCGAAGCGGGCGCGTCGATGCTGTAACGCTTGAGGATTGCCAGGGCTTGCTGCGAGGTGCTGGGGTCGCCGACGGTGGGGCCGGAGGCGATGACGGTGGCCTGATCGCCCGGCACGTCGGAGATCGCGTAGGTGTAGACCGTTGCCGGCCAAGCCGCCTTGGCCAGGCGCCCGCCCTTGATCGCCGAGAGGTGCTTGCGCACGCAATTCATCTCGCCAATGGTCGCGCCGGATTTGAGCAGGGCTTTGTTGACGGTCTGCTTGTCGGCCAGGGTGATGCCTTCGGCGGGCAAGGCCAGCAAGGCCGAACCGCCACCGGAGAGCAGGAAGATCACGCGGTCGTCTTCGGTGAGGTTGCCGATCAGTGCCAGCACGCGTTTGGCCACCGCCAGGCCGGCGGCATCGGGCACCGGATGCGCGGCTTCGACCACTTCGATTTTTTTGCACGGTGCGCCGTGGCCGTAGCGGGTGACCACCAGGCCCGAGACGTCGCCTTGCCAGCACTCCTCGACCACGAGAGCCATGGCCGCCGCGGCTTTGCCGGCGCCGATCACGATCACACGGCCGCTGCGGTCGGCGGGCAGATAAGGTTCAAGCACTTGCCGGGGGTGGGCGGCGTCGATGGCTGTGGCAAACAGCTCGCGAAGCAGGTGTTGCGGATCGACCGACATAAGCGGGCTCCCGGAAATTTTTGTTATTAGAGGTGCATCAATGTCGAATGTGGAATGCGATCAAATGTGGGAGCGGGCTTGCCCGCGAATGCGGTCTTTCATTCAACATCCGTGCTGACTGACCTGGCGCATTCGCGAGCAAGCCCGCTCCCACATTCGACCGCATTTCAACGGGAGGAGCGGTGTGGGTTACTTATCGCGAATCGAAAAATTCGCCATGTGCTCCAGGCCCTTGATCAGCGCCGAATGGTCCCAATTGCCGCCGCCAATCGCCGTGCAGGTACTGAACACCTGCTGCGTACCGGCGGTGTTCGGCAGGTTGATGCCCAGCTCCTTGGCACCGGCCAGTGCCAGGTTCAAATCCTTCTGGTGCAGGTTGATGCGGAAGCCCGGATCGAAGGTGCCTTTGATCATGCGCTCGCCATGCACTTCCAGAATCTTCGAGGAAGCAAAGCCGCCCATCAGCGCTTCACGCACCTTGGCCGGGTCGGCGCCGTTTTTCGAGGCGAACAGCAGCGCTTCGGCCACCGCCTGAATATTCAGCGCGACGATGATCTGGTTGGCGACCTTGGCGGTCTGGCCATCGCCGTTGCCGCCGACCAGGGTGATGTTCTTGCCCATGCTCTGGAACAGGGGCAAAGCGCGTTCGAAGGTCTGCGGCTCGCCACCGACCATGATGCTCAAGGTGCCGGCCTTGGCGCCGACTTCACCGCCGGACACCGGGGCGTCAAGGTACTGCGCGCCGGTTTCGTTGATCTTCGCCGCGAACGCCTTGGTGGCGGTGGGCGAGATCGAACTCATGTCGATCACCACCTTGTTCGGCGACAGGCCGGCCGCGACGCCATCCTTGCGGAACAGCACGTCATCGACCTGCGGAGTGTCGGGCACCATGACGATGATGAACTCGGCTTCCTGCGCCACTTGCTGCGGGTTGGCCAGGGCCACTGCGCCCGCGTCGATCAGGGCCTGCGGGGCTTTGCCGTGGTGTTCGGAGAGGAACAGTTGGTGACCTGCTTTCTGCAGGTTCGCAGCCATGGGTTCGCCCATGATGCCGGTGCCGATAAATCCGATTTTAGCCATGATCAAAATCCTCTTTTTATTAGGTGTATGGGCCTGGCACGGCCGTCTAAACACAGGACATCCAATGTGGGAGCGGGCTTGCTCGCGAAGGCAGTCTGACACTCAGCATTGATGTCGACTGATACACCGCTTTCGCGAGCAAGCCCGCTCCCACATTTGGTCCGTGTTTGTTCAATCAGATAGCGTTGTGGCTCTTGAGCCAGCCAAGACCCGCTTCAGTCGTGGTCAACGGCTTGTATTCACAGCCGACCCAACCCGTATAACCAATGCGGTCCAGATGCTCGAACAGGAAGCGATAGTTGATCTCCCCGGTTCCCGGCTCGTTACGCCCCGGGTTGTCCGCCAGCTGGATGTGGTTGATCTCATCCAGGTGCGCGGCCATGGTCCGGGCCAGATCGCCTTCCATGATTTGCATGTGATAGATGTCGTACTGCAGGAACAGGTTGGCACTGCCCACCTGCTCGCGAATCGACAGGGCCTGCGCCGTGTTGTTGAGGTAGAAGCCCGGGATGTCACGGGTGTTGATCATCTCCATGACCAGCTTGATGCCCGCGGCTTGCAGCTTGTCGGCGGCGTACTTGAGGTTGGCGACAAAGGTTTTTTCCACGGTTTGGTCGTCAACGCCTTGCGGCCGGATGCCGGCCAGGCAGTTGATCTGGGTATTGCCCAGCACCTGGGCGTAGGCGATGGCCAGCTTGACCCCGGCGCGGAATTCCTCGACCCGGTCCGGGTGGCACGCCACGCCGCGTTCGCCCTTGGCCCAGTCACCGGCCGGCAAGTTGAACAGCACTTGGGTCAGGCCATTGGCGTCCAGGTGCGCCTTGATCTCGGCGGAGCTGAACTCGTACGGGAACAGGTACTCGACCCCCTGGAAGCCGGCATCGGCAGCCGCTTTGAAACGGGCGAGAAAGTCCTGCTCGGTAAACAGCATGGACAGGTTGGCGGCAAAACGCGGCATAGGGTTCTCCTTAATCGAGCAGGGAAATGGCAGTCGGCGCATCGTTGCCGACCAGGGCCAGATCTTCGAATTCGTTGACGGCGTTGATCTCGGTGCCCATGGAAATATTGGTCACGCGCTCCAGAATAATCTCAACAATCACCGGAACCTTGAATTCTTCGATCATTTCCTTGGCCTTGCGCAGCGCCGGGGCGATCTGGCCCGGTTCGAATACACGCAGTGCCTTGCACCCCAGGCCTTCGGCGACGGCCACGTGATCGACGCCATACCCATTGAGTTCCGGGGCGTTGAGGTTGTCGAAGGACAGCTGCACGCAGTAGTCCATCTCAAACCCGCGCTGGGCCTGGCGGATCAACCCGAGGTAGGAGTTGTTCACCACCACGTGGATGTACGGCAGCTTGAACTGCGCGCCCACGGCCAGCTCTTCGATCATGAACTGGAAGTCATAGTCGCCCGACAGCGCCACCACTTTGCGGCTCGGGTCAGCCTTGACCACACCGAGCGCGGCCGGAATGGTCCAGCCCAAGGGACCGGCCTGGCCGCAGTTGATCCAGTGACGTGGCTTGTAGACGTGCAGGAATTGCGCGCCGGCAATCTGCGACAGGCCGATGGTGCTGACGTAGCAGGTGTCTTTGCCGAACACCTGGTTCATCTCTTCATACACGCGTTGCGGCTTGACCGGCACGTTGTCGAAATGGGTCTTGCGGTGCAGGGTGGCCTTGCGCTCCTGGCAGTCGTGCAGCCAGGCGCTGCGGTCCTTGAGTTTGCCGGCGGCTTTCCACTCGCGGGCCACTTCAATGAACATCGTCAGGGCGGAGCCGGCATCGGAAACGATGCCCAGGTCCGGGGTGAACACGCGGCCAATCTGCGTCGGCTCGATGTCGACGTGGATGAATTTGCGCCCTTCGGTGTACACCTCCACCGAGCCGGTGTGGCGGTTGGCCCAGCGGTTGCCGATGCCCAGCACTACGTCCGATTTGAGCAGCGTCGCGTTGCCATAGCGGTGCGAGGTTTGCAGACCGACCATGCCGACCATCTGCGGGTGATCGTCCGGGATCGTGCCCCAGCCCATCAGCGTCGGGATTACCGGGATGCCGGTCAACTCGGCGAACTCCACCAGCAGTTCGCTGGCATCGGCGTTGATCACGCCGCCACCGCTGACCAGCAATGGCCGTTCGGCCTGGTCCAGCAGCGCCAACGCTTTTTCGACCTGGATGCGCGTGGCCAATGGTTTGGCCAGGGGCAGCGGCTGGTAGGCGTCGATGTCGAATTCGATCTCGGCCATCTGCACGTCGAATGGCAGGTCGATCAGCACCGGGCCTGGGCGGCCGGAGCGCATTTCATAGAAGGCTTTCTGGAACGCGTAAGGCACTTGGCCCGGCTCCAGGACGGTGGTCGCCCACTTGGTCACCGGCTTGACGATGCTGGTGATGTCGACGGCCTGGAAATCCTCTTTGTGCATGCGTGCACGCGGGGCCTGGCCGGTGATGCACAGAATCGGGATCGAGTCGGCCGAGGCGCTGTACAGGCCGGTGACCATGTCGGTGCCCGCCGGGCCCGAGGTACCGATGCACACACCGATATTGCCGGCCTTGGTGCGGGTGTAGCCCTCGGCCATGTGCGAGGCGCCTTCAACGTGGCGAGCAAGGACGTGATCGATGCCACCGACCTTCTGCAAGGCCGAATACAGCGGGTTAATGGCGGCGCCTGGAATACCGAAGGCGGTGTCTACGCCTTCACGGCGCATCACCAGGACGGCGGCTTCGATTGCTCTCATTTTGCTCATGGTTTTGGTGCCTCTTGCGTTTTGTAATTGTATACAAGTGGTTTCTGGTCGAAGTGTATTCACGGCGAGCGGGGCAGGTCAATGCATTTTATAAACTGGCCTTTACGCGAGTCTGGATAGCTTTTTTCGACGTATGGAGCCTTTGTGCGGAAATATTGTATACAAAAAATAATTTCATTGTGTTCTATTTGTTTGATCAAGCTTCTGATCAAACAGACTTCAACCCTTTCCCAATAACAAAAGAAGGACGGCACCCATGAGCGCTTTAACCTTGAAACTCGCCACCCAACTGGCCAGCCAGGCCCTCACCGCAGGCCGCACCATTTGCGCCGCGCCGCTGACCATTGCGGTGCTCGACAGCGGCGGCCACTTGGTCACCCTGCAACGCGAAGACGGCGCCAGCCTGCTGCGCCCGCAAATCGCCATCGGCAAGGCCTGGGGCGCGATTGCGCTGGGCAAGGGGTCGCGTTTGCTGGCGTTGGATGCGCAGCAGCGCCCGGCATTTATCGCGGCGTTGAACAGCCTCGGGCAGGGCAGCGTAGTGCCGGCGCCGGGCGGCGTGTTGATTCGGGATCAGGCGGGGGCGGTACTGGGGGCGATCGGGATCAGTGGGGACACTTCGGATATTGATGAGCAGTGCGCGATTACGGCGATTGAGGGGGTGGGGTTGTTGGCGGATGCGGGGGTGTCTGCTTGATTTGAGATGACTGGGCTGGCCCCTTCGCGAGCAAGCCCGCTCCCACAGTTTTGACCGTGTTCACAGATCAAATGTGGGAGCGGGCTTGCTCGCGAAGGCGACGACTCGGTCCCGGCTCTATACCCAAACCGCATCCCACAGCGGATAGTCGCCAACCCGCGTCACCAACCCGGCCCGCAGAGGGTTGGCGACAACATACCTGGCCATTTTCACCAAGTCGTCTTCCTTGCGCAGCGCACGATCATGAAAGCTGGTCTGCCACAGCCGCCCCTTGCGGCCCGTGGCACCGTTCACAGTCCGAGTGCTTTTGGATTTCACCTGGCACAGAAGGTCCCCCAGCGAGCCTTTTTTCAGTTCGATCAGCCAGTGAAAATGGTCAGGCATCACCACCCAGGCCAGGGAGTTAGCCAGCCCTTGGTACTGGGCCAATCTGAACTGCCAGACCACTAGGCGACCGAGGTGAAAGTCGCTGAATATCGGTACGCGTTTGTGGGTGTTGGTGGTGATCAGGTAGATGCGGTTTGGTTCGCTGAACCGCCCAATGCGCAGGCGGTATGAAGTAGCAAGATCAGGCATTCCATGGCCTCTCTTCAGGTGGGGTTCTGAGAGGCTAGATCTCGATGGTAGATGCTGATCTGTAGGCTTTTGGCAGGATGTGTCTGGGAGGGCGCTTTCGCGAGCAAGCCCGCTCCCACATTGGCTTTGCGGCGTTCATACACTGTGTGTCCAGCGCAAAAACCTGTGGGAGCGGGCTTGCTCGCGAATGGCACAGGCGCCGCGGTCTCTCAGTCCGGCTCACACCCCTTAAGCACCAACCGAATAATCGTCTGCGCCGCCGCTTCATAATCGGCGTCATCCAGCTTGGCCTTGCCGGTCACCGCCGATATCTGCCAATCAAAGTCGGCGTAGGTCTGCGTCGCCGCCCAGATGCTGAACATCAGGTGGTTGGGGTCAATGGCGGCAATCAGGCCGCGATCCACCCAGCTCTGGATGCAGTCGATGTTGTGCTTGGCCTGGGCGTTCAGTTGCTCGACCTGCTGGCTGCTCAGGTGCGGTGCGCCGTGCATGATTTCGCTGGCGAATACCTTGGAGGCAAACGGCAAGTCGCGGGAGATGCGGATCTTGGAGCGGATGTAATTGCTCAGCACCACCGCGGGCTCGCCGTCTGGATTGAATGGCGTGGACGCCGCCAGGATCGGCTCGATAATGCTTTCGAGCACCTCGCGGTAGAGGTTGTCCTTGCTCTTGAAGTAGTAATAGACGTTGGGCTTGGGCAGCCCGGCCTTGGCGGCGATGTCGCTGGTTTTGGTCGCGGCGAAGCCCTTGTCAGCAAACTCCTCGCTGGCCGCCCGCAGGATCATTTCTTTATTGCGCTCGCGAATGGTGCTCATAAACCAGGATTTTCCTTGCCAGGACAGGCGGTCGAGCATGGTAGCACCGGCTTGACGCAGCGCTCAAGAATGCCGGCGCAGCCCTTGTACGCCGGGCCTTGCAGCTGACTTTGTCTGTCTTGATGCTGAACGCATTCACGGTAGTACAGGCACAGGCTGGGCGCGCTGCTAGAGTTCAGAGCAAGGACGCGGCCATCCGGGTCTGCGTTCAGTCCTGTATTCGGCGTTCGAGTGAGAAACCGTGGAGAAAAGCAGACGACGTACGTTCGCCTGGGTTGTTGGCGCGTTATTGCTGGTGGCGCTGTTGATTGGCCTGGGCATGCATTTGTTTGGCGGCGCCCATAAAGGCAAGCCCGTGTCCCCCGGCGAACCGGTGGCAGCAGTGCCGGTGGCCTTGCAGGATGTGCCGGTGTACATCGACGCCCTCGGCACCGTCACGCCCACCCGCAGTGTCACGGTGGTGACCCAGGTCGATGGCATCCTCAGCAGCGTGGAGTTCAAGGAAGGCCAGCACGTCAGCAAAGGCCAGGTCATCGCCCGTATCGACGACCGCGCGCTCAAGGCGCAGCTGGCCGTGGCCAAGGGCACCCTGGCTCACGATCAGGCAGTGTTGAGCAATGCCCAGCGCGACCTGGCCCGTTACCGCGACCTGGTCAAAGCCGGCTCCACCAGCCAGCAAACCCTCGACACCCAAGCCTCGCTGGTGCAGCAACAACAAGGCACCGTGGCCGCCGACCAAGGCAACGTACAAAACCTCGAAGTGCAATTGAGCTACTGCACCATCACCTCGCCGGTGGATGGCGTGGTCGGGCTGCGCCTGGTCGATCCTGGCAACTACGTGACCACCGCCAGCACCACTGGCATCGTGGTGATCACCCAGATGAGCCCGGCCACCGTGGTGTTTGCCGTGCCCGAGGATGACCTGGGCGCGATCAACCAGGCCATGTCCCATGGCAGCGTCACGGTGTTGGCCTACGACCGCAACAAGAAATCCCTGCTTGCCACCGGCGCGCTGCTGGCGCTGGACAACGAGGTGGATACCAGCACCGGCACGATCAAGGTCAAGGCGCAGTTCGATGATTCGGGCAATGCGCTGTTTCCCAATCAGTTCGTCAACGCACGGCTCAAGGCCGACACCTTGAGCCAGATCGCCGTGGTCCCGACTCGTGCGATCCAGCACGGCAGCAAGGGCGACTTCGTGTTTGTGGTCAACGGCAACAAGGCCAGCCTGCGCACGATCAAGACCGGCCCGTCCACCGGCGATGTCTCGGCGGTGCTCGACAATGGCGTCAAGGCCGGTGAGCAGGTGATCACCGAAGGCGCCGACAAGCTCGACGACGGCTCGGCGGTGAAGGTCGTCGCCCAGTGAGGAGCTGCCGAGCATGAATATTTCGCGGCCCTTTATCGAACGCCCGGTGGCCACCACGCTGATGATGGTCGCGGTGTTGTTGCTCGGCCTGTTGGGTTACCACTTGCTGTCGGTGTCGGCGCTGCCGGAGGTGGATTACCCGACCATCCAGGTGTTCACCCAATACCCCGGTGCCAGCCCCGACGTGGTCAGTTCTTCGATTACCGCGCCGCTGGAGCGCCAGCTCGGCGAAATGCCGGGGCTCAAGTCGATGAACTCCACCAGCTCGGACGGCGCCTCGGTGGTGACCCTGCAATTTGACCTGTCGCTGTCGCTGGACGTGGCCGAACAGGAAGTGCAGGCGGCGATCAACGCGGCGGGCACCTTCCTGCCGGCCAACCTGCCGTACCCGCCGGTGTACAGCAAGGTCAACCCGGCAGATGCTCCGGTGCTGACCCTGTCATTGACCTCCGACGTGTTACCGCTGACCAAGGTCGAAGACCTGGCCGACACACGCCTGGCACAGAAAATCTCGCAGATCACCGGCGTCGGCCTGGTCACCATCAGTGGCGGCCAGCGCCCGGCGGTGCGGGTCGAGGCCAACACGTCGGCGCTGAACAGCCTCGGCCTGTCCCTGGATGACCTGCGCACCTCGCTCGGTACGGCCAACGTCAACCAGGCCAAGGGCAATATCGATGGCAAGTTTCAGGCCTATTCCATTGGCGCCAACGACCAACTGCAGTCGGCCGAGGAATACCGTGACCTGGTGATTGCCTACAAAAATGGCGCGCCGATTCGCCTGTCGCAGATCGCCAGTTCCACCCAGGGCGCGGAAAACCCCCGCCAGGCGGCGTGGACCAATGACACGCCGTCCATCGTGTTGAACATCCAGCGCCAGCCCGGCGCCAACGTGATCGAAGTGGTCGACCGCGTGCAGCAACTGCTGCCCAAATTACGCGCCAGCCTGCCGGGCACCTTGAAGGTCGCGGTGCTCACCGACCGCACCCAGACCATCCGCGCCTCGGTCACCGATGTGCAGTACGAGCTGGGGCTGGCGATTTTGCTGGTGGTGATCGTGATCTTCATCTTCCTGCGCAATATTGCGGCCACGATCATTCCTGCCGTCACCATCCCGCTGACGTTGATCGGCACCCTGGCGGTGGCCTACGCGCTGGGCTTTTCGCTGAACAACCTGACGTTGATGGCATTGACCATCGCCATCGGTTTTGTGGTCGATGACGCCATCGTCATGATCGAAAACATCACGCGCTACCTGGAGGCCGGCGACACCCCGTTGCAAGCGGCGCTCAAGGGCGCGGAGCAAATCGGCTTCACCATCATCTCGCTGTCCATCGCGCTGATTGCGGTGATGATCCCGCTGCTGTTCATGGGCGATGTGGTCGGGCGGTTGTTCCGCGAATTCGCCATGACCGTGGCGGTGACCATCGTGATTTCGGCAGTGATTTCACTGACGCTGACGCCCATGATGTGCGCGCGCATGCTCAAGTCCAAGCATGAAGAGCGCCGCCCGGACTTCTTCGACCGCATCAACAACCACTACGTACGCGGCCTGGATTGGGTGTTGGCGCACCGCACCTTGACCCTGATCTCGGTGGTGCTCACCGCCGCGCTGACCTTGTTCACCTTGGTGATCATGCCCAAGGGCTTTTTTCCCGATCAGGACACCGGCCTGATCCAGGGCATTTCCCAGGCCTCGCCGACCATCTCGTTTCAGCAGATGCAGGTTGAACAGCAACGCCTGGCCGCACGCATCCTCAAGGACCCGGCGGTGCTAAGCCTGTCGTCCTTCGTCGGTATCGACCAGACCAACCCGACCATCAACCAGGGCAACTTGCTGATCAACCTCAAGCCGCGTGGCGAGCGAGACAGCAGCACCGAAGTGATCCGCCGCCTGGCCGATGCGAATGCCGACGACGCCGGCATCCGCCTGTACCTGCACTCGGTGCAGGACCTGACCCTGGACGCCACGGTGTCCACCACCAGTTACCGCCTGGGCCTGCAAGCCACCGACCCGGATGAGCTGGAGCAGTGGACCACCAAGCTGCTGGCCGCGATCAAGCAAGACCCGATGTTCACCGACGTGCAAAGCCAGGCCATGCAGTTTGGCAACCAGATCAAGCTGACCTTCGACCGCGCCACCGCCTCGCGCCTGGGGATTACACCGCAGGCCATTGACGATGTGCTGTACGACGCGTTCGGCCAGCGCCAGGTCTCAACCATCTACACCCAGCTCAACCAGTACCACGTGGTGATCGCCACCGACCACCCGCCGCGCAACTTGCCGGACTTGCTCACCGGTTTGTACGTGGACATTCCTGGCGGTGGCGTGGCGCCGCTGTCGAGCATGGCGACCCTGGAGGTGGTGCGTTCGCCGGTCACCATCAACCGGTTGGGGCAGTTTCCCTATGCGGATGTGTCGTTCAACCTCGCGCCCGGCCAGACGCTGGGCGCGGCGGTGACGCGGCTGCAGGACATTGAAGCCAAGGTCGGCCTGCCGTTGTCGGTGCAAGCCAATCTTGAAGGTGCGGCGGCGACGTTCCAGGCATCGCTGTCAAACCAGGTGTTTCTGGTGCTGGCGGCGATTGTGGTGGTGTACCTGATGCTGGGCATTCTGTACGAGAGCTTCGTGCACCCGGTGACCATCCTGTCGACCCTGTTGTCGGCGGCCCTCGGCGCGTTGCTGGCGTTGCTGGTGACGGGCACGCAGTTCGACATCATCGGCCTGATTGGGATTGTGTTGCTGATCGGCATCGTCATGAAAAACGGCATCATGATGGTCGACTTCGCGCTGGAGCTTCTACGTGAGGGCGGCTTGAGCCCGGTGGAAGCAATTCGCCAGGCGGCGGAGTTGCGCTTTCGGCCGATTCTGATGACCAGCATGGCCTCGCTGTTCGGCGCGGTGCCGTTGGCGTTGGGCACCGGCATCGGCTCGGAGCTGCGCCACCCGCTGGGCATCGCGATCATCGGCGGGCTGTTGCTCAGCCAGTTGCTCACGCTGTTTTCCACGCCGGTGATCTTCCTTGCCATGCACGGCCTGGGGCAGCGTTTCAGCCGCCGCCCGGTGGCGTTGGAATGATGCGATGAACCTCAGCGCGCCGTTTATCCATCGCCCGATTGCCACCACGTTGCTGGCGGCCGGGCTGGCGTTGTTTGGTGTGTTGGCCTTCAACCTGTTGCCGGTGGCGCCGCTGCCGGAAGTGGACTTCCCGACCATCAGCGTCAGCGCCTCGTTGCCTGGCGCCGACCCCACCACCGTCGCCAGCTCCGTGGCCACGCCGCTGGAACGCCAGTTCGGGCAGATCGCCGGGGTCACGCAAATGACCTCGGCCAGCAGCCTCGGCTCCACGCGCATCACCCTGCAGTTCGACTTGAGCCGCGACATCGACGGCGCCGCGCGGGATGTGCAGGCGGCGATCAACGCCGCGCGCAGCAACTTGCCCAGCGACTTGTCCGGCAACCCGACTTACCGCAAGGTCAACCCGGCCGATTCGCCGATCCTGATCATCAGCCTGACCTCCGACAGTGCCACGCCGGGGCAGATGTACGACGCGGCCTCGACGGTGCTTGAGCAGCGCCTGTTGCAGACCACCGGCGTCGGCGACGTGACCGTGGGCGGCGGCGCGTTGCCGGCGGTGCGCATTGAGCTGAACCCGGACCGGCTCAGCCAATACGGCGTCAGCCTGGAGCAGGTGCGCCAGGTTATCAGCGCCTCCAACGCCAACTTGCCCAAGGGCAACGTGGCGGTCGGCGACCGCTCGTATGGCATTGGCGCTAATGACCAGTTGCTCGACAGCAACGACTACGGGCCGCTGGTGGTCAAGGCCAAAAACGGCGATCTGATCCACATTGCCGACCTCGGCTATGTGCGCGAAGACGTGCAGGACCTGCGCAACTTCGGCCTGTCCAACGGCAAGCCGGCGGTGCTGCTGGTGGTGTTCAAGCAGCCGGGCGCCAACGTGATCGACACGGTGGATGCGGTGAAAGCCTCGCTGCCATTTTTGCAAAGCTCGATCCCGGCGTCGATCAAGCTCAACCTGTTGATGGACCGCACCACCACCATTCGCGCGTCGTTGCATGACGTGGAAGTGACCTTGCTGGCCTCGATCCTGCTTGTGACGCTGGTGACCTTCGGTTTCTTCCGCGACTGGCGCAGCACCCTGGTGCCCGCCGTGGTGGTGCCGCTGTCGTTGCTCGGCACCTTTGGCGCGATGTACTTCCTCGGCTACAGCCTGAATAACCTGTCGCTGATGGCGCTGACGATTTCCACCGGCTTTGTGGTGGACGATGCGATTGTGGTGGTGGAAAACATCATGCGCCACCTGGAGCGCGGCAAGACACGGGTCGAAGCCGCGCTGGCCGGGGCGCAGGAAGTCGGCTTTACGGTGCTGACCATCAGCGTGTCGCTGGTGGCGGTGTTTATTCCGTTGCTGCTGATGGGCGGGATTGTCGGGCGGCTGTTTCGCGAGTTCTCGGTGTCGCTGTCGGTGGCCATCGTCATCTCGATGGTGATTTCGCTGACAGTGACGCCGATGCTCGCCAGCGTGCTGCTGCGCGCGCCCAAGGAAATCCGCGAAGGCAATGAACACCCGGATTCACGCTTTCACCGCTTTTACGACCGCACGCTGGGCTGGGTCATCGAGCACTCGATTCTGATGGGCGGAGTGACGGTGCTGGTGATCGTGCTCGCGGGCGTGCTGTACGTGCTGGTGCCCAAGGGCTTTTTTCCCCAGGAAGACACCGGCCGCCTGCAGGGCAGCATCATCGCGGCGCAGAGTATTTCCTACGGGGCGATGCAAAAGGACTTCACCGAGATCAACCACAAGGTCATGCAAAACCCCAATGTGCAAACCGCTGCCGGGTTTGTCGGCGGTGGTGGCGGTGGCGGCGGGGCGGTCAACAGTGCGCAGCTGTTTGTGCTGCTCAAGCCGATTGATCAGCGCAAGGACAGTGCCGTCGATGTGATCGGCCAGATCCGCCGCAGCCTCGGCGATCTGCCTGGCACCAAGCTGTTTTTGCAGGCCGCCCAGGACATCACCGTGGGGGGCCGACAAAGCGGCGCGCAGTACCAATACACGCTGACTGCCGACGACCAGCAATCCCTGGATGAATGGGTGCCCAAGGTGGTGGAAGTGCTGCACACGTTGCCGCAACTCACCGACTTGAACACCGACCAGCAAGACAACAGTCTATTGGCCAATGTGAGCATCAACCGCGACACCGCCGCGCGGCTCGGCGTGGGCATGTCGGCGGTGGACCAGACGCTGTACGACGCGTTCGGCCAGCGTCAGGTCTCGACCCTTTATCGCGCCGCCAACCAGTACCACGTGGTGATGGAAATCGCCCCGCAGTACTGGACCGATCCTCAAGCGCTCGAGGGTATTTACGTGCCGGCCGGCAACACGGCAGTGGCGGCCAAGGGCACCACCGTCGCGCCGAACCTGACCACGCCCACGACGTTGGTGCCGCTGTCCGCGCTGGCCGATAACAGCATCTCGCGCACAGCGATTTCGATCAGCCACCAAGGCACTTTTCCCGCCGTGACCGTCTCGTTCAACCTCGCCCCCGGCACCTCGATCGGCCAGGCCACCGCGCTGGTGGAGGACGCGGTGAAACAGCTGCGCATGCCGGCCAGCGTCACCGGCCAGTTTGCCGGCACGGCCCAGGTGTTCCAGTCGTCGGTGGCCAGCGAGCCGCTGCTGATCGTCGCCGCGTTGCTCTCGGTGTACATCGTGCTGGGCATTCTGTATGAAAACCTGATGCACCCACTGACCATCCTCTCCACCTTGCCCTCGGCGGGCGTCGGTGCGTTGATCGCCTTGCTGCTGACCGGCACCGAACTGTCGATCATCGCGCTGGTAGGCGTGATCCTGTTGATCGGCATCGTCAAGAAGAACGCAATCATGATGATCGACTTCGCGATCACCGAGCGGCGTGAGTTCGGCCTCACGGCCAAGGAAGCGATCCGGCGCGCCTGCCTGATCCGCTTCCGGCCGATCATGATGACAACGCTGGCGGCGATTCTCGGCGCGCTGCCGCTGGTGCTCGGCTCAGGTTATGGCTCGGAACTGCGCCGGCCGTTGGGGATTGCGATTATTGGTGGGCTGTTGCTCAGCCAAGTGCTGACGCTCTACACCACTCCGGTGATTTACCTCTGGCTCGACCGGGCGTCGCAACGCCTGGGGCGGCACAAGGAAGCAAGGTCATGAAACTCAGATATAGCGTGCTGTTGGCCAGCCTGGTGCTGGGGGGCTGCATGGTGGGGCCGGATTACCAGAAACCGGCAATGGAGCTGCCGCAGTCGTTCAAGGAAGGCGCGCAGTGGCAGCGCGCGGTGTCCAACCCCCAAGGGGCGCTGGACAGCCAGTGGTGGCTGGCCTATCAGGACCCGGTGCTCAATGATTTGGTGGCGCGTTCGGCCAAGGCCAACCAGTCGATTATTGCGGCCGAGGCGGCGTATCGATTGGCCCAGGCGCAGGTGGCGTCGAGCCGCGCCGGGTTGTGGCCGACGGTGGGCGTGGGCTTGTCCGGTTCGCGCGGCGAGGGCGGCGACGGCAGCACGTCCAGCACCACCACCGCATCGACCGGGGTGAAGAACAGTGTCAGCGCCACCTTGACCGCGAGCTGGGAGCCGGATTTGTGGGGTGAAGTGCGCCGGGGGATCGAATCGAGCCAGGCCACCGCCCAGCAATCGGATGCGCTGCTGGCCGGTGTGCGGTTGTCGATCAGTTCCAGCGTGGCGAGCAATTACCTGGCGTTGCGGCAGATGGATATCGATGTGCGCCTGTTGCAACAGCAGCAGAGCATCAATCAGCAATTGCTCGACATGATCCAGGCGCAGTTCACCCAGGGCGTGGCGACCAATGACCAGTTGCTGGTGGCTCAGGATCAATTGACCACCTCGATAGCCGGCTTGCAGACCTCGCTGCGTGATCGCGAACAGTACGAGCATGCCTTGGCGGTGCTGGTGGGCGTGGCGCCGAGTGAGTTCAGCATTGCGCCACGCACTGATTTTGCATTCGTGGTGCCACGGCCACCGTTGACCCTGGCCTCGACTTTGTTGCAACGCCGGCCTGACGTGGTTGCGGCCGAGCGCTCGGCGGCGGCGGCGAATGCCAAGATCGGCGTGGCTGAGGCGGCGTTTTTTCCGACCCTCGATCTCACGGCTCAATTGGGTTATCGCGGCAGTGCCTTGGGTGGGTTGTTTTCGTTGCCTAACCGCATCTGGACGCTGGGGCCGGCCTTGGCGGAGACGATTTTTGACGGCGGCGCGCGCGAGGCGGCGGTCAAGCAGGCTGAGGCGAGTTATGACCAGATTGCCGCCAACTACCGGGGCACGGTGTTGAGTGCCTTGCAGAATGTCGAGGACAATTTGTCGGCGATCAACCATCTGCAAACCCAGGCGGATGCCTTCCAGCAGGTGTACCAGCGCAATCAGCAGTTGTTCGGCAGTCAGCAAGCGCAGTTGCGCGCAGGCACAGTCAGCCAGGAGACGGTGCTGACCCAGCAACTGGTGTTGCTGCAAGCGGAGCAGAACCTGCGTGATACCCAAGGGCAACTGAGCCAGGGCAGCGTGGCGTTGATCCAGAGCCTGGGCGGTGGTTGGCAGGCGCCCTGATGACTTGATACACCGCAATCAAACTGTGGGAGCTGGCTTGCCTGCGATAGCGGCCTCCGAGCCGCCCAGTATCTTGCTGACCCAACACAATTGAACGGTGGGAGCTGGCTTGCCTGCGATAGCCGCCTCCGGGCCGCCCAGTATTTTGCTGACCTAGCACATTCCAACTGTGGGAGCGGGCTTGCTCGCGAAGGCGATATGTCAGTTGGCTGGGATATTGATTCGGAGTGCATATCCATTGCTGCGGCAACGGCCGCTTAGGGTTCCGCTCTTACAGCAGGTCACTTTTGTAAAGACACAAAAGTAACCAAAATGTCTTCGCCCCACCACTCGGTGCCTCGCCTAGGCTCGGCATGCCCGAACGCAGGCTTGAATCCGTGGGCCGCCGCGCTGGGCCACCCTTGGCCCAGCGCGGCTAACCCGGCGTCCTGTCGAGTTACCCACGGATCCAAGCCTGCGTTCGGCCAGCGTGGTTGACGGGGCGACTCAGATCAAGATCAAGATCAAAAGCCAGATCAATAGCAATCCTTCACGCAGTGGAAACCTATATTCCCTCACGGTCGCCGCGTTATATTCGCGGCACTCTAATTTCAGGATGACCGCGTCATGGCAGGAAGCAGCTTACTGGTACTGATCGACGACATCGCCGCCGTCCTCGATGATGTGGCGTTGATGACCAAGATGGCCGCCAAAAAGACCGCCGGGGTGCTTGGCGATGACTTGGCGTTGAATGCGCAGCAGGTCAGCGGGGTGCGTGCCGAGCGGGAGATCCCGGTGGTGTGGGCGGTGGCCAAGGGTTCGTTTCTCAACAAGTTGATTCTGGTGCCTGCGGCGCTGCTAATCAGCGCGTTTGCGCCGTGGGCGGTCACGCCGTTGTTGATGCTGGGCGGGGCTTATCTGTGTTTCGAGGGCTTTGAGAAGCTCGCGCATAGCTTCATACACAAGCGCACTGAGGAACAGGCGCACTTGGTCGAAGCGGTGGCGGACCCGGCGACTGACTTGGTTGCGTTTGAGAAGGACAAGATCAAGGGCGCGATCCGTACCGACTTCATTCTGTCGGCGGAAATCATCGCCATCACCCTCGGCACGGTCGCCGACGCACCGTTGATGCAGCAAGTGATCGTGCTGTCCGGCATCGCCATTGTCATGACCATCGGCGTTTACGGCCTGGTCGCCGGTATCGTCAAGCTCGATGACCTCGGCCTGTGGCTGACCCAAAAGCCCGGCCAGGCCGCACGTAGCATCGGCGGGGCGATTCTGCGTGCCGCGCCTTACATGATGAAAAGCCTGTCGGTGATCGGCACGGCAGCGATGTTCATGGTCGGCGGCGGGATTCTCACCCACGGCGTGCCGGTGGTGCATCACTGGATTGAGGTGGTGAGCCAGAGCACCGGTGGGCTGGCGTGGCTGATGCCGACGCTGCTCAATGCGGTGGCCGGCATTATTGCGGGGGCGGTAGCGTTGGTGGTGGTTCAAATCTTCGAGAAAATTTGGCACGCAGTAAGACATTGACAGGTGTTTGCCAGGGCGTGTGAGTCAGTCTAGTCGCAGCGCTTTAGGCTTTTCCCTACAGAGGACCCATTCAATCCTTCCTAAGATCTGCGGCTCTGTTTGGCCTATCCAGGCGTTTTACAGAGTCTGTTAATCAGGGAGTTTTAAATGAATTGGTATCTGGACGCACTGAAGAAATCATTTGTATTCGAGGGGCGGTCGAGCAGGAGAGCTTTCTGGTATTTTCAGTTGGTTGATAAGGTAATTGCAGGGGCATACATAGCGATTTGCAGTTGGTTTTTTGAAGATTGGATAAAAATTACCTTGGGTATTGGCTTGGGTTATTTGCTGCTGACGCTGCCAGCCAGGGTCACTCTGTTATGCCGAAGGCTCACCGATAACGGCATTAGCCAGGTCAACTCGTTCTGGACGTTGTTGCCTTTTGTCGGGTCGCTCTTCTGGGTTGGTTTTGGGTTATGCCCGGGCGTTAAAGAACAATCTGGCAGTCGCTCTGTGGATACGTCACGTACTGCTGAGTAATGTTGGAGCATAAACAAAAAAGCCACTCACTTAGGTGAGTGGCTTTTTCGCATCTGGATGGCGTTTACTCGGCAATCTGCAACTTGCGCGATTCGGTGTAGATATACCGCACCTTCTCGTACTCAAACGGCGAGTTCATCTGACCGTAGCGGAAGCTGGTCTGGTAGCGCTTGTCGACGGCGCGCAGAGCCCAGATTTCCGGATGGTTTTCGCTGACCTTGGACACGTTGAGGAAGTTGATCTCGGTTTCCGCGCTGTAGTCGACGATCAAACCGGTGGTGTCGCGCAGGTTCGACGGGCCGAAGATCGGCAGCACCAGGTAGGCGCCGCCGGGTACGCCGTAGAAACCCAAGGTTTGACCGAAGTCTTCGCTCTGGCGCGGCAGGCCCATGGCGGTGGCAGGGTCCCACAGGCCGGCGACGCCAATGGTGGTGTTGAGCAGCAGGCGCCCGGTGGTTTCCAGGGAGCGATGGCCCTTGAGCTGCAGCAGGCTGTTCAACAGGTTGGGCACGTCGCCCAGGTTGTTGAAGAAGTTACTCACGCCGGTGCGCAGAAAGCTCGGGGTGACATAGCGGTAGCCGTCAACCACCGGCAGGAACACCCACTGATCGAAGCGATAGTTGAAGTGGTACACGCGGCGGTTCCACGACTCCAGCGGGTCATACACGTTGAGCGCGGTCAGCGATGAACGCTCGAACTCGCGCTGGTCCAGGCCCGGGTTGAACTTGAGCTTGGTCAGCGGCTCCTTGAAACCGTCGGAATCAACCTTGACCGGTTCATGCGCCTTGCTGTTGTCGGCATTGGCGACGCCCGCGCACATCAGGGCGGCGAGCAGCAGAAGATATTTAGCCACGGAAGAACTCCAGCATGGCGTCGGCGTTGACGCGGTAATTGAGGTTGCCGCAGTGGCCGCCCAGCGGGTAGACGGTCAAGCGATCGCCGAAGGTTTTACGCAGGAAACCGAGGTCGCCAGGGCCGAGGATCACGTCGTCGGCGTTGTGCATCACCGCGATTTTCGGGCTGCTGTGCAGGTAGTCCTTGAGCGCGTACAGGCTCACTTGGTCAACCAGTTGCAGCAGGCTGCCGCCGTCGGAACGCGCGCGCCACATGGGGATCACTTGTTCGGTGAGGTAGCAGTCGAAGTCGCATTGCAGCGCGCGCTTGAGGAACGGCGTGAGGCTGGTGCCTTCGGTGATCGGGTATTTAGGCGGAATGATCAGGCCACGGCGGTTGATCAGGTCTGAGGTAAAGGCAATGTCGGCCGCCGAGAAGCGGAACGAGGTGCCGATCAGCATCGCCATTTGTTCGTTGGTCAGGTGCTGCTTGGAGTTCTGGAAGTCGTAGAGCAGGGCGTCATTGAGGTCGATGTAGCCCTTTTGCTGGAAGTAGCGGGTCAGCTTGCTCAGCACCAGCTCATAGAAAGTGGTGGTGTTGTTGATGCCTTTGACCTCGGTCTGTACCAGCTTGTCGAGGTTGGTGATGGAGGTGTAGAGGTTGACCGGCGGGTTGAGCAGCAGCACCTTTTTGAAGTTGAAGCTGCGACGGGTCTCGTCAAGCTTGCTGACAAACGCCGCATCCAGGGCACCCAGGCTGTAGCCGGTGAGGTAGAAGTCGGTCACCGGCAGCGAGGCGTTCTGCGCGCGCACGGCTTGCATTACGCGGTACATGTCCTCGGCGTCTTCCTGGGTAATCCCCGGGGTGGCGAAGCGCGAGGCGGCGCTGATGAAGTCGAAGCTGGTCGGCGACGACAGCTGCACCACGTGGTAGCCGGCCTGGTAATAGAGTTTTTTCAGGTATTCGTTGATGCTGCTGTCAAACCGCGCGCCGGTGCCCGCGATCAGGAAGATCAGTGGCGCGGCGTGGTCTTGTTTGGCGATGCGATAGGTGAGTTTCTTCACCGCCCAGAAGTTGTCCGGCAGGCTGAACTCGCGCTCGGGGCGCATGTTCAGCGTGTAGTCGGACTGATTGATCTCGTCGTCGGTCGGCAATTTAGGCCGAAGGTCAGGCGGGGTGGTCGCAATGGTCGCTTCGAACGGGTTGGTCAAAGGGTAGCCATAGCTGGCCTGGTCGATGTCGACGGCCAGTGCTGACGCACTCAAAAATAGGCTGCCCAGCAAGGCAGCACAGCGCAAGGAACGGAGCATGACTTAATCCCTAAGAGGAAACGTGCTGAATGAAGTTCGCAGGCTATGACCACCGCGTTGCCACCGAAGTGCCAGCCTTCGGCACTAAAAGTCGGAAAAAGCCACGGAATCGGGGTAATAGTAGCGAGAAGATACACTTTGCGAGGCCTGGATGAACACTTATCTGCGCACACCGCTTGCTAACGGCCGCCGTGGGATTAAGCTGAGCGCCGTTTTTGCCTATCGGAGTGCCTCATGTCCCGTCGTTTGCCGTTGATCCTGCTGCTTATTGCCTTGCCTTTATGGCTGGCCGCCAGTTATGGCGCACGTTACGGCTTTATGGAGGATGGCCAGTGGGTTGGCATCTGCGCCGATGAGGCCAGCCGCTGGGAATGCCAGTTGCGCTCGAACCTGGGGTTGATGATTCACTTCAAGGTGCTGGGCTGGGCTGCATTGGTTACATCGGTGCTGGGATTTTTTGTGCCGGGCCGTGCCGGATGGGGCTTGGCCGTGTTGGGGATGGTGTTCGGCTTGCCGGCGCTGGCGTTGTACAACACCACGTTTGCGGTGTTTGCGGTGGTGATTGCAGGGTTGCGGCTGGTCAGGAAGCCGCGGGCGGCCTGACAGGCGCTCTTCGCCCGCAAGCCCGCTCCCACAGTTTGACCGCGTGAATTCGGCCTTAATGTGGGAGCGGGCTTGCCTGCGATGGCGGCCTTAAGCCTTGCGCATGCGCAAGCAACGCCACAAGGCTACAACCATCAGCACACTCACGATTGCCCAACCCCACGCCTGCTGGTTCTGCACACCTTCGCGATACAGCTGTGGCGCAATGCCAGCGCCGATGATGAAGGCCAGCAGCGCAATCTCCCGACGCGGGCCGGTTACCGGGCGAACCAGGTAAACCAGCGCCGGCAACACCAGCGCCGCACTCGGGAAGCTGCGATAACGCGGGTCAAACACCAGCGCCAGCATCATTACCGCACCGGCGAACCCGGCGATTGCCACCAGCCAGCCCGCGCGTTGCTCCAGCCAATTAAAGGCCCGCTCACGCCAACCGTCGCGCGCGCTCAGGGCCAGGGCGGCGTGGGCCAGCACCAGCAGGTTCAACACCACCAGCAAGCCTGCCCACACCCATTCATCGTTGAAGCGCGCGGTAACGCGGGTCAGTTCGGCCCAGGTGCCGATGGAACAGGCCGCTACGGCACCGAGCAATGGCAGCATGAGTGCTGCGCGCGTGCTGCGAACGCGCCCGCCAAGTACCAAGGTGCCCAGCAGGATAATCCCGCCCACGCCCAGCCACAGCGGCCAGTACGGCACATTGCTGACCGGCCCGGCGAGGATGCCCTTGTCCTGGCGATCAGCATCAAACAGCCCCCAGTAACCCCCGACCGCGCCTTCGCTGGCGCGTTTCCATGGCTGGTCAAAGGCTTCGATCAGGTTGTAATGCCAGCCATTGGCCTCGGCCATGGCCACAAAGCCGCGCATGAATTTGGCCTCATTGACCCGGCTCGGCACGGCGGTTTCGCGCTGGCGGCCTTCGCTGGGCCAGCCAGTCTCGCCGATCAGCACGTCCTTGGGAGCGAACTGGTTGCCGAAAGTCTGACGTACATCACCCACATGCTTGAGCGCCTGGTCGATGCCCGACGGGTCATCTTCCCAATACGGCAGCAGGTGAATGGTCAGGAAATCCACCGCCGGGGCGATTTCCGGGTGCTTGAGCCAGAACTCCCACACGTCGGCATAAGTCACCGGCTGTTTGATCTGGCTTTTGACCTTATGGATCAGCGTCACCAACTGCTTGGCGGTGACTTCCTTGCGCAGCAGCGCTTCGTTGCCGACGATCACCGAGGTGACCACGTCCGGGTTGGCGTTGGCGGCAGCGATCAGCTCGGCGACTTCTTTTTCGGTGGCAACCGGGTCACTGCTGACCCAGGCGCCGGCCATCAACTTCAACCCATGCTTACGTGCCAGGTCCGGCAAGGCTTCCAGGCCGGTCATGGAGTAGGTGCGAATGCATTCAAAGCGGGTGGCCAGCAGGGCCAGGTCGGCGTCCATGCGCTCGGGGCGCAGCTTGAAAGGCTGGTCGAACGGCGACTGGTCCTTGTCGAACGGCGTGTACGAGGCGCATTGCATTTTGTGGCTGGCGCTGGCCACGTCCGGCAACACCACGGGCCGGCCGAGGCCGTACCAATAGCCGACAAGGGCAAGCACGCCGAGGATCAGGGCGAAAATATAGGGCAGGGCAGGGAAGCGGGCAGTCGCGGGCATGGTCGGCTTATCTGGGGAGCAAAGGCGCGCATCTTACCCGGATTTAGCCCGTCCCAGTGCGGTCGCATAATTTAGACATGCAAAGTTCGGGCGGGATTTTGCTGCGATGTCCTACAAATCGTCCTGCTGGCGATGTGATGTCGTTTCTTGCTCACCTGAGGTCGCAGTCAGAGCAGGTCCAAGGCCCCGGCAGGTTGATGATCGAAGTGTCAGCACTCCACTGATGTCTGGGCCGCCGGATCGATGCGCGTGAAGGGGGCGCGGTGCACCACATAACAACAGGTTGACGTCGCTCGGCATCCGCCGGGCGCAGCACTTTCGGGGAAGTACTATGAAGATGCGACGACTCTTGGGCGCAGCTGCCACTCTGGTAGTTGCGATGAGCTCCACACTGGCCAGCGCCGACAGCAAAACCCTGAGCATCGGTTACGTAGATGGCTGGTCTGACAGCGTTGCCACCACCCACGTGGCGGCAGAAGTGATCAAGGAAAAGCTCGGTTATGACGTGAAACTGCAGGCCGTCGCTACCGGGATCATGTGGCAGGGCGTGGCCACCGGCAAGCTCGACGCCATGCTCTCTGCCTGGCTGCCCGTGACCCACGGTGAGTACTGGGCCAAGAACAAGGACAAGGTGGTCGACTACGGCCCCAACTTCAAGGATGCAAAAATTGGCCTGATCGTGCCGGAGTACGTCAAGGCCAAATCGATTGAAGACCTCAAGACCGACACCACCTTCAAGAACAAGATTGTCGGCATCGATGCCGGTTCAGGCGTGATGCTCAAGACCGACGAAGCCATCAAGGCCTATGGCCTGGACTACAAGCTGCAAGCCAGCTCGGGCGCCGCGATGATCGCCGAACTGACCCGTGCCGAAGACAAGCAGGAGTCCATTGCGGTCACCGGCTGGGTGCCGCACTGGATGTTCGCCAAGTGGAAACTGCGTTTCCTGGACGATCCAAAAGGAATTTATGGGGCTGCTGAAACCGTCAACAGTATCGGCAGCAAGGGCCTGGAGAAGAAGGCGCCGGAAGTCGCCGCCTTCCTGAAGAAATTCCAGTGGGCCTCCAAGGATGAAATCGGCGAAGTCATGCTCGCTATTCAAGAGGGTGCCAAGCCGGATGCGGCAGCCAAGGACTGGGTGGCCAAGCACCCTGAGCGTGTGGCCGAGTGGATTGGTAAATAGCCGTCGAGCTGTCTAGCTAGCACCTTGCAAGCCCGCCTGGCGTTTTCGTCAGGCGGGTTTTGTCGTTTCTGGGGAAAAGGCTGTCACTTTAATCAGTTCAAAGTTGGCGCCAACGCTAATGTCGTTCTAATACTAAGGTCGTCTGGAACCTGTTCTGCAGCCGCATACAGTGGATACGTTCCAATAATAAAAAAGCTGTGCTGCGAGGATAAAAACAATGAACGACAGCATTTACCTCTCGATTCAAAACAGCCCGCGTTTCAAGGAGCTGGTGAGAAAAAGGGAAAGGTTCGCCTGGATTCTCTCGGCGATCATGCTAGGGCTTTACTCCGCTTTCATCCTGTTGATTGCCTACGGGCCACAAGTGCTGGGGGCCAAGCTCAGCCCCGGTTCCTCGATTACCTGGGGAATCCCGATCGGGGTCGGGCTGATTGTGTCGGCCTTCATTCTTACCGGCATCTACGTACGGCGCGCCAACGGCGAATTCGACGACCTGAACAATGCGATTCTCAAGGAGGCTGCGCAATGATCCGGCGTTTATTGGCTGTAGGTGGCGCTTCGATCTTCGCGCCCGCCGTTTGGGCAGCGGATGCCTTGACCGGTGAGGTGCACAAGCAACCGCTGAATATCGCAGCGATCCTGATGTTCGTGGCGTTTGTCGGCGCAACGCTGTGCATCACCTACTGGGCGTCCAAGCGCAACAAATCGGCGGCTGACTACTATGCGGCCGGCGGCAAGATTACCGGCTTCCAGAACGGCCTGGCGATTGCTGGCGACTATATGTCGGCAGCGTCTTTCCTGGGCATTTCCGCGCTGGTGTTCACCTCCGGCTACGACGGCCTGATCTATTCGATCGGCTTCCTGGTAGGCTGGCCGATCATTCTGTTCCTGATCGCCGAGCGCCTGCGTAACCTGGGCAAGTACACCTTTGCCGACGTGGCGTCCTATCGCCTCGGGCAAACCCAGATCCGCAGCCTGTCGGCCTGTGGCTCGCTGGTGGTGGTGGCGTTCTACCTGATCGCGCAGATGGTTGGCGCGGGCAAGCTGATCCAACTGCTGTTCGGCCTGGATTACCACGTGGCGGTGATTCTGGTGGGCATCCTGATGTGCCTGTATGTGTTGTTCGGCGGCATGCTGGCGACCACCTGGGTGCAGATCATCAAGGCAGTGCTGCTGCTGTCCGGTGCCTCGTTCATGGCGCTGATGGTGATGAAGCACGTCAACTTCGACTTCAACACGCTGTTTGCCGAGGCGATCAAGGTTCACCCTAAAGGTGAAGCGATCATGAGCCCGGGCGGCCTGGTCAAAGACCCGATCTCGGCGTTCTCCCTCGGGCTGGCGCTGATGTTCGGTACTGCTGGCCTGCCGCACATCCTGATGCGCTTCTTCACCGTAAGCGACGCCAAGGAAGCGCGTAAGAGCGTGCTGTATGCCACCGGCTTCATCGGTTATTTCTACATCCTGACCTTTATCATCGGTTTTGGCGCGATCCTGCTGGTCAGCACCAACCCGGCGTTCAAGGACGCGGCAGGCGCCTTGCTCGGCGGCAACAACATGGCGGCGGTGCATTTGGCCAACGCGGTGGGCGGCAGTATTTTCCTGGGCTTCATCTCGGCCGTGGCGTTTGCCACCATTCTAGCAGTGGTTGCCGGCTTGACCCTGGCGGGTGCTTCGGCGGTGTCCCACGACCTGTATGCCAGCGTGATCAAGAAGGGCAAGGCCAACGAGAAGGATGAGATTCGCGTGTCGAAGATCACCACCATCGCCCTGGCGGTGCTGGCAATCGGCTTGGGTATCTTGTTCGAGAGCCAGAACATTGCGTTCATGGTCGGCCTGGCGTTCTCCATTGCTGCCAGCTGTAACTTCCCGGTGCTGCTGCTTTCCATGTACTGGAAAAACCTCACCACCCGTGGCGCGATGATTGGCGGCTGGCTGGGCTTGATCAGTGCCGTTGGCCTGATGATCCTCGGCCCGACCATCTGGGTGTCGATCCTGCACCACGAGAAAGCTATCTTCCCGTACGAATACCCGGCGCTGTTCTCGATGATCATTGCGTTCATCGGCATCTGGTTCTTCTCCATCACCGACAAGTCGGCGGCGGCAGAGAAAGAGCGTGCGCTGTACTTCCCGCAGTTTGTGCGTTCACAAACGGGCCTGGGGGCGAGTGGGGCGGTTAACCACTAAGCGTCGTAACGGTTACAAAAAAAATGCCCCGGTCGCGAGATCGGGGCTTTTTTTTGCTTTTATTGGTAACGGATTTCACAAAACTGTTTCTCAAGTCTGGCATCAATAAAAGCAGATAGTTGATCGTTCCCACGCAGCGCGTGCGAACGATCAGTCGGTGGCTGGGGTTTCTGGGGTGTCTTGGCTGGCCTCATCGCGGGCAAGCCCGGCTCCCACCTTTGAAATGCATTCTCCCGTGGGAGCTGGCTTGCCTGCGATGGCGCCGGGCCTGGCGACACAAACAAAAACGGCCTCCACAAAGGAGGCCGTTTTCAGTACAGCTAAGCGCTTGATGGCTTACTTGCGGTCTTCCAGCTTGGTGATGTCACGCGACTCGTAGCCGGTGTACAGCTGGCGCGGGCGGCCAATCTTGTACGGGCTGGAGAGCATTTCTTTCCAGTGGGAGATCCAGCCCACGGTCCGCGCCAGGGCGAAGATCACGGTGAACATGCTGGTTGGAATGCCGATCGCCTTGAGGATGATCCCCGAGTAGAAGTCGACGTTCGGGTACAGCGAGCGCTCGATGAAGTACGGATCGGTCAGCGCGATCTCTTCCAGGCGCATGGCCAGTTCGAGTTGCGGATCGTTCTTGATGCCCAGCTCCTTCAACACTTCGTCGCAGGTCTGCTTCATCACGGTGGCGCGCGGGTCACGGTTCTTGTAGACGCGGTGACCGAAGCCCATCAGCTTGAACGGATCGTTCTTGTCCTTGGCCTTGGCGATGAACTTGTCGATGTTCGAGACATCGCCGATTTCATCGAGCATGGTCAATACGGCTTCGTTCGCACCGCCGTGGGCAGGGCCCCAGAGTGCGGCGATACCGGCGGCGATACAGGCGAACGGGTTGGCACCCGAGGAGCCTGCCAGGCGTACGGTAGAGGTGGAGGCGTTCTGCTCGTGGTCGGCGTGGAGGATGAAGATCCGGTCCATGGCCTTGGCGAGTGTCGGGCTGATCGGTTTGATCTCGCACGGGGTGTTGAACATCATGTGCAGGAAGTTTTCCGCGTACGTCAGGTCGTTGCGCGGGTACATCATGGGTTGACCCATGGAGTACTTGTAAACCATTGCGGCCAGGGTTGGCATCTTGGCAACCAGGCGGATCGCGGAGATTTCGCGATGCTGCGGGTTATTGATGTCCAGGGAGTCGTGATAGAAAGCCGACAGGGCGCCAACCACGCCGCACATCACGGCCATCGGGTGGGCGTCGCGACGGAAGCCGTTGAAGAAGGTCTTCAACTGCTCGTGAACCATGGTGTGGTTCTTCACGGTGCTGACGAACTGGGCTTTTTGCTCGGCTGTTGGCAATTCGCCATTTAGCAGCAGGTAGCAGGTTTCGAGGTAGTCCGATTGCTCGGCCAGCTGCTCGATCGGGTAGCCCCGGTGCAGCAGAATGCCATTGTCGCCGTCGATATAGGTGATCTTCGACTCGCAAGAGGCGGTCGACATGAAGCCTGGGTCGAAAGTGAAACGGCCCGTGGCCGTCAGGCCCCGTACGTCGATAACATCGGGACCAACGGTGCCGGTTAAAATGGGCAGCTCGACGGGGGCTGCGCCCTCGATGATCAACTGCGCTTTTTTGTCAGCCATGTGGCCTCCTATTTATGCTTCAAATCATCAGACAGACCCCCCACGCAGGGCCCGCACCACTATAGTGAGATAAATTCAGATGTCAATTTGCCTAAAGTCTTGCTCCAGAAGGCTTTAACCGTACTTTTTCGTCGAAATTGACTGCCATTTACGCCTTTTATCCCGCCAGCGCAATCAGCTATTAGGGTGAGGAGCGCGCGTTGTCATTAGTAACCTAACTGTCTATACTCGGCCACCGACCGCCAAGGGCTTTTGGGCTTGCTTTCATTGGGGGTCGCACTCCCTGGGTGGTGCTTACCTGACCAGTGCACTCCCCAACAACTTTGCCCTGATTGTTAGGGGCTCTTCAGTGTGAAAAAAAGCCGTGAATAGCCAACGACCTGTAAACCTAGACCTAAGGACCATCAAACTCCCCATCACCGGCGTTACGTCGTTCCTGCACCGTGTTTCCGGCATCATCCTGTTCCTGGGCTTGGGCATCATGCTTTATGCATTGAGCAAATCCCTGGGTTCCGAGGAAGGTTTTGCCGAGGTGAAGGCATGCTTGACCAGCCCGCTGGCCAAGTTCGTAGCATGGGGCCTCCTGTCCGCTCTGCTTTATCATCTGGTAGCCGGCGTGCGCCACTTGATCATGGATATGGGCATCGGTGAGACGCTGGAAGGCGGCCGCCTGGGCTCGAAAATCATCATCGCCATTTCCGTGGTGCTGATCGTTCTGGCAGGAGTTTGGATATGGTAACCAGCGTTACGAACCTTTCGCGTTCAGGCCTCTATGACTGGATGGCGCAGCGTGTGTCTGCGGTCGTTCTCGCGGCTTATTTCATTTTCCTGATCGGATACCTCGTCGCAAACCCGGGCATTGGCTATGAGCAATGGCACGGCCTGTTTTCCCACAATGCGATGCGAATCTTCAGTCTGCTGGCACTTGTAGCTCTGGGCGCTCACGCCTGGGTCGGCATGTGGACCATCGCGACTGACTACCTGACGCCGATGGCGCTGGGCAAGTCCGCGACTGCAGTCCGTTTCCTCTTCCAGGCAGTATGCGGCGTTGCGATGTTCGCTTACTTCGTCTGGGGTGTGCAGATTCTTTGGGGTATCTGATTCATGGCTAACATTCCAACTATTTCCTTCGACGCCATCATTATTGGTGGCGGCGGTGCTGGCATGCGCGCAGCGCTGCAGCTGGCCCAGGGCGGTCACAAGACTGCCGTGATCACCAAAGTGTTCCCAACGCGTTCCCACACCGTATCGGCCCAGGGTGGCATCACCTGCGCCATCGCGTCCGCCGACCCGAACGATGACTGGCGCTGGCACATGTACGATACCGTCAAGGGTTCCGACTACATCGGTGACCAGGACGCTATCGAATACATGTGTCAGGAAGGCCCGGCCGCCGTGTTCGAGCTGGACCACATGGGTCTGCCGTTCTCGCGTACCGAGCAGGGTCGTATCTACCAGCGTCCATTCGGCGGCCAGTCGAAGGATTACGGTAAAGGCGGCCAGGCTGCCCGTACGTGTGCTGCGTCCGACCGTACCGGTCACGCGCTGCTGCACACCCTGTATCAGGGCAACCTGAAAGCCGGCACCACGTTCCTGAACGAGTACTACGCAGTTGACCTGGTAAAAAACGCTGACGGCGCATTCGTTGGTGTGATCGCCATCTGCATCGAAACCGGTGAAACCTCCTACATCCGCGCCAAGGCTACCGTTCTGGCGACTGGTGGTGCAGGCCGTATCTACGCATCGACCACCAATGCCCTGATCAACACCGGTGACGGCGTTGGCATGGCACTGCGTGCAGGCGTACCGGTGCAAGACATCGAAATGTGGCAGTTCCACCCAACCGGCATTGCCGGCGCCGGCGTACTGGTAACCGAAGGTTGCCGTGGTGAAGGTGGCTACCTGATCAACAAGAACGGCGAGCGCTTCATGGAGCGTTATGCTCCGAACGCGAAAGACCTTGCCGGTCGTGACGTTGTAGCGCGTTCGATGGTCAAGGAAATCATTGCCGGTAACGGCTGTGGCCCCAATGGCGACCACGTACTGCTCAAGCTCGATCACCTGGGCGAGGAAGTACTGCACAGCCGCCTGCCGGGTATCTGTGAGCTGTCCAAGACCTTTGCTCACGTTGACCCGGTGGTTGCTCCGGTTCCGGTTGTTCCGACTTGCCACTACATGATGGGCGGCGTGCCGACCAACATTCATGGTCAGGCGATCACTCAGAACGCCGACGGCGTGGACGAGATCATTCACGGCCTGTTCGCGGTAGGCGAAGTGGCGTGCGTATCGGTTCACGGCGCCAACCGCCTGGGCGGCAACTCGCTGCTCGACCTGGTGGTATTCGGTCGTGCTGCCGGCCTGCACCTCGAGAAGGCATTGACCGACGGCATCGAATACGATGACGCGACCGACGCCAACATCGAAACTGCCCTGGCGCGTCTGAACGCTCTGAACGAGCGTACCGATGGCGAAGACGTGGCAACCCTGCGTCGCGAGCTGCAAAACTGCATGCAGAACTACTTCGGTGTATTCCGTACCGGCGAATACATGCAGAAGGGTATTGCCCAGCTGGCCGATCTGCGCAAGCGCATCGCCAACGTCAAGATCAACGATAAGAGCCAGGCGTTCAACACCGCTCGTATCGAGGCCCTTGAGCTGCAAAACCTGTTGGAAGTGGCTGAAGCGACTGCGATCGCCGCCGAGGTTCGTAAGGAATCCCGTGGTGCTCACGCTCGTGAAGACTTTGAAGACCGCGACGACGAGAATTGGTTGTGCCACACCCTGTACTTCCCGGGTGACAAGCGCGTGACCAAGCGTGCCGTGAACTTCTCGCCGAAAACGGTTCCGACGTTTGAACCGAAGATTCGGACTTACTAAGGGTGGCTGCCATGTTGAAAGTCAGTGTTTATCGCTACAACCCTGATCAGGACGCTGCGCCGTTCATGCAGGAATTCCAGGTTGATACCGGTGGTAAAGACCTGATGGTGCTGGACGTACTGGCCCTGATCAAAGAGCAGGACGAGGGTTTCTCCTATCGTCGCTCTTGCCGTGAAGGTGTGTGCGGTTCCGACGGCATGAACATCAACGGCAAAAACGGCCTGGCGTGCATCACGCCGCTGTCTGCCGTGGTGAAAGGCAACAAGCTGATCGTTCGTCCTCTGCCAGGTTTGCCGGTTATCCGTGACCTGGTCGTCGATATGAGCATCTTCTACAAGCAATACGAGAAAGTTAAGCCGTTCCTGCAGAACGACACGCCGGCTCCGGCCATCGAGCGTCTGCAGTCCCCGGAAGAGCGTGAAAAGCTCGACGGTCTGTACGAGTGCATCCTGTGCGCTTGCTGCTCGACTTCGTGCCCGTCCTTCTGGTGGAACCCGGACAAGTTCCTGGGTCCAGCTGCCCTGCTGCAAGCGTATCGCTTCCTGGCAGACAGCCGTGACACCAAGACGTCCGAGCGTCTGGCTTCACTGGATGACCCGTTCAGCGTATTCCGCTGCCGCGGGATCATGAACTGCGTCAACGTATGTCCCAAAGGCCTGAACCCGACTAAGGCCATTGGTCACATCCGTAACATGCTGCTGCAAAGCGGCGTGTAACCGACGTTGTAACAAAGCAGGACCGTTGTGCCCGTAAATGCTACGGCGCAGGCTTCAACCGGCGCCGTAGTTTTAACTTGAGCAGCGACTTACAAAGCCGCGGCTCTTATTTTGAAGAAATGAGACAAGCAGGGGCATTCGGGTTGGTACCCGAACTATCAGCGTGATCCTAAGTGGCTTGTTTTGGTCGCTGCACTTGGCCTTTTGCAAGCAAACTCGGTGTTTTCGCCGGTGGTGTCCCCAAATCGAGGGTGACCAAGCATGCAAGAAAGCGTGATGCAGCGCATGTGGAACAGCGGCTATCTTTCAGGTGGTAACGCTGCCTATGTGGAAGAGCTTTATGAGCTCTACCTGCACGACCCTAACGCTGTGCCAGAAGAATGGCGCACCAAATTTCAGACGTTGTCTTCAGACGGCAACGCTGCCACCGATGTATCGCACGCAACAATTCGCGATCAGTTTGTGCTGCTGGCAAAGAACCAGCGCCGCGCTCAGCCGGTTTCCGCCGGGAGCGTGAGCAGCGAGCACGAGAAGAAGCAAGTTGAAGTACTGCGACTGATCCAGGCTTACCGGATGCGTGGCCACCAGGCGGCCCAGCTTGACCCGCTGGGGCTCTGGCAGCGTCCTGCACCTGCTGACCTGTCGATCAATCATTACGGCTTGACCAATGCCGATCTTGATACGACCTTCCGTGCCGGCGACCTGTTCATCGGCAAAGAGGAAGCGAGCCTACGCGAAATTCACGAAGCGTTGCAGCAGACATATTGCCGCACCATCGGCGCTGAATTTACGCACATCACCGATTCCGAGCAGCGCCACTGGTTCCAGCATCGTCTGGAAGGTGTGCGTGGCCGTCCGGTTTTGTCTGCCGACGTACGCAGCCACTTGCTGGAGCGCGTGACCGCAGCCGAAGGTCTCGAGAAATACCTGGGTACCAAATACCCGGGCACCAAACGTTTCGGCCTGGAAGGCGGCGAAAGCCTGATTCCAATGCTCGACGAGCTGATCCAGCGTTCCGGTTCCTACGGCACCAAGGAAATCGTGATCGGCATGGCTCACCGTGGTCGCCTGAACGTGTTGGTCAACACCTTCGGCAAGAACCCGCGCGAGCTGTTCGACGAGTTCGAAGGCAAGAAGAAGGTCGAGCTGGGTTCCGGTGACGTTAAATACCACCAGGGCTTCTCGTCCAACGTGATGACCACCGGCGGTGAAGTTCACCTGGCCATGGCCTTCAACCCATCCCACCTGGAAATCGTTTCTCCAGTGGTCGAGGGTTCGGTTCGTGCTCGCCAGGATCGTCGCAACGATTCCACCGGTGAAAAGGTTCTGCCGATTTCCATCCACGGTGACGCGGCATTTGCCGGTCAAGGCGTGGTTCTGGAAACGTTCCAGATGTCGCAGACGCGCGGCTTCAAGACCGGCGGTACGGTTCACATCGTCATCAACAACCAGGTGGGTTTCACCATCAGCAACCCGCTGGACGCGCGCTCTACCGAGTACGCCACCGACGTTGCCAAGATGATCCAGGCGCCGATCCTCCATGTGAATGGTGATGATCCGGAAGCCGTGCTGTTCGTGACCCAACTGGCCATCGACTACCGCATGCAGTTCAAGCGTGACGTGGTGATCGACCTGGTCTGCTACCGTCGTCGCGGCCACAACGAAGCGGATGAGCCTAGCGGCACCCAGCCGTTGATGTACCAGCAAATCACCAAGCAGCGCACCACCCGTGAGCTGTACGCCGAAAGCCTGATCAAGGCCGGTGTGGTTGACGACGCGCGTGTTCAGGCGAAGATCGATGAATACCGCAACGCGCTGGACAACGGTCTGCACGTAGTAAAAAGCCTGGTTAAAGAGCCGAACAAAGAGCTGTTCGTTGACTGGCGTCCGTACCTGGGCCACGCCTGGACTGCGCGTCACGACACCTCGTTCGATCTGAAAACCCTGCAGGAACTGTCCGCCAAGCTGCTGGAAATTCCAGATGGCTTCGTGGTGCAGCGCCAGGTTGCGAAGATCTACGAAGACCGTCAGAAGATGCAAGCCGGCGGCCTGCCGATCAACTGGGGTTACGCTGAAACCATGGCGTACGCGACCCTGGCGTTCGAAGGTCACCCGATCCGCATGACCGGCCAGGACATCGGCCGCGGTACGTTCTCGCACCGCCACGCGGTATTGCACAACCAGAAAGACGCGGGCACCTACATCCCGTTGCAGAACCTGTACGAAGGCCAGCCACGTTTCGACCTGTACGATTCGTTCCTGTCCGAAGAAGCCGTACTGGCGTTCGAATACGGTTACTCGACCACCACGCCAAACGCGCTGGTGATCTGGGAAGCCCAGTTCGGCGACTTCGCCAACGGTGCCCAGGTGGTTATCGACCAGTTCATCACCAGCGGCGAGCACAAGTGGGGCCGTCTGTGCGGTCTGACCATGCTGCTGCCACACGGTTATGAAGGTCAGGGTCCGGAGCACTCTTCGGCCCGTCTGGAGCGTTACCTGCAGCTGTGCGCCGAGCACAACATCCAGGTGTGCGTGCCGACTACTCCGGCCCAGATCTACCACTTGCTGCGTCGCCAGGTGATCCGCCCGCTGCGCAAGCCGCTGGTAGTGCTGACCCCGAAATCGCTGTTGCGTCACAAATTGGCCATCTCGACCCTGGAAGATCTGGCCGACGGTTCGTTCCAGACCGTGATTCCAGAAATCGACACCCTGGACGCGGCCAAGGTCACTCGCCTGATCCTGTGCAGCGGCAAGGTTTACTACGACTTGCTGGAAAAACGCCGTGCCGAAGGCCGCGAAGACATCGCCATTGTGCGTATCGAGCAGCTTTACCCGTTCCCGGAAGACGACCTGATGGAGGCCATCGCGCCTTACACCAACCTCACCAACGTGGTGTGGTGTCAGGAAGAACCGATGAACCAGGGCGCGTGGTACAGCAGTCAGCATCACTTGCGTCGCAGCATCGGTAACCACAAAACAGGCCTTGGCCTTGAGTATGCCGGTCGTGATGCTTCTGCTGCACCTGCGTGTGGTTATGCGTCGATGCACGCCGAGCAGCAGGAAAAACTGCTGCAAGATGCTTTCACTGTTTAACGCCTTCGCGCTGACTGAAACCGAATTTTAAGGACCCACAGATAATGGCTATCGAAATCAAAGCCCCGTCATTCCCGGAATCGGTTGCCGATGGCACCGTTGCCACCTGGCACAAGAAACCAGGCGACGCCGTAAAGCGTGACGACCTGATCGTCGACATCGAGACCGACAAAGTCGTTCTGGAAGTGTTGGCTGAGGCTGACGGCGTACTGGGCGCAATCGTTGCCGAAGAAGGCGCTACCGTTCTGTCGAACCAGATCCTGGGCTCGATTGAAGAGGGCGGCGCTGCTGCTCCTGCTCCAGCCGCTGCCCCAGCCGCTGCTGCTGCACCGGCTGCTTCGGCTCCAGCTGCACCGGCTGCTGCTGGCGAAGATCCAATCGCTGCACCGGCTGCGCGTCAGCTGGCTGAAGAGAACGGCATCAACCTGGCGTCCATCAAAGGCACCGGCAAAGACGGCCGTGTCACCAAGGAAGACGTGGTGGCTGCAGTTGAAGCCAAGAAAAACGCTCCAGCTGCCGCACCTGCCAAGGCTGCTGCCCCGGCTGCCGCTGCGCCTGTGTTCGCCGCTGGCGACCGCACCGAGAAGCGTGTACCGATGACTCGCGTACGTGCCACCGTGGCCAAGCGTCTGGTCGAAGCACAGTCGAACATGGCGATGCTGACCACCTTCAACGAAGTCGACATGACCGAAGTCATGGCCCTGCGTTCGAAGTACAAGGACCTGTTCGAGAAGTCCCACAATGGCGTGCGCCTGGGCTTCATGTCGTTCTTCGTGAAAGCGGCCACCGAAGCGCTGAAACGCTTCCCGGCAGTCAACGCTTCGATCGACGGCAGCGACATCGTTTACCACGGCTATGCAGACATCGGCGTTGCCGTGTCCAGCGACCGTGGCCTGGTGGTACCGGTTCTGCGTAACGCCGAACTGATGAGCCTGGCTGAAATCGAAGGCGGCATCGCCGGCTTCGGCAAGAAAGCCCGTGACGGCAAGCTGACCATCGACGAGATGACCGGTGGTACCTTCACCATTACCAACGGTGGTACCTTCGGTTCGATGATGTCGACCCCGATCGTCAACCCGCCACAAGCTGCGATCCTGGGCATGCACAACATCATCCAGCGTCCGATGGCCATCAACGGCCAAGTCGTGATCCGCCCAATGATGTACCTGGCACTGTCTTACGATCACCGCCTGATCGATGGTAAAGAAGCCGTGACTTTCCTGGTGACCATCAAGAACCTGCTGGAAGACCCGGCTCGTCTGCTGCTGGACATTTAAAGACGCAGCGGCAAGTTGCGAGCTACAAGCTGTAGGAAAAAGCAGCTTGGCTTGCGGCTTGTCGCTTGAAGCTTGTCGCTGAATAGAGGAACTATTTTCATGTCGCAGAAATTTGACGTTGTAGTGATTGGTGCAGGTCCTGGCGGCTACGTTGCCGCCATCAAGGCCGCACAACTGGGCCTCTCGACTGCTTGCATCGAAAAATACACCGACAAGGAAGGCAAACTGGCGCTGGGCGGTACTTGCCTGAACGTAGGTTGCATTCCTTCCAAGGCGCTGCTGGACAGCTCCTGGAAATTCCACGAAGCCCAGAGCGGTTTCGCGATCCACGGCATCAACCATGCTGGCGTGACCATGGACGTGCCAGCAATGGTCGGCCGTAAAGCCAACATCGTTAAAGGCCTGACTTCCGGCGTTGCCACCCTGTTCAAGGCCAACGGCGTTACGTCCCTGCAAGGTCACGGCAAACTGCTGGCCGGCAAGAAAGTTGAAATCACCAAGCCGGACGGTTCGGTAGAAGTCATCGAAGCCGAGAACGTGATCCTGGCTCCAGGCTCGCGTCCAATCGACATTCCACCGGCTCCAGTTGACCAGAACGTGATCGTTGATTCGACCGGCGCCCTGGAATTCCAAACTGTTCCAAAGCGTCTGGGCGTGATCGGCGCTGGCGTCATCGGTCTGGAGCTGGGTTCGGTATGGTCCCGCCTGGGTTCTGAAGTCACCGTTCTGGAAGCCCTGGACACGTTCCTGCTGGCTGCCGACACCGCGGTGTCCAAAGAAGCGCTGAAAACCCTGACCAAACAAGGTCTGGACATCAAGCTGGGCGCCCGTGTTACCGGTTCCAAGGTCAACGGCGAAGAAGTCGTGGTGACCTACACCGATAAAGAAGGCGAGCAGACCATCACCTTCGACAAGCTGATCGTAGCCGTTGGTCGCCGTCCAGTGACCACCGACTTGCTGGCTTCCGACAGCGGCGTGAACATCGACGAGCGTGGTTTCATCCACGTTGACGATCACTGCGCTACCACCGTGCCTGGCGTGTACGCCATCGGCGACGTGGTGCGCGGCATGATGCTGGCGCACAAGGCTTCCGAAGAAGGCATCATGGTTGTCGAGCGCATCAAGGGTCACAAAACCCAGATGAACTACGACCTGATCCCGTCCGTTATCTACACCCACCCGGAAATTGCATGGGTCGGCAAGAACGAACAGCAGTTGAAAGCTGAAGGCGTTGAAGTTAACGTCGGCACCTTCCCGTTTGCCGCTTCTGGCCGTGCCATGGCAGCCAACGACACCGGTGGTTTTGTCAAAGTCATCGCTGATGCCAAGACTGACCGCGTTTTGGGCGTCCACGTGATTGGCCCGAGCGCTGCAGAACTGGTTCAGCAAGGCGCGATCGGTATGGAATTCGGCACCAGCGCCGAGGACCTGGGCATGATGGTCTTCTCCCATCCGACCCTGTCCGAAGCGCTGCATGAAGCCGCGTTGGCTGTGAATGGCGGCGCCATCCACATCGCCAACAAGAAGAAGCGCTAAGCGAGATAATAAGAAACCACGGCGGTTGCCCGTCGTGAGCCTTGCGCGCAAGACTCACCGCGGAATATCCGCTGGACGCAGTCTTGCGCAGCTTTACGGGCGTTAAGCCCTGGAAGTTGTGCAAGCAGCAGTCACAGGTGGCGCGGCACTCATAATGAGCGCAGCGCCGAATGCGCAGTACCTAACGAAGACGGTAAAAAGCATGAATCTTCACGAGTATCAGGGTAAGCAGCTGTTCGCTGAATACGGCCTGCCAGTATCCAAGGGTTACGCAGTAGACACCCCGGAAGCAGCAGCAGAAGCTTGCGACAAAATCGGTGGTACCGAGTGGGTTGTCAAAGCCCAGGTCCACGCTGGTGGTCGCGGTAAAGCGGGCGGCGTTAAGCTGGTTCGCAGCAAAGAAGACGCCAAGGCCTTCGCACAGCAGTGGCTGGGCAAGCGTCTGGTGACTTACCAGACTGATGCCAATGGCCAACCAGTCACCAAGATCCTGGTTGAATCGTGCACTGATATCGCTAAAGAGCTGTACCTGGGCGCTGTCGTTGACCGTTCGAGCCGTCGCATCGTGTTCATGGCTTCCACCGAAGGTGGCGTGGACATCGAGAAGATCGCTCACGAAACCCCAGAAAAAATTCTGAAAGCCACTATCGATCCACTGGTTGGCGCTCAGCCATTCCAGGGTCGCGAGCTGGCTTTCCAGCTGGGCCTGGAAGGCAAGCAAGTTGCCCAGTTCGCCAAGATCTTCGTAGGTCTGGCCAAACTGTTCCAGGATCACGATCTGGCCCTGCTGGAAGTGAACCCGCTGGTGATCAAGGCTGACGGCGATCTGCACTGCCTCGACGCCAAGATCAACATCGACGCCAACGCCATGTACCGTCAGCCTAAGCTGAAGACTTTCCACGATCCGTCGCAAGACGATCCGCGCGAAGCGCACGCTGCCAAGTTCGAACTGAACTACGTAGCGCTGGAAGGTAACATCGGTTGCATGGTCAACGGTGCTGGCCTGGCCATGGGTACCATGGACATCGTCAACCTGCATGGCGGCAAACCAGCCAACTTCCTCGACGTGGGCGGCGGTGCTACCAAAGAACGCGTGACCGAAGCGTTCAAGATCATCCTGTCCGACTCCAACGTCGCTGCAGTATTGGTTAACATCTTCGGCGGCATCGTTCGTTGCGACATGATTGCCGAAGGCATCATCGGTGCAGTGAAAGAAGTCGGCGTTAAAATCCCGGTTGTTGTTCGCCTTGAAGGTAACAACGCTGAACTGGGCGCTAAAGTACTGGCAGAAAGCGGTTTGAACATCATCGCGGCTACCAGCCTGACCGACGCTGCTCAACAAGTTGTCAAAGCTGCGGAGGGCAAATAATGAGCGTCCTGATCAATAAAGACACCAAAGTTATCTGCCAGGGTATTACCGGTTCGCAAGGTAGTTTCCACACCCAGCAAGCCATCGAATACGGCACCAAGATGGTTGGCGGCGTAACGCCGGGCAAAGGCGGCACCGAGCACCTGGGTCTGCCAGTGTTCAACACCGTGAAAGACGCTGTAGCTGCCACTGGCGCCACCGCCAGCGTGATCTACGTTCCAGCTCCTTTCTGCAAGGATTCCATCCTGGAAGCAGCATTCGGCGGCATCAAGCTGATCGTTTGCATCACCGAAGGCATTCCTACCCTGGACATGCTGGACGCTAAAGTTAAGTGCGACGAGCTGGGCGTAGTCCTGATCGGCCCTAACTGCCCGGGCGTGATCACCCCAGGCGAATGCAAGATCGGCATCATGCCAGGTCACATTCACTTGCCAGGCAAGGTCGGTATCGTTTCGCGTTCCGGCACCCTGACCTACGAAGCTGTGAAGCAAACTACTGACGCCGGTTTCGGTCAGTCGACTTGCGTCGGCATCGGCGGTGACCCGATCCCAGGCTCGAACTTCATCGACATCCTGAAGCTGTTCCAGGAAGACCCGAAGACCGAAGCGATCGTGATGATCGGTGAGATCGGCGGTTCGGCTGAAGAAGAAGCGGCTGCCTACATCAAGGCACACGTGACCAAGCCGGTTGTTTCCTACATCGCTGGTGTGACTGCCCCTGCGGGCAAGCGCATGGGCCATGCTGGCGCAATCATCTCTGGCGGCAAAGGCACTGCAGACGAGAAATTCGCTGCACTGCAAGACGCAGGCGTTAAAACCGTGCGTTCGCTGGCAGACATCGGCAAAGCCCTGGCTGAGCTGACGGGTTGGGCTGTCAAGTAAGCCTCGCGCTTAGCTGACGCTTCACCCACACAAAGGCCACCTTCGGGTGGCCTTTGTGCGTTCTAAAGATTGTTGAAGATCAAAATGTGCGAGTGGGCTTGCTCGCGAATGCGCAGGATCAGTCGGTAAATTGGGTACTGACAGACCGTATTCGCGAGCAAGCCCGCTCCCACATTGTTCTGTATTAACAACGTTAAGTATGAAAACGCGACATTTGGATGTCGCTTATCGGACAGTTCGCCCCGCAACAGTGCGTTTGTCAGCCCAATTCTGTACTCTAGCCGCCTCTTTATGCGTCCGCATCCCAAAAGGAAGCCGCGCGCCAGACCGGTCGGTCCCCATAAGGACCGGCAGCAGTTCCCTCATCCACAGGGAATCCCTCTCTAAATTCCGATTCAGTAGTGTGGTATTTCCTGAAATGAAAGTGTTGAAAAGCCAGGATATCCTGGCGTTAGGCTTTATGACTTTTGCCCTGTTCGTGGGCGCCGGCAACATCATTTTCCCGCCTATCGTTGGTTTGCAGTCCGGGCCTCACGTCTGGATGGCAGCGCTGGGCTTCCTGATCACCGCGGTCGGTCTGCCGGTGGTCACCGTCATCGCCCTGGCCAAGGTCGGCGGCGGTATGGACGCGTTGAGCAGCCCGATCGGCAAGATCGCCGGCGGCCTGCTCGCGGCGGCGGCATACCTGGCGGTAGGGCCGCTGTTCGCCACCCCGCGTACCGCCACCGTTTCGTTTGAAGTGGGCCTGGCGCCGCTGACTGGCGAAAGCCCGCTGGCGCTGTTCCTATACAGCTCGGTGTATTTCCTGGTGGTGTTCTTCGTGTCCCTGTACCCGGGCCGCCTGCTGGACACTGTCGGTCGCTTCCTGGCGCCACTGAAAATCATCGCCCTGGCCATTCTGGGCATCGCTGCATTTGCCCTGCCGGCCGGTGATGTCGGCGTGGCGACACCGGAATACGTGGCCGCACCGTTCTCCCAAGGCTTCATCAATGGTTACCTGACCATGGATACCCTGGGCGCGCTGGTGTTCGGGATCGTCATCGTCAATGCCATCCGTTCCCGTGGCGTCGAATCGCCACAGCTGATCACCCGCTACGCAATCATTGCCGGGTTGATTGCCGGCGTGGGCCTGGCGCTGGTGTACGTCAGCCTGTTCCGCCTGGGCTCGGGCAGCCATGCCGTGGCCGCCGGTGCGAGCAACGGTGCGGCGGTGCTGCACGCTTACGTGCAACACACGTTCGGCTCTCTGGGCAGCGGCTTCCTCGCCGTGTTGATCTCCCTGGCGTGCCTGGTCACCGCTGTGGGCCTGACCTGCGCGTGTGCCGAGTACTTCAGCAAAATCCTGCCGCTGTCCTACAAGACGCTGGTAGTGATCCTGGCGCTGTTCTCGCTGTTTGTGTCCAACCTGGGCCTGACCAAGCTGATCGCCTTCTCGATTCCGGTGCTTACCGCAATCTACCCGCCGTGCATCGTGCTGGTGGCCCTGAGCTTCTGCAAAGACTTCTGGCTGGAGCAGGGCCGTATCGTTGGCCCGGTAATGCTGGTGTCGTTCATCTTTGGTTGCATCGATGCGCTCAAGGGCGCGGGCCTGGCCGATTGGTTGCCTGCCCAGCTGGCGCACCTGCCGCTGAGCGAGCAAGGCCTGGCATGGCTGGTGCCGTCGGTGATGACGCTGGTCGTTGCATTTGTGGTTGATCGCATGCTCGGCAAGCGTAGCGAAGCCATCGCGTAAAGAGCGGTTTCACGCGGCATCGAAATGCCCCGTATCAATCGATACGGGGCATTTTTTATGCCTGTGAGACTACTCCCCTCTAAAGTTGAAGCACGGTCAGTGTGGGAGCTCGTTTGCCTGCGATTGCTGCATCACCCGATCTACCGCTATCGCAGGCAAGCCAGCGCCCACATTTGAACCGAGTTCGTCCCCATTCACTGCGTATAAGGCCCCGCATGTCGTTCATCGAAACCCATCAGGTCCACCTGCTCGCCGCCCTCTGGTTCGTCCTGTGCTGGGGGGGTTACACCCGATACGCCACTTGGAAAGCCCGTGACACCGCCTGCCTGGCCAGCGTGCTGCATTTGTATCGTGAGGACTGGATGCGGCGCATGTTGCTGCGCGACAACCGCATCGCCGACGCCAGCGTGATCGGCAACCTGGAGCGCAACGCTTCGTTCTTCGCCTCCAGCACGTTGATCATCCTCGCCGGCATTCTTACCGTGCTCGGTGCGTCCGAGCGGGCGGTGTCGTTGCTGGCGGACATACCCATGGTGCAGCAGGCGTCCCAAGGCATGTCGGAAATCAAGCTGCTGTGCCTGGCGCTGGTGTTCGTCTACGCGTTTTTCACCTTCAGCTGGTGTATGCGCCAATACAACTTTGCCGCGGTGCTGGTGGGGTCGGCGCCGATGATCGGTGAGCGGCATGTATCGGAGCAGGAGCGCAAAGCGTTTGCGCTGCGAGCAGCCAGAGTGATCTCCATGGCCGCCAACCAATTCAACTTTGGCCTGCGCGCTTATTATTTCGGCATGACCATGCTCGCCTGGTTTGTCAGCCCCTGGTTGTTCATGTTGATGAGCGGTGGGGTAGTGGTGGTGTTGTACCGTCGGGAGTTTCATTCCGACGTACTGCAGGTGATGGTCTATACCCCGACCGATACGCCGGCATCCGAAGTGGCTAAAGACGCAGTGTCTTAACTAGGGCCTCCGGTTAGTCCAACTTTTGACCCACGACTAAACAGCAGGCAAAGAAAAGCCCGCTATGTAAGCGGGCTTTCTTTCGCAGCACTTGCCAGGCTATTAAGGCTTGGCAGGTGCTACTGGAGTAGCGGTACCGTCTTCTTTCGCTTTTTCAGCGTTTGCATCAGCCTGAGCTTTGGCAGCATCGGCGTTTTCTTTTGCAGCGTCGTTCACTTTATCCTGTGCTTTCGCCATGTCCTTCTGAGCTTGCTCAGAATGCGACTGTGCATCTTGGGCTTTGTCTTCGGATTTTTTATCGCAGGCAGCGAGGCCGAGGGCAGCGGCGAGCATCATGGAAATAGCTAAAGTCTTGCGCATGGGGTGTTTCTCCTTATTGAAGATATCTACTGGCCTTTCGAGCCTAGGGGGTCAGCATTAGTTCCTTTTATTCCCCAGATATATAAACACCGGTGATCAAGGAACTTTCAACCGCACGACATACTCCGCGGATCAACACTAATAAGAGTCTAGACCACATGACCGAAAATCCCCTGTTAGCCCGTGCCACGCGCTTTGTTTCGGCGCTGCGCCATTGCCAGGTGCTGGGCATCACCGTCCATGCTGCCAGCGACGAAGGCATGACGCTGTGCCTGCCTTACGCCCCGCATATCGTCGGTGATCCCCAGACCGGCGTGATTCACGGCGGCGCATTGACCTCCTTGATGGACACGGCCTGCGGCATGGCAACCCTGTGTGTATTGCCCGAGTTCGAGGTGTGCCCAACCCTGGACCTGCGCGTTGACTACATGCACCCCGCCGAACCGCACACACCAGTTTATGGCTTTGCGCAATGTTACCGAGTGACCACCGACGTGATCTTCACCCGTGGTTTCGCTTATCAGGATGACCCGCAACAGCCGATTGCCCATGTGGTGGGCACATTCATGCGCATGGGCAAGCGCCTCAAGGGCACCCAAGGGCTGGGCAGCACCATCAAGGGAGAGCGAGCATGACACACCGATTCAAAACCCGTCTCGAACAGGCCCATGAGCGCGGTAACTATGAAGCGCTGCTCGACCTGATTCCCTACGCCAAGCTGATCGGCATTGAGTGCACGCGTCTGGGAGATGAATTGCTGTTTCGCATGCCGGCCAACAAGGACAACATTGGTAACCCGATATTGCCGGCGCTGCACGGTGGCGTGATTGCCGGGTTCATGGAGTTGTCGGCGGCGTTGCACCTGCTGGTATTTACCGGCTCGCCCGGCATTCCGAAAATCATCGACTTTTCCCTCGATTACCTGCGCGCCGGCCAGTTTCGCGACACTTACGCCAAATGCCAGGTTTGGCGCCAGGGCCGCCGAGTTGCCAATGTGGCAATCACCGCCTGGCAAAGTACCCCGGCCGAACCGATTGCCACCGCCCGTGCACATTTCAAAATCGAGGAATCGGCGCGCCCTTGAAATCCTGGTCTTAGCCCCCAACTTTGATGACAACCCGCCGCCAACCCTCAAGGGCGCGGCCACTGCCATCCAATTGGAGTTTGATGACCATGAGTGTGGAAACTCAAAAGGAAACCCTGGGCTTCCAGACCGAGGTGAAGCAGCTGCTGCACCTCATGATCCATTCGCTGTATTCCAACAAGGAAATCTTCCTTCGCGAATTGATCTCGAACGCCTCAGACGCTGTCGACAAATTACGTTTCGAAGCCCTGTCCAAGCCTGAGTTGCTGGAAGGTGGCGCCGAACTGAAAATTCGTGTGAGCTTCGACAAAGACGCCAAGACCGTCACCCTCGAAGACAACGGCATCGGCATGAGCCGCGAAGACGCGATCACCCATTTGGGCACCATCGCCAAATCCGGCACCGCCGATTTCATGAAAAACCTGTCGGGCGACCAGAAAAAAGATTCGCACCTGATCGGTCAGTTCGGTGTGGGCTTCTACTCGGCCTTCATCGTCGCCGACAAGGTTGAAGTGTTCAGCCGTCGCGCCGGCCTCGACGCCAGCGAAGGCGTACATTGGTCCTCCAAAGGTGAGGGCGAGTTCGAAATCGCCACCATCGACAAGGCTGACCGCGGCACCCGCATCGTGCTGCACCTCAAATCCGGTGAAGATGAATTCGCCGACGGTTACCGCCTGCGTAACATCATCAAGAAGTACTCCGACCATATTGCTTTGCCAATCGAACTGCCTAAAGAACAGGCGGCTGTCGAGGGCGAAGAAAAACCTGCCCAGGAATGGGAAGTGGTCAACCGTGCCAGCGCCCTGTGGACCCGTCCTCGCACCGAGGTGAAGGACGAGGAGTACCAGGAGTTCTACAAGCACATCGCTCACGACTACGAAAACCCGCTGAGCTGGAGCCACAACAAGGTCGAAGGCAAGCTGGAATACAGCTCGCTGCTTTACGTACCGGCCCGTGCGCCGTTCGACCTGTACCAGCGTGAAGCGCCAAAAGGCCTGAAGCTCTACGTGCAGCGCGTGTTCGTGATGGACCAGGCGGAATCCTTCCTGCCGTTGTACCTGCGCTTCATCAAGGGTGTGGTCGACTCCAACGACCTGTCGTTGAACGTGTCGCGCGAAATCCTGCAGAAAGACCCGATCATCGACTCCATGAAGTCGGCGCTGACCAAGCGCGTACTCGACATGCTGGAGAAACTGGCGAAGAACGAGCCAGAGCAATATAAGAGCTTCTGGAAAAACTTCGGCCAGGTCATGAAAGAAGGCCCGGCGGAAGATTTTGCCAACAAGGAAAAAATCGCCGGCCTGCTGCGCTTTGCGTCCACCCTGGGTAATGACGGTGAGCAGGTTGTGTCGCTGGCCGAATACCTGGCGCGCGCCAAGGAAGGTCAGGACAAGATCTACTACCTGACCGGTGAAACCTACGCGCAGGTCAAAAACAGCCCGCACCTGGAAGTCTTCCGCAAGAAAGGCATCGAAGTGCTGCTGCTGACCGACCGTATCGATGAATGGCTGATGAGCTACCTCAGCGAGTTCGACGGCAAAACCTTCGTCGACGTGGCCCGTGGTGACCTGGACCTGGGTAACCTGGACTCCGAAGAGGAGAAAAAAGAAGCCGAAGAAGTCGCCAAGGCCAAAGAAGGCCTGGTTGAACGAATCAAGACCGCCTTGGGCGATGCCGTCAGCGAAGTGCGGGTTTCCCACCGTCTGACCGACTCGCCGGCGATCCTGGCCATTGGCGAGCAGGACCTGGGCATGCAGATGCGTCAGATCCTCGAAGCCAGCGGTCAGAAGGTTCCGGATTCCAAGCCGATCTTCGAATTCAACCCGGCTCACCCGCTGATCGAGAAACTCGATGGCGAGCAAAGCGAAGAGCGTTTTGGCGACCTGTCGCACATCCTCTTCGACCAGGCGGCGCTCGCCGCTGGCGACAGCCTGAAAGACCCGGCCGCCTACGTGCGCCGACTGAACAAGCTGTTGGTTGAACTGTCGGTTTAACACCGTTGTAGAAAAACCCGCTTCGGCGGGTTTTTTCGTTCTACGCATCTCAACTGGAGTAAATGATGAGCCAAGTCACTGTGCGTTCCGTGGTCTATCAGATTGATGGCCAGTCTTATGAAAGCCGCCTGGCGTTCGATGCCAGCCACCAGGGCCCGCTGCCGGGTCTGCTGATGGCGCCGAACTGGATGGGTGTGAGTGCAGGAGCTGAAGAAATTGCCAAAAGCGTGGCTGCCAAGGGCTACGTGGTGCTGATCGCCGACCTGTACGGCCAAACCGTGCGCCCCTCCAATGGCGATGAAGCCGGCGCGGCCATGATGCCGTTGAAGAATGATCGCCCGTTGCTCAACAAGCGCATGCAGGCGGCCTTCGAGCAACTGCAAGGCCAGACCGAGGCGGCGGTGGATACCTCCAGGCTTGCGACCTTTGGTTTTTGCTTCGGCGGTTGCTGCTCCCTGGAGCTGGCGCGTACCGGCGCCCCGTTGAAGGCTGCTGTGTCGTTCCACGGCACTCTCGACACGCCGAACCCGGCCGATGCGAAGAACATCAAAGGCTCGGTGTTGGTGCTGCACGGTGCGTCCGATCCCTTGGTGCCGAAAGAGCAACTGCCAGCGTTTGAAGATGAAATGAACGCGGCCGGTGTGGATTGGCAACTGCTGAGCTACGGCGGCGCCGTGCATTCCTTCACCGACCCGCACGCCAATGTGCCGGGCAAGATGATGTATGACGCAAAGACCGCTGCGCGTGCGTTCCAGTCGATGCACAACTTGCTGGATGAAGTGTTCAAGGGCTGAATCTTCGGCGCCTGTTAGGGCTTCATCGGGGGCCAAGCCCCTCCCACACTTGAAGTGTGAATACATTCAAAATGTGGGAGGGGGCTTGCCCCCGATGGCTATCTCCCAGGCAACTCAATTCTTTCAGTTTCCCCCGGCACCGTCGGCCAATCCCCGGCCGCCCATCGTTGCCGCGCCTGTTCGATCATCGCCGGGTCGCTCGCGACAAAATTCCAATTGATCCACCGTGGCCCGTCCAACGGCGCGCCGCCAAACACCACCAGGTGGCAATCACTTTCAGCAAACAGCGTCATTTCCTGGCCGGCAGGCAGCACCGCCAGGCTATGCACCGCCAAGGCCTCACCGTCCAATTGCGCTTCGCCCTCCAGCACATACACCGCCCGTTCCTCGTATTCATCCGGGATCAGTAGCGTCGTGGCCGTCTGCATCTGCACGTCGGCATACACGGTGGGCGAGAGCACTGGCACGGGCGATTTGAGGCAGAAGCCGGCGCCTGCGATCAGGCGAATCCGCACGCCCAGGTTGTCACTGACCGGTAAGCTCGCCGCCGCGTGATGGCTGTAATGCCCGGGTCCGGTTTCATGGTCCTTGGGGGAGGCCAGCCACACTTGCAGCCCATGCAGGCTGAGACCGTCGGCCTTGAGCGCCGCAGGCGTGCGTTCAACGTGGGCAATCGCGCTGCCGGCGGTCATCCAGCTGACGTCGCCGGCCTGCACCACCTGGTCCGAGCCGAGACTGTCCTTGTGTTGCAACGCGCCCTCAAACAAATAGGTCAGCGTGGACAACCCGATATGCGGGTGCTGGCGGATGTTCATGCCGGTACCCGGCGCATAGCGCGTGAGAAGCATGTGATCGAAAAACACGAACGGCCCGACGCTGCGGCATTCGCGCGATGGCAGCGGGCGCAGGATCGGCTGGCCCTCGACCTCTTCGGCGCGCGGGCGGATCACGGTGAGGATGGGCATGGTGCGTCCCTGTCTGAGCGGGTTAGGGGAACAAGAGCATAACCCGCTTGACGGGAGGTTGGCGCTATTGGCTGAAAGCGCCTTCGGACAACGTGGTCTCGATGGTGACCTCGGCGGTGGTCATCAGTTTGTGCACCGGGCAGCGGTCGGCCACGTGGTGCAGCTCGTCGCGCTGCGCGTCGGTGAGCACGCCCTTGAGGGTCAGCTTGACGTTGAGTTTGTATTTGCCTTTTTGCTCCTCGGTGCTGTCATGGGTGACTTCAACGGTCACGCCGGTCAGCGGAATATCTTTTTTCTGGGCGTAGAGCTTGACGGTCAAAGCCTTGCACGAGGCTAGGGCAGCATCGAAATAGTCGTGGGGGGAGGGCGCCGAGTCGTCGCCGCCCAGGCTCTTGGGCAGGTCGGTGAACAGTTCGTGGTTATTGATATTCACACTGTGGCGAAAGTTGTCGTGGTTCAGGGTGTTGACGGTAACGGGCATGGTGAACCTCAGGTTGGCAGGATGAAGGTCATGCAGTTATAGAACATGCTGGCACTTAGGTGTTCCGCGTTTTTCGGCCGATGAACCGTGGCGCAGTGCACACGGTCTACCCGTTCTTAGCCAATAGCGAGGTTTTACCGTGCCCCTGACCCGCCTGAGTGTCGCCCTGCTGCTCGCCGCCGCCAGCGTTGCGGTGCAGGCGCGCGACTATGCCTACAGCGACGCGCACTTGCACTACGTGGATTTTTTCCAGGAAACGGCGGGCATGGATACATTGCTCAAGGCGATGGCCGACGCTCACATCGAACACGTGATGATTTCCGGTATCCCCGTCGCCAAAAAATGGCACGAAGATGAACCCAAGCGCCCGCGTTACTACGCCGGTGACGATGCCGATGCCTATTGGTACAGCGCCACTGACGTAATCGTTGCGGCTGCGGTGAACAAACTCATGCCTGAGCAGCGTCGGCACTTTCACCCGTTTCTATCCGGCTTCAACCCTAACGACAAAAACTCCGCGGCCCATATCCAGCGCATGCTGGATCTCAACCCCGGGCTTTGGCAGGGCATCGGTGAGGTGTTCACGCGCCATGATGACCTCACCGCCTTGACCGCTGGCGACACCCCGCGCGCCAACAACGAAGCCATGACGCGCATCTATCACCTCGCCGCCGAAAACGATCTGCCGGTGATGCTGCACGCCAACATTACGTCCAAGCGCGAGCGCAACCCGCTGTACCTGCCGGAGGTGGAAGAATCGCTGCGCAACCACCCGCATACCCGCTTTATCTGGGCCCATGCCGGCACCAGCAAAGAGATTCATCGTCATCAGGTGCAGATGGACTTTCTTCTGCCGACCTTGAGCCGCCTGCTTGAGGCATACCCCAATCTCTACATTGACCTGTCCTGGAGCATGCTCACGCCGTACTTGCTCGATGAGGCGGGTAAGCCTCGGCCCGAGTGGGTAAAGCTGGTAGAGCGCTTCCCGGAGCGTTTTATGCTGGGTTCGGATGTTGTAGGGCGCTTCAACAAGCTCGGTAAGGAAATGCATCGCTTTGCACCCTTTCTCGACGCACTGCCTGAGGAGGTAGCCCGCAAGGTGGCGCGAGACAATTTCCTGGCGGTTCTGCCGAAATCAGTTCGCGATGAGCAGGCACATTGATATCGCTTTTTCGTCTTACGCAATATTGACCACGGGCCGATACCTTTCAGGAGACCCGCTGCAGGTGAATGCAGCGCATTTGGAAGGAATCCAGGCAATGAGTATCCGTAGTCTGAATATCGCCCCCCGCGCCGGTTTGGGCTTTGGCGTGCTGGCAATGATGGTGTTCGCCTTGGGCGGCTTTGCCCTGTTGCAGATGGCCAATATGCGCCAGCAGTCGGATCAGGTCGAAAACAACTGGTTGCCCAGCGTGATGGCGGTGGGGGAGATGAGCCAGGACCTGTTGCGGGTTCGTGCGCTGACCCTGCGCTTGCTGGTCAATCGTGACCCACAGGCGCTGGCGCAGAACGAGCAAAAGCTCACCGAGCTCAAAAGTGGCCTGCACCATGCGCAAACCCTCTATGAAGCGCTGATTGTGTTGCCCGAAGAGCGCACGCTGTTTGATCGCTTCAAGGCCGAGGAGCAGCAATACCTGCAGCGCCAGGAACAGGTCATGGCGTTCTCCAAGGCCGATCAATTGCAAGACGCGATCAAGGTGGTCAACGGCGAGATGAATCAACTTGCCGATGAGATGGCCGGGACGCTGCACGACCTGTTGGCCTTGAACAAGGCCAGTGCCAATCAGGCTGCGAGCCTGGCGCAACGGGTGTTCGCTCAATCTCGCACTTGGGTGGTCGGCATGATCGTGGTCACCGCGCTGATCACCATCGGGCTGGCGGTGTGGCTGACCCGCAGTATCGTGCTGCCGCTGGCACAGTCGTTGAAAATCGCCCAAGGCGTGGCCAGTGGCGACTTGACGGGTGAAATCAGCGTGACGGGCAGCGACGAGCCGGCGCGTTTGCAGCAAGCGCTCAAAGGCATGCAGGAGAACCTGCGCGATACCATTCGGCGCATTGCCGAATCGTCCAACCAATTGGCCTCGGCGTCCGAGGAGCTCAGTTGCGTCACCGAGGACGCTACCCGCGGCTTGCACCAGCAGAATCAGGAAATCGAACAGGCGGCGACGGCGGTTAATCAGATGACGGCGGCGGTGGAGGAGGTGGCGAGCAACGCCGTGACGACGTCACAAGCCTCCCGTGAGTCCGACCGCATTGCCCAGCATGGGCGTGAACAGGTGCACCAGACGGTCGAGTCGATCGAGGCCCTGGCCACGGATGTGACCGCCAATGCGACCCAGGTCGAGGAACTGGCGCAAAAGGTGTATGGCATCAGCAAAGTGCTGGATGTGATTCGCTCAATTGCCGAACAGACAAATTTGCTGGCCTTGAATGCAGCCATTGAAGCGGCCCGCGCCGGCGACGCCGGGCGTGGGTTTGCGGTGGTCGCCGATGAAGTGCGGGCCTTGGCCCACCGCACGCAACAGTCGACCCAGGAAATCGAGCAGATGATCAGCGCCATTCAACAGGGCACCGATCAGGCCGTGAGTTCGATGCAGCAGAGCAATACGCGGGCACGGTCCACGCTGGGCATCGCCAAGTCGGCGGGCACGGCGCTCGAAGAGATTGCGTCCGCGTTTACCCTGATCAACGAGCGGAACCTGGTAATTGCCAGCGCGTCGGAGCAGCAGGCCGCGGTGGCGCGCGAGGTGGATCGCAACTTGATGAATATTCGCGATTTGGCGCATCAGACGTCAACCGGGGCAAACCAGACCAGTGCGGCAAGCCAGGAGTTGTCGCGGTTGGCGGTGGACCTGAACACGATGGTGGCGCGGTTTTCGGTATAGGGCCATACACCGAGTTGACGCCATCGCAGGCAAGCCAGCTCCCACATTTGACTGCGTTCACACATCAAAGTGTGGGGGCTGGCTTGCCTGCGATGCGCGACTCGGTCTCAAATCCAGCCACGCATAAAAAAGCCCCGAACCAGTCGGGGCTTTTTTACACGCTCAGCTTACAGGTCTTACTTACCCTGCCAGCGTTTCAGCACCAGGGTAGCGTTGGTGCCACCAAAGCCAAAGCTGTTGCTCATCACGGTATCGATTTTTGCGTTTTCAACGGTCTTGGTCAGAATCGGCATATCGGCAACGACCGGGTCGATCTCTTCAATGTTGGCCGAACCGGCCATGAAGTTGCCTTCCATCATCAGCAGGCAGTAGATCGCTTCGTGCACGCCAGCGGCGCCCAGGGAGTGACCGGACAGGCTCTTGGTGGAGCTGATCGCCGGAGCCTTGTCGCCGAATACCGCACGCACGCCTTCCATTTCCTTGGCATCGCCGACCGGGGTCGAAGTGCCGTGGGTGTTCAGGTAGTCGATTGGGGTATCCACGGTCGACATGGCCATCTGCATGCAACGGATAGCGCCTTCACCGCTTGGCGCAACCATGTCGTAGCCGTCGGACGTGGCGCCGTAGCCAACGATTTCCGCGTAGATCTTCGCACCGCGGGCCAGAGCGTGTTCCAGCTCCTCGACCACGACCATGCCGCCACCGCCGGCGATGACGAAACCGTCACGCTTGGCGTCGTAGGCGCGGGAGGCCTTTTCCGGGGTTTCGTTGTACTGGGTGGACAGCGCGCCCATGGCGTCGAACAGGAACGATTGGCTCCAATGCTCTTCTTCACCGCCGCCGGCGAAGACGATGTCTTGCTTGCCCAGCTGGATCTGCTCGACCGCAGTGCCGATGCAGTGAGCACTGGTGGCGCACGCGGAGGAGATCGAGTAGTTCACGCCCTTGATCTGGAATGGCGTGGCCAGGCAAGCCGAAACGGTGCTGCCCATGGTCCGCGTTACACGGTACGGGCCAACGCGCTTCACGCCTTTTTCGCGCAGGATGTCCAGCGCTTCCATCTGGTTGAGGGTCGATGCGCCGCCGGAGCCGGCGATCAGGCCAGTGCGTACGTTCGATACCTGGTCTTCGCTCAGGCCGGAATCGGCGATGGCGTCTTTCATGGCCAGGTAGGCGTAGGCGGCAGCGTGGCCAACGAAGCGATAGATCTTGCGATCGATCAGTTCTTCGAGGGGCAGGTCGATGGAGCCGGAAACCTGGCTACGCAGACCCATTTCGGCATATTCCGGGTTGAAGCGGATGCCAGGGCGACTTGCACGCAGGTTAGCGGTGACGGTCTCTTTGTCATTGCCCAGGCAAGAAACAATGCCCAGACCAGTGATAACGACGCGGCGCATGCGGATAACCCTTAAAAGTTGTCAGTGGAAGTGAATACGCCGACCCGAAGGCCTTCGGCAGTATAGATCTCGCGACCGTCGACAGTGACCGAACCATCGGCGATTGCGAGGTTCAGCTTGCCCTTGAGGACGCGCTTGATTTGAATGTTGTAGGTGACTTTCTTGGCGGTCGGCAGGACCTGGCCGAAGAACTTCACTTCGCCCGAACCCAGTGCCCGGCCGCGGCCCGGCAGGCCTTGCCAGCCCAGGTAGAAGCCGACCAGTTGCCACATGGCGTCGAGGCCCAGGCAACCTGGCATGACAGGGTCGCCTTCGAAATGGCAGGCAAAGAACCACAGGTCAGGGGTGATATCCAGCTCGGCGACCAATTCACCTTTGCCGTACTTGCCACCCTCTTCGCTGATATGGGTGATGCGATCCACCATCAGCATGTTCGGGGCGGGCAGTTGCGCGTTACCTGGGCCGAACAGCTCACCGCGACTGCAGCGCAGCAGGTCTTCCCGAGTAAAGGCGTTTTGTTTGGTCATGCGAGCTCCTCAATAATCCCATGCGGCAGGGTAGGGCAAATCTTCCCGAACCGAATGAAGCGTTCATGCCTCATGTCGGCAGCCTACACATAGACTATTGCGTTGTAGTGAAAGTCACAGCGTCAAGGCACTGAATGTACACTTGTTCACTGAAATTTTAAACCGAGCCTGTTTATAGGCCCGTTCGGGTGCCTAAGACTGCCGCACTTTCGTGTTTCACGCCAGTCGCAGTTGGTTGATGGCGCAGCGCTATTGCACCCAACGTTGCAGTATTTGCTGCAAATCCGTGCGTTTGAACGGCTTGGCCAGGTAATCGTTCATTCCGGCTGCCAAACAGGCCTCGCGATCGCCCTGCAACGCGTTGGCGGTGAGCGCGATAATCGGCAGATTGGCGCAGCCGGGCAGTTGGCGAATCTGGCGGGTGGCTTCATAGCCGTCGATCAGCGGCAAGCGGCAATCCATCAGGATGGCAGTGAATATCAGGCTCTCGGCACTGCGGATCGCCTCGGCGCCGTCGGTGGCCAGGCTCACTTCAAAACCCAGGCTGCGCAACATGGCTTCGACCACGGTGCGGTTGACCGGGTTGTCTTCCACCAGCAACACATGGCGGCCGTCACCGGCGCTGGTTTTGCCTTCGGCGCGCAGGTCGATGGTCGGCAGGCTTTGCTGGTCGATGGCCAGCGGGATTTCCAGGGTAAACACCGAGCCTCGGCCTTCTTCGCTCTGGGCGCGCAACGTGCCGCCCATGCGTTCGGCGAGGGTGCGGGCGATCGGCAAGCCCAGCCCGGTACCGCCGTAACGTCTTGAAATGGAACTGTCGGCCTGCTGGAACGCGTCGAACATCAGTTCAAGACGCTCGGCGGAAATGCCGATGCCGCTGTCGCGCACGGTGCATGTGAACCACACCAATTCATGGTCGAGGGTTTGCCAGTGAGGCTCGACAGTGACGGTGCCATGCTCGGTGAACTTCAGCGCGTTGCCGATCAGGTTCACCAGGATCTGCCGGATACGCGTCGGATCGCCCTGCACTCGCAAGGACTCCATGCCCGCCGGAATCGGCAACGCCAGCGCCAGGCCGCGCTGCTGGGCGCTGTGCTGGAAGGCCTGGGCGCAGCTGCTGATCAGGTCCGCCAGATTGAACGGGATATGCTCCAGCTCCAACGCGGCGCGCTCGATGCGCGAGAAGTCGAGGATGTCGTTGATCACCTTGAGCAAGTGCTCGGTGGACTCGGAGGCCAGCGCCGCGTACTCGGTCTGCTCCTCGGTCATCTCGGTGGTTTCCAGCAGTTGCAACATGCCCAGCACGCCGTTCATGGGCGTGCGCAACTCGTGGCTCATCATCGCCAGAAAGTCCGATTTGGCATTGTTCGCGCGCTCGGCTTCTTCGCGGGTCTGGATCAACTGGGCCATGGCCTGGTGTTGCTCGCGGCTGGCCTGGTTGAGGCCCTCGGCGAGGTTGTTGATATGGCGCGACAGGTCTCCTAGCTCCGAGTCGTCGACGATCGGCAGCGGCGTCTTGTAGTCGCCTTGCTGGATCGCTTTGACCGCGTGGCCCATGGCGCTGATCGGCTGCGACAGGCTGGCGGCCAGACGCCGTGCGAGCAGGAAGGTAAACAGCAGAGCGAACAGGGCGAGAATCCCGGCCTTGAACAGAATCTCCTGTTGGCGCTGGCTGAACGCGTCATTGGACATGCCGACAATTACCCGTCCCAGGTAATCCGCCCGCGGCGCCTTGGGTTCGTTGAGGTTGTCCTGGAAAAAGTCATTGCCCAGCTGGATATGTTGCAGACGGATCGGTGCCTGGAACACTTTCACCGACAGCGAATGGTCGTGCTTCTCCGACGGCTGTTCGACGTACAACAGGATTTTCTCGGTGCTGTCCTGAATCTCCAGAAAGCGCACGTGCGGGGTGGCCAGTGTCGCGCGCAGCAAGCTGTCGAGCACATCGATGTTGCCGGAAATGACGCCGTATTCGGTGGCGGGGGCCAGTTGGTTGGCGATCAGCTGGCCGGTGTGGTCCAGTTCCTGGCGCAGATCCTGAATACGCACGAAGGTAAAGAAGCTGATCAGCAGCAGGGTCAGCAACAGTGCCGGGCCCAATGTGATGAGCTGGGTGCGGGTGTTGATGTCCCAACGACGACGCAAGGTCATGGGCGTTTTTCTCCTTCGGCCAGTCCGGCGGCGACGGCGACTTCGTCAACCTGTTCGATGCCCAGTGAGCGCGCGACTTGCGGGTTGCCCACGACTTTGAAGTGTTCCGGGTACAAGGTGCGTGGCCAACTGGCCGGCGGATGGTTCAGCAGTCGGTCGAGCACGTCGAGCCAGTCAGCCTGGTCGCTGTAGGTGCTCGCCAGGCTACCGGCCTTGACGAACCCGGCGTTGGGGCCCACCAGCGGCAGTTGCTGGGCATAGCTGCTGAGCAACAGGTTCTTCACTGTTTTGGGGTTGTACAACTGCGGGTCGTCAAGGCCGAGCAACACATCACTGTTCTTGAACAGGTTCAGCAAGGGGCGACTGTCATTAATGTTGTCCCAGCGCTGCGGCACGATTTCCAGCCCCATGGGCGCCGCATACTGACGCAGCTCCTGCAGCATGAATTCACTGTCGATGCCGTAAAGCACGCCGATGCGTCGGTCTTGGGGCAGGATGCTGGCGATCAGCTTCAGCTGACGTTCCAGCGGCGGGTCGCTCCACAACAGGCTGATTCTGGCCGGATGTGTATTGCCCAGCCGCTGGCGGGCTTGCAGGCGGCTGATGCGCAGCACCAGGGTCGGCGGGCCCTGGGCATCCTGCAGGCGCCAGTCAAGACCGGGCAGGTCCAACAGGATCAGGCGGGTGCTGGCCGGCAACTGGCTGGGCGCCGGCAAGTCTTTGAGCGGGGTGAAGGTCACATGGTCGTCGGGGCGGCGCTGGGCAAGGGCCTGGACGAAGGCCTGGACGCCGGCACCGTCTTCGGCGGCGGTCAGCAGGATGTCGGCGCTCCACGCCGGCGCGGTCAGCAACAGGCACGCCAACAGCACGCCTCGCCGCCAGAGCCGGGAGAAAAACAGCAGGATCATCCGTGACTGATCGCCCATGTCAGAACTCTAACTCCGCGCTGAAGTAGAGCACGTGGCGACTGTCGTAATTGTTGTCGGCCCAGGTGGTGGGCTGGTTATCGAGGCGTTGTTGCAACATGCCGGCCAGCTCCACGTTGGCGTTGCCCACGGCAATGCGCTTGGCCACCCGCAGGTCGACCCGTTCGAAGCGATACCTGTTGAGCGCGTCGTCGCCATAGTAGAACAACGCACTGGACCAGCCCTGGCCCCATTCACGCAGCCAGCCGGCCGAGCCGCTGTTGCGCGCGGTTTGTGCCTTGTCCAGCGGGTTGCTGGAAGCGGCGTCGACGTAAGCATAGGTCAGCCGCAGGCGGTCGGCGTTGCTCATGCGCCAGTCGAACTGCGACTCGGCGCCGGTAAACCGTGCGCTGTTGGCGTTGCTGGCAATGTATTGGTTGTTGCGCAGTGGCGAGCTGATCATGTCGGTGATTTCGTCGTAGAACAGTTTCACGTCGACATTCAGCCCAAGGTCGGCAAAGAAGCCGTTGTAGCCCAGCTCGCGCGAGCGCATCAACTCTTTATCGAGGTTGCCGGGGCCACGAGTTACCACAAAATATTGCCCGGAGTTTTGCCCATAGGTCGGGGAACTGAGGTTGGTGACGCGATAGCTCCAGTTGACGTTGTTCTCGAACATGTCCGGCGAGCGAATCGCCTCGGAATACACCGCGCGCAGGCCGTGGCGCGGGTTGATCAGGTAGTTGACCGCCACTCGCGGCGTCAGCGAGTTGCCGCTCAAGTGGGTGTCTTCGTACATCGCGCCGCCTTGCAGCAGCCAGTGTTCGCTGGCGCGCCATTCCAGGTGGCCGAACAGGCGCCAGGTGGTGTCGTCGAGTGTGCCGTTGAAGTAAGTGTCGGAATCGGCGCGGTCGTAGCGGTAATTCATGCCGCTGACCAGGCGCAGGCTGTCGGACAGGCTCAGGGTGTCCTGAAGCTCAATGTCATAGCGGCTTTCGCGGGTGCTTTGGTCGATATTGCCGCATACGCTCTGGCTGGCGCCCTGGCGCCACTGGTCCAGCACCTGGTTGCCGAGTGCTTGCTCGGCGGCGGTGCCGGACGGGGCCGTGCCCTTGCTGTAAATGTCCATGTGGCGGGCCAACTGTTCGGCATAGTTGGGGTTGAGCTGCCACAGTTGGGTCAGTTCCGGGCTGAACGACACTTTGGCGTCACAGGCTTTCCAGACCTGCTGGCGGTCCCATTGCTGGGCCGATCCCTGGATATACAGGCTGTGTTCGGGGTTGAACTCGACGTTCCAGCGCACGGAGCCGGCATAGTCCTTGGCCGTCACGTCGGAATTGGTGCCACCTTCGGTAATCCCGGCGAATACCGGCGTGTAGGTGTAAGGGCGCTGGTTGCTGCCTTCCTTGGCGTCGAGTTGCAAATCGATGCTCTGCTGCGCGTTCAGGGTCTGGCTCACCGCCAGGCTGAAACGGCTGAGGCGGCGGCTGTCACGGCGGTCGGCGCCGACGGCGTCGCTGTCAAAACCATCGTCCTGTTGCCCGGACATCGACAGGCGCAAGTCACCGGTTTCCCAGCCCATGCCCTGGCTGGCATAGAAGTCATTGATCCCACGTTCGCCACGGATCACTTTGACCCGCGAACCGTGGCTGTTGGACGGCGAGCGCGTAAGGATATTGACCACCGCCATCAGCGCATTGGCGCCATAGCTGACTGTGTTGGGGCCGCGAAACACTTCGATACGCTCGATGTCTTCCATCGCCACCGGAATATCGCTCCAGTCCACCGTGGCCAGGCCCGCGCGGTACACCGAACGCCCATCGATCAACACCTGCATGCGCCGCGCATCGCTGGCGCTGGTGCCGTGGTAGTTCACCGCCGCCTGGTTGCCGGTGGTGTAGCCGACCATCATCCCCGGCACCAGGCGCAGCAGCTCGGCGATGTCCCGCGCGCCGCTGGCCTTGATCAGCTCGCTGTCGATCACGGTCATGCTGCCGGGCACGGCGGCGGCCGATTGCTTGAGGCGCGTGGCCGTCAGCACCTGTGGCAGCGGCTGACTGTCCAGAAACAGGTCATCAGCCACGGCAGGCACACTGCACAACAGCATCAACAATAGAGATGAGCGAGGAGGAGGGCCCAGATACACGGCACGGCCTTGATAATTACGGATAGCCGCCCATGTTAACTGAGGTGGGGCCATTTGCCAGTCGTGGCCGGCGCAATTACTTCACACATCGGCGGCATTTTCCGACAAGCGCGGGAATTGATACGGGGGCTGGCCGCAAGCGGGTCGCCCCGTATAATGCCGCCATCGCCACTGGTATGGATTAACGGATTGCATATGACTGAACAGCGCCCTATTGCGGTCCTGGGAGGCGGAAGTTTTGGTACCGCCGTGGCAAACCTGCTGGCCGAGAACGGCCACGCGGTGCGCCAATGGATGCGCGATCCCGAGCAGGCCGAGGCCATCCGCGTGCATCGGGAAAACCCCCGTTACCTTAAAGGCATCAAGATTCATGCGGCGGTCGAACCGGTGACCGATCTGCTGGCCACGCTGACTGAATGTGACCTGTGCTTTGTCGCACTGCCTTCGAGCGCCTTGCGCTCAGTGCTGGCGCCTCATGCCGAACGCCTGGCGGGCAAGCTGCTGGTGAGCCTGACCAAGGGCATCGAGGCGCACACCTTCAAGCTGATGAGCGAAATCCTCGAAGAGATCGCCCCTCAGGCGCGCATTGGCGTGCTGTCCGGGCCGAACCTGGCGCGGGAAGTCGCCGAGCACGCGCTGACGGCCACTGTGGTCGCCAGTGAAGATGAAGCGTTATGTGAACGCGTCCAGGCGGTGTTGCATGGCCGCACCTTCCGCGTCTACGCCAGCGGCGACCGTTTTGGTGTCGAACTGGGCGGGGCGCTGAAGAACGTCTATGCGATCATCGCCGGCATGGCCGTGGCCCTGGGCATGGGCGAGAACACCAAGAGCATGTTGATTACGCGCGCGCTGGCGGAGATGACCCGCTTTGCGGTGAACCAGGGCGCCAACCCGATGACTTTCCTGGGCCTGGCGGGCGTGGGTGATTTGATCGTGACCTGCTCGTCGCCGAAAAGCCGCAACTACCAGGTCGGTTTCGCGCTGGGCCAGGGCTTGAGCCTGGAAGACGCGGTCACGCGCCTGGGCGAAGTGGCCGAAGGCGTCAACACGCTTAAAGTGTTGAAAGCCAAGGCTCAGGAGGTCGGCGTGTATATGCCGCTGGTCGCCGGGCTGCACGCGATCCTGTTTGAAGGGCGCACCTTGAACCAAGTCATCGAGTTGCTGATGCGCGCCGAGCCCAAGACCGATGTCGACTTTATTTCCACCAGTGGTTTCAACTGAGGAACGCGCCATGAACGATCCCAAAGCGGCCCCGAAATACGAGTCCATTCTCCTGCGTATCCTGTGGATGCTGATGTTTGCCCTGGTGTGGCAAGTCGCGCAGTTCCTGCTGGGGGCGCTGGTGGTGGTGCAGTTGGTGTATCGCCTGGTCTACGGCGCGCCGAACCTGGGCTTGATGAACTTTGGCGACAGCCTCAGCCAGTTCCTTGCGCAGATCGGCCGTTTCGGCAGCTTTCACACCGAGCAGAAGCCCTGGCCGTTCGCCGATTGGCCGACCCCGCGTGCTCCTGAAGGCGAGGCCGCCCACAGCGTGCCGCCGGCGCCGCACCCGGTGCGTGATGAAGAGCCAAAGCTGTGAAGCTGTGGATTTTGCGTCACGGTGAAGCCGAAGGGCATGCGCGCACCGACGCCGAGCGCAACCTCACCGAGCATGGTCGCGGTGAAGTGTTGCGCAGCGCCGCGCACCTGATCGGCCAGCCGATCAGCGCCATCCTCGCCAGTCCGTATGTGCGTGCGCAGCAAACTGCACACTTGGTACGTGACGCGTTGGGGTTTGAGCCGCAGATTCGTACTGTGGCGTGGTTGACGCCTGACAGCAGTCCGTTGCAGGTATTGGAAAAGCTCGACACCGATGACAATGTGCTGCTGGTCAGCCATCAGCCGTTGGTGGGGAGCTTGATCAGCTTTTTGCAGCATGGGCATTTGCGTCAGCCGCAACCGATGCACACTGCCAGCCTTGCGGAGCTTGAGGGGGATTTTCCGTTGGCGGGGTTGATGAGTTTGGTTGGTGTTGAGAGCCCTTAGGGTCGGGGGCATATCCGTTGCTGCGGTAACGGCCGCTTAGGGTTCCGCTCTTACAGCGGGTCACTTTTGGCAAACGCCCGGAATGCCGGCCCAGCCAAAAGTAACCAAAAGGTCTGTGCCCCACCACTCGGTGCCTCGCCTAGGCTCGGCATGCCCTCACTCCGGCTTGAATCCGTGGGCCGCCGCGACGGGCCATCCATGGCCCAACGCGGCTAACCCGGCGTCCTGCCGGGTTACCCACGGATTCAAGCCTGCGTTCGGCCAGCGTGGTTGACGGG
>NZ_JCBCUX010000039.1:0-1737 GCF_059862645.1 Pseudomonas sp. MF08831 | reverse complement strand
ACTCCATCAGAGCGCCAGTCGGCAACCCGCCTGACTGCGATACTGTGCCAGTGATTGCAGCATATGCGGCAGACCTAAGGTTGTCGGTTTTCCCATAAAGCTCAGTCGTCATAGCGTTAATCTTAACACCAGTACTGCGTGTTGTATCGCCTCCAGCGCCTGTTGGGGCCGTGCCCAGATTGATTTCTTGCCGCGACATAGCTTTCTCCAGACAATAAAAAACCGCTCAAGGCGGCATAGGTGGTTGGCACTAATTCAGGTTATGGGTTTTGCGAATACTACAGGTACGAAAAGCGACGTAACATTTGTCACACCTACAGTAAAAACCACAACCCTATTGTTAGTGTAATCCCAAGTGCAATACAGCTTCGCCGAGCGTGTATTGGCTGCGCTTACATCCATGCCAATATTATTAATCATCATATAATCACCGCCATTCAACGGAGACGGCGCGGTAAAGTTTACCTGCGTCGTGCCTTGGCCCGTTTGGCTTGAGCCGATAAAAGTCCATGCTGAAATTGTTCGTGTGAACTGAGCGCAAGGCGTTCCACTATCGAACAAAAGCTTTCCATTCGCGCCCCAAAGTCGAAAACCGTAGGTGGCAGTAGGTGTTGATTGAAAGGCAGCTGCGAAATATTTGCCCGAACCGCCGCCAACAAACGAAAAACCAGTCCAGTTACCTGCACTACCGTTAACTCTCGCGTAGCTCAGAGTAAAAGAACTATTCGGTCTGATAAATACGAGAGGCGGCTCTTGGGAGGTAATGGGCGTAGGGAAGTTTATCGGCCCGGCATAATCACCTTTATGTAAGACCACAAGCCTGGAGTACTCAGAATCTAAGACTACCGTGTCCTTGTCATTAGTGAACTGCATACCGTAAGTCATTACCGGTACCTCATAACCAGAAGCCGCTGGGTTTCAAGAGCAGGAGCAGGACTAGCACTTGCTTGAATATTTCGATTAACCATCCATACCCTTACATATCCGCTAAATACTTGAGGCTCCTGTTGTATGGCATAAAGATTCTGGGAGTTAGGATCAGCGGGGTAAGGTACGACAGGCACACAGACGGCGCTGCAGGTTGCCGGATCGCACCCTGGAACAGCAATGTCCACATAACTGATACCTGTTGGCCGAGATACCAGCCCCGAATAGATCACCCTGACGCTAAAGGATGTTTCATCAAGCTCTAAGGCGCCTGTAGCCCCCCAAATTCTTACTCCATAAGTCATGCGGAAAGATCTCCCCACTGATAGCGCTTGCCGCCAACCTCATCGAACACTTTGCCTCCTCGATTGTTAATTACTTGGCGAGCCTGGCCAGAACCGAGAGAGCTATTTATTTCAAACGTCCCGTCGAAGAACAACTTCCAGCCGCTGGTACCGGCCACATAATTGTTTGACTGGATGTAGTTGCCGATCTTGGCGTTGGTGATCGTGCCGTCCTGAATGAAAGCCGACTTAATGAACGTCTGCCCACCCTGGACCGCAAAGGGCACGATGCCGGCCTGCCCGAGGGCGAACCGGTCGGCGTCGATGATGAACTGCGACTGCAGACCGCCGGGCCCGTTCTCCAACCCAAGCCCGATACCGGCGTATTTGTAGAGGCCAGTCGCGGCTTCGTACTGCAACCGCACGGTCCAATTTGCCGTGACCTTGCCGTCGACGGTTTGAATCGCCGTGGCGTTGGTCTGGATAGCCAGTGTGTTTCCGCCAACCGTGGACTGAACTGTATCAA
>NZ_JCBCUX010000038.1:0-1827 GCF_059862645.1 Pseudomonas sp. MF08831 | reverse complement strand
TCAACGTCGCGGTGTAAGTGATATTGCCGCCTTCAACGACTGACGGGTCCGCCGTCAAAGTGACGGTAGTGGTGTCGATCGAGTCGGTGATGGTGGTGGTCGCTGGCGCTGGGTTGGTTGCCAGGTTTTCGAAGTTACCACCGGTGGCGCTGGTGATCGTCGTGTTGACGGTCGAACCGTTGTTGTAGACGTCGTTGGCCGGCGTTTCGAAAACTACAGTTCCGCTGGACTTGCCCGCTTCGATATTGATCGTCTGGCCGTTGCTCAAGGTAACCGTCACCGCAGTTTGCGCCGGGTTAGTCAGCGTAGCGGTGTAGGTGATGTTGCCGCCTTCAACGACCGATGGATCCGCCGTCAGGGTAACGGTAGTGGTGTCGATCGAGTCGGTAATCGTAGTGGTCGCTGGCGCTGGGTTGGTCGCCAGGTTCTCGAAGTTACCGCCAGTGGCGTTGGTGATCGTCGTATTGACGGTCGAACCGTTGTTATAGACGTCGTTAGCTGGGGTTTCGAAAACCACCGAGCCCGCAGATTTACCCGCTTCGATGACGATGGTCTGGCCATTCGAAAGCGTCACAGTCACCGCAGTTTGCGCTGGGTTGGTCAGCGTCGCGGTATAGGTGATGTTGCCGCCCTCAACGACCGATGGGTCCGCCGTCAGGGTGACGGTGGTGGTGTCGATCGAGTCGGTGATGGTGGTGGTCGCTGGCGCTGGGTTGGTTGCCAGGTTTTCGAAATTACCGCCGGTAGCGTTGGTGATCGTCGTGTTGACGGTCGAACCGTTGTTGTAGACATCGTTGGCTGGAGTTTCGAAAACTACAGTTCCGCTGGATTTGCCAGCTTCGATGTTGATCGTCTGACCGTTGCTCAGCGTGACCGTCACAGCGGTTTGCGCCGGGTTGGTCAGCGTCGCGGTATAGGTGATGTTGCCGCCTTCAACGACTGACGGGTCCGCCGTCAAAGTGACGGTAGTGGTGTCGATCGAGTCGGTGATGGTGGTGGTCGCTGGCGCTGGGTTGGTCGCCAGGTTCTCGAAGTTACCGCCAGTGGCGTTGGTGATCGTCGTATTGACGGTCGAACCGTTGTTGTAGACGTCGTTCGCTGGAGTTTCGAAAACTACAGTTCCGCTGGATTTACCAGCTTCGATAACGATGGTCTGGCCATTGCTCAGCGTCACGGTGACCGGAGTTTGCGCCGGGTTGGTCAACGTGGCGGTGTAAGTGATATTGCCGCCCTCAACAACCGAATTATCGGCAGTCAGGGTAACGGTAGTGGTATCAATCGAGTCGGTGATGGTGGTGGTCGCGGGCGTAGGGTTGGTCGCCAGGTTTTCGAAATTACCGCCGGTAGCGTTGGTGATCGTCGTGTTGACGGTCGAACCATTGTTGTAAACATCGTTAGCTGGGGTTTCGAAAACCACCGAACCGGCAGATTTCCCGGCTTCGATGACGATCGTCTGACCGTTGCTCAAGGTAACCGTCACAGCAGTTTGTGCTGGATTGGTCAGCGTAGCGGTGTAAGTGATATTGCCGCCTTCAACGACCGATGGGTCCGCCGTCAGGGTGACGGTGGTGGTGTCGATCGAGTCGGTGATGGTGGTGGTCGCTGGAGCTTGGTTGGTCGCCAGGTTCTCGAAGTTGCCACCGGTAGCGTTGGTGATCGTCGTGTTGACGGTCGAACCGTTGTTGTAGACGTCGTTGGCTGGAGTTTCGAAAACTACAGTTCCGCTGGACTTGCCCGCTTCGATAACGATGGTCTGACCGTTGCTCAAAGTGACGGTCACGGCGGTTTGCGCCGGATTGGTCAGCGTGGCGGTGTAAGTGATGTTGC
>NZ_JCBCUX010000037.1:0-1964 GCF_059862645.1 Pseudomonas sp. MF08831 | reverse complement strand
GTAACCGATCCATCACTCACACATTCAAAGCCGCCCATTGAAGCCCGATGCTGCGCTCCCGATCTCTTTCTGGAGCCAGCACCTCATGATGCGTCCCGACGCCAAAGTCGAAAAAGTTTACCTTTACCCCAAGTCCGTGGACTTCCGAAAATCCATCGACGGCCTGGCCGCCCTGGTCGAGCTGGATATCAAGGTGGCCGTCTTCGACCCGGTACTTTTCGTTTTTCTGAATCGCTCCCGCAACCGGGTGAAAATCCTCTATTGGGAGCGCAACGGCTTCTGTCTTTGGCTCAAGCGCCTGGAATCCGAGCGTTTCAAAACCTCGCCCCACGTCACCGACGAAGCCATCGTATTGAGCGTCCAGGAACTGAACTGGTTGCTCGACGGTTTTGACCTTTGGCGCAACCGCCCTCATCAGGTTTTGACCCCACGCTACGTAGCCTGACCCGGTATAATCCGGGCCATGATTTCCCTGCCCGACGACCTGCCTGATGATCCTGTTTTGCTCAAGCAACTGCTGCTTGAGGCACTCAGTCGCCAGGAAGAAGTGGCCCAGGCTTATCAAACCCACATCGTCGACCTGAAAGAGCAGATCAAGTTGCTGCGCGACCGCTTGTTCGGGCGCAAGTCCGAACAGACTGTCGAGCCCAACACGCCGCAACTGGCGCTGTTCAACGAGCCCGAAAGCGAGCCGATGCCGCTCGTTGATGACCCTGACGAAGAAGCCGTTGCGCCGACGCCGCGCCGTGGCAAGCGCAAGCCGTTGTCGGCCGATCTGCCGCGTATCGAAATCATCCACGAACTGCCTGAACACGAACTGACCTGTGCCTGCGGTTGCCGCAAACACGCCATCGGCGAAGAAACCAGCGAACAACTGGACATCGTGCCGATGCAGATCCGTGTCATCAGGCACATCCGCAAGGTCTACGGTTGCCGGGGCTGTGAAACTGCACCGGTCACGGCTGACAAGCCTGCTCAGTTGATCGAAAAGAGTATGGCCAGTCCCAGCGTGCTGGCGATGCTGCTGACTACCAAATACGTCGATGGCTTGCCGTTGCACCGGTTTGAAACCGTGCTCAGCCGACATGGCGTCGAGATTGCGCGCCAGACGCTGGCGCGCTGGGTGATCCAGTGCAGCGAACACTTCCAGCCACTGCTGAATTTGATGCGCGACCGCTTGCTGGAAAGCCCGGTGATCCACTGCGATGAAACCCGCGTGCAGGTGTTGAAGGAGCCGGATCGTGACCCGACCAGTCAATCCTGGATGTGGGTGCAGGCCAGTGGCCCACCGGACAAGAAAGTCGTGCTGTTCGACTACACCTCCAGCCGAGCGCAGGATGTACCGTTGCGTTTGCTGGACAGCTATCGCGGCTATGTGATGACCGATGATTACGCCGGCTATAACGCCTTCGCGTTGCAGCCGGGCGTGGAGCGACTGGCATGCATGGCGCATGCACGCCGCAAGTTCGTGGATGCGCAAAAAGTGCAGCCTAAGGGTAAAACCGGGAGGGCTGATATCGCGCTGACGATGATCAACAAACTGTACAGCATCGAACGCGAATCCAAAGACGCCAGCGATGAACAACGGTTTATCGCTCGTCAGGAGAAGAGCTTGCCGATCCTGGCCCAACTGAAAAGCTGGCTGGCTAAGACCCAATCCCAAGTGACGCCGCAAAGCGCATTAGGCAAGGCTGTGCACTATCTGGCGAATAACTGGAACCGACTGGAGCGCTATGTCGAAGCGGGTTATTTACCCATCGACAACAACGCCGCTGAAAGAGCGATCAAGCCGTTTGTGATCGGACGCAAAGCTTGGTTGTTCAGTGATACCGTCAACGGCGCCGCCGCCAGCGCAAAGATTTACAGCTTGGTCGAGACCGCCAAGGTCAACGGCCAGGAGCCCTATACGTGGCTGCGCCACGTACTGGAGCGGTTGCCATATGCCTCGACGGTCGAAGACTACG
>NZ_JCBCUX010000036.1:0-2480 GCF_059862645.1 Pseudomonas sp. MF08831 | reverse complement strand
CCACCGGCCAAAATGATTCCTTTACGTTTAAGCATGTTCATTTCTCTAGAATTTCTTTAAGCATCCGTGCCACGCCGTCCTGCCATTCAGGCAGGCAAAGGGAGAAGGCGTTCTGCAGTTTTTGAGTGTTGAGTCGGGAGTTACCCGGGCGTTTGGCCGGCGTCGGGTAGGCCGCGGTGGTGATCACGCCCACGTTGGCCGGTTCGACCTTGAGCTGCACGCCAGCCGCTTGCGCCTGTTCGAGCACGAAGCGGGCATAGCGGTGCCAGGTGGTCTCGCCTGCGGCGGCGAGGTGATACACCCCGCTCAAAGGCGGGTTCGAGCCCAGAGTGCGGATCGCGTGCGCGGTGACGTCGGCCAGCAGGTCCGCCCCGGTGGGCGTACCGAACTGGTCGTCAATCACGTTGAGGCTGTCGCGCTCAATGGCCAGGCGCAGCATGGTCTTGGCGAAGTTGTTACCGCGTGCTGCGTAGACCCAACTGGTACGCAAGATCAGGTGCGCACAGCCGCTGGCCTGGATGGCCTGCTCGCCCTGCAGCTTGGTCGTACCGTAGACGCTCAGCGGGCCGACCGGGTCGCTTTCCAGCCACGGCGTGTCGCCGGTGCCGGCGAACACGTAGTCGGTGGAATAGTGCACCAGCAAGGCATTCAGCTTCAGCGCCTCGGCGGCCAGTACCGCCGGGGCTTCTGCGTTGATACGCAGGGCTTGGGCGGGCTCGCTTTCGGCTTTATCGACAGCGGTGTAGGCCGCTGCGTTCACGATGACGTCAGGCGCAAACCGTTGCACGGTCGCAGCCAGACCCGGCAGATCGTTGAGGTCGCCGCAGTAGTCCGGGCTTTTTGAGTCGAGCGCAAGCACTTGGCCCAAGGGCGCCATACTCCGCTGGAGCTCCCAGCCCACCTGGCCATTTTTACCCAGCAATAGAATCTTCATACCAAACGCTCGGAATAGTGCTTCACAGCCCATTCGCGGCAAGAGCCGGACTGGATATTGATGACGGGTTCATCCGTCCAGACGATTAACGCGCGAGCAACCTACCCCACCGCCCACAATAATGGGCACAAGAGGATTCATTTGCATAATTACTTGGTAGTCTTCAGGGAGGGATGATACAGGATAAAATATTGCAGATAGAAACATGAGCATAGTAATCACCACACCGATAACCTGTGATATATCACGCAAATACACGCCTAGGGAAGCAAGCGCCCAGGAAACCCCCATCGAAAAAAAACAATCAATGGAAAAACAACGACGGGGAAATAGAGCACTGTTAAATGAGGAACACCAAAGAATATACAATAAAATATTAGCCATACGAACAGGCTTACCAACCCATGAAACAAGGCAGCCCCGAGTATCACCCAAGGCAAAATCTCCAAAGGAAAAACAACCTTCTTCACATAATTAACATTGGACAACACCAGATCCGGAGCACGACTAGCACACTCAGCAAAAATATTAAACACTATGAGACCCGCAAACAGAACAAGAGCGTATTCTGTTTTTGACCCACCACTTCCCGCGCCCCAACGCGCATTGAAAACCACACTAAAAACGAAAGTGTAAACTGCAAGCATTAATATTGGGTTAAAAAATGACCAAAGCAGACCAAAACTTGAACCCCGATATCGCCCTAATATCTCTCGCTTCGTAAGCGTATTAATAAGAGATCGATACGCCAATAACTTGCAACCATTTCTATAGGAGAGTAGGAAAAATTTTGCATCAATCAAAAACCTCAGCCTTAGCCAGTAACGAACCCTGCATATCCTTTGCTGATAGAGCTGGAGGCTCATTTATTGGCCACTTTATAGCTAGAGCCGGATCATTCCACAGAATCGATCGCTCATGCGAAGGTGCGTAGTAGTTCGTTGTTTTATAGAGAAACTCTGCCGTATCCGAGAGCACAACAAAACCATGAGCGAAACCTTCAGGCACCCACAGTTGATTCTTATTTTCCGCAGAAAGATAAGCACCCACCCACTGCCCAAATGTCGCAGAGCTGCGGCGAATATCCACAGCAACATCAAACACCTCGCCTTGTACGACGCGCACCAACTTTCCTTGAGTCTGATGCGTTTGATAGTGCAGACCACGCAATACGCCTTTGACTGAACGAGAGTGATTGTCTTGCACGAATTGTATTGAGCGGCCGATAGCCTCTTCAAAAGAGCGATGGTTGAAGCTCTCAAAAAAGAAGCCACGATCATCACCAAACACTTTCGGCTCAAATAACAATACGTCAGCTATAGCTAATGGTGTGACTTTCATTAGTAAATTCTCTCGTGGAGCAGGCGCTTGAGGTATTGGCCATAACCGTTCTTGAGCAACGGTGCGGCCAGGCGCTCTAGTTGCTCTGCATTGATCCAGTTCTGACGGAAGGCGATCTCTTCAGGGCAAGCCACTTTAAGGCCCTGACGGTGCTCCAGCGTGGCAATGAAGCTGCTGGCTTCGAGCAGCGACTCATGAGTACCCG
>NZ_JCBCUX010000035.1:0-3002 GCF_059862645.1 Pseudomonas sp. MF08831 | reverse complement strand
CCATTTATACCCTTCCTGTGACCTAGGTTCAATCGCGGAAGCTCACCAGCTGTGAGCTTCCCGAAGCTCACCAGCTATGAGCTTCGCTTTTATAAAAACCTATAAAAAACAATACGTTAAGAAAAAACCCTTCTATATCTCAATAGGGCTCTGCCCTAGGCGATGCCTTACCCCTGAAAAGCACGGCCTTCGGCCTTGAAAATGCCTGCCCTGCGGGCAGTGATTATTTATGGCTTGCAGCGGGCCTACGGCCCTCGCCCAAGTGGGCTTTGCCCCCTTGGAACCCCCACTCTTGCCGCCGAGGGCTCGGGGGGCAGGGGGAAGAGCGCCCCTGCCCCCACTCACGTGAGGCTTGGGTCGTTCCAGGCGCGTCAAGGGGCCGAGTCCTCGCCCCTACGGGGCTGCGGGCCGCACCAACCCCTTGACCCGCCTTCCACTCGAAAACGCGCCACAGGATCACTGTCGGACACCTAAGTGGAAGGGGGTCAAGGTTCGCGCAGCGACCGCGCAGCGGCCCCGACCTTGACGCCCTGGAGCGACCCCAACGCTCAGGGCTGGTGGTCAGGGGTGCTCTTCCCCTGACCGCCTGCCACGTGGCGAACGGACAAGCCCCCTTGGGGGGGCGCGTCAGTGGGGGGGAGCAAGGCGAAGCCGCGCAGGGCCTTTTGTACTTTTGGCCCTTGGGCCCGAACGATCTTTGCGAAGCAAAGTCTAGTGAGTACACTTGTAATCAAGTGGCCCAGCGGAGCTAGGCGGATTTTGATCAGATTGGGGATGGCATGGCATACGCAATCATGAGGGCAAAGAAGCTCGCGAACATGGGATCGGTCGCGGCCTCGATGCAGCATTGCTACCGCGAACGCGAGACGCACAATGCTGACCAGGTGCGCACACCTGACAATCAGCACCTGGGCGCGAAAAGCACGGACGAGGCCATGGGCAAGTTGCGCGCTTTGCTGCCGGAGAAACGGCGCAAGGACGCGGTGCTGATGGTGGAATACGTGATGACGGCCAGCCCTGAATGGTTCGACAAAGCGACACCAGAACAGGAAAAGGCGTTCTTCCAGCGATCCCTGCAATGGCTGACTGACAAGTACGGCGCCGATCGGATCATCACGGCCAGCATTCACCGGGATGAGGCCACACCACACCTCTCCGCGTTCGTGGTGCCGCTGACGCAGGACAAACGCCTGAGTGCCAAGGAATTCATCGGTAGCCGGGACAAGATGCGTGCAGACCAGACCAGTTACGCCGGCTGTGTCGCTGATTTGGGACTGGAACGGGGGATCGAGGGCAGCAAGGCCACTCATCAGACGATCCAGCAACATTACGCGGCGGTTCAGCGTGGTGTCACGCCAAAAGCCACGCTCAGCCCCAAGAGTTTGGAGCCGCGGGTGCTGGAAAAAGCGGGGTTCATGGCTAAGACGATGTTAGGTCGTGGAGATTTAGTCGAATCGCCAGAAATGGTTGCAGAGCGTCTGACCAAAGCGGTGAACGATGGATTCGCCGGGACCATTGCCACGGCCTCTACAGCGCTTCAGGAGCGGCGTAGAGCGAAAGAGCTACAGGACACGGCAAACGACCTGAGAAAGCGCCTAGAGTTGCTTCAGGAGCCTTTCAAGGGGCTGAGCAAGGAACAGGTGACGAAAGTCCTGAAGATGGCCATGACGTTTCAGCAGGAAAACGCCAAAGCCAAGGACGAGAGCAAGGTTCATCGCGAACAAGCTAAAAACGGTCATGACCGAGGAAGGTCACGCTGAAGGTTTTTTGAGCGCCTGCTGAAGGTAATGGCAGATGTCATCTTGATAGGCTCTGTACTGAGCCTTAAGGCGGTCAAGCTCATGCATTTGAGCGACCCAAGCCTCATCGGACGCTTGATTTAGAACTCTTTCCGCCTCTCGCCAAACGTTTCTAGCGACTTCAGCGCCCTGCAACAAATTCTGCAGAGTGGAATCAAGAGTCAGCTTTTTGGGTGTATCTACAGAAGACAAAATCGCAAATCCATATATTCGATTGAGTGCTAAGTATATAACCACATTGATTTTACGTGATATCCCATTCGTCCGGCCTTGATGGATTAGAGGTCAGATATCTAGGTCCTGCCCAGGAACTCGTCCAGGGTAATTTCACCTTCGACGTAGGCTTTGACTTTTTCCTCGTCGAGGTCGCCGTGGTGCCAAGCATGGATGAAGGTCACAACCTGTAAGCGCTTATCTCGCTCGTCTCGATCTCTGGTAACGAAAATCGGAAGCGGCAGAGTGCGGTCGTCAGCGTCGTTAATTTCGATGAAATGTGGCTCATCCATTGGGCAATCCCTCTAGATATCTAGGTCTTGTTGATCTGGGGGGGGAAGTGGATCGTTTCCGGCAACGGCTATGTCGCTGTCCTCGATCACAGGGATATAGGTCAGTTTCTGCTTGGCTTTCTCGCGGAAATCGCTGTCCTGTTCTGAAGCTGCTGCAATTACTGTCGCAGAGAAAACCGCATATTGCCGTTGGTTCCGACCCGCTTGCCAGAACGCCCGCTCGTTGACGCAGTAGGCGCTAGCGTTGCCGATCTTCACAGTGTCGATCCAGTTGTCGTCCTTCAGGACTCTGATGGCCCTACCTACAGTCGCAATGCTGCACCCAGTCACCTCTGCCAGCACGTTTCTGCTGCATACAACGGCGTTTGTCGTACGCCCCATATGCTCCACCAAGTAGTACAAAATCTCGTGGGCCACAGGGCTTTTGCGTGCCAGTCCTCGCATCTCTCTGAGATAGCTTCGAGAGACTTGGACGAAGTTGTAATTGTCTGTGGTTGGATGAGCCTCTGAAGGCTCATCACGTGGTACTGAACGGCTCATTATGTGACCTTGGTCGGATCAAATGGTGAGCCATTTATACCCTTCCTGTGACCTAGGTTCAATCGCGGAAGCTCACCAGCTGTGAGCTTCCCGAAGCTCACCAGCTATGAGCTTCGCTTTTATAAAAACCTATAAAAAACAATACGTTAAGAAAAAA
>NZ_JCBCUX010000034.1:0-2500 GCF_059862645.1 Pseudomonas sp. MF08831 | reverse complement strand
TAAGTCCCGTAACGAGCGCAACCCTTGTCCTTAGTTACCAGCACGTAATGGTGGGCACTCTAAGGAGACTGCCGGTGACAAACCGGAGGAAGGTGGGGATGACGTCAAGTCATCATGGCCCTTACGGCCTGGGCTACACACGTGCTACAATGGTCGGTACAGAGGGTTGCCAAGCCGCGAGGTGGAGCTAATCCCACAAAACCGATCGTAGTCCGGATCGCAGTCTGCAACTCGACTGCGTGAAGTCGGAATCGCTAGTAATCGCGAATCAGAATGTCGCGGTGAATACGTTCCCGGGCCTTGTACACACCGCCCGTCACACCATGGGAGTGGGTTGCACCAGAAGTAGCTAGTCTAACCTTCGGGAGGACGGTTACCACGGTGTGATTCATGACTGGGGTGAAGTCGTAACAAGGTAGCCGTAGGGGAACCTGCGGCTGGATCACCTCCTTAATCGACGACATCAGCTGCTCCATAAGTTCCCACACGAATTGCTTGATTCATTGAAGAAGACGATAAGAAGCAGCCCGAAATTGGGTCTGTAGCTCAGTTGGTTAGAGCGCACCCCTGATAAGGGTGAGGTCGGCAGTTCGAATCTGCCCAGACCCACCAATTTTGTGTGGGAAACGCCTGTAGAAATACGGGGCCATAGCTCAGCTGGGAGAGCGCCTGCCTTGCACGCAGGAGGTCAACGGTTCGATCCCGTTTGGCTCCACCACTACTGCTTCTGAAAGTTTTGAAAGCTTAGAAATGAGCATTCCATCAAAGTGATGGTGAATGTTGATTTCTAGTCTTTGATTAGATCGTTCTTTAAAAATTTGGGTATGTGATAGAAAGATAGACTGAACGTTACTTTCACTGGTAACGGATCAGGCTAAGGTAAAATTTGTGAGTTACTCGTAATTGAGTATTATCGAATTTTCGGCGAATGTTGTCTTCACAGTATAACCAGATTGCTTGGGGTTATATGGTCAAGTGAAGAAGCGCATACGGTGGATGCCTTGGCAGTCAGAGGCGATGAAAGACGTGGTAGCCTGCGAAAAGCTTCGGGGAGTCGGCAAACAGACTTTGATCCGGAGATGTCTGAATGGGGGAACCCAGCCATCATAAGATGGTTACCTTACACTGAATACATAGGTGTAAGGGGCGAACCAGGGGAACTGAAACATCTAAGTACCCTGAGGAAAAGAAATCAACCGAGATTCCCTTAGTAGTGGCGAGCGAACGGGGACTAGCCCTTAAGTGGCTTTGAGATTAGCGGAACGCTCTGGAAAGTGCGGCCATAGTGGGTGATAGCCCTGTACGCGAAAATCTCTTAGTCATGAAATCGAGTAGGACGGAGCACGAGAAACTTTGTCTGAATATGGGGGGACCATCCTCCAAGGCTAAATACTACTGACTGACCGATAGTGAACTAGTACCGTGAGGGAAAGGCGAAAAGAACCCCGGAGAGGGGAGTGAAATAGATCCTGAAACCGTATGCGTACAAGCAGTGGGAGCAGACTTTGTTCTGTGACTGCGTACCTTTTGTATAATGGGTCAGCGACTTATTTTCAGTGGCGAGCTTAACCGAATAGGGGAGGCGTAGCGAAAGCGAGTCTTAATAGGGCGTCTAGTCGCTGGGAATAGACCCGAAACCGGGCGATCTATCCATGGGCAGGTTGAAGGTTGGGTAACACTAACTGGAGGACCGAACCGACTACCGTTGAAAAGTTAGCGGATGACCTGTGGATCGGAGTGAAAGGCTAATCAAGCTCGGAGATAGCTGGTTCTCCTCGAAAGCTATTTAGGTAGCGCCTCATGTATCACTGTAGGGGGTAGAGCACTGTTTCGGCTAGGGGGTCATCCCGACTTACCAAACCGATGCAAACTCCGAATACCTACAAGTGCCGAGCATGGGAGACACACGGCGGGTGCTAACGTCCGTCGTGAAAAGGGAAACAACCCAGACCGTCAGCTAAGGTCCCAAAGTTATGGTTAAGTGGGAAACGATGTGGGAAGGCTTAGACAGCTAGGAGGTTGGCTTAGAAGCAGCCACCCTTTAAAGAAAGCGTAATAGCTCACTAGTCGAGTCGGCCTGCGCGGAAGATGTAACGGGGCTCAAACCATACACCGAAGCTACGGGTATCACGTAAGTGATGCGGTAGAGGAGCGTTCTGTAAGCCTGTGAAGGTGAGTTGAGAAGCTTGCTGGAGGTATCAGAAGTGCGAATGCTGACATGAGTAACGACAATGGGTGTGAAAAACACCCACGCCGAAAGACCAAGGTTTCCTGCGCAACGTTAATCGACGCAGGGTTAGTCGGTCCCTAAGGCGAGGCTGAAAAGCGTAGTCGATGGAAAACAGGTTAATATTCCTGTACTTCTGGTTATTGCGATGGAGGGACGGAGAAGGCTAGGCCAGCTTGGCGTTGGTTGTCCAAGTTTAAGGTGGTAGGCTGGAATCTTAGGTAAATCCGGGATTCTAAGGCCGAGAGCTGATGACGAGTTAACTTTTAGTTA
>NZ_JCBCUX010000033.1:0-4112 GCF_059862645.1 Pseudomonas sp. MF08831 | reverse complement strand
TTTCGGGGGAAAATCGACCGTCTCCACCAGGATAGAGGCTTTGGTAATGGCACAGTTTCTAGTGTGTCAGGTGGCGCTGGGTCAGGCTTGTGCTCCAGGAGGCGCATAGTTTGTTTTAGCTCTGCAACTTCCTCTCTAAGCGCCTTTAGTTCAGCCATGACTTGAGCAATTCCATCTGTGCCAATCACTGTGTCATGGTGTGCCGTTTTCTCAGGGATTGATTGTGCCACTGGCAGCAAAGCGCCATAGGCACGGATTAGCTCAGACGTCTCTAAACGACGAGCTTTATCACCCTCAGGCTCCCATGATAAGCGGCCTTTAGCCATATCCCGATAGAGCGTTCGACGGCTCTTTCCGGTCAGCTTTTGAGCTTCTTGGATGGTGTGCCACGCCATGTGTCACTTCTCCTTGATTTGATGTGCCACGTTACGCACTCGGCTCACGTGGTATGGCGGGCAGATCGGGTTCAACCAAGGCGGGCTGAGCTGGTGGCGGCATACCGTCACCGTGTGGCAATTGCATGTCACCAGGTGACAAAGCTGGTAATTGGCGCAGAGGAGGTCGGTTATCAGGAATCGGAGCCTCTTGCTCCTCTTCACTAACCAAGATCCGGGCGTCAAAAGCTGCGTAACGCTGATTTTCACGTTTATCGGCCCAAGCTACTCGGCGATTTACTACATAAGCATTTACGCCGCCTCGTTCACTACCGACGCGCACAACGTCGATCCAGCATTCATCCGTAAGGACGATTAGGGCACGCTTAATTGTGGCAACGCTAACCCCCATCAGTTTCCCCAATGTGCCCTGAGACGCCACCAACGCGCCACTACGGTCCATGTTTGCTACCAAAAGGTGTAGCAATGCCGCAGCCCTTGGCTGACGACCAATTAGAGCAGCCCACGCTTCATGTGCTGCTCGCTCTGTCTGTACCCATGTACCTCTGACACTACTCAATTCAGCCATTCGAGCCCTACCCAAGACAACACCGTTTTGACGCTACACCAGTTGGAAGATATATAACCATGCATGAGAGATATCTTACAAGCTTGATGGATATCGTTACTCAAATGAGCTAGGGGTAGCTCATCCTGGGTGAGCTAGGGGTAGCTCATCCTGGGTGAGCTACCCCACCATCGTAACATGCTGATTTTAAAGGCTTTTTTAATCGTGCTCTCTTATGATCTACACCGAGATACCCGCAAACGACTAGGTGGTGCCGCTTGCGGCACCGCTTGCGGTCTTGCAGGCTGCGATAAACGCAGCCGCCGACCTAGCACCGCGTTTTGCCTGATCTTTTGATGTCGCTTTGGAAGGAGTCAAAGACGATATGCGGTACCAAGTCCAGGTCGGGCTAAATCGCTGGTCGGGTGTTTTTTCCGGCCAGGGATTTAGAGCGGCCCGACAACGAGCGCAGCGAGGCGTCAGTAACTGATAGTTATCCAGGGAGTGAGCGAAGCGAGCGAGGTGGGTAACTGTCCCAAACACCGTGATCGTGCTCTTTGCCACGTAACGACGCAAAGCGTCGGGCGGCCTTTGGCCGCCTGCACTTGATTGTTTACAGATGATCGGTGTGTTTTAGAAAGCGTAAGGCAGGATCAAGCACCGCTCCAGTCGCTGTGCGCCCGACACACACCGCGTACGAGCTTTGGAACCAATACGGGCTGCTTCGCTCCTTCACGGTGCTGGCTACGCCCTGCGCGCTAAGCTTGCTTGCTAGACACTGAGAGGCTCCGCTTTATGCTGCCTATAGCTTCTCATCGTGCACGTGGGCGCTTTGAATCACTTATGTGTACAGATTGACTGTGGCTTACCGTTCAGGTCTCCAGCGCGGCCTGGCTTCGTTACACGCGGTACATGTCTGCACTTCCATGGTGAATGCTTTTGCCATTTGTACCTTTTGACTCTTGTACTTTTCCTATGGCCCTCCTATTGCTGCAGCAATAACGGTAGCAATAGGAAAACCAATAGAAAGACAAATAGGACATTCCGGCAAAAGCAGATCAATAGCGCGCCATCCCTTCGGTCTGTCGTGGCCGCCTTGCAGGACGCCCAAACCTTCCGGGGGAGCGCCCCGCAAGGCTTTTAGGGTTCCGACTCGCTCCGCGAGCCTCCACCCTCTTTCCTCCCCTGCGCCCTGGACGGGCTTGTCTCGAAAATTCACCCGCGTGCGCGCCCGGCAAAGCCGGACCACCCCGCTTTCTGAGACTTCGCGACGCATCGATGCGGGACTTTGTCCCTCCCTCTGCTGCTTCGGCTCGAAACCAGGGTGGTCCGGTTTCACCTGACGCGCACGCAAGCGGTGCGGCCTGATGCTTCGCACCCTGGTTTCGCCCTGGACGGGCTGCACCAGGGCAGAACGGAAAAATTTGGCCTGGGGGCTATTTTCCTCACCACCCTCGTGGGCTCGGGTAGCGTCTGTCAGGCTGCTCTCGTCGTCTTCGACGCCGGTTTATCAGAGCGGCTTTTGGCCGCTCTGGAAGCTGCTTTCAGCAGCCCAAAGCCCTCTGCGCTACCATGCGATTTTCGCCTGGGAGCAGTCATCATGCAGCGCCTCGCCAAACCATCTGATTACGTCCGACAAGAAGTTCTCGGCCAATCGACCTATGTGCTTTCCTGGGAGCCACGGCTATGTCCGGGTAACCCGACGGAAGATCCTGACCTCGGTGCGCAGCTTTATAACGACTTTGCCCAGGCTGAAGCCAATGGCGTGCAGCCTCGGTCGGCTGCGGAGGAGTTTGCTTACATTATCGAGTGGGCTATTGATATGCCGGGAGACCCCGCACAATGTCTAGCAGCTGATCTCGCCGCGGCCTACCAGGGCAAATACCAGTTTCGAATTGAGGATCTGGAGAGTTGGGATGTAGAAACCAAGGCGCATCGAGCCCATTTGGTTTTTCATAACGAGGACATTCGGATGCTTTCAGCGAAGGTCACTATGGCTTTGCGAGAGCGTGCCGGACGCTAATTGACTAGCAGGATGGAAATCTTGCAAAAATGTATAAACCAAGTGGTTGAGATTGGTTTCGTAGCTGTTCTGCTACGAAACCAATCTCAACATTTCAGCGTCTTTTTTTAGCTCCGCCCGGCTGATGCACGTCTTCCAAATCGATGATGGTAACGACACCAGTTTGGGGGTTATGACAATCAAAGGTGAGTCGCCAGTTGCCGTTGACCTCAAGCTCATAGCGATTTTGATGGCCTTCCAGAGACTTGCAGTCCTTGAGCTTGCCATAACCGCCCTTAATATCTGCGAGAGACTGAGCCGTGTGCAAATGAACCAGTAGCCTTCTCAAAACCTTTAGAAAATCTGCGTTCAGGCCAACGGTGGTCTTGCCTCCGCTGGCCCAGAAATTTCGCAACGGTTTGTGGACGATGTCCTTTTCTTCCTCAATCATATCTTAACTCCTAATAGTAATTATTAATTGGACTGCTTTTTTAGGAGCTTGTAGAATCAAAAACAACCCGACATACCCCGCCCACAATCTATTATACGATATAACTTGTTTTTAATCGTGTCAATAGCTATTCTCTATCCTTGAGAAAAAAGTTGCTTATTGCGCAACGCGTAATAAAGGAGATCCAATGATCACTATGCATCCCGGTGAGTATCTGGAGATGTCGTATGTGGAACCTTACGAAATCAAGCAAGCAGACCTAGCAGAAAGTTTAGGAGTTTCCACTGCTGCAATTTCAAGATTACTCGCCTGTAAGTCAGATCTTTCACCTGAAATGGCCGTTCGGCTGTCTCTTGTTTTTGATCGCTCGGCAGAGTCTTGGATGGCTCTTCAGTCTAATTTCAGCCTTGCCCAAGCGCGTGAGGCTGTCAAACCTACCGCCGTTAAGAAAATCGCGGGTCTTGAAGCTATCTTCGCCTAAGTCATAACCGATTTTGCTAAATCTGATCTTAAAAGGCCCGCTAACCAAGCGGGCTTTTTTGCGCCTTCTGGGCACCCTGCGCGAGCTGGCCTACGCAATGTCTTAGACCTTTCGGGGGAAAATCGACCGTCTCCACCAGGATAGAGGCTTTGGTAATGGCACAGTTTCTAGTGTGTCAGGTGGCGCTGGGTCAGGCTTGTGCTCCAGGAGGCGCATAGTTTGTTTTAGCTCTGCAA
>NZ_JCBCUX010000032.1:0-4794 GCF_059862645.1 Pseudomonas sp. MF08831 | reverse complement strand
GCTTGCTCGCGAATGCGCTGGATCAGCTACAGATACGCTGACTGACACACCGCTTTCGCGAGCAAGCCCGCTCCCACAGGTGTGCGATGTTGTGTCAGTGGTTCAGCAACCACCCGCCAGGCGTTCACGCAAGAATTCCACCAGCGCCTGCCAAGAGGAGATTGCCGATACGTTTCTGGCGAATTTGGAGCGGTATGTGGACGGTTCGGAGTTGGCCAACCTCGTCGATCTCTGAGCCAAACCTCAATCAAAATGTGGGAGCTGGCTTGCTCGCGAATGCGCTGGATCAGCTACAGATACGCTGACTGACACACCGCTTTCGCGAGCAAGCCCGCTCCCACAGGTGTGCGATGTTGTGTCAATGGTTCAGCAACCACCCGCCAGGCGCTCACGCAAGAATTCCACCAGCGCCTGCACCGGCCTTGAGCTTTGCCGGTGCTGTGGGTACACCGCCGACAAGGTCAGCGCTTCAGGGGCGAAGTCTTCCAGAAGCGTGACCAGGCGCCCGTGCTTCAACGCGTCGGCCACAATAAACGTTGGCAGGTACGTGACGCCCAATCCGGCAATCGCCGTGTCGCGCAACAACTCGCCGTTGTTCACGCGCATGCGCCCGCTGACATTCACCGACTGCAGTTTGCCCTTGGTCTGGAAGCGCCACTGCACCTGGCGGCCGTGGCCGTAGGGCAGGCAATCGTGGTCGGCCAGGTCTTCGGGCTTGAGCGGCGTGCCGCGCCGGGCCAGGTACTCGGGGCTGGCGCAATACACCCGCTCGACACTGGCGATGCGCCGCGCGATCAAGGTCGAGTCTTCAAGGGTGCCGATGCGCAGCACCAGGTCGTAGCCTTCGCCGATCAGGTCAACAGGCCGGTCACTGAGGTCGACTTCCACCGACACGTGCGGATAGCGCTGCAGAAATGACGGCAACAGGCAACCCAGGTGAGCCATGGCAAACGACAGCGGCGCACTCAGGCGCAGCGTGCCGCGCGGCTCGCTGTTCTGGCCGGCGATGCCCTGCTCCACTTGCTCGACGTCACTGAGCAATCGCAAGGCGGATTCGTAATAACTCTGGCCCAGCGGCGTGACGTCCAGGCGGCGCGTGGAACGGTTGAGCAGGCGCACGCCCAGGCGCTCTTCCAGCTGAATCAGGCGGCGGCTGACAAATTGCTTGGACAGGCCCAGTTGCTCGGCGGCGGCGGTAAAGCTGCCGGACTCCATGACCTGGCAGAACAGGCGCATGTCTTCGAAGGGGTTCATTGTCGCTTCTCGGTGGACATTTTGCTGATTTATAACCGGTCAGTCATGGCACCACAAATCAAATGTGGGAGCCGGGCTGGCCCGCAACAGCGCAGCGTCAGCCAACCGTGATGTCGACTGATGCTGCGCCGTCGCGGGCAAGCCCGGCTCCCACAGGGTTCAGCGGTGTCCTGTCTGCGGGGTTACTTGGCAGTAAACGCCGAGTAGCTGTTCATCAGGTTGCGGTAGTTGGGAATGCGTGGCGACAGCAGGTTGGCCAGGCCTTCCATGTCGTTGCGCCAGTCGATCTGCAGCTCGCAAGCCACCGCAAACCAGTTGACCAGGTGCGCACCCGCTGCGCTCATGCGCGCCCACGACGCACGTTGCACGGCCTCGTTGAACGTCCCCGAAGCGTCGGTCACCACAAACACCTCGAAGCCTTCAGCCAGCGCGGCCAGGGTCGGGAACGTCACGCAGACGTCGGTCACCACACCGGCGATGATCAATTGCTTGCGGCCGGTGGCCTTGACGGCCTTGACGAAATCTTCGTTGTCCCAGGCATTGATCTGGCCAGGGCGCGGGATGTACGGCGCGTCCGGGAACAGCGCCTTAAGCTCCGGCACCAGCGGGCCATTGGGGCCGGTTTCAAAGCTGGTGGTGAGGATGGTCGGCAGCTTGAAGAACTTGGCCACATCCGCCAGCGCCAGCACGTTGTTCTTGAATTCGTTGGGCGAGAAATCCTGCACCAGCGAGATCAAGCCAGTCTGGTGGTCCACCAACAGCACCACGGCGTCGTCTTTGTTCAAGCGTTTGTAAGTCATGGGGTAGCTCCTTTGGGGGTTTTAGAAGGCAAAGCACGAGCAGCCAAACGCGCCCCAGAAACCCTGGAAGTCGCTGACCGGCACGCTGGAAAGGCGCGCTTTTTCATGGCCATGGGCATGCACGCCACATGGGCCGCTGCATTGATGGACCTGGGCTTGTAACGCTGAACTTGGGCGCCAGTGCCCCGGCACCTTGACCACCGGCGACCAGTCCGGCAGCACCGGCACGCGTGGCGGTGCGAAATCTTCGAAGTCGCCGGCGCCGTACACCACCTTACCGCCGACCACGGTGAGCACCGACTCGATCCACTTGATGGCTTCTTCATCGACACTGAAAAAGTCTGCCGACAGCGCGGCAACGTCCGCCAACTGGCCGACCTTGATCTGGCCCTTCTTGCCCTGCTCCGACGAGAACCAGGCACTGCCGTGGGTGAACAGCTCCAACGCGGTGAGGCGCGGCAGGCCTTCGGCGTGCAGTTCCAGGCCGCCGACGGTGCGGCCGCTGACCATCCAATACAACGAGGTCCACGGGTTGTAGCTCGACACCCGTGTGGCATCGGTGCCCGCCCCGACCGGTACGCCTTCAGCCAACATGCGCTTGATCGGCGGCGTGGCTTCGGCCGCCTTGGCGCCGTAACGTTCGACAAAATATTCGCCCTGGAACGCCATGCGATCCTGAATCGCGATACCGCCGCCAAGAGCACGCACGCGCTCGATGTTGTGCGGGGTGATGGTTTCGGCGTGGTCGAAAAACCACGGCAGGCCATTGAACGGAATGTCGCGGTTGACCTTCTCGAACACGTCGAGCATGCGCGAGATGGATTCGTTGTAAGTGGCATGCAAGCGGAATGGCCAGCGCTGCTCGACCAGATGCCGAACCACCGGTTCCAGTTCCTGCTCCATGGTCAGCGGCAGGTCGGGGCGCGGTTCAAGGAAATCTTCGAAGTCCGCCGCCGAAAACACCAACATCTCGCCGGCGCCGTTGTGGCGCAGGTAGTCATCGCCCTGATGCAGGGTGACGCTGCCGGTCCAGTGCTTGAAGTCGCTGAGTTCTTCCTTGGGCTTCTGGGTGAACAGGTTGTAGGCGATGCGCACCGTCAGCTGTTCATCTTTGGCCAGTTGCTCGATCACCGCGTAGTCATCGGGATAATTCTGGAAGCCACCGCCGGCATCGATCGCACTGGTAAGGCCCAGGCGATTGAGTTCACGCATGAACTGTCGGGTCGAGTTGACCTGATATTCCAGCGGCAATTTCGGCCCCTTGGCCAGGGTTGCATAGAGGATCATCGCGTTAGGCCGCGCCACCAGCATGCCGGTGGGGTTGCCGTTGCTGTCACGCACGATCTCGCCGCCCGGCGGGTTCGGCGTGTCTTTGGTATAGCCGGCCACCCGCAGGGCGGCGCGGTTGAGCAAGGCACGGTCGTACAGGTGCAGCACGAACACTGGCGTGTCCGGCGCGGCCTGGTTCAGCTCCTCCAGGGTCGGCATACGTTTTTCGGCGAACTGGAATTCGTTCCAGCCACCGACCACGCGCACCCACTGCGGCGTAGGCGTGCGATCCGCCTGATCCTTGAGCATGCGCAGCGCATCGGCCAGGGACGGCACGCCTTCCCAGCGCAGTTCGAGGTTGTAGTTCAGCCCGCCACGGATCAGGTGCAGGTGCGAGTCGTTGAGGCCAGGGATGACGGTGCGGCCCTTAAGGTCGATGACCTGCGTGCCACTGCCCCGCAACGCCATGGCTTGGGCGTCGGTGCCGACCGCGACGAAGCGGCCCTGGTGAATAGCAACGGCGGTGGCGCGCGGGTTTTCACGGTCCACGGTGTGGAACTGGCCATTGAACAGAATCAGATCGGCGTTCATAGGGTTTCCTTTACAGAGGCTTCAAGCCAGGGAGCGAACAGGCGGGTGGCGGCCGGCATCAGCAGGTAGACCACCAGCAGCACGATGGTCAGGGTGACCAGGAAGGTTGCGACCACGTAGTTGGAGAGGAACGGATGCAGGCGTAACACCGGGCCCCAGACGATCGGAATCAGCAGGGTCAGCGGCAGGATGACAAACAGGGTCACCACGGCTTGTTTCCAGCGCGGTGGTTTGGCGGCGCTGTCGGCCAGGGGGGCGAACCAGAACTCATTGACGGCACCGATTTCGGTGTTGTCGCCGTCGGCGAGCATGGGCGTAGCTTCGTTGATCAGGGCTTGGCGCTCGGGGGAGTCGAGCCAGCGTTCGAGGTCGTCGGTGGAGCGGTAGCGCAGGACGCAGGTGAACAGCGCCAGGCGGTTTTGTTTGCTGCGCACGACATCGACGCCGAGGTGGCCTGGGCGTTCGCCAGCGATGCGCACGATGCGGCGTAGCCAGGCTTCGTAGTCGGCTTCGCGACCGGGTTTGATCAGGTGTTTGACGACCAGGGTGACGACTTCGTCGGGGCTGGTTTTGGGTGTTGGGTCCATGTTTTGATTCCCCCCTGGAGAGTTGTGCGATAGGGGGAGTTTGGGGGGTAATGGGGGGCTGGAATTGGATGTATGTGCTGTTTGACGTGGCGGCCTTTGGGGGCCGGTTTTTACGGAGTACATATCCGTTATTTGAGTAACGGCCGCGATGGGTTCCGCTCTTACAGCGGGTCACTTTGGAAAAGCCCCAAAGTAACCAAAGGGCTCTTGCCCCACCACTCGGCACCTCGCTTAGGCTCGGTGTGCCCGAACGAAGGCTTGAATCCGTGGGCCGCCGTGACGGGCCATCCATG
>NZ_JCBCUX010000031.1:0-5763 GCF_059862645.1 Pseudomonas sp. MF08831 | reverse complement strand
CGTAACCGTCTGGCCAACTCACCTCTCAGCACACAGACCAGCTCAGACAAGAACGGGTGGAAAACAAAGCCTTGCCCGCAGGTATACCCATTGAATAAGCCTGTATCTGACGTAGCTCATGCGGAGCTTGGCAGCGGGTCGCAATCGACGATGGCTTCATTGTATACTTCTGCTCCGCATACCCCTTGAGCTACAGGAACATCAGCATGACTGTACTCCAAACGATCTACTGGCAGCCTACGCCGCCTTAGCGCTACGCCCCCTCGCAACAACCTGCTTCCGCTAGCCTCGCTCGCGGGTGCGCACTGCTGTACGCCTGGTTATACGCCTTAAGCACACAGCAAAAAAATCCTCAAAATTTGAATTTGTATCGATTCGCTCGCCATTCCCTTGGCGTGCGCGATGCTTTGCCTTGGATATTTTCTATGCTGCAAAAACTTAGACAAACGTGGTTTTCCAACGTCCGTGGAGATGTGCTCGCGGGGCTCGTAGTCGCACTTGCGCTGATCCCTGAAGCCATCGCCTTTTCCATCATCGCCGGCGTTGACCCAAAGGTCGGACTTTACGCCTCCTTCTGTATCTGTGCTGTTATTGCCTTTGTCGGCGGTCGTCCCGGCATGATCTCGGCGGCTACCGGCGCCATGGCACTTCTCATGGTCACTCTGGTTAAAGAGCACGGACTTCAGTATTTGCTGGCAGCCACGTTGCTCTGTGGGGTACTTCAAATCCTCGCGGGTTACCTGAAGCTAGGTTCGCTGATGCGCTTCGTCTCTCGCTCTGTGGTCACGGGTTTTGTGAACGCATTAGCGATTCTGATTTTTATGGCGCAGTTACCTGAATTGACCAACGTGACCTGGCACGTCTACGCGATGACCGCAGCGGGCCTTGGAATCATCTACCTGTTTCCGTATATACCTAAGATCGGCAAGCTGGTTCCCTCACCACTGGTGTGCATCCTGACCCTGACTGCCATCGCCATTTATCTGGGGCTAGATATCCGTACCGTGGGGGACATGGGCCAACTGCCGGATACGCTGCCGATTTTTCTGTGGCCTGAAGTGCCGCTGAACTTTGAAACCCTGCGCATCATCTTTCCTTACTCCGCTGCGCTGGCAGTTGTAGGCCTACTGGAGTCGATGATGACCGCGACCATCGTCGACGACCTGACCGATACCACCAGCAACAAAAACCGCGAGTGCAAAGGCCAGGGTGTGGCCAACATCGCTGCCGGCATGCTTGGCGGCATGGCAGGTTGCGCCATGATCGGCCAGTCGATCATCAACGTGAAATCTGGTGGCCGCACCCGTCTCTCGACATTGTGTGCCGGCGTTTTCCTGCTGCTGATGGTGGTATTTCTTGGCGAATGGCTCTCCAAAATCCCTATGGCGGCACTCGTGGCTGTGATGATTATGGTGTCCATCGGCACCTTTAGCTGGGATTCCTTGCGCAATCTGAAAGAGCATCCGCTGTCGACCAACCTCGTCATGGTGGCGACCGTCGTGGTCGTCGTGGCCACTCACAACCTAGCCTACGGCGTACTGGTAGGTGTGCTGCTGGCTTCGCTGTTCTTTGCCAATAAGGTTGGGCACTACCTGGATATCAAGAGCACTTTGGAAGAGACGGAATCGCATCGGACTTACCGCGTCGTGGGCCAGGTGTTCTTTAGCTCTGCGGACAAGTTCACTGAAGTTTTTGACTTCAAGGAAGCGCTCAACAAAGTCACCATCGATCTCACACAAGCGCATTTCTGGGATATCACCGCCGTCGCAGCGCTGGATAAGGTCGTGATCAAGTTCCGCCGTGAAGGCGCTGAGGTTGAAGTGCTCGGTCTCAATGAAGCCAGCACAACAATCGTTGACCGCTTCGGCGTGCATGACAAACCCGGTGCCATCGACAAGCTCATGAGCCACTAAGGAGAACGACAATGACCCACGTAATGGCATGCATTGATAACTCACAATCCTCATTGGCGGTCTGCGATTACGCAGCATGGGCCTCGCAACGACTCAGCGCTCCCCTGACCTTGCTCCATGTGCTGGATAGGGAAAAATATCCTGCATCCGCTGACCTCAGCGGCAATATCGGTCTCGGTAGCAGAGAACATCTACTGGAAGAGTTGGCCACGCTGGATGCGCAGCGTGCAAAACTGGCCTTGGAGCATGGGCAGCACATGCTTGAAAAAGCTCGCGAGCGAACAGTCATCTCTGGCGCCATGTCACCTGATCTGAAGCAGCGCCATGGCCATCTCGTCGAGAGCCTGAGCGATCTCCAAGACGATATTCGATTACTGGTGATTGGAAGAGTCGGTGAGGACAGCACGCGCAGTGCCCAAAGTCTTGGCAGCCAGATTGAAGCGGTAGTCCGAACAATCCACCGCCCCATCCTGATTACAACCAGCCATTTCAGGAAACCTGAAACGATCATGGTGGCATTTGACGGCAGCGCTACAGGCCACAAGACCGTACAGATGCTTGCTTCAAGCCCGCTGTGCGAAGACCTGCCAATTCATATCGTCATGGTTGGTACGGACTCTGAAGAAAACCAGAACGAGCTGGAGAAAGCACGAACCACACTTGCCTCTTCTGGCCCGCTAGTGCATGCCGAGATCCGCCCAGGCGAAGTAGAGTCGGTACTTCATGCGTATCAGGCAGAGCACGGCATTGACCTCTTGGTCATGGGGGCGTACGGGCACTCACGCATCAGGCAGTTTCTGGTAGGCAGCACGACCACGACGATGCTGCGAACATCCACTTTACCCGTATTGCTGCTTCGCTGAGCCAGTTCCACTGGCCACAGTATTTCCAGAACTGCGGAAATGCCGTGGCCACCCTGGACGATGACTAACTGATTTTGCCGTAACGAGACCACATGCAACTCATAACTGAAATTGTTCACCCCGAGCTGAAATCCAAACAGGGCAGAGTATTCCGTCGACATGCAGCACGCGGCATCGTGATGCGGGATGAACAGATCCTGTTGCTGTTCACCGAGCGCTATAACGACTTCAGCTTTCCTGGAGGCGGCCTTGATGGTGACGAGGACATTGTCACAGGCCTGAAGCGTGAGCTTGAGGAAGAGACTGGTGCTCGTGACATAAAGGTGCTCCAGCACTACGGTTACATTGAGGAGTACCGGCCCTACTGGGGGCCACAGTACGATCTGATGCACATGACCTCGCATTTTTATCAATGCGAAGTAGCGCCCCAGCTAGAGCCCGTGAGAATGGAAAGCCACGAAATCGCTAATGGTATGCGGCCTGTCTGGATCAACCTGCATGAAGCCATCACGCACAATGAAGCCGTTATGCAGCGTCACGAGTCTTCGATGGGGCAATCAATTCTGCGCGAAACCTATATGCTGAGAAAAGTCGCTTCCGAATTGTTGATACAAGTCAGCCTTTGAGCTGACTATTTGGCGAAGTCCACTTAGCCTGTCTCAGGCAAGCATCCAATGCTGCGGGAGTAATTGCGTGATTTCGCTCGCCCGCTGTGTCGGCAGCCGCATCAGCACATCCTTGAGATAGGTATACGGATCGTGCCCATTCATACGCGCCGACTGGATCAGGCTCATGATTGCCGCCGCCCTTTTTCCACTGCGCAGCGACCCGGCAAATAACCAGTTCGAGCGCCCAAGCGCCCACGGCCGGATCAAATTCTCGATCTGGTTATTGTCGATGGGTACAGCACCATCTTCCAAGTAGCGCGTCAGCGCTACCCAGCGTTTAAGGCTGTAATCCAGGGCCTTGGCCGTGGCCGAACCCTCGGGCACAAGTTCGCGTTGGGCCAACATCCACTCATGCAGTTTTTCAGCGATGGGCACCGCTGTTTCCTGACGTAATCGCCAGCGGTCTTCGTCGCTCATTTCCTTGGCGTGTCGCTCGACTTCATACAACCCGCCAATCGAGTGAAGCGCCTGCTCCGCCAACTGGCTTTTATTGGCTGCATGCAGGTCGAAGAATTTGCGGCGTGCATGGGCCATGCAGCCGATTTCGGTGATGCCCAGCTCGAAGCTGGCCTTGTAGCCGGCGAAGTCATCGCAGACCAGCTTACCGTTCCACGTGCCCAGGAAGTTACGCGCATGTTCGCCGGCACGGCTGGGGCTGAAGTCGTAGATTACGGCCTTGAGGGCCGAGAAAGGCGTGGTGCTATAGGCCCACACGTAAGCGCGGTGGGTTTTCTTTTCGCCTGGTGCGAGCATCTGAACCGGGGTCTCATCGGCGTGGATCACGCCCTGGGCCAACACATGCTCACGCAGCGCATCGACCAGAGGCTGGAGCTGCACACCGGTCTGTCCGACCCATTGCGCCAGTGTCGAACGGGCGATGGGCAGTCCGGCCCGACCAAAAATCTTCTCCTGCCGGTACAGCGGTAAATGGTCGGCGAACTTCGCCACCATCACGTGGGCCAACAGGCCTGCGGTCGGGATGCCCTTGTCGATCACTTGGGCCGGTACAGGCGCCTGGATCAGTGTTTCACACTGACGGCACGTCCATTTTCCACGCACATGCCGCTCAACGGTGAACACGCCCGGAGTGTAATCGAGCTTCTCGCTGACGTCTTCGCCGATTCGCTGAAGCTGGCAGCCGCACACGCACTGAGTATTCTCTGGTTCGTGACGGATCACGGTTCGCGGAAACTGCGGCGGCAGTGGTGCACGCTTGGGCTTATTACGTGGCTCGGCCGGTGCGGCCGGCGGATTGGCTGCCTTCAGCTCGGCTTCGATAGCTGCGATATCGGTATCGAGCAGATCATCGAGCAGACTGCCTTGGTCGGGGCTCAGTTGCTCGCTGCGCTTGGCGAACTTGTGTCGCTTGAGGATGGCGATTTCATGAGCCAGTTGCTCGTTGACCGTTTCGAGGCGTTGGATTTTCTGGCTCATGGAGTCGACCTGGGACAGCAACTGCATAGCCTGTTCGGCCAAGCCGCGCAGCTGTTCCGGTGTCATCTGGTCGAGATTGGGCGAGGAAGTCATGCCGCTGATTGTGTCAGAGCAGGTCGTCAACAGCGATAAACCGATGGGCTAATGGCAGGGGCTAAAGCACTGTGATCGCGCTGCCTGCGCCGACCCGCTGCCACGGCAAACCCAGTACCAAGGCTTGAAGTTGCTCGTTATCGAGTTCGACTTCCGATCCGTGACGGATGCCGGGCCAATGAAACTTGCCTTGGTTCAATCGTCGCGCTGCCAGCCAAATGCCCACACCGTCATGCACCAAGACTTTCATTCGGTTGGCACGGCGATTAGCGAAGAGGTATGCGCAGTGCGGCTTCGCCACACCGAACACCGCGATCACCCTGGCCAGCGCGGTCTCGGTACCGGCGCGCATGTCCATAGGCTCGGTGGCAAGCCAGATGGCATCGATCCGAATCATACCAATAGGTCTCGCAGAAAGGTGGCACAGGCGACAGCGCTTTCGGTCGGCCAGTTCACTTTGACGGTGCCACGCGGGTGCTGGATTTCAATGCAGATACTCGATGAAGCTGCCTGCGAATGTCCTCCGGCTAGCGGCAAGGGCACTGGAATGAAAGCAGGTTGCAGCGCCATGGTTTTGTTCGTGAGTACCCTAATCCATTTATGGACGAGGTTCGCGTTAAGGCTGTGCTTCTGCGCGACGCTGGCAATCGATGCGCCGGGCTGGGCGCACTCTTGGACAACTTGGGCCTTGAAGGATTTTGAATAGGAACGGCGTTGTGACTGCATGGAAAGACCCGCTTAAAAGGCTAGAAATGGTGTCCACTTAAATGATCTGACCCCGAAATGTTGGAC
>NZ_JCBCUX010000030.1:0-10203 GCF_059862645.1 Pseudomonas sp. MF08831 | reverse complement strand
CGCTGGCCGAACGCAGGCTTGAATCCGTGGGTAACCCGGCAGGACGCCGGGTTAGCCGTGTTGGGCCATGGATGGCCCGTCACGGCGGCCCACGGATTCAAGCCGGAGTGAGGGCACACCGAGCCTAGGCGAGGTGCCGAGTGGTGGGGCAAAGACCTTTTGGTTACTTTTGGGGCGTTTGCCAAAAGTGACCCGCTGTAAGAGCGGAACCGCCAGCCGCCGTGACCGCAGCAACGGATATGCCCCCAATCTACCTAAACACCCCCCCCTCACAAACAAACCACCCCCCAAGCCCCCCACCACTACCGACGTCAGTTTTTATACTCGGTATCAGTACGCTCCAACTGCCGAACCAACGCATTCCAATGCCGCGCCACACCCGGTCCGGCCCCGTTGCTGAACACCCTGGCCTGCTCTTCAACCTTGGCCACCACCTCCGCCGGCGGAAAGATCAACTGCGCATTCCCGCCCGCCTGCGCCGCCACCTGAATATTGCACGCACGCTCCAGCCCCTGCAGCTGCTGAAACGCATGCTCAACGCTCACCCCCGCCGTCAACAACCCATGGTTACGCAAAATCATCACACTCTTGTCCCCCAGGTCCGCCACCAACCGCTCACGCTCGTCCAGGTCCAGCGCCACGCCTTCATAGCCGTGGTACGCGACACGCCCGGAGAACGCGATAGAGTGCTGGGAAATCGGCAACAGCCCGTCCTTCTGCGCCGACACCGCAATACCGTCACGGGTATGCGTGTGCAGCACCGCTTGCAGGTCATGCCGCGCGCCGTGGATGGCACTGTGAATCACATAACCTGCGTAATTGATGCCCAGGCCCGTAGGGTCGTCGACAATCGTGCCGTCAAGGTCAACCTTGACCAGGTTGGACGCGCTGATTTCATCGAACAACAAGCCAAAGGCATTGATCAGGAAATGCTCATCCGGACCCGGCACGCGGGCCGAGAAGTGCGTGTAGATGTGATCGGTCCACTTGTACAACGCCGCCAGCCGATAGGCCGCGGCCAGTTTGACGCGCACCTCCCACTCTTCAGGCGATACGCGCTGGCGGACGTTGCTGGAAACGCTGGATAGAGAGGTGACGCTGCTCATGGCAAAACTTCCTGGATGGCCTTAAGGACTTCCAGGCAGCCTAGGGGATGCCGAAAAATAATAAAAAGCACATTTTAATCTAAGCTAATTATTATTTTTTTTTATAAAAACCACATCTCTCGCTCAGGCGGCGTTGCGGATCTTGTGCAGCGAGTCCGCGACCAGCTTGCCGAACGCATCCACCGGCCCCTGCAGGTTGCCCAGAAAATGCGGATAGATCAGCCACAAATCCATCACCGGCTTGAAATCCTTGAGCGGCATGACCGCCAGCTGCTCACGGTGAGCGCTGCGCTCCAGCAAAGGCCGCGGCACCAGCCCCAAACCCAAACCGTCTGCCACCAGCCCCAATTGCAACTCGGTGCCGAAGGTTTCCAGGTTCACCCGCAATGCCAACCCCTGATCAGACAAGGTGCGCTGCAAGCCGGCCCGGAAACCGCAGCCATCCGGGTTCAGAATCCAGCCGTTCTGGTACACATCGGCCAACTTGCACGGCTTCTTCGGCAACTGCGCCTTGGCACACACCACCACCAACTCCATTTTGCCGATGGACTCACCGACGATGTTGTCCGGGAAAATCTTGCCTGCCGGAAACAACGCCACCGCCGCGTCCAGTTCACCGCGCTCGATCTTGCCGACCAGTTGGCTGCCCCAACCCGTGGCGACTTGCGTGCGCAAGTCGGCGTATTCGGTGCGCAGGTGCTTGAGCGCATCGAGCAGCACCACGTCGCCGATGGTCTGCGGCACGCCCAGGCGCAATACGCCGGTCGGCGGCGCATCGGTGGCCACCAGTTCGCGCAGGGCATCCATTTCGCGCAGGATCAGCCGGCATTGTTCATAAACGCGCGTACCGATCAGCGTAGGCTTGAGGGGCTTGGTGTTGCGGTCGAACAGCTCCACACCCAGCGCCTGCTCGAAGTTCTGCACGCGGCGGGTAATGGCCGGCTGGGTCAGTTGCAACGACTCGGCGGCATGGCTGATGGACTGGCAACGAATCACTTCGACAAAGGCATCGATATCGTCAATTTTCATTTGGGCCGCACATAGAGAACAGTCATTAAGATGTGTGCGAAGCATAGTTGCAGGAACGCTGCATGGATAGTCCACGCTGTGATCGATAACGTCTAACGCTATGCAGACCGGTTCTAAATTACCTAAAGCTATAAGCTAATCATTAAAAAATAGCATATTAACTATAAACATTATGCTTATATAAACCCATCAAACCCTCCCCGTTAAAGCAGCGATGGAAGTGCCATGACCCAGGCCCGACACCCCGAGAGACTCAGAGCCTTTATAGGCGCCCTGGCGGAATTGATCGACGGCAATCCACGCGAAGGCGACCTGCTGCACCGTGGCGGCAAGCTCTTGGCGCAACTGGTCAGCCACGATGACTGGCTGCCCGACGAATACGCCCAACCCGACCCCGCGCGTTACCAGCAATTTCTGCTGCATGCCGATTCGCGCCAGCGCTTCAGCATCGTCAGCTTTGTGTGGGGGCCGGGGCAAAGCACGCCGATTCATGACCACCGCGTGTGGGGCTTGATCGGCATGCTGCGCGGTTCGGAATTTTCCCAGGGCTTTGAACGCGCACCCGACGGCCGCCTCGTTGCCGAGGGCAAGCCGATTCAGTTGGTGCCGGGTCAGGTCGAGGCCGTGTCGCCCAAGGTCGGCGATATCCATCAGGTCAGCAATGCCCACAGCGACCAGGTGTCGATCAGCATTCATGTGTACGGCGCCAATATCGGTGCGGTACGCCGCGCGGTGTATCAGCCCGACGGCAGCGAGAAACTGTTTATCTCCGGTTATTCCAACGCCTACCTCCCGAACATCTGGGATTTGTCCAAAGAAAAGAGCCCTGCCCTATGACCACCGTATCGAACCGCAGCTTCGCCCAGATCCGTCAGGCCCTGTTGGACCGTGAAGAAGTCGCCCTGGTCGATGTGCGCGAAGAAGCGCCGTTTGCCGAGTCGCACCCGCTGTTCGCTGCGAATATCCCGCTGTCCAAACTGGAGCTGGAGGTGTACGCGCGCATTCCACGGCGCGATACCCAGGTCACCGTCTACGACAACGGTGAAGGGCTGGCGCAGCGCGCTGCCGAGCGCCTGGTTGCGCTGGGCTACACCCAGGTCAGCCTGCTTGAAGGGGGGTTGGACGGTTGGCGCAAGGCCGGTGGCGAGCTGTTTATCGACGTCAATGTGCCGAGCAAGGCGTTTGGCGAGCTGGTCGAGAGCGAGCGCCATACGCCGTCCCTGGCCGCCGAAGAAGTCCAGGCCCTGCTCAATAACCAAGCCGACGTGGTGGTGCTCGACGCGCGCCGCTTCGACGAATACCAGACCATGAGCATCCCCACCGGCATCAGCGTGCCCGGTGCCGAGCTGGTGCTGCGCGCGCGTGAACTGGCGCCGGACCCGTCCACCCGCATCATCGTCAACTGCGCCGGGCGCACGCGCAGCATTATTGGCACTCAATCGCTGATCAACTCTGGCATCGCCAACCCGGTGTCGGCGCTGCGTAACGGCACCATCGGCTGGACCCTGGCCGGGCAGAAACTCGCCCACGGCCAGTCGCGGCGCTTTGCGCCAACCCGCGAAGAACACCGCCAGATCGCCGCCCGGGACGCGCGCCGCGTGGCCGACAAAGCCCGCGTCGGCCGTGCGACTTTGGCTGATCTGCAACGCTGGCAGCAGGAACCGCACCGCACCACGTACCTGTTCGATGTGCGCACCCCGGAAGAATTCGAAGCCGGCCACTTGCCTGGCGCACGCTCTACTCCGGGCGGCCAGCTGGTGCAGGAAACCGATCACGTCGCCAGCGTGCGCGGTGCGCGCCTGGTGCTGGCGGATGACGACGGCGTACGGGCCAACATGTCCGCCTCCTGGCTCGCGCAACTGGGCTGGGAGGTGCATGTGCTCGACGACCTGCAAACGGCGCACTTCAGCGAAACCGGTGCCTGGGTAGCACCCGTGCCGGCGCCGCAGCAAGCCGAGTTGATCAGCCCGCACACCCTGGCGGAGTGGCTCGCCCACGGCGACACGGCGGTGCTGGATTTCACCCCCAGCGTCAATTACGTCAAGCGCCACATTCCCGGTGCTCACTGGGTCTTGCGTGCGCAATTGCCCGAGGCGCTGGCCAAGGTACCGCCCGCCGAGCGTTATGTGCTGACCTGCGGCACCAGCCAACTGGCACGCCTGGCGGTGGCTGAAGTCGAAGCGCTGACCGGCAAGCCGGTGTTCCTGCTGCAAGGCGGCACCACCCACTGGATCGCCGAACAACTGCCGCTGGAAACAGGAGAAACGCACCTGGCCTCAACGCGTATCGACCGCTACCGCCGACCGTACGAAGGCACCGACAGCCCCAAGGAAGCCATGCAGGCCTACCTGGATTGGGAGTTCGGCCTGGTCGAGCAGCTGGCCCGCGACGGCACCCATGGTTTCTATGTGATCTGAGCCCCCTTAACGCCTGCCCCGGACCGGGGCAGGCCGCACCGACCCCTTTCCAGGCGGAGGTAACCCACACCTTTTCGATCTGTCTGGAATCTACCGCTCATGACCTTTACCCCTGCGTTCAAACGCCTGTTGCTGGGCACCGCCCTCGCCTTTGGCCTGCTCACCACCGCCCAGGCCGCCGACCTGCAACCGCTGCGCGTGGCCAATCAAAAATCCACCATCAAGGCCCTGCTGGAAGCCTCGGGCGAAACCCAAAACGTTCCCTACACCCTCCAATGGTCGGAATTCCCCTCCGCCTCACCGTTGGGCGAAGCCCTGAATGCCGGCGCCGTGGATGTTGGTGCGCTCGGTGATGCGCCGTATGTGTTTGCTCTGGGCGCCGGCGCCTCGCTCAAAGTGGTCAGCATCATCCACGCCGAAGGGCGCAACACCACCGCCCTGGTGGTGCCCAAGGACTCACCGATCAAGACGGTGGCCGACCTCAAGGGCAAGAAAATCGTCACCGGCCGCGGCTCCATCGGCCACTACCTGGCGATCAAGGCCCTGGCCAGCGCCGGGCTGACCACCCAGGATGTGCAATTCATATTCCTGCTGCCCGCCGAATCGCGGTTGGTGCTCGATAACGGCACCGTCGATGCCTGGGCCACATGGGACCCGTACACCACAGTGGTCACCTCACAAAGCCAGGCCAGGGTGCTGGTCAGCGGCAACCCGTTACTGAGCAACCACCTGTATTTTGCGGCCACCCAACAGGCCATCAGCGAAAAACGCGCGCAACTGGACGACTTTGTCGCCCGCGTCGATCGCGCTTATGCGTGGGCCAATGCGCACCCCAATGAATACGCTGCCGCCCAATCGAAAATCACCGGCCTGCCGTTGGCGGTGCACGTCGAGGTGGCCAAGGACACTCATCTGAGCCCCGTCGTGATCGACGACAGCGTGATCAGCGGCCTGCAAGCCACGGCCGACACCTATCAGAAGGAAGGCCTGCTGCCCAGGCACATCGACGTGTCGCAGGGTTTCGACAAGAGCTTTAACGCCGAGCGTTTTCCCACTTCCCAAGCATCGCGCTAAGCAAGGAGCTACACATGAGCAAGCCAGGTCAATTGCAGCCACGCCATTTGAAGCTGGGCGCCATGGTTCACGGCGTCGGTCACGGCTGGGGTGAATGGCGCCACCCGCAGGCGCAACCGAATGCCAGTACGAATTTTGGTTTCTACAAGCAGCAGACTGAATTGGCCGAAGGCGCCAAATTCGATTTCGTGTTCATCGCCGACAGCCTGCATATCCACGCCAAGTCCAGCCCGCACTACCTCAACCGCTTCGAGCCGCTGACCATTCTCTCGGCCCTCGCCGCACTGACCACGAACATTGGCCTGGTTGCCACGGTGACGGTCAGCTACAGCGAGCCCTATCAGGTGGCACGCCAGTTTGCGTCCCTGGACCACATCAGCGGCGGCCGCGCCGGTTGGAACGTGGTCACCTCATGGCTCAGCGGCACCGCCGACAACTTCGGCAAGGCCGAGCACCCACCGCATGCCGTGCGCTACCGCATCGCCAAGGAACACCTCAACGTGGTCAAGGGCCTGTGGGATTCCTGGGAAGACGACGCCTTTACCTACAACAAGCAAAGTGGCGAGTTTTTCACCCCGCACAAGCTGCACGCGCTGAACCACAAAGGCGAGTTTTTCTCGGTCAGAGGCCCGCTGAACATCGCGCGTTCGCGCCAGGGCCAACCGGCAATTTTCCAGGCCGGCACCTCGGAGGATGGGCGCAACTTTGCGGCGCAAAACGCCGATGCGATTTTCGTGCACGTCGAGCACATTGAAGAAGCCAAAGCCTACAGCGCCGACTTGAAGCGCCGCGCCAAGGGCTTTGGCCGCGACGCCCACAGCCTGTCGATCCTGCCGGGCATCCGCCCGATTGTCGGTCGTGACGCCGCCGAGGTGCAAAGCCGCTATCAGCAGGCCGTGGACCTGGTCACCGTGGAGGACGCCATCGTCGCCCTCGGCCGCCCGTTCAACGACCACGACTTCAGCCAATACCCGCTGGACGAACCCTTCCCGGAACTCGGCGACCTGGGCGCCAACAGCCAGAAAGGCGGCTCTGAGCGCATCAAGCAACTGGCCAAGGACGAAGGCCTGACCCTGCGCGAAGTGGCCCTGCGTTTCTCGCGGCCCAAACGCGATTTTGTCGGCACCCCGGAGCAAGTCGCCGATGCGATCCAGACCTGGTTCGAAACCGGCGCCAGCGATGGTTTCATCATCAACTCGGTGCTGCCGGATGGCTTGCAGTACTTCACCGAGCTGGTGGTGCCGGTGCTGCAACAGCGCGGCCTGTTCCGCACCGAGTACAGCGGCCACACGCTGCGCGACAACCTGGGCCTGGACGTGCCGGCCAACCGTTACAGCGTCGCCACCGAGGTCGAAGAACAACAGGAGGCGCTGGCATGAGCGAATCCCTCAACCGTCAATTAGCTGAGCTGCATGCCGAACGTGTGGCCACGTGGGCGCCGGCGGCGTTGCAGGTCAATATCGACCAGCGCCAGCGCCTGGTGGATGAAGCGCAGCCCGACGCGTATGTGCAGGTGGGCGATGCGCTGGACCCGTTCACCTTGCTCAATGTGGAAGGCGGCGAACTGAACCTCGACCTGCTGCTGGCCGACGGGCCGGCAGTGTTGATTTTCTTCCGTTTTGCCGGCTGCCCGGCGTGCAACATCGCCCTGCCCTATTACGAGCGCCAGCTCTACCCACGCCTGCGTGAATGGGGCGTGCCGCTGGTGGCGGTCAGCCCGCAAGTGCCACAGCGCCTGGTCGAGATCAAGACCCGCCATAGCCTCAAACTGCTGGTCGCCAGCGACCCGGACAACACCCTCGGGCGGCACCTGGGCATTCTTTACAGCTTTGACGAAGCCTCGCGCAATGCGGCATTGGCCAAGGGCAGCAGCATCGGCGAAACCACCGGTACCGGTACGTGGGAATTGCCGCAGCCAACCGTGGTGGTGATTGCCCAGGACGGCACGGTGGCGTTTGTCGAGGTCAGCCCGGACTGGCTGGTGCGTACCGAGGCCGAGCCGGTGTTGCAGGTGGTGGAGCGCTTGTTGAGCCAACAGCCCGTGCGTATCGCTATCTAAGACCACATTTTTGACCGAGTACATGCTCATGACGTCCCAACCTTCCTTACGCTGCGTGGAAGTCGCCAACTTCGAAGCCCTGCTCGAACGCCTCAGCGCCGAGCTGGCAAGCACCGCGCACCTGTACGACGCCAGCGGTGCCTTCCCCCACAACAATTTTAAGCTGCTGCATGACCACGGCCTGGTCGCCCTCACTGTGCCCAAATCCTTGGGCGGCGGCGGTGCCAGCTTGCCCCAGGCGCGCAAGGCGATCAGCGCGATTGCCAAGGGCGAGCCCTCCACCGCGCTGATCCTGGTGATGCAGTACCTGCAACACACGCGCTTGCAAGACAGCAAAACCTGGCCCCAGCACTTGCGCGTGCAAGTGGCCGAAGACGCGGTGCGCAACGGCGCGCTGATCAACGCCCTGCGCGTCGAACCCGACCTCGGCACCCCGGCGCGGGGCGGCCTGCCGGCGACCACCGCCGTGCGCACCGCCGAAGGCTGGCGCATCAGTGGGCGCAAGATTTACTCCACCGGCAGCCATGGTCTGAGCTGGTTCAGCGTATGGGCGCGCAGCGATGACGCCGACCCGTTGGTGGGTGCCTGGCTGGTGCGCAAGGACAGCCCCGGCATAAGCATCATCGACACCTGGGACCACTTGGGCATGCGCGCCACCTGCAGCCATGAAGTGGTGCTCGACAACGTGCTGGTGCCGCTGGACCACGCCGTCAGCGTGAGCCCCTGGAGTGCGCCGCAGCCAGAGCTGGATGGCGATGGTTTCCTGTGGATGTCAGTGTTGCTGTCTTCGGTGTATGACGCCGTGGCCCAGGCTGCACGGGACTGGCTGGTGAAATGGCTGGAGGAGCGCAAACCATCCAATCTGGGCGCAGCGCTGTCGACCTTGCCGCGCTTTCAGGAAACCGTCGGCCATATCGACACGCTGCTGTTTGCCAACCGCAGCCTGCTGGATACCGCCGCTGAAGGCCACACACCGGCCGCGAATGCCGCGCAGTTGAAGTACCTGGTGACCGGCAACGCGATCCGCGCCGTCGAGTTGGCCATCGAAGCCTCGGGCAACCCCGGCCTGTCACGCCACAGCCCGCTGCAACGCCATTACCGCGATGTGCTGTGCAGCCGCGTGCATACCCCACAAAACGACGCCGTGCTGCAAGGCGTCGGCAAAGCTGTGTTCGCCCAACGTGGCCCAAAATGAATAAGGAACGCTCATGAGTCAGGTGATTATTGCCAGCCAGCTGGACGAAGACTACAACGCGGTGATCCGCGAACGCCTCGCCTCGATTCATCCTGAAGCCCAGGTGATCGGCGTGCCTGCTGGTGTGCCGAGTGACTTGCCGCCCCAGGCCAATATCCTCTTGTTGCGCCCGATCAACGTGCGCGGCTACACCGCGCCGGACACCCCGCCGCCGGGCTGGCCGTACGGCGCGCAGTGGGTGCATCTGGTCTCGTCGGGCATCGACTTCTACCCGCAGTGGCTGTTCAACGGCCCACCGGTAACCACCTCGCGTGGCAGCGCCGCCGACAACCTCGCCGAGTTCGCCCTGGCGGCGATCTTTGCCGCGTCCAAGCATTTACCGGCTATCTGGGTGAAGGATGCCCACTGGAATTTCACGCCATTGCGCCCACTCAAGGGCACTACCCTGGGCATTCTCGGCTTTGGCGCAATTGGTAAAAGCCTCGCGCAAAAGGCGTTGGCGCTCGGCATCAACGTGGTTGCGTTGCGTCAAAGCCATGCCTCTTTTGACGTCGACGGCGTCGAAGCCGCTCGGGATATCCACGACCTGTTCGCCCGCGCCGACCATCTGGTGCTGGCGGCGCCGCTGACCGAGAGCACGCGGCATATCGTTAACCGCGATGTGCTCGGCAGTGCCAAGCCAGGGCTGCACCTGATCAACATCGCGCGCGGTGGTTTGCTCGATCAAGAGGCGTTGTTGGAGGCGTTGGACAACGGTCAGGTTGGCCTGGCATCGCTGGACGTGACCGAGCCGGAACCGCTGCCGGATGGGCACCCGTTGTACAGCCATCCGCGGGTGAGGTTGTCGCCGCACACCTCGGCGATTTCGACCAACAGCCAAGAGGAGATTGCCGATACGTTCCTGGCGAATCTGCAGCGGTATGTGGACGGTTCGGAGCTGGCCAACCTCGTCGATCTCTGAGCCAAACCTCAATCAAAATGTGGGAGCGGGCTTGCTCGCGAATGCGGTGGATCAGTCAGCTTATTTGTAACGGATGCACCGTATTCGCGAGCAAGCCCGCTCCCACAGTTGTTCTGAGTGGTGTCAGTGGTTCAGCAACCACCCGCCAGGCCTTCACGCAAGAATTCCACCAGCGCCTGCCAAGAGGAGATTGCCGATACGTTCCTGGCGAATCTGCAGCGGTATGTGGACGGTTCGGAGTTGGCCAACCTCGTCGATCGCTGAGCCAAACCTCAATCAAAAAGTGGGAGCGGGCTTGCTCGCGAATGCGCTGGATCAGCTACAGATACGCTGACTGACACACCGCTTTCGCGAGCAAGCCC